>JAIETL010000036.1 GCA_019745195.1 Beijerinckiaceae bacterium
CATCACATCCTGGGGCTGGAGAAGGTCCCAAGGGTTCGGCTGTTCGCCGATTAAAGTGGTACGTGAGCTGGGTTCAGAACGTCGTGAGACAGTTCGGTCCCTATCTGCCGTGGGTGTAGGATATTTGAGAGGATCTGCCCTTAGTACGAGAGGACCGGGGTGGACGTACCTCTGGTGGACCTGTTGTGGCGCCAGCCGCAGTGCAGGGTAGCTATGTACGGTCGGGATAACCGCTGAATGCATCTAAGCGGGAAACCCACCTCAAAACGAGATATCCCTTGAGAGCCGTGGAAGACGACCACGTTGATAGGCCGGGTGTGTAAGTGCAGTAATGTGCTCAGCTTACCGGTACTAATTGCTCGATCGGCTTGATCGTTCTCATGATCAATGTCCGCAACACTCCAAATGCGAACACAGAGGCTCAGCCGCACGGATGAGCCCTGGACAAAGACCAATTTTGCTTGCCATATTCTTTGCCGGCCCGGTGGCTTGAGCGAGAAGCCAGAACCCGATCCCATCCCGAACTCGGCCGTTAAACTTCTCAGCGCTGATGGTACTGTGTCTCAAGACCCGGGAGAGTAGGTCGTTGCCGGGCCTGTCAAGAATATCCCTCATCACATGACTTCAGCGCGCGGCGTTGGTGCTCACGCATCGACGCCGCGTTGCCGTTTTGACGCGGGGTGGAGCAGCCCGGTAGCTCGTCAGGCTCATAACCTGAAGGTCGTAGGTTCAAATCCTGCCCCCGCAACCAAACGTGGAAAACCCCGTCTCGTCAGAGGCGGGGTTTTTCGTTGTCCGGTCCTTCCGATAAACCGGCGGGGCCGCTGCTGACACGGTCTGTCCCGGCCACCGTCCCTTCTCACAGGAAGCGGGTGGCCGCTCATCGCGCGTGCTGGCATTGTCGCGCGAAGCAAGATCGCAGCGAGGACGGATATGCGCGGCGCAATCCATATCGGCATCGGCGGCTGGGTGTTCGAGCCCTGGCGCGGGACCTTTTATCCCGACGGTCTGTCGCAGAAGCGTGAGCTCGAATATGCCGCGAGCAAGCTGACGTCGATCGAGATCAACGGCACCTATTACGGTTCGCAGAAGCCCGAGAGTTTCGCGCGCTGGCGGGCCGAGACGCCCGATGGGTTCGTTTTCGCGCTGAAGGGCTCGCGCTACATCACAAATCGTCGCGTGCTCGCCGAGGCCGGACCCTCGATCGAGAAATTCTTCGCCACCGGCGTGACCGAGCTGAAGGAGAAGCTCGGGCCGATCAACTGGCAGTTCATGGCCACGAAGCAGTTCGATCCGGTGGATTTCGAGGCGTTCCTCAAGCTGCTGCCGAAGACTGTCGACGGCGTCGCGCTGCGCCATGCCGTCGAGGTTCGGCATGACAGCTTCCGGTCGCCGGATTTCATCGCGCTGCTGCGGGCTTATGGCGTCGCCGCGATCGTCTCGGCCGATTCCCCCTATACGCAGATCGCCGACGTGACCGCGCCCTTCATCTATGCCCGGATCATGGGCACGAAGGAGGCCGAACCCAACGGCTACTCGGACTCAGCGCTCGACATGTGGGCGCAGCGCGCCCGCGACTGGGCTGCCGGGATCGACGCCGGGGGGCTGGAGCTGGTGACGACAGAGGCGCCGACAAAGACGCCGCGCGAGGTGTTTCTCTATGTCATCAGCGGCGACAAGATTCGCAATCCGGCCGCCGCGATGGCGCTGATCGACCGCGTCTCGGCCTGACGCCGGCCGCCTCAACTCGGATCCTGGCAGAGATCGGCCCATTCCGCACCGGTCAGCAGCGCCATCCGCTCGGGGCTGATGCGGAGCGCGCTCGTCGTCGAGCCCGCGGCGGGCACAACCTCCGCGAAGGCCCGAAGCGAGACGTCGCAATAGACCGGGAGCGGGCTGCTCAGCCCGAACGGGCAGACGCCGCCGACGGGATGGCCGGTGACCGCCTCGACTTCCGCTGCATCGAGCATGCGCGGCTTGCCGCCGAGCGCCGCCTTGACCTTGCGGTTGTCGAGGCGGGCATCGCCGCGCGTCACCACCAGCACGACGCGCTCGCCGACGCGCAGCGACAGGGTCTTGGCGATCTGGGCGGGCTCGACGTCATGGGCGGCCGCAGCCTGAGCCACGGTCGCGCTGCTGACATCGGTCTCGATGATGGCGATGTCGGGTGCGTGTTCGGCGAGAAAGGCGCGGACGCTGGCGAGGCTCACGCGTTTCGTCTCCCGAACGACCAGCGCAGCAGCAGCGCGGCGGCGGCCGGCACGCCGAACACCAAAAGAAAGATCGGCCATTCCTGCGTGGCGCCATAGCCGGCGCGGTTGATGCCGACCCAGAGATTGACCAGCGCGGCGCAGAACCAGATCGGGATGAACAGCTTCGTGGCGAAGCCGATCGGCCGCGAGCCCGCTGCGACGAGACGGGGCGACAGGACGAGCAGAAGCCCCAGAAGAGCAAAGCCCGCGCCGATGACCTTGAGCGTGTGCATGGCTCTCCCTATCGCGCCTTCGGATCGGCGGATACCGGCAAAAACGAATCATCTGCGCCGTGCTCACCTTCCGTGTCCGGCTGACGATCGCATCATGATTACCGCAGCTTAACCCTTCCCGGTCACAATGGAACGAAGACCGCGCCCGGCCGGGCGCGCAAGGATGCTGGCGAAAGTTCCCGGGCAGATGGCCGTCCTGCGCAGAATCTCGACCCAGATCCTCGTCGCTTTCCTGCTTCTGGCATTCTCGGCGGCGCTGGCGCTCGGGTTCGGCGCGCGCACGCTGGGCCGCTATGCCGCAATGACCGACGACATGCAGGCGGCCTCGCGCCGGGCGCTGGTGGCGGAGCGGATCAACGGCACCGTCAACGCCGCCGTGATGGAATCGCGCGGCATCTATATGAGCCGCGACAGTGGGGATGCCGAGCGCTTCGCCGTTCCGCTGATAGCGAATCTCGCCGAGATCGAGCGCCTGCTCGCCGAATGGCGCCACGTGGCCGCTCCGGGAGGAGCGCAAGCCTTCCATGACGTGACGCTGCAGGTCGAGGCGTTTCTGCGCTTCCGCACCGAACTTGTCGGCCGGGCGCGCCGGGAGGGCCCAGCCTCGGCCGACGCATTCGGCAACAACGAGGACAACCGCGCCAACCGGCAGGCCCTCAACGCAGCGCTCAAACGCGTCGCCGAAGTCAATGCGCGCGACAGCGCGACGATCGATGCGGGGCTCGACGTGCTCCAGCATCGCAGCATGCGCCTGCAGGTCGCGGGCGGTCTGCTGGCGCTGATGCTTGGCCTGGCGCTGGCGATCCTGATGGTGAACCGCCGCGTGGTCACGCCGCTGCGCCAGCTCTCGGGCTCGATGCTCGCGCTCGCCGCCAGCAGGCCGGTGGACGAGGTGCCGTCGGCCGGACGGTCAGACGAGATCGGCGACATGGCGCGCGCGGTTGTCGTGTTTCGCGACAACGCCCGGGCGCGCGAGGCGCTGGAGCAGGAGGCGCGCGCGAGCGAAGGCGCGACGATGCGACGGCAGGCCCGGCTCGAACGGCTGATCGTCGATTTCGACGCGAGAATCGAATCGGTGCTCGAAACCGTGCGCTCCAGCGCCGGCGCCATGGAAGAGACCGCGCGCAACCTCGACCGGATGGCCGGCGCCGCGAGCAGCCGGGCCGGGCAGGCGCGCGGCGCCTCGCTCGAGGCGTCCGGCAATGTCACCGCCGTTGCCGCAGCCTCGGAGGAATTGTCGGAATCGATCGCCGAGATCGCCGACCGCGTCGGCAAGGCCAATGTGGTCGTCAGCGCGGCGGCGCGCGAGGCGACCGGCGCAAGCGTCAATGTCGCCAATCTCGCCGAGGCCGCCGGGAACATCGGCAAGATCGTCGATCTGATCCGCGACATCGCGGCGCAGACCAACCTGCTCGCGCTCAACGCGACGATCGAGGCGGCGCGCGCCGGCGAGACCGGGCGCGGTTTCTCGGTGGTGGCCGGTGAGGTCAAGCTGTTGGCGAGCCGCACCGCGCAGGCGACCAACGACATCGCCGGCCAGATCGCCGCCTTCGACCGCGAAGCCAACGGCGCGGTCGGCGCGATGGCACAGATCGCCGCCGTGATGAACGAGGTTGCGCAGCACACGGTCGCGATCGCGGGCGCGACCGCGCAGCAGATGATGGCGACCTCGGAAATCGCGCGCAACGCCCAGGCGACCGCATCTGGCACGGCAAGCGTCGCGCGTCAGATGGAGGACGTCACGGCGGCCTCCGAGGCCACGATGAGTTCAGCGAGCCAGGTTCTGGCGACCGCCGAAGGCCTCGCCCGCGAGGCCCATGCGCTGCGCGGCGCGATGGCGACCTTTTTCAGCGAAGTGAAAGCGGCCTGATCGCGGCACGGCGCGGCCTCGCCCGGTCCTACAGCCGACGCCTGCGATACGCCCGTGCTTGTGACTGGCATGTGATCGCATTCTCGCGCCCGATGCGGCCGTCTGGACGCGACGGGAGCTGGCGATGCGGTGGGTTCTCTCTGGATTGGCGGTGCTGCTGGCGGGACAGGCGGCGGCTCAGGATGCCGCGCCGGACCGGGCGCGGCGTGCAGGGACGCGCGACACGACGGCGCAATCGCGCCCGGCGGAACCGAAGCCCGGCCCGGCCAAAGCGCGTGCGCAGGATCAGCCTGTCACCCCCGCCACCGACTATATTCCCTACGACCGCCGGACGGGCGGCATGTAGCCGCCTGGTGGCTGCGGAGCCGCCCCGAATGCGCTAAAGCTCCGGCACAGCCGGGGACGCGCTTGCCGTGAACAATCGCCAGATCGAGGTTTTCGCGGCGGTGATGAAGGCCGGGACGATTTCGCGCGCGGCGGAGCTGCTTGGGGTCGCGCAGCCCGGCGTCAGCCGGACCATTGCCGAGCTGGAGCGGGCGGTCGGTTTCGCGCTGTTCGACCGCATCCGCAACCGCATCGTGCCGACGCCGGAAGGCCGATTGTTCTTCCGCGAGATCGAGGCCTCGTTTCGCGGCATGGACACGCTGCGGGCGATGGCGGCGCGCATCCGGGACCAGGGCGCGGGGCAGTTGCGGATCGGCTCGCTCTCGGCGCTCGGGTCCTCGCTGGTTCCGCGCGCGATCAGGCGCTTCCGCGAGCTCAAGCCCGAGATCGGCGTGACGCTGATGGTGCTGCCCTCGCGCGACGTGCGCGACGGCGTCGCCGCGGGCACCTTCGACATCGGGCTCGCGGCCGACGAGATCGACGTCACCGGCGTGCTGCATCAGCCCTTCGTCCAGCCGCGCGTGCTCTGCGCCATGCCGCTCGGGCACCGTCTGTGCGAGCGCGAGACGATCGGCCCGCGCGATCTCGATGGCGAGGCCTTCGTGGCCTATGTGCCGGAGGATCGCGCCCGCCAGCGGCTCGATCTGATCTTCGCCGAGGCCGGCGTGCGGCCTCGCATCGTCGTCGAGACGATCTATGCAGCGACCGTCTGCGCCCTGGTGGCGGAAGGGGTCGGCGTCGGGCTGGTCAGCCCCTATGCGGTCGCGGGGGCCGACCCGACCAGGCTGGTGCTGCGGCCCTTTTCTCCGGCGGTCCACAGCAAGAGCCTGCTGATTCTGCCGCTGGACCGACCGAAGTCGCAGTTGGTGCGCGATTTCATCGACTGCCTGATGGCGTCGCGCTGAGCACGGATCATAACAAGCATGCATCGACCCATAGCCTGAAGATTATCGTCAGCGACGCGCGCTGGTCTATCGTGGTGAGAGCTTCACGAGGCCGCCATGCACGATTCCACCCGCTGCGTTCATCACCCCGCTGTCTCCGAGGAGGGCTATGCCTCCCTCGCGGTGCCGACGCATCGGGCCTCGACCATCGTCTACAAGGATGCGGCGAGCTTCTCGGCCCGGAAACATCGTGGCTTCGACGGCTATACCTATGGCCTGCACGGCACGCCGACGACGCGCACGCTGGAGGCGCAGTTGACGGCGCTGCATGGCGGCGCGCGCACCGTGCTCGTGCCCTCGGGGCAGGCGGCGGTCACGATCGTGATGCTGTCCGTGCTGATGCCGGGCGACAAGGTGCTGATCCCGGACCATGTCTATCCACCGGTCAGGAGTTTCTGCGAGGACTACCTGGCGCCGCGCGGCATCGTCCATGGCGTCTACGACCCGCTGATCGGAGCCGGCATCGCCGGGCTGATCGACGCCGCGACGAGGCTGGTCTGGATCGAGTCGCCGGGCTCCGGCACCATGGAGGTGCAGGACGCGCCGGCGATCATCGCGGCCGCCAAGGCGAAGGGCGTGCTCGTCGGCTGCGACAACACCTGGGCGACGCCGCTGATCTTCAAACCGCTGGCGCACGGCGCTGATTTCGCCTGCGAGGCGCTGACCAAATATGTCGGCGGCCATTCCGATTTGCTGCTCGGCTCGATCACGGTGGCCGATCTGGGCCTGCGCCAGCGAATGAAGGAGATCCTGCGTGGGTTTGGCATCGGCGTCTCGCCGGATGAATGCCAGCTCGCCCTGCGCGGCATCGAAACCATGGCTTTGCGCGTCGCCCATATGGGAAAAGTCTCGGAGGATTTTGCCCGGCGACTGACGCAGTTCGGCGCAGTCGAGACCGTGCTGCATCCGGCGCTGCCGTCCTGCCCCGGCCATGAACTCTGGAAGCGGGACATGGGTCGGTCCTCGGGCGTGTTCAGCATGGTGCTGAGGCCGGTCGCCGAGGCCCGGCTCGAAGCGGCGCTCGGCGCGCTCAGGGTCTTTTCCATCGGCGCATCCTGGGGCGGCACGCGCAGCCTGATCGCGCCGATGGCGGTCAAGGGCGACCGCAGCGTCGTTCCGTGGAGCCCGGAAGGCCCGGTGCTGCGCATCAGCATCGGCCTGGAGGATCCCGACGACCTGTGGAGCGACCTCGACGCGATGCTGGCGGCGCTGGAGCAGACGCCGGCCGCCAAGGTGGCCTGAGACGACCCAGACCGGGACGAAACCAACGCGACGGGCCAGCGCCCGCCGCGCCGGGAGAACTGTGCCTGCCGAGACCGCAACAAAGACAGGGGATCACCATGACACGATGGATTCTGGCGCTGGCCGCGACAGCGGCGCTTGCGACGCCCGCCATGGCGCAGGGCTCAGGCACGCTCGGCAAGATCAGGGAGCGCGGCCATGTCATCTGCGGCACGAGTCCCGGCGTCGCCGGCTTCTCGATCCAGGACGCGACCGGGCGCTGGAACGGCTTCGATATCGACATCTGCCGGGCTCTCGCCGTGGCGGTCTTCGACGATCAGGACAAGGCCAAGTTCGTCTCGCTGACCTCGAAGGACCGGCTGATCGCGCTTCAGGCTGGCGAGATCGACGTGCTGCCGCGCACCACGACCTGGACGCTGTCGCGCAATCTGGGGCAGGGCGTCACCTTCACCGCCGTGAACTACTATGACGGGCAGGGCTTTATGGTGGCGAAGAAGCTTGGCGTCGACAGCGCGGCCAGGCTCGGCGGCGCCTCGATCTGCGTCGCGCAGGGCACGACCAGCGAACTGAACATGGCCGACTATTTCCGCAAGCTCGGCCTGACATACGAGCCCGCCGCCTTCGGCACCTCGGAAGAAGCGCTGAAAGCCTATGAATCGGGCCGCTGCGACGCGTACACGACCGACATCTCGGCGCTCTCGGCGGTCAAGCTGAAGCTCGCCGACCCCGATGGCCACGCCATCCTGCCGGAGGTGATCTCGAAGGAGCCGCTCGGCCCCTGGGTCCGCACCGGCGACGAGGCCTGGTTCAACCTGGTGCGCTGGACGGTGCTGGCGCTGATCAACGCCGAGGAGCTCGGCGTGACCAAAGCCAACATCGCGGAGATGGCGAAATCGGCCAATCCCGAGATCAGGCGCTTTCTCGGGCAGGACGGCAAGTTCGGCGAGGCGATGGGGCTGAGCAACGACTGGGTGGTCCGCATCATCCGCGCGGTCGGCAATTACGGCGAGAGCTTCGAGCGCCATCTCGGCCAGCAGTCGCGGCTGAAGCTGGCACGGGGCCCGAATGCGCTGTGGACCCAGGGCGGCCTGCAATACAGCCCGCCTTTCCGCTGAGGCCGGCACGGGCGCGGCGTTCACCATGCGCCGCGCTCCTGACCGGCATGGCGGGCGCGCCTCTTGCATTGCAGCAAACAAGGCGCATCTCTCACTCGTCAGGGAAGACACGCCTCCGGTCGGCAGCGCATCTACGCGCATTGACAGGAGAGAACATTGGCTAGCTCGAGAAAGCCCGGTTCGTCCACCGCCCGTGGCGAAATCCGCCGGCTCTGGCCCACGGAACGCGACCTTTTCACCGCGCATCTGTTGCGCCTCGACGCGCAGACGCGGCGCGAGCGCTTCGGCACGGCGGTGAACGACGACTTTCTGGTCAACTACGCCGCAACCACCTTCGGCGTCGGCGGCCTGGTCTATGCCTATGTCGAGGCCGGCGAGGTCCGGGCCGCCGGCGAACTGCGCGGGCTCGACGACATCGTCGCGCAGACGGGCGAGGCTGCCTTCAGCGTCGAGCGCGACTGGCGCAGGCAGGGCATCGGCGAGGCGCTCTTCGGCAGGCTGATCACGGCCGGGCGCAATCGCGGCATCAGCACGCTCTATATGACCTGCCTGCCCGAGAACGCCGCGATGCGCCGGCTCGCACGCAAGTTCGAGGCCGATCTCGTCGGCGGCTACAACGATGTCGAGGGCTCGCTCGCGACCGGCGGGCCGACGCCTTTCACCATCCTCGACGAGGCCTTCGACAACGCTCGCAGCTTCGCCACGATCGCGCTCTCGTTGCAGCGCAAATTCTGGCGGCCGTCGCTGTTCGGGCGCGCCCTGCGCGGTTGAGCTAGCGGCTGAGCGTCAGCGCCGCGCCGGACTTCGTCACCGCGCCATTGAGCGAGCCGCCGCTCTCGGCGCGCAGGCGAGCCACCACCGCGCCGCCCTGCTGGTAGAGATAGACCTCGCCATTGCGATAGTCCCAGGCATTGACCGTCTGCAGGTCGCGGTTCGAGCAGCCGGACGCGCTGGCGCGGTAGAGGTCGAGCGTCGAGGCGCTCGAGAGCTGGACGCGGCAGGACCCGCCGGTGGCCTCGCGCGCTGTCCAGCCGCCGATGACGCCGTCGCGCGATGAGACCGGCGCGCGTGCCTGCCCGCTGCCGAGCGTCTGGATATCGCCGCCGCCGCGCAGGGTAGGCGGCTGGGCCGGCGTGACGGGAGGTGGCGCGGGCTGGGGCGCGCCGGCGTCGGGATCGAAGAAAGGATCCTGCGGAGGCGGCAATGCGCCCTGGCCCGATGGAGCGCTCGCGATCGGATAGCCGCCGGGCGGCGGCAGCGGCTCGGATGTGACGGGAGCGGACGTGATCGGCGGGGCCGATTGCAGCGGCGGCTGGCTGTAGCCGGCCCCGCCATAGGCCTGTCCGCCTGGCGCGGGCCCGACGAAACGCTGCGAGCCGGCGCAGGCGGCGAGCCCCAGCAGCGGCAGCAGGCTGGCGGCCCTGAGGAGGGTGCGGGCGGTCATCGTCATGCCAGGCTCGTCTCGATCATCTTCGGTTGCTTGAGGGCCAGACTGCGGCGGGCGAACTGAACCTGAGGTGAGCGGTGCGCCCTGATTCCCTGCATAGCCCAGCCTGTCGGGCTTGCGAACCCGCAACGACCGATCTGGTTCCCGATCGGCGCGACAGGCATAGTCGCCGGCGACAGCCTGCGATCCGGAGACGCCGATGAAACCGCTGAGCCCTGCCACGATCCGCCCGCCCTTCGCGCGTTACAGCCATGGCGTCGAGGTGCCGGCCTCGCACCGGTTCGTGTTCTGCTCGGGCCAGCTTGGCGTCGCCGCGGGCGGCGCGGTTCCCGACAGCGCACGGGCGCAGGCCGATCTCTGCTTTTCCAACATTGCGGCGATCCTGGCCGAGGCGGGCATGACGCTTGCCGACATCGTCCGCATCAACGCCTATGTCACCGACCGCGCCCATATGAAGGGCTATATGGAGTCGCGCGACGCCCATGTCGGCATGCCGCCGCCGGCCTCGACGCTGATGATCGTCGCAGGCTTCACGCTGCCCGAGTTCAAGGTCGAGATCGAGGTGGTCGCGGCCGCGCCCGAGAAACGGAAGAAGGCTGCGCGGGTCAGCGCGGACAGGTTCTGAGGACGAAGGCTCAGCCCTCCGCCCGCCAGGGGTAGCTCCAGGTCTCGGTCAGCGCCTTGTCGCCAGCCTTCAGGAAGGCGCGCATCTCGGCGAGCTGGCCGGGCTCGACGAGGATGTCGATGAAGGCGCGGAAGCCTTGCGTCTTGGGGTTGGGCACGATGAAGGCGCGGTCGATCCGGCCATAGGCGATCGAGGGCACGATCTCGACCCTGTCGGGCTGGCGCAGATGGTATTCAAGATCGCCGCCGGCGAAATCGACGATGAAACGTCGCGCGCCCGGCGTCACCGGCTCGCCCGAGCCCAGCGCTTTGGGCCGGGCCTGATAGGTGTTGATGATGCGCCCGCCCGGATGCAGGTCACTGGAATCGAGCATCGCGGTCAGCTTGTAGCCGAAGGAGAATTCGCGGCCGGGCTCCAGCGGCGTCTTCGGGGCCCAGAGCGCGACGACATTGTCGTTGGTCTCGTCCGTGGTGGGCAGTTCGATCAGCTCGACGCAGCCCTCGCCCCAGTCGCCCTGCGGCTCGATCCAGTAGGAGGGACGCAGTTCGTAGTTGAGGTCGAGATCCTGATAATGCTCGAAGACGCGGTCGCGCTGCATCAGGCCGAAGCCACGGATATTACGCTCGACGAAGGAGGAAACCGCCTGAGTGCGTGGGTTGCGCAGCGGCCGCCAGATCCATTCGCCGGTGCCCGAATGGATCATCAGCCCGTCGGAATCATGCAGTTCGGTGCGGAAATCGTCGTGGAAGCGGCGGTCGTTCTCGCCGGTGAAGAACATTGAGGTCAAAGGCGCGAGGCCGAGCTTGTCGATGGCCTTGCGCGGGAACAGGGTCGCGAAGACATCGATCACGCTGTCGACATCCGGGTAGATATGAAAGCGGTAGGCTCCCGTGACCGAAGCCGAATCCAGCAGGGCATGCACGGTGACGCGTTCGGCATTGGCGGCCGGCGCCTCGACCCAGAACTCCCGGAACATCGGGAACTCCTCGCCGCCGGGCACGCCCGCGCCGATCGAAAGCCCGCGCGCCGACAGCCCGTAGCGCTGCTCGCGGCCGAGCACGCGGAAATAGCTCGCGCCGATGAAGGAGATCAGCTCGTCGAAGACGCGCGGATCGTTGAGCGGATAATGCAGCCGGAAACCGGCGAAGCCGAGATTGACCGGCAACGGCTTGTCGAAGCGGACGCGGCCATAGTCGAACAGCCCGGCCGAATAGGGCACCGGCGTCGCCACGCCGTCGCGCACCACGTTCACCACCGCCGGCCGCGTGAACAGGAAGCCCGGATGGAACATCTGCATGCGGAAGCCCGTGCCCGACTGCGCCAGCAGCGACCGGTCGGGCCGGAAACGGATGTCGCGCCAGGCGTCGAAATCGAGCCGCGACAGTGGTTCGGGCAGAACCGGCCCCGGCTCGTAGGGCACCGAAGCGATCTCGCGGGCGCGGGCGACGACCTGCTCGAAGCCGAAGCGCGGCTGCGGCGGCGTGGCAGGCGCGGCTTGCGGCTCCGGCTGCTGCGCGAGCAGGGCCGAGGGCGCGACGGAGGCGCTCAGCGTGGCGGCGAGGCCGGCGAGGAGGGCGCGGCGGTTGGTGGCGGTCATGGAGAAACTCAAATCCTGTCGCGGCGGCCGACGAGCCCGCCCCGCCAACGACTTAGGCGATGAGATGGGGCTGGTCTAGAGCGTGGCGGATCAGCCTGCGTCAGAGGATACGCAGGTCCAGATGTCGAGCAATCATGTCGAAGTCGCGATCTTGATGGATCAATGCGTAGCCGCGCTCCATGCAGAAGGTCGCGATCAGGAGGTCGATGGGCTTGCGAACGGTAACCCCGCTCGCCCGCAACAGGCGATTGTGGCGGGCAGCGATGATAGCGATCTTTTCGTCGAACATCGCTTCGACCCTGAAGCGTCGCAGTCGACGTTCCAGCGAAGCCGCGTGAGCGTCGTCGCGCGTTCCCTGGAGAACCTCGAAGAGCACGAGATCGCCCATGACGATTCGTGACGGCCGCTCGATCCGCTCCAGCAGTTTCACAGCGTCGGTGTCATGTCCCCGGATCTGAGCAATCCAGACCGAACTATCGACGACAATCACGGAAAATCGCGAAAGAAGTTGCGACGCATCTCGTCAAGGTCGCCCTCCCAGCCCAAGCCCTTCATTTCAGCGATCGTTCGTTTCAACTCATGATCCTTCACGAGCCTCCGTAATGCTTCCTCTACCGTGGCGCGCTTCGTCGTCTGCCCTGTCGCTTCCATGGCGTCTTTGAGGAGTTCGTCGTCGATCTCGATATTGGTTCGCATGACCGCCTCCGATGTGTAGCGCCTATCTCCTTTATACACATTGCGGGTCCGCTGGACAAATTTGCCCCCCATCCCAAAAACCTCTTGTAGTGGGACCCCATCATCCGTATATCCCCGTTACCCAATTCGCACGTGCCTGTGGCCGCGTGCCGATCGGTGGGCATCCGGACAAGAGGCCGGACAGCCGCCAGGAGTTGGAGGACGGATGGAGGGGGATGGATATCCCCTCAAATCACGCCTCCCGGTTCCCCCCAAGGGAGCTGTTCTCCGAACAGCGATCGGCAGCCGGAGGCGAAACCGGCGAACCCCGAATCTCCACGGGGGACGCAGCTTAAAGCAACGACGGAACGGGCTTTTTTTGGTCTCGCTGGTCCTCCAAAGACCAGCACCGAAGAGGCTTGTCCATCATTGCCGGGCGTGCGGGGTCTTCCCAAACGACGGTTACCAGGGTCCGGACGTTGCGTTCGGCTGTTCATGGCGTCTCCATCGCGCCTGGGATAGCTGACGTTTCAGCCGGCTTCACGTCGCATCGGCGCCGCTTGCGCCGGAGGGAGCCTGTGTCTCATGACCGAGCGCATCCGTGAATTTCTTCGTACCCGCCGCGAGGATGGGCCCTGCGTCGTCATCGATCTCGATGTCGTGCGCGAGAACTATCATGCCTTCTCGCGGGCCCTTCCCGACACGCGCGTCTTCTACGCCGTGAAGGCGAACCCTGCGCCGGAAGTGCTCGGCCTTCTGGCCAAGCTCGGCTCCTGCTTCGATTGCGCCTCGGTCGTCGAGATCGAGCTCGCGCTCGCGGCTGGCGCGACGGCGGACCGCATCTCCTTCGGCAACACCATCAAGAAGGAGCGCGACGTCGTGCGCGCCATGGAGCTCGGCGTGCGCCTCTTCGCCGTCGACTGCACGGCCGAGGTCGACAAGGTCGCCCGTTCGGCCAAGGCCGTCGGCGTGGCGGATGCGCGCATCTTCTGCCGCATCCTCTGCGACGGGGCCGGCGCCGACTGGCCGCTCTCGCGCAAGTTCGGCTGCGTGCCCGAAATGGCCGCGGACGTGCTCGAGCACGGCCATCGTCAGGGCCTGACCGCCTATGGCATCTCGTTCCATGTCGGCTCGCAGCAGAGCAACGTGAACGCCTGGGATTCCGCCCTGGCCTCGGCCTCGGCGGTGTTCAAGGAGTGCGCCATGCGGGGCCTGTCGCTCTCGATGGTCAATCTCGGCGGCGGTTTTCCGGCGCGCTATCTGCGTCCGATCCCGGGCGTTCCGGCCTATGGCGATGCGATCTTCCAGGCGCTGTCGAAGCATTTCGGCAACCGCCTGCCCGAGACCATCATCGAGCCGGGCCGCGGCATGGTCGGCGAGGCGGGCCTGATCGAGGCCGAGGTCGTGCTGATCTCGAAGAAGGCCGAGGACGACCAGGTGCGCTGGGTCTATCTCGACATCGGCAAGTTCAACGGTCTCGCCGAGACCATGGACGAGGCGATCCGCTATCCGATCCGCACCGCCCGCGACGGCGATGCGACGGTGCCCTGCGTGCTCGCCGGCCCGACCTGCGATTCGGTCGACGTCATGTACGAGAAGACCCCGTACATGCTGCCGTTCTCGCTGGAGATCGGCGACCGCGTGCTGATCGAGGGCACGGGCGCCTATACGACCACCTACTCGGCCGTCGCCTTCAACGGCTTCCCGCCGCTGAGGCAGTACGTCATCTGACGTGAATTCCGGAGGCGGACGGCCTCCGGAAACCAATCGGGTCCGGCGAAGCGCCCTGCCATGATCGGCAGGCCGCCCCAGGATCGGGGCGGAGCGTCCGTGTCTTCCACGAAAGGGAGCGCGCGGACGTGGCTCCCGCCGGACCCTCTTCCACCCTCATCCCCTTGATGTTGTGGCCGCGTTCGCGCGGCGCCGGGAAGGCCTGCGGGATCGCGGGCGCGTCCCGCCGGAGGTGCGTCATGATCACGATCCGCGAGGAAATCGCCTCGGACATTCCGGCCCGCGAGGCCCTGCTCGACCGCTGCCTCGGCGAGCGCCGCACCGCGAAGTCGAGCGAGCGCCTGCGCGAGGGCCGGCTGCCGGCCGCAGGGCTTGCGCTCACCGCCGAGCGCGAGGGCGCGGTCGTCGCGACCGTTCGGCTCTGGCATGTCGAGGCTGACGGCGTGTCCGCGCTGCTGCTCGGCCCGCTTGCGGTCGCGCCCGAACTGCAGGGCGAAGGGCTGGGCAAGGCGATGATGCGCGAGGCGCTGTGGCGCGCCGCCTGCCGGGGCCATGGCGCGGTTCTTCTGGTCGGCGACAGCGCCTATTACCAGCGCTTCGGTTTCTCGGGCGATGTCGCGGACGATCTTGCCATGCCCGGCCCGGTCGAGCGCGAGCGCTTCCTCGGTCTCGAGCTGCGCGAGGGCGCTCTCGCCGGCGCGCGCGGTGTGCTTGCCGCGACCGGCGCGCGTCTTGCGCCGGAGGCATTGCCGCTGGCCGCCTGAGGCGGCCGGCGCGTCACTGCGGCGTCTTCACCACCTCGATCTCGATCGCGGCGTAATAGGCCGCGACATCGGCGACCTCGCGCTCGCTCAGGGCCTGCGCCACCACGTTCATCTGCTCGTGCTGGCGCGCTTTGGCGCGATACTCCGCCATGGCCTTGACCAGGTAGATCGCCGGTTGCGCTGCGAGATTGGGCGCGTCCGGCTGTTTCGACAGCCCGTCCATGCCGTGACAGCCCTGGCAGCCGAGCGCGACCTGGCGGCCGGCCTTGATGTCGGCGGCGATTACCGGTCCGCCCGCGCCGAGCAGGACGAGCGCCATCAGCGCATGCCGCATCGTGATCTCCCTTGCCGACATGAAAAAGGCTCCGGGCGAGCGCCGCCCGGAGCCGTTTCGCCCGCGACGCTCAGCGCCCCTCGTACCAGATCCGGTAGATCGCGCCCGCCGTGTCGTCCGAAGCCAGCAGCGAGCCGTCCGGCAATTGCGCCACGTCGACGATGCGGCCGAGATATTCGCCCGAGGGCGCGAGCCAGCCCTCGGCGAAGACCTCGGTCTTGTCTGCGGTTCCATCTGGCTTGAGCGATGTGAACATGACGCGCGCCCCGACCGGCGTCGTCCGGTTCCAGGAGCCGCGCTGCGCCGAGAACAGCCCGCCGCGATACTTCTGCGGGAACATCGTGCCAGTGTAGAATTTCAGCCCGAGATCGGCCGCATGGGCCACCGTCTCGACCTGCGGCGCGGTCACGTTGGCCGGCAGCGGTTCGGCTTTCCATTCCTCGGTGCGGGTCGTGCCGCCGCCATACCAGGGGAAGCCGAAATTCTGGCCGGCCGCCGTGGCGCGGTTGATCTCGCCGGGCGGGATATCGTCGCCCATGCCGTCGACCTGATTGTCGGTGAACCAGAGCGAGCGGTCGCGCGGGTTGAACTCGATGCCGACCGAATTGCGGATGCCGGTGGCGAACACCTCGCGGTTCTTGCCGTCGCGATCCATCCTGACGATGCCGCCGATGCCGACCTTCTGGTAGAGTTCGTGCTTCTCCTTGGCGTAGACGTTGAAGGGTTGGCCGAGCGAGACGTAGAGCTTGTTGTCGGGGCCGATGCGGCAGACGCGGGCGCCGTGGTTGAAGCTCTCCTCCTCGACCGGGATCAGATTGCCTTGGTCGACGACGACGAAGGCTGCGGTGTCCGGCCCCTCCTGGAAGAACTCGGCCGCCGGGAAGACCAGAACGCGGTTGTGTTCGGCGACGAAGAGGAAGTTGTCGTTCGACATGCAGACGCCGTTGGGCACCTTGAAATCGATCGTCGGCGCGAACTCCTTGACCACGTCGGCGACGCGGTCCTTGTCCTGGTCGAGCACGGTGTAGACCTTGGTCTTGCGCGTGCCGACGAAGAGCGTGCCGGTCTGGCGCCCGACGGCCATGTGACGCGCATCGGGAACGACGGCGTAGAGGCCGATCTTGAAGCCGGGCGGCAGCTTGATCTGCTGCAGGTTCTTCTTGATCTGGTCGGCGCGGCGACCGGTCTGCGGCACTTCCGGGATCGTCAGATTGCTCGTCGTCGTCTTAAAGGACGAGAGTTTTTCGAGATTGCCGGGGCTTGGGCCCTGGGCCCAAGCCGTGGTCGTCAGGCAGGCCGCGGCCATCGCGGCCGGAATCAGATGTCGCTTGAGCATGCGATCCTCCCAGTTGCTATATTTTTTGCTTTGGCATCGCAATAGTAATTCCGCCTGTCCGCCTGTAAAGGGTCTTTCGCGGATCAACGATCTGTGACCGATCGATCGCTAAAAATGTAGTATCTGGATACTACATGCATTTGAAATAGTCCTTGCGCCATCGCGGCGTGGTGCGCATACTTGCGCACGTGGCACGATTTGCTGCAATGCAAAGGAGAATGATGATGCGTCGCTGGAAAAAGCCTGTGATCGTCGAGCGGGCCTGTGGCTGCGAGGTCAGCGCCTACGCTCCCGCCGAGATCTGAACGAACCACGCCGATCCGATGGATGCGTCCTGCGTCGTTCGCATTCTCGGGTCGGCCGCCGGCGGCGGCTATCCGCAATGGAACTGCCGCTGCCCGGTCTGCACGCTTGCCTGGGACGGCGATTCGCGCGTCGTGCGGCGCACGCAATCGTCGATCGCGGTGAGTGGCCGCTTGGGCGAATGGGCGCTCGTCAACGCCTCTCCCGACATCCGGCAGCAACTGCTCGACAACCCGCCGCTGCAGCCGCGCCGCGGTCAGCGCGACAGCCCGGTCACCGCGGTCGTCCTCACCAATGCCGACATCGACCATGTCGCCGGTCTGCTCGGCCTGCGCGAGCGCTGGCCGCTGCGGCTGTTTGCGACGCGCGCCGTGTTGATGGCGCTGGCGGCGAACCCGATCTTCCGCGCGCTTGACGAGACGCTGGTCGAGCGTCGCGAGATCGCCCTCGGCGTTCCGTTCCATCCCGTCACGGATGTCGAGATGGAGCTGTTCCCCGTTCCAGGAAAGGCCCCGCTCTGGGACGAGGGCGACGAGGTCAGGACCGATATCGAGGACGGACGCACCGTCGGCGTCGCGCTGCGCGGCGCAGGCGACGGGGCCTGGGCGCATTACGTGCCGGGCTGCGCGGCCGTGACCGATGCGCTGCGGCGCCGGCTCGCCGGCACGGCGCTTCTGATGTTCGACGGCACGCTTTACGCCGACGACGAGATGATCCGCCTCGGCCTCGGCCCCAAGACCGGCCGACGCATGGGGCACATCGCCGTCGGCGGGTCGGACGGCTCGCTTGCGGCGTTCGCAGGTTGCGCCATCGCGCGCAAGGCCTATGTCCATATCAACAACAGCAACCCGCTGCTGGTTTTCGGCTCGCCGGAACGATGCGAGGTCGAGGCGGCGGGCTGGCTCGTCGCGGAGGACGGCATGGAGTTTTCGCTGTGACCGCGCCGCTGACGCCGGATGGGCTCGAGGCCGCGCTCAGGGCGGTGGGCGCGGAGCGTTACCACAATCTCCACCCCTTCCACCGCCTGCTGCATGACGGCAGGCTCACGCGCGGGCAGGTCGCGGCCTGGGCGCTGAACCGCTCGCACTACCAGGCGATGATCCCGGTCAAGGACGCGACGCTGCTGGCGCGGCTGCCGACGCCGAAGCTGCGTCGCATCTGGCGTCAGCGCATCGTCGATCATGACGGCGAGAGCGAGGGCGATGGCGGCTTCGCGCGCTGGCAGAAGCTGACGGCGAGCTTCGGTTTCTCCGATGCCGATGTCGAGGCGGGCGTCGGCGTGCTGCCGGCGACGCAATTCGCGGTGCAGGCCTATGTCCGCTTCGTCGCCGAGCGCAGCCTGCTCGAGGCTATCGCGTCCTCGCTGACCGAGATGTTCTCGCCGGCGATCATCGCCGAGCGCGTCTCCGGGATGCTCGCGAACTATCCCTTCGTCACGCCCGAGACGCTGGCCTATTTCGCCAAGCGGCCGGCGCAGGCCTCGCGAGACGTCGATTTCGCGCTCGGCTATGTGCGCGCCCATGCCGTCACCACCGCGCAGCAGCAGGCGGCGATCGCGGCGCTGCGCTTCAAATGCGACGTGCTCTGGGCGCAGCTCGACGCGCTGCACTTCGCCTATGTCGAGCCGGCGCTGCCGCCGCCCGGCGCCTGGCGTCCGGAGAAGCGGTGAGCGCCGCGCCAATCACGGGCGGCGACGTGCCGGCGCTGCCGCGCGGCGTGCGGCTGCAGTTCAATCAGGTGAGGGGCCAGTGGTTTCTGCAGGGTCCGGAGCGGGTCTTCGAGCCCGACGAGATCGCCGTCGAAATCCTGAAGCGGATCGATGGCGTCCGGACGGTCGACGCCATCGCGCGCGAACTCGCCGTCGAGTTCGCCGCGCCCGAGGCCGAAATCGCCGTCGACGTCGCGGCTTTCGTGGCGGAGCTGCTCGCGATCCGCATGCTGGAGCGCCGTGAGGCCGGGCCATGAAGACGCCGCCGCCCGCTCCTCCGGTCGCGCTTCTGGCCGAGCTGACGCATCGCTGCGTGCTGAAATGCCCCTATTGCTCGAACCCGCTGGAACTGGAACGCCGATCCGCCGAACTCGACACCGCGACCTGGCTGCGCGTCATCGACGAAGCGGCGGCGCTGGGCGTGCTCCAGATATCATTCTCGGGCGGCGAGCCCATGCTGCGCCCCGACATCGCCGCGCTCGTGGCCCGGGCGGTCGAGCGAGGGCTCTACACCAACCTGATCACATCCGGCGTCGGATTCAGTCCCGAGGCGTTGGAGCGCGTGGCACAGGCCGGGCTCGACCATGTCCAGCTCTCGGTGCAGGGCGTCGAGGACGCGGCCGCCGACCATGTCGCCGGCCATGGCGGATCGGCGGCGCAGAAGCGCCGGCTCGCTGCGGAGATCGCGCGGCTGGGCCTGCGGCTGACCGTCAACGCCGTCGTCCATCGCGGCAATGTCGACCAGATCCCCGCCCTCGTGCGCATGGCCGAGGACTGGGGCGCGGCGCGCGTCGAGATCGCCCATGTCCAGTATTATGGCTGGGCGGTCGCCAATCGCGGCCGGCTGATGCCGACCCGCGTACAGGTGGACCAGGCTATCGCCGATCTTGCCTCGGAGCGCGCCCGCACCGCCGGCCGCCTCGTCATCGACGCCGTCACGCCCGACTATTACGCCAGCTATCCGAAGCCCTGCATGGGCGGCTGGGGCGCGCAGAACATCAACGTGACGCCGTCCGGCCGCGCGCTGCCCTGCCACGCGGCCGAGACGATTCCCCATCTCGTCTTCGATAACGTCCGCGACCGGCCGCTGGCCGAGATCTGGCGGGATTCGGCCGCGTTCAACGCCTATCGCGGAACGGACTGGATGGCCGAGCCCTGCCGGAGCTGCGAGCGGCGCGAGCGCGATTTCGGCGGTTGCCGCTGCCAGGCCTTGTTGTTCGCCGGCAATGCTGCGGCGACCGATCCGGCCTGCAGCCTCTCGCCGCTCCACGACACGCTGCTGGCGGTCGCACAACGGGACTCGGCTCCCGATGGCGGCGCCTACGCCTATCGCGGTTACGCCAGACCCTGAACCCGCCTATTCGGCGACAATCTTGTAGCGCTGACCCGGAACCAGCGCTGCATTGCGGTCGAGCCCGTTCAGGATCTGGAACAGCTCCTGCGGCCGTTCGACGCCGGCCATGCGCTGCGCCATGGCAGCGGCCGTATCGCCTGCATTGGCGGTGACGATCCTGATCTGGAGCGGCCGCGTTGCCTGGGCCTCGGCCGGCGACAGCGTCCTGAAGCTGTCGAGCAGCGCCCGCATCGGCCGCTCCGGGTCGGTCGAGCCGCGCGAGGCCAGAATGAAACGGTAGACCCGTCCGCCGCCCTGGATCGCAGCGAGCCTGAACGACCAGTCGGTGCCGCGCCCGGCCGTCACCACGGCGGGCTGGCCGGCGATCTCGATCTGCTCGACCGCGCCGGTCTGGACGCCTTCGATCCAGCCCGAGGCGACGTAGCTTTCAAGCGTCTGGTTGGGTTGCAGGGTCACAGAATCGAAGCGCAGGGCCTGCGCGCCGTTGCCGCCGACGCCGACGACCATGTCGCGCGCCGCCTCCAGCCCAAAACCTTCGGGCGCGGTGAAGCCGATGCGCAGCGCGCTGTTGAGATAGCTGCGCCCGCGCACCACGCCGTCGCGCGGGTCCTCGCCATAGGCCAGCCCGTCGATCGCGCCGAGCCAGCGCCCGGCCTCGCGCTCGCCGATGCCGGGCGCGCCGATCTGCCGCGCGGCCGAGGTGACGGCGGCGACGCGCTCGGGCGTCGAGGGATGGCTCGACAGGATGTCGAGGCGGCGGTCCTCGGAGGTGCGGTCTGCGGCGGCGCTGCGGAACACCGTGTTGCGGCCGAGCGCGCCGAGAAAGCGGCCGGCGCCATAGGGGTCGAATCCGGCCCGGGCGATGGTGCGCACGCTGAGCTGGTCGGCGGTCAGCTCCTGCTGCCGCGAAAACCGCGCGAGCGAGAGCCGCGAGCCTGCCTGCACGGCCGCGCCCGCTGCAGGGTCGTTGAGCAATTGTCCGGCGACCTTGGTGAACAGCGCCGATTCGGCCTCCAGCTCGGCCCGCTCGACGGCGTGCCTCGCCGTGACATGGGCGATCTCATGGGCCAGCACCGATGCGACCTCGGAGGTGTCGTTGGCGAGCCCGAGCAGGCCACGCGTCACATAGAGCCGGCCATTGGGCAGCGCGAAGGCGTTGACCACCGGCGAATTCAGGATGGTGATCTCATAGGCGCCGATCTGGCCCTCGCCGGCGCGCACCAGCCGGGCGACGATGTCGTCGAGCACCGTCTTGACGGCCGGCGCGCGGTACTCGCCGCCAAACGCCGTCAGCAGGCGCTGGTGCTCGCTGTCGGCGGCGCGCTGGATTGAGGCGATGCGCGGCGCGAGCTCGGCGTCGGAGGGACGCTGCGGCGGCAGGATGACGCTCTGTTCGCCGGCGCAGGAGGCCAGCAGCAGAGCGGTCAGCAGCAGCGCGGCTGGCTGCGCGGCCAGTGACGACCACAGCGAAGGCGACCGCAGCGAAGGCTTGGCGAAGATCGAACGAACACGCATCGAATCAGTCAATCACATCCAGCGCGGAGGCGGCAGCGATCTCGAGCAGCAGGCCGTCCTGCCCTGAGAGCACGCCACGCGCCCTGAGCCGCTTGCCGGGCAATGACGCGGCGGTCCAGCCCTTGTCCTGCATCTCGCGCCAGAGTGTCCGGGACATGACGATCGATGCGGCCTCGCCGCGTCGGCGCGACAGGTTGAGATAGGTGCGCTGGGCGCGCTCGCCGACGGAGGCGATGCGCCCCTGCAGCGCGACGATCCGCCCCGCCTGCGCCTTCAACGCGGCAACATCGTGACCATCGACGATGGCCTCGGCGGAAAGCGGCGATGAGCGCGCCGGCAGGGATGAGCCCTCGCTCAAGGCCGTCCGCAAGGCCAGATCGCAGGCGCGATGCTCCGGCTCAGGCAGGCGCGAGGCCGCATTGGAGCGAAGCAGCGCGACCGCGAGATCGGCTGGCGCGTCGTCGGGTCGCTCGTCAACTGAGATCAGGCGCGCCGGCAATCTGCCCCAGCGATCGGGCTTGCCCAGCGCGACGAGCGAGAAGGCCCTGCCCTTCCACTGCGCGATTCCGGCGGCGAAACGTTCGGCCTCGGCCTCGTCCTGCCGCGCTGCGACGCCGACCAGCCTGACGCTGCGGCCATCGTCGAGCAGAATGTCGCCCGCCGCATCGAGCCCCGCCAGCCGCACCGGTGGCGCATCGCCCGCCAGGCCGGGACAGGCTTCACCTGCGGCACGCGCGTCGGCGACCGCCAGAGCGAAGAGAAAAGCTGAGATGACAGGCTTCACCGGCATGGAGATTATGATACATGCATTCGCATGCGTCCCGGTAGCTCAGCAGGATAGAGCAACGGTTTCCTAAACCGTAGGTCAGGGGTTCGAATCCCTTCCGGGACGCCATCGCTCCTTTGTACGGACCCGGAACCTCGCGTCGCGCTAGACGATGCGGCTGCCGGTCAGGGGCTGAAGACCAGCACCAGGAAGACGAAGAACACCGAAAGGTGGACCGCCCCTTCCAGCATCGTCGTGCGCGCGCCGGTGAAGGTCAGCGTCGAGAGAAGCAGCGTCATCGCCAGGATGATCATGTTCGTGGCCGAGAGCCCCAGCACCACCGGCTGGCCGCTGATCAGGCCGATCGCCAGCACGGTGGGCACCGTCAGGCCGAGCGTCGAGGCCGCCGCGCCGAGGCACAGGTTGATGGCGCGCTGGAGCTGGTTGGCGGTGATGGCGCGCAAGGCGGCGATGCATTCGGGCGTAAACACCACCATCGCGATCAGGATGCCGCCGAGCGCGACCGGCGCGCCCAGCCGCGCGATGCCGAAATCGAGCACGGTCGCGAGGCTCTTGGCCAGGATCACGATCGGCAGGATGTTGGCGAGCAGCAGCGCGACATGCGTCGCGGTCGACCGACTGATCCCGGTATGCACGGCGACCGCGACGTCCGGGGCGCCCATTTCGCTTTCCGGCTCCTGAAAGAAGGCGCTGTGGCGGCCGGTCTGCAGGATCAGGAAAGCGCCGTAGAGCGCCAGCGTGAACAGCGAGAAGGCGATCGACTGCCCGCTCGTCAGCGTGCCGTCCGGCGTCGAGGTGGTGAAGTTCGGCAGGATCAGCGGGATTACGGTGAGCGGGATGATCACCGAGAGATAGGAGCCCGCTCCCTTCAGATTGTAGCGCTGCGAGAAATGGCGCAGCCCGCCGATCAGCAGGCCGATGCCGACGACGCCGTTGAGCACGATCATCAGCACCGCGAACATCGTGTCGCGCCCGAGCGTCGGCGCGCCTTTGGCGCCGAGCATGACCGCGCTGATCAGCGCGACCTCGATGATCACGATCGAGAGCGTCAGGATCAGCGTGCCGTAGGGCTCGCCGAGCCGGTGCGCCAGCTCCTCGGCCTCATGTACGACGCCGAAAGCCGCCCAGAGGATGACGCCGAGCAGCCAGGCGAAGATCAGCGCCGACGGCAACGGTGCGCCCAGCAGGCCGAGAAGGCTGTCCCCAAGAAGCTGGAATGCCAGCACGGAGGCCCAGGCGCAGGCCAGGCGGGCTAGCATCATGGTCACGCGGCGAAACTCCTTCGGCGATGGCGGGCCAGTGCGCCCTGACACGGGCGGACCCTCATCCCTACCCCGCCGCCGCGAGGAGATTCAACCGCCGACGAGCCTCGCGATGACATCGGTCGCGCGATAATCCGCCGCCACGCCCTCGACGAGCATGGCACGGCAGCGCGCATTGTCGCTGCGCAGGCTCGCGATCGCCTGATAGCCCGGCGAGCGATACCACGAGCGGGCGTCGTCCATGGCCGGGAAGGCAATGATCACGAGGTCGCCCGGCCAGTCGCCCTCGACGATCTCAGGCGTCGCGCCATGGACGAGGAAGCGGCCGCCATGCCGCTCCAGCGTGGCGTCGATCGCCTGGAGATAGGCGAGGATGTCGGGCCCGATCCGGACATCCTCGAGATGGCAGATGGCGTAGGCGGTCATATCCGGTCTCCCAGGGGCGGCAAGGCAGGCCGCAACGGGGAAACCATGCCGGACGGGCGCCGGCGGGTCGATTACCTGCAAGGTTACGGTTGGGACCGAGCGGGGCCGTGGACGGCGCGCCGGTCAATCGACCTTGAGCTTCTGTGCTAGCGGGCTCGCAATGTCGTCGGGCGGGGCGATCGCAGCCGACTTCTCCGTCACGAGATACTGGGCGCGCGCCAGCGCCTCGAAACGGCCGCCCTTGGCGACGAGTTCGTCGAAGGAGCCCATCTCGATGACCTCACCCTGCTCGAAGACGAGGATGCGGTCGGCATTGCGGATCGTCGCCAGCCGGTGCGCGATGACGAAGGTGGTACGGTCCTTCATCACCTCGTCGAGCGCTTTCTGGAGCTTGACCTCGGTGGCGGCGTCGAGCGCCGAGGTCGCCTCGTCGAGGATCAGGATCGGCGGGTTCTTGAGCAACGCGCGTGCGATCGAGAGGCGCTGGCGCTCGCCGCCCGAGAGCGTGCGGCCGCGCTCGCCGACCAGGGTGTCGAGCCCCTCGGGCTGGCGCGCCATCACCTCGGTCGCCTGCGCCCGGTCGAGCGCCTCCATCATCTCGGCGTCGGTGGCGTCGGGCTTGCCGACGGTCAGGTTCTCGCGGATCGAGCGGGCAAACAGCATCGGCTCCTGGAAGACCACGCCGATGTTCCGGCGCAGCGAGAGCAGCGAGATCTCGCGGATATCGACGCCGTCGACCCTGATCGCGCCCGATTGCGGATCGAAGGCGCGGTGCAGCAGGCCGAGCGTGGTCGATTTGCCCGAGCCGGTCGAGCCGACGATGGCGATGGTCTCGCCGGGCTTCACCGCAAAGGAGACGTCCTTCACCGCCGTGCGCTTGCCGTCATAGGAGAAGGAGACGGTCTCGAAGGCGACGGCCCCGCTCAGCCGGCCGGCATCGGGCGCGCTGGCGAGATCGCGCACGGCCGGCAATGTGTCGAGCACCTCGAAGAACTCGCGCATCTTCGGGGCCTGCATGAAGATGAAGTTGACGAAGGCGACGATCTGCTCCAGCCGGCCGACCAGCATGGTGGCGAAGCCCATGAAGGTGACGATCTCGCCCACGGTCGTGAGGCCCTGCATCAGGAGCCAGGCGCCGACGACGAAGATCGAGAGCACGGTGAGCGTCGCCGAGGCGCGGGTCGCCACGGTGGCGATCGCCCACCAGGACAGCACGGGAAGCTGCGCCTCCAGCAGGCTCGCAATGGTCGAGCGCAAGCCGCGCACCTCGGCCTCGATGCGGGTGAAGCTCTGGATCACCGGCACGTTGCCCAGCGCATCCGAGGCGCGCTCGGCAAGGTTCGAGTGATAGGCCTCGACATTGCTCTGGAGCCTGTCGGTCTTGCGCAGCACATACGCCGTCAGCGAGCCGAACAGGACGACGAGGCAGATCAGAAGCAGCCCGAGCTGCCAGTTCTTCCAGAGCGTGAAGGGCAGCAGGATGAAAAGCGCGACGAAGCTCGCGCAATGCTCGCGGAAAAACGAGAGCCAGAGCGCCCACATGCCGCTGGTGCCCTCCAGCATCACCTTGAGGACGCGGCCGGAATGGGTCTGGGTATGGTAGGCGAGCGGCAGCGTCAGCGCGTGTTCGAAGTAGTTCGCCATCACCGCGAGCCTGCGGCGATGGGCGAGCTTGTCGGAGTGCAGCGCCACAAAAACGCCGGCTGCGATATTGAACAGGCCGAAGCCGACCCAGGCCGCGATCAGGACGTTGATGTCGGACCAGGTCGGGCGCTGCCCGGCGTTCTGGGCGCTTGTGAGCCTGTCGATGAGCGCGCCAAACAGCATCGGCTCGGCGAAGGCGGCTGCCGCCAGCAGCACGTTCGCGAGCGCCAGGATCAGGCCGAGCCGCTTTTCGGGGCCGAGCTCGCCGAGCACGCGGGCATAGATCGCAAACAATGACATCGTCAGACCTTTAGCTGACCCGGGGCCGCGAACAAGCCCTCAGAACTGCCAGCGTAGGTCGCTGCGTCGGTTTCGGTCTGGCGGCAACCGCGCTCCCGCAGCAGGCCGGTTCGAAACCGTGAGAGGTCACGGCGCGACGATCAGCGCCCAATAGACCTGGTATTTAGAGCCCGGCGCATAGGCCGAGGCGATGCCCATTCGGGTCGCGCCCGGAATCTTCATGACACGATCGTGCTGGGGCGAGTCGCGCCAGCCGGAAAAGGCCTCGGCCAGCCTGCGATAGCCCGCCGAGAGATTGGCCTCCGCGCCGGGCTGCCCGCCGCGCGCCAGCCGCGCCTTCACCGCGTCGGCCTGCGCCGGCTTGTCGGCCTGGGCCATCGCGGCGGCCTCCTGTTCGGCGGCGGCCGAGAGCGCCGGATCGAGCGCGAGCGGGCGCAGGCCCGCATTCATCCGGTAGGCGGAGATCACGGCGCGGGCCTCATTGGCGTCGACGCGGGCCGAGGCAGAGCCGAGATCGCGGTAGAAGGCCGGTTGGCCGGTGCGCGCCGGCTCCGCGCAGCCGGCGAGATTGAGGACGGCAAGCGCGCCTGCGACGAGGGCCGGGCAGGTCATGGCGCGCGCTTTCGCGGCGCGCACGGCAGGCATGGGGAAGACATCGTCGGGCATCGCATCATTCCTTGCTGTCATCCTTGCCCGTGAGCTTGCTCTCGACCGGGTCGGGCGACGGCGCGGTCTCCTGTTTCGTCGGTTGCTCCGGCGCGGGTTCGGGCTCGTCGTCTGCGGCTGCCTTGCCGCGCCGTATCGTGACCGGCTTCCCCGGCCGCGCCGTCTGGGCCGCGACCTCGCGCGAAACCGCCTGGGCGATGCCGGCCAGCGACTGTTCGATGCCCTCCAACCCCTTCACCGTCATCTCGGCCCCGGCCGCGGCCGGTTCCATCTCGCTCAGGCGCTTGTGGATGACGAAGTTCAGGTCGCTGGTGACGCGGGCGACGATCTCGACGTCCCCGACGATGCAGATCAGATCGAAATCCATCGTCGTGGTTCCGAGCTTCTTGAACAGGATCGTCGGGGGCGGTTTCTGCAGCACGTCGCCATGGGCGACCGCCGCGTCGGTCAGCATGCTGCGCACATCGCCGGGGTCGAGCGTGCGCGGCACCGTGATCGAGATCAGCACGCGCCCCGTGCGATCGTTGCGGACGCGGTTGCGGACGACGCCCGAGATCAGGTTCGAATTGGGCACGATCACCGAAGAGCGGTCGAAGGTGGCGATCTCGGTCGAACGGACGTTGATCTTCTTGACGATGCCCTCGGCGTCCCCGACCACGACCTGATCGCCGACGCGGATCGGCCGCTCCCAGAGCAGGATCAGCCCCGAGACGAAGTTCGACACCACCGATTGCAGCCCGAAGCCGATGCCGACCGAGAGCGCCGAGGCGACCAGCGTCAGCCGCTCCAGGCTCAAGCCCAGCGAGGAGATGGCGAGCGCCACGGCGGCGATGTGCCCGACATAGCCGGCCGCCGTTGTGATCGAGTTGCGCAGGCCGGTGTCGAGCTGCGTCGTCGGCAGGAACTTGTTGTCGAGCCAGCCCTGCAGCGTGCGCGTCGCGGTCAGGCCGAGCGCGAAGAGGATGCCGGCGACGAAGATCGAGGAGAGCGAGACCGTGACGCCGCCGACCTGGAAGCCGAAGAAGGCGGCCCGTAGCGAGGTGGCGAAATCGGCCGATTCCAGCCCCCAGGGCGCCAGCGCGAGCAGGAAGGCGATGATGATCAGGATGATCTTCAGCAGGCCCGTGCCGATGACCGCGATCTTGTCGAGCGTCGCGGTGCGCAGGCCGATGCCGGCCTTGAGCGTCAGCGCGAGCCTGCCCTTGCCGGTCAGGGCGCGGGCCAGGCCGAGATCGACGAGCTGGTGGAACAGCACGAACAGGCAGGCGAGGATGCCGATCCAGAGCACCTGCTCGGTCAGGAAGGTGGCGAAGACGACATAGCCGGCCAGCGCCGCCAGCACGATGGCGACGCCGACGACCCAGCCGAGGATGCGGATCGGTCCAAGGCTGGCGCCATCGACCGGGACATAGGGTCCAAGGCAGGCCTCTTCCTCGACCTCCTCGTCGTCGCGCAATTGATAGAGCCCGGCGATCAGCGTCAGCGCGAAGACGATGGCGAGGATGCCGCGCACCAGGATCGAGACGGCGAGCCCCGCCGCGATCGCCTGCAGCCAGGCTTCCATCACCTTGCCGACCGACATGACGAGCGCCAGCGAACTCGCGATCCAGACCACGATCCGCGCGGTCGAATCCATCACGCTGACGAGCCGGCGCTGCGGATTGCCCGGCGCGAACAGCGCGTCCGCGAGCGCCTGGACGAAGGCGAAGATGGCGAGCCCGATCACGGCGGCCCAGATCACCGGCTGGATGCGCGGCGGCAGCAGGCCCGCCGTGTTGAGCGCCGAATAGATCAGCCAGCTCGCCAGCGCCGGCGGGGCCGCACCAGCGACCAGATGGGCGAAGGCGACATAGAGGCAGCGCAGGCTGCCCGCGCCTTCGGTCGTGCCCATGCGGGCCTTGAAGCGCGGCATGTAGCGGGCGCGGGCGACATAGAGCAGCACGGCGCCGATGAAGGCGATCGCGACGAAGACGCCGCGCACGCCCGACAGGGCCTCGCCGACGACCGAGAGCCAGCCGCCGAAGATGTAGCCCGAGGCGCGCAGATCCTCGGGCAGGGTGGTCAGCGCATTGCTCCAGACATCGGGGCTCAGAATCGTCGGCCCGGCGGCGAAAAGCGCTTTCGCGAAAAGGTCGCGGCGCTTGTCGCCGATCGCGGTCTGGAGCTGCTCGGCGGCGAGCAGCGCGGCGCGCGTGATCTTCGCCGTCTCGTCCACGTCGGCGAACGCCTTCAGCCGCATCTCGCGCTCGCGCGCCACCTCCGCGCTTTCGGGCGGGGCGTTCGCGTCGGGCTTGGGGCCGAGCTGGTCGAGCCTGAGCTTGGCCTGCTCGACGCGGGGCGTCTGCTCCTCCGAGAGCTGGCGCAACTGCTCGAGCACGGGCTGGAGGCGCAGGCGCTGTCGCTGCAGTTCGGCATCGGTCGCGTTGGGCGAGGCGAGCGTGGTCTCGATCTGGCCGAGCTCCGTGCGCAACCCGTCGAGCCGGGCCCGGGCCGGATTGACCTCGGCTGTCTGTGCGGACAGGCCCGCGGCCGCCAGCAGGAAGCCGGCGAACAGGCAAAGCGCCATCAGCACCGACAGCATGCGGCCATTGCGGCGGCGGTGGGCGCGCGCGGGCGCGATGGGCGCAGCCATTCCGGTTCGACCTCGCTTGGGATGATTCGGCAGCGGTTCGACCCTCGCCCCGGCATAGCCGACAAGGCAAGACGGTGCGGAAAAATGGGTCCCGGCCGACACTGTTCCTGACCTTGCTGCTGGAATCGGTTTGCCGACGGCGCAACCATCACATTGCTGTGATGGCCAAGTCCAACGCATCGCCGATGCCGGCCCCTTTCGAGGACAAAGAGGACCTCAACATGGCACGCAAGCCGCAAAGCGGCCTCATATCCTAAGATTCCGGAGGATTCTGCGCTGGCGGGCCAGACGCTTTGCCAGGTCCCCGGCGATCCTGAGCCATGCTGGCCTGCGAGAGCTTTCTGCGTTTTGATCTGGTCGAAACAAAAATTGGTCGCAAGTCCGTCGGACACATGCGGCTCTACCGGCGAGGCGCGTCCGCACTCTCGCCGTTCTTCTCATAGCGACCCGGGAGGCTCGGCGTGGCGAAGCTCAATGTAAACGGCAAGACGATCGATATCGTGGTGGCGGACGACACGCCGCTGCTCTGGGCGATCCGCGAACAGATCGGCCTGACGGGCACGAAATATGGCTGTGGCGTCGCCCAGTGCGGGGCCTGCACGGTCCATATCGACGGCGTCGCGACGCGCTCCTGCGCGCTGCCTGTCTCAGGCGTCACGCCTGAGCAGAAGATCGTGACCATCGAGGGCCTCTCGCCCGACGGCATGCATGCGATCCAGCAGGCCTGGATCAAGCACGAGGTACCGCAATGCGGCTTCTGCCAGAGCGGCATGATCATGGCCGCTGCCGCCCTGCTGCAGGCGAACCCCAAGCCCAGCGAAGCCGACATCGCCAGCGAAATGACCAATATCTGCCGCTGCGGGACCTATAACCGGGTCAAGGCCGCCATCCTCGACGTCGCCGCCGGCGGCACGCTCGGCCGCGGCTGAAGGGAGAACGATCATGACCGTCTCGACCCAAACCACCTCCTTCCGCCCGTCCCGCCGCAGCGTGCTGGCAGGCTCCGCCGCCGCCACGGGTGCCTTCACCTTCGGCTTCGCCATTCCCTTTGGCGACGAGGCCGCCGCGCAGGCGCCCAATCCCGAGATCAACGCCTGGGTGGTGATCCAGCCCGACGACAAGGTGGTGATCCGCATCGCCCGCTCCGAGATGGGGCAGGGCACGCTGACCGGCCTCGCCCAGCTCGTTGCCGAGGAGCTGCAGTGCGACTGGTCGAAAGTGACCACCGAATATCCGACGCCCGGCCAGAACGTCGCCCGCAATCGCGTCTGGGGCAATTTCTCGACCGGCGGCAGCCGCGGCATCCGAGAGTCCCACGAATATGTCCGCAAGGGTGGCGCGGCCGCCCGCATGATGCTGATCCAGGCGGCTGCGAACGAATGGAAGGTGCCGGCCAGCGAGTGCTTGGCCGAGAACGGCGTGATCACGCACAAGGCCTCGGGCCGCTCGCTGCGCTATGGCCAGGTCGCGGCCGCTGCCACGAAGGTCGAGGCGCCCAAGGAGGTCCCGCTCAAGGACCCGAAGACCTGGACCATCGCCGGCAAGCCGCTGGCGCGGCTCGACACCGCCGACAAGACCACCGGCAAGAAGATCTACGGCATGGATCTGAAGCTGCCGGGCATGCTGAACGCGGCGATCAGGGACTGCCCCGTCTTCGGCGGCAAGGTGAAGAGTTTCGACGCCGCCAAGATCAAGGACATGCCGGGCGTCAAGCATGTGCTCCCGGTCGGCGACAGCGCCGTCACGGTCGTCGCCGAGACCTGGTGGCAGGCCAAGACCGCGCTCGACGCGCTGCCCATCGTCTGGGACGAGGGCCAGCACGCCAAGGTCTCCAGCGCCAGCATCGCGGAATGGCTCAAGGAAGGGCTCGACGCGCAGAGCGCAGTCGTCGGCAACCAGAACGGCGACGTGAAGGCCGCGATCGCAAACGCCGCCCGCACCGTCGAGGCGGTCTATTCCTATCCCTATCAGAACCATGCCTGCATGGAGACGATGAACGCCACCGCGCTCTACACGCCGGAGAAATGCGAGGTCTGGACGCCGACGCAGAACGGCGAGGCGGCGCTGGCCGCCGCCTCCGAGGCGTCGGGCCTGCCGGTGGCCAAATGCGAGGCCTACAAGATCGACCTCGGCGGCGGCTTCGGCCGGCGCGGCGCGGTGCATGACTGGGTTCGCCAGGTCGTCGCCATCGCCAAGCAGATTCCCGGTACGCCGGTGAAGCTGATCTGGTCGCGCGAGGAGGACATGCTGCATGGCCGCTTCCACCCGGTGACGCAGTGCAAGCTCACCGGCGCGCTCGACAAGGACGGCAACCTGACCGGGCTTGCCATGCGCATCTCGGGGCAGTCGATCGTCGCGGGCATCTTCCCGCAGAACATCCGGGACGGAAAGGACCCTGTGGTCTTCCAGGGCCTCAACGCGCCGGGCCCGGAAGCCTCGATCGGCTACACGATCCCCAACCTGCTGATCGACCACGCCATGCGCAACCCGCATGTGCCGCCTGGCTTCTGGCGCGGCGTCAACCTGAACCAGAACGCAATCTATCTGGAATCCTTCATGGACGAGCTGGCGCATGCCGCAGGCAAGGACCCGCTCGAGTTCCGCCGCGCCTTGATGAAGGACCATCCCAAACACCTCGCCGTGCTCAACGCGGCGGCTGAGCGCGCCGAATGGGGCAAGCCTCTGCCCGCCGGCGTCTTCCGCGGCATCTGCCAGACCATGGGCTTCGGCTCCTATGTCGCGGCCGTCGCCGAGGTCTCGGTCAGCGCGGAGGGCAAGCTCAAGATCCACCGCATCGTAGCGGCGACCGATTGCGGCCACGCCGTCAATCCGGCGCAGATCGAGCGGCAGGTCGAGGGCTCCTTCGTCTATGGGCTGTCGGCGGCGCTGCATGGCGAGATCACGATCAAGGACGGCCGGGTCGAGCAGGAGAATTTCGACACCTATCCGGTCCTGCGCATGGACGAGATGCCCAAGGTCGAGACCGTGATCGTGGCCTCGGGCGGCTTCTGGGGCGGCGTCGGCGAGCCGACGATCGCGGTCGCTGCGCCAGCCGTGCTGAACGCGATCTTCGCCGCCACCGGCAAGCGCATCCGCTCGCTGCCGCTGAAGAATGCCGATCTCAAGAGGGCGTAGCGCCTTGACGGCGAGGAGGGGACGGCATCCCGTCCTCGCCGGAATGGCGCTGGCGCTCGGCATCGGTTCAGCGGCGCTGGCGCTCGAAACCTATGAGGTCGTCGGCGACGCCATTCCGCGTCCGATCGGGGGCCTCGCAGGCAATCTCGAGCGCGGCGCGGCGGTCGTCCGCGACCGCGAGCGCGGCAACTGCCTGATCTGCCATCAGGGGGCCGATCCGTCCGAGCCCTTTCAGGGCTCGATCGGGCCGCCGCTGAAGGGCGTGGGGCTGAGGCTCGATGCCGGGCAGATCCGGCTTCGGCTGGTCGACGCCTCGCTGCTCAACCCGCAAACCGTGATGCCGCCCTATTTCCGGACGGAAAACCTGCATGATGTCGCCGTCGCCTATCGTGGCAGGCCGGCGCTTTCGGCACAGGAGATCGAGGATGTCGTCGTCTATCTCGCTTCGCTCAAGGGCGATTGAGCCCAATCGCCGGGCGGTCTTGGCCGGGGCGGCTGCGGGCCTTGCTCTCGCCGGCTTGCCCGCGCCGGCTTTTGCTGCCGGCACGCCCGAACTCTCCGAGTTCGTCGCGCGGATCACCGAGGGAGCGGTTCCCCTGCGCGAGGGCGTGACGCTGGCGATCCCGCCGCTGGTCGAGAACGGCAATTCGGTCGATGTCCGCGTGGCGGTCGAAAGCCCGATGACGGAGCAGAACCATGTTCGCTGGATCCACCTGATCGCCGACAAGAACCCCTTCCCCGACATGGCGCGGCTGCATCTCGGGCCGCGCGCCGGCCGGGCCGAGATTTCGACCACGCTGCGGCTGGCGCAGTCCCAGCGGGTGACGGCGGTGGCGGCGCTGAGCGACGGGCGTTTCGCGATGGCCGAGGCGGACGTCGTGGTGACGCTGAGCGCCTGCATCGACGGCGGCTGAGGAGCAAAACCATGTTCAATGCCCGCATCACCATGCCGGCCGAGGCCAAGGCCGGCGAGATCGTGGAGATCAGGGTGCTGACCCGCCATCCGATGGATCGCGGCGGCCAGTCCGACGGCAAGGGCGGCACCGTGCCGCGCAAAATCCTCAACCGGCTGACCGCGACCTATGCCGGCGACCAGATCTTCCGCTTCGACATGCATACCGGCGTCGCCTCGAACCCCTTCGTCTCGTTCACGACGCGGGCGGTTGCGACCGGCGACATCGTCTTCGAATGGCGCGAGGATGGCGGGGCGACCTATACCCGCACGTCAAGGCTCACCGTGACGTGAGGCGGCCGTCAGCCGGACTTTGCCTGTTGGCGCTGCTGGCGCTGCCGGCCGCCGCGCAGGTCAAATCCGGCTCAGAGTTCCTCTCGCCGGGAATGGCCCGGCAGCAGGCCGACGAGACCCGCAATCCCGGCTTCTTCTGGGTCGAGCAGGGCGAGGGCCTCTTCTCCGCCCGCCCGCCCCAGGGGCAGGCCTGCATTGTCTGCCATGCTGAGCCGCGCCAGAGCCTGCGCGGGGCCGCGACGCGCTATCCGCAGGTCGATGCCGCCAGCGGCAAGCTGCTCAATCTGGAAGGACGCATCGAGCAATGCCGCGTCGAGCGCCAGACGCAGCCGGCCTTCGGCCATGAGAGCGCCGAGCTGCTGGCGATGACGGCCTATATCGCTTCGCTCTCGCGCGGCCTGCCCATGGACGTCGCGACCGATGGCGCGGCGAAACCCTTCTACGAGGCGGGCAAGGCTTTCTTCGAGCGCCGGCAGGGCCAGCTCAACCTGTCCTGCCAGCAATGCCATGACGGGCTCGTCGGTCAAAAACTGCGCGGCGACACGATCAGCCATGGCGCGGGTACCGGCTATCCGGCCTACCGGTTGGAATGGAACAGCGTCGGCTCGCTGCACCGCCGCTTGCGCGCCTGCTCGCTCGGCGTGCGCGCGACGCAGTTCGATTTTGGTTCGCCGGAGTATCTGGCGCTGGAGCTTTATCTGGCCGGGCGCGCGAAGGACTTGCCGGTGGAGACGCCGGCGATCAGAAGGTAGAGTCGGGAGTCAGGCCAAGAAACGTCATGACAGCCATGTCCAGCCGCGCCAGTTCATCTGCGCTCAGCCGCCCGATCCTCCGTCCCAGATTGCCGCGAGGCACGGTCGTAACCTTGTCGGCCATCAGGCGCGAGGCTTCTCGCAAACCGTTTTCCATGGTCGGTTCAACGACGATACGAAAAGCTCCGCCTCGGTCTCGAAGCTCGTAAACGCACATATCGTGATCGTTGCCGTCGTATCGAAGCGCTCATCTTGTATGATCGCTGCTGGTCGCGGCTTTCCAGCAAACCCTGGCCCCGAGACAGTCCAGACGTCGCCGCGCCTCATTCGTCCCAGGATGCCGTTATCGCCTCGACAAAAGCGATGTCTTCCTTCTCTCCGGGGCTATTAGCGACGGCCAGCGATTGCCGCCGCGCCTCTTCGGCGAAGCCCGGCGCGCGCGTATCGGGCACCCAGATCCGGATTTCCCGCATTCCCTTGGCGCGCAACTTCTCGCGCCGTTGCCGGGCAGCCTCGGCGGCGCGCGTCTTCCTGGCGGGGTTTGTCGGCATTGACCGCGTCTTTCTGATTGCAGCCAGTTATGAGAGTAAGCGCGCCTGACTGGACACGCAACGCTGGCCCTTGTTCCCGATTCGCAGGACGTTACTCTGACCCTCCGCCATGGATACTGTCACGTCGCGGCCTTCGCATGCTAGCGGGCGCCTGCGACCACGCCGGGCCGCAACAGCCTTTTCGAGAGAACAGCATGCCAGCCTTTGCGCTATGTCGGATCGTGGTCCTGCCGCTGCTTATGCTGTGCCTGTCGTCAGCCGCCATGGCCGATTCCGGCGTGACCTCGGTCGCCCCGGCGCAAGCCTTTATCCTCAAGGACACCGAAGTCCGCACGATCCGCGCAAAGACACTTGAACGCGACTACGAAATCTACGTCTCCCTGCCCGATTCCTATCGCTCGCAGCCGCGAAGGCGCTTCCCGGTGCTTTACGTCACCGACGCCGACTACGCTTTTCCGCTGGTGCGCAGCATCGCGCAACGCGTCGGCAACCGGGCGCAGGGGCTGGAGGAGTTCATCCTCGTTGGCCTGTCCCATGCCATCGGCGACAGCCGCGAGTTCAGCCGCCGGCGCGACTATACGCCGACGCCCCATGGCGAGAAGACGCGCGATCCCGAAGGCCGCCGGCCGCTTTTCGGCGAGGCGGAGCCCTATCGCCGTTTCCTCGCGGAGGAGGTGATGCCCTTTGTGGCGGCGACCTACCGCACCGACACCACCCGCAGCCTCTATGCCGGCCATTCCTATGGCGGGCTGTTCGGCCTGCATGTGCTTTTGACGCAAGCCTCGATGTTCTCGCATTACATCATCGGCAGCCCCTCGCTCTGGTTCGACCGACGCGTGATGTTCGCGCGCGAGCGCGCCTTCGCGGAGGCCAATCGCGATCTCGGCGCCAACGTCCTGATGGCGATCGGCTCGTTCGAGACGGTCAACCCGGCCTCCGACGACCGTCGCTATAGCCGAAAGCTCGACATGGTCGCGGATTTTCGCGCCTTCGAGCAGGCGCTGCGCGGACGCAACTATCCGGGCCTCAGGCTGACGACGGAGGTGATCGGCGAAGAGGACCACCTCACCGCCTTCCCGGCCATCGTGACGCGCGGGCTGCTCTGGGCACTGCCGGCGAGTCGGCGCTGATCTCGCCTCAACCGCTCTTCGACTTCGACTTGCCCCGGTTCTCGTAGCTCGCATTGCCAAGCCCGGTGCCAATCGTCAGCACGGCCCAATGCTTCACGTCCTGCATCGCCGGCATCTCGCTCAGGCCCTGGATCACGGCGTCGTTGTGCATCGCGAGCTGAGTCTCGTGGCCGCCGATGTCCGGCACCATCTCGCGGATGCTGGCGACCAGGTTGAAGCGGCTGCTCTCCCAATTGCCGGGCAGGTTCTGCGCGCCGCGGTCGATCTGGCCATGCGGCTCGATCAGGCCCGGGCAGCCGACGCCGATGAAGGGCGCGACCTTGAGGCCGGCCTTCTCCGCATTCCGGATCTGCTCCTTCAGCATCTTGCCGAGCCGCTTGATCGCCTCCTCCCGGCTAGGCTCGTCCTCGGCATGACGCCAGAGTTCGGAGTCCCAGACACGCGCCTTGCTCAGGTCCGGCGCCTTGTCCCGGCGCAGTTCGACGATGCCGGCGCGGATGTTGGAGCCGCCGATATCGACCGCGACCAGGCTGTCATAGGCTCCGAAGATCCAGGGCGGCGCGAGATGGGCCGAGCCGACCAGGCCCGCCTCGTCGGGGTGATGGCTGATCGGCACGAGGTCGATCGCGACGCCGTCCGTCTGTAGGATGATCCCGGCCCGCCCGATGGCGAGTTCGCCGACGCGGCTGTCGCGAAAGCCGCCGCCAACGACGATGCGCTCGACGGACGACCACGACTTTACCTTGACGAAGCGGCGGATGACGAAGGCCAGCGATTGGGCGAAGCGTTCGATCGCGCTCAGCACCAGCGCGGCCTCGCGGACATCGCCCTCCTTGAGCAGCGCGTCGAGGTCCTTCTTGCCGATGGCGGCGGTGTCGCCCTCCAGCGGATCGTCGCCGTTCCTGCGCAGATGCGAGCGCAACGCGTCGAGATGATCGATGAAGGCGCTGCGGCTCGCCTTGTCGCCGATGAAGCCGTCCTCGTCGCGGATTTCGAGATTGTAGCTGGTGACGGTGACCGAGGGCAGATCGGCTGCGCCATGCGGGCCGCGTGGGCTTTCGTCCTTGCTGGTTCTGGCTGTCGCGGCGCCCATCATGCTCTCCCCCGTCGGCGTCTTGTGTCGATGACGAACGCCTCGGCGCTCGTCGAGGTTCCGCGCCGGGCGCATGGGGCGTCTGCGCTGCGGGTGTTCTTCGCCGACCTCCGGATGGTTGACCTGACTGGTCGATCTCCGCTCCATGACGGGCCGGCGCCTGTCAGTGTCGCCGGGTGGGGGCGTGATGCTGGAGATGATCGTTCGAACGGTGCTGATCGGCGCGGGCGCCACCCTGCTGCTCGATCTCTGGGCGCAGTCGCTGCAACGCACCATCGGCTGGCCCGCGCCGAACTGGGCGATGCCCGGCCGTTGGGTCGGCCATCTGCCGCGCGGCCGGCTCGTCCATGACGACATCGCCCTTGCCGAGCCCTTTCCCAACGAGCGCGCCATCGGCTGGGTCTTCCATTATGCGGTCGGCATTATGTTCGCCGCCGCGCTGCTGGCGATCTGGGGCTTCGACTGGGCCCGCAATCCGACCTTCATGCCGGCGCTGATCGTCGGCCTCGTCACGGTCGGCTGCGGCTGGTTCATCCTGCAGCCCGGCATGGGCGCCGGCATCGCGGCTTCGAAGAAGCCCAACGCCAACAGGATCAGGCTGATGAACATCATCGGCCACGTCGTCTTTGCCATCGGGCTCTACGGCACGGCGCTGCTGATCCGCTGACAGCGCCTTCCTTTGCAGACAACACGGGTATCGACCATGGCCAGCACGCTCTTCACCAACGCCCGCATCGTCGACGGCACGCAGCCGGAGCGGGCCGATCCCGTCAGCGTGCTCGTCGAGGGCGGCGTCATCCGCGAGGTGGCCAAGACCGTCTCAGCCGCCAAGGCGACGACGATCGATCTCGGCGGCCGCACGCTGATGCCGGGCCTGACCGACGCCCATGTCCATGTCGTCGCCGGCGTCGCCGATCTCGGCCTGAACGCGCGCCTGCCGGATTCGCTCGTCACGGCGCGCGCCTTCGTCATCATGCGCGAGATGCTCGCGCGCGGGTTCACCACGGTGCGCGATGTCGGAGGCGCGGATTTCGGACTTAAGCAGGCGACGGAGGAGGGGCATTTCCCGACGCCGCGCCTCGTCATCTCCGGCAAGGCGCTGAGCCAGACTGGCGGCCATGCCGATTTTCGCGGCCGCTACGACGACCGCGCTTCGGTGACCGACCGCCATCGGCTCGGCGCGCTCGGGCGCATCTGCGACGGGGAAGGCGAGGTCCGCCGCGCCGCCCGCGAGGAGATCAAAGGCGGGGTCGATTTCATCAAGATCATGGCCAATGGCGGCTGCGCCTCGCCGACGGATCCGATCCATTTCCTCGGGTTTTCTGTCGGTGAGCTTGCGGCCATCGTCGAGGAGGCGCGGATGGCGGGCACTTATGTCTCCGCCCATGTCTACACCAAGGAGGCGATCCGCCGCTGCGTCCAGGCCGGCGTTCATTCGCTGGAGCATTGCAACCTGATCGATGCCGAGACCGCCAGACTCGCGGCCTCGACGGGCGCGGTCGCGGTGCCGACGCTGGTGACCTACGACAAGCTCGTCAGCGACGGCCCGAAGCTGGGATTCCCGCCGGATTCGATCGCGAAGGTCGATGTCGTCCGCTCGGCCGGTATGGACTCCCTCGCGATCATGAAGAAGGCCGGCCTCGCCATGGCCTATGGCAGCGACCTGCTCGGCGACATGCACAAATACCAGTCGGAGGAGTTCGTCATTCGCGGCCGGGCCTTGCCGGCCCATGAGGTGATCGGCGCGGCCACCCATGTCGCGGCGAAGCTGCTCAGGCTGGAAGGCAGAATCGGCGTCGTCGCGCCCGGCGCGCATGCCGATCTCATCGTGGTCGATGGCGACCCGCTGAAGGATCTGTCGCTGCTGACCCGCCAAGGCCGGCACATGCCGATCATCATGAAAAGCGGGGCGTTCATGAAGCGCAGCCGGCTGGGTTGAGCGGCATCACAGATCGAGGATGCGCGTCTCGTAGGCGTAGAGCCTGCGGAAGCCGAGGCTGCCATAGAGCGCGATCGCGACCGCGTTGGTCTGGTCGACTTGCAGATAGGCCTGTCCACAGCCCTGCACCTTCGCCCAGGACATCAGCCCCTCGACGAGGCGGCGGCCGAGGCCGCGCCCGCGATGGGCGGGATCGACCACGATCAAGCCGATCTCGGCCATGCCGCGCTCGGCGACGCTCGTGCCATAGGCGACGGGCTCGCCGGCGATCAGCAATGTCGCGAAGGCGGCCGGCAGGCGGACCTTGCCAACGATGGCCGCGAGCTGGTCGGCATTGGTCTTGTTGCCGCTCTGGCGCGCCGCCACGCCCGCGATCCACTCGGCGCTCGGCCCGGCCTCGATCTGCAGGTCGGGCTCGAACTCCGGCGTCAGCGCGTCGAGCGGGGCGAGCAGCCCGAAGGAAGCGTCCTTCAGGCGGTAGCCGCGCGCCAGCACGGCCTCGCGCGTCGCGGCCCCGGTCAGCGGGGTCAGGCGGATGCAGGGTGGCAGGCCGTCGGCGCGGTAGAGCTTCGCGATCAGGTCGAGTGTCGCCTCGTCCAGCTCCGCGCCCGGTTTCAGCGGCGTCGCGGCGTTGGCACGGCCGGAATAGCCATTGGCGAAGCGGATCACCCAGTCGCCCATCACCAATGTGGAGACGGCGGGCCAGGCGTTGACGATGCGGCGCTCGCATTCCAGTGCAAGCGCGAGGTCGCTTTCGCTGATCGACGTCGTCATGCGCCGCCGGTCTTTCGCGGTGTCGGCCGCCAGCCGGGCGGCGCCATCTCGAAGCCGGCGAACGCGAAGCCGGGCGCGACCGTGCAGCCGATCAGCGTCCAGGCCCCCAGCGAGGTCGCGCTCTGCCACCAGCCGGCCGGCACGACGAATTGCGGGCGCTGGCCGGCGGCGAGGTCGGTCCCGAGGTGATGGGCCGAGGCGTCATGGCCATTGGGCGAGACGCTGATGACGAGCGGCGCGCCGGCATAATGATGCCAGATTTCGGCGGCGTCGACGCGGTGCCACTCGGAGGTCTCGCCGACATCGAGCAGGTAATAGATCGCGGTCGAATGGGCGCGCCCCTCGGGACCAGCCTCGTCGCGGAAGGTCTCGCGATAATGGCCGCCCTCGGGATGGGGCTTCAGTTCCAGAAGCGCGATCACCTGTGCCGCGGTGAGACCGTTCAGGGCGTTGTCCATCAGAAGCGGTCCATCAGAAGCGGTTCTTGGCTTCGCGCAGCGCGGCAAAAACCTCGCCGGCCGACGCGCCGGACAGGTTCACGGCCTCGGCCAGCGCGGGCTCGCCGGCCCGGAAGAACGGGTTTGTCGCCTTCTCCTCGCCGATCGTTGTCAGCGCCCAGAAGCGCCCTGCCGTCTTCGCGGCCTCCGCCTCCGCAAGCCGCGCCGCGACCGCCGGGTTCGCCTTGTCCATCGCGGCGGCGAAGCGGGCGTTGGAGAGCGTGTAGTCGTGGCCGGCGATCAGCCTGACATCGTCGGGCAGGGTCATAACGCCGCAGAGCGAGCTCCACATCGCGCCCATCTGGCCGGGTTGGACCCGCCCACAGCCCATCACGAAGACGACGTCGCCGACCAGAGCGAGCTTCGAGGCCGTGCTGGCGAAGGTCAGGTGGCCGTCGGAATGGCCTGGCGTGTGCCAGATCTCGAAGCTGGAACCGCCGAGCGAGACCGTGTCGCCATCCTTCAGGATGCGGTCGAGCGGGGCCGAGCCTGCGGCGTCGGCCGGACCGCAGACCTTCGCGCCGGTCGCAGCCTTCAACTCTGCGACCCCTTGCGTGTGGTCGGCATGGGCGTGGGTCACGAAGATGTCGCTGATCGTCCAGCCCTTTTCGCGCGCCGCCGCCAGAACCTGGCCGGCGTCGGGCGCATCGACCGCCGCGCAGGCCTTCGTCGCAGGGTCGAGGATCAGCGCGCCGGCATTGTCGCTGAGCGTGCGGAAGACGTGGATGTCGAGCATGGGAGGCTCCGGAGGGCAGTCAGCGATGGGCAGTCGGCAGTCGGCCTTTAGTGGGGCACGGTCTCGACAGGATCAAGTCTTGGCAAGTATCCCGACGGCCCATTGCCGACTGCCTATCCCCCGCACCCTTGCGCCTCGTCCCGCGCCACCACATCTTGCGCGGCCATGCCAATCGATGTCGTCGACCTGCGCGCCTTCTATGCCAGCCCGCTCGGGCATGTGGCGCGGCGTTTCGTCGGACGGGCGATGCTGCGCTTCTGGCCCGATTGCGCGAAGCAGCGCGTGCTGGGTTTAGGGTTCGCGACGCCTTATCTCTCCGTGCTCGGCGTCGGCGCGGAACGCACCATGGCCTTCATGCCGGCGGCGCAGGGCGTGGTGCATTGGCCGTCGGACGGCCTGTCGGCCTCGGCACTGGTGGAGCCGACGCTGCTGCCCTTGCCGACGGCGTCGGTCGACCGCATCGTGCTCGTGCATGCGCTGGAGGAGACCGAAAGCCCCGACGATTTGCTCGACGAGGTTTCGCGCGTGCTCTCACCCGGAGGCCGCCTGCTCGTCGTCGTGCCCAACCGGCGCGGCCTGTGGGCGCGCATGGACGGCACGCCCTTCGGCCATGGCCGTCCGTTCAGCCGCTCGCAACTGGAAGCGCTGATGCGCGGGGCGGAGTTTTCGCCCGAGAACTGGAGCGAGGCGCTTTATGTGCCGCCGCTGAAACGCAGGCTGCTGATGCGCTCGTCGGCGGCCTGGGAGCGGGTTGGGGCCGGGCTGTCGCTGCCTTTCGCGGGCGTGCATGTCATCGACGCGACCAAGCAGTTCTACCGCCGCATCCCGCTCAGGGCGACGCGGCGCAGCTTCGCCTTCCGGCCCATCCTGCTGCCGCAGCCCTCCGCCGCACCCCGTCACGCAACCGAGGCGGACAAGCCGCCGCCGGGTTGACAAGCGCGGTTTCGCGCGGCCAAGGTCCGCCGCTTTTCGGCAACCCGGTCCGCCCTCATGCCAACCCTGCCGGCCCACCCGGCGCGGACCCCGAACTGGATCATGATGAGAAGCTATCTGGATTTCGAGAAGCCGGTCGCCGAAGTCGAGGCGAAGGCTGACGAGTTACGTGCGCTGGAGGCGAAGGGCGAGGGCTATTCGCTGGCCGAGGAGATCGGCAAGCTCGACGCAAAAGCGAGCCAGGCGCTGAAGGACCTCTACGCCACGCTGACACCCTGGCAGAAGACGCTGGTCGCGCGCCATCCGCAGCGGCCCCATTTCAAGGATTACTGCGCCGCCCTGATTACCGAATTCACCCCGCTCGCGGGCGACCGCGCCTTCGGGGAGGACGAGGCGATTGTCGGCGGCTTCGGGCGGTTCCGGGGCGAGGCGGTCTGCGTGATCGGGCAGGAGAAGGGCGATTCGACCGAGACCCGGATCAGGCACAATTTCGGCATGCCCAAGCCCGAAGGCTACCGCAAGGCGGTGCGCCTGATGGAACTGGCCGACCGCTTCGGGCTCCCCGTTCTGAGCTTCATCGACACCGCCGGCGCCTATCCCGGCATCGAGGCCGAAGAGCGCGGCCAGGCGGAAGCCATCGCGCGCTCGACCGAGGCCTGCCTCGGCCTGCGAACGCCCAGCGTCGCGCTCGTCATTGGCGAGGGTGGCTCGGGCGGCGCGATCGCGATCGCGGCCGCCTCGAAGGTCATGATGCTGGAGCACGCGATCTATTCGGTGATCTCGCCGGAAGGCGCGGCCTCGATCCTGTGGCGCGACACCGGCCGCGCGCAGGATGCGGCGACCGGCATGAAGATCACGGCGCAGGATCTGCTCAAGTTCGGAATCATCGACCGGATCATCAGCGAGCCGGTCGGCGGCGCGCATCGCGATCCCCAAGTGGCGCTGGCTCGCGCCGGCGATGCGCTGGCCTCGTCCCTGGCCGATTTCGCGGGGATGAGCGGCGACGACATCGTCAGCCGCCGCGCCGAGAAGTTCCTCGCGATCGGGCGAAGTCTGTGACGCATGGTCGTGATCGCGCCGGTTAGCGCTTTCTTGACCATGTAGCCATGTCAAAAGCCATTGTGGTAAGGAACGCTCAAGGCTAACGCTTCTACAAGAGTCGCGACGGCATAATTTAGCCGTCTTGCACCGCCAGAGGTCGCAGCTTCGGCTGGCCGTTCGATGGGATCGACGACGTGGTATCCAGGAACTCGGCATTCAAGCAACTCGCGGTCGTGGCTTTTGTTGCATTGACCCTCGGCGGCTGCGAGGAGGATCGCTATCGCGGCTCCGCCCGGCATCACATTCCGATCCCCTCCGCCACCTACACGCTGATGTCCGAGAAGGGCATGAGCAAGGACCAGCCGATCCTGATCCGCTCCTACAAGAAGGAATCAGAGCTCGAGGTCTGGAAGCGCAAGGCCACCGGCGAATACGCGCTGCTCAAGACCTATCCGATGTGCCGCTGGTCGGGTCAGCTCGGCCCGAAGATCCGCGAGGGCGACCGGATGGCGCCGGAGGGCTTCTACGCCATCAGCCCGGCGCAGATGAACCCGAACTCGTCCTTCTACGTCTCGTTCAACATGGGCTATCCCAACGCCTATGATCGCTCCTATGGCCGCACCGGCGCGCATCTGATGGTGCATGGTGCCTGCTCCTCGGCCGGCTGCTATTCGATGACCGACGACCAGATGGGCGAGATCTACGCCCTGGTCCGCGAGGCCCATAATGGCGGGCAGAAGACCGTGCAGATGCAGGCGCTGCCGTTCCGGATGACGCCGGAAAATCTCGCCAAGCACCGGATGGACCCCAACATCGCCTTCTGGAAGAACCTGAAGGAAGGCGCGGACTATTTCGACATCGCCCGCGACGAGCCGCAGGTTTCGGTGGCGGGCGGACGTTACGTTTTCAATCGCGACGCCAGCGGCCAGACGCTCGCCAGTCCATCGGTGGTCGAGGCCGTGCAGCGCAAGCGTCAGCAGGACGAGACGCAGGTCGCGGCGCTCGTCGCCAAGGGCACGCCGGCGGTCAAGCTGCTCTATGACGACGGCGACAGCCACGCCTCGTTCAAGCGCGCGCTGGCGGCGAATGGCTCGGATTCGCTGAACCGCAGCGCCGCCTGGGGCTCGCGCGATGTCGGCGTCAGTCGGCCGGACGCGATCAGCACCGGCCCGCGCGTCGTCGTGCTCGACAATAGCGGCAAGGCCCGCGCCACCGTCCGAGCCGAATCGGCCGATTACGACGCTGTGCTTGCCGCCGTCGCCGCCGCTGCCGAGCCCGCAAAAGTCGAAGCGAGCAAGCCCGAGCCCGCCAGGCCGGCTGTCGCCTCGGCCGCAAGCCAGGTCGCCAAAGTGTCGCCGGGTGCGGCGCAGGCGGCTCCGGTCGCCGTCGCCCAGCCCGAGGCCGCGCAGCCTGAGACGAGCGCGCCTTTCTATCAGCGCGCGCTCAGCTTCGTGCCGTTGATCGGCGGCGGTTCGCAACCCCAGCCTGCTGTGTCCGCTCCGGTCGCATCCGTCGTGCCGTCTTCGCCGACCAGCATCCTCGCCCCGTTGCCGCCGCGGCGTGCCGACGGGTTGCGCACGACCCGGCTTGACCAGCCGGCCGCCGCCTATGCGAGCCAGCCAGCGACACGCTGATAGGTTGAGCGATTGATCGTCACGCGCGCGGGCGTGACGCAAATGCAACATACACCTGCTTTGTCGGCCGCGCCTGTTTCGGGGGCATGAAAACAAGGTCCGATAGACCGTTTTGCCTATTCACTGAGCGATCTGCAAAAAACCTGTTCTTGCCGATTTCGGTCTTTGGCCGGCTTCATCATGGCGAAAGCGCGGCGATCTTCGCGCGTATTCGGTCATGTCACGGAGCTGAAGATGGCTTTTGAATTGTCCCGTTCGTCGCTTGCCGGCATCGCTCTTTCGATGAGCGTTCTCGCCGGGGGGGTCCAGGCGTCCGATCTGCCGAGCCGCAAGGGCGCGCCGGTGGCTCCGCTGCCGCCGGCGATCACGTGGATCGACGCCGCGATCAGCGTCAAGGCGCTGACCGACTACAATTTCCGCGGCATCTCGCAGACCGACCGCAAGCCCGCCATCCAGGGCTCCGTCGAACTGCAATTCTACAACAACCTGTTCTATGTCGGTGTGTTCGGCTCCAATGTCGATCTGGCGACCAGCCCGCCGGCCGAAATCGACTTCTTCGCCGGCATCAGGCCGAAATTCGGCCCGGTCACCTTCGATATCGGCGTGATCCAGTATTACTACCCCGGCGAGAAGCAGTTCATCGACAATCTCGGCGTGTTCTGGACGCCCAAGAACACCGACTACACCGAAGCCGTCGGCAAGGTGAGCTATTCGAACGACCTGTTCACCGTTGGCGCCAACGTTTTTTACGCCTGGGACTGGCTCGGGCTCGGCGCCACCGCGACTTACGCGTCGGTGACGGCCAAGGTGAACATTCCACAAGTCGAGGGCCTGGCGCTCTCCGGCGAGCTCGGCCATTACTGGCTCGGTCGTACCAACCTCGCCATCTGGTCGACCAACCCGCCGACCAACCTGCCCGACTACGCCTACTGGAACGTCGGCGTCTCCTACACCTACAAGAACCTGACCGCCGACATCCGCTATCACGACACCAACCTGTCGAAGACCGATTGCTTCCTGTTGACCTCCGACCCGCGCGGCGTGGCGCGCGGCAACGCCGGCGGGCGCTTCTCGTCGAACTGGTGCAATCCTTCCGTGGTCGCCTCGCTGTCCTTCGACATCACGGCGAGCAGCATCGGCATCTTCGCGCCGAAGTAAGCGCAGCATTCCACGCGTCAATCGACGAGGGCCGCTCTCCGGAGCGGCCCTTTCGCGTTTCGGAAGCGTCGCGCCTCAGCTTTCCAGGGCCTTGCCGACGCGGCGCATCATCGCGCCGACGAGGTCGCATTCCTCGTCGCTCAACACCTGCATCATCGCCTCGATCCGCTCGACATGGATCGCCATGGCCTTGCGGGTCAGGGCCTCGCCATCGGGCGTCAGCCAGAGCCTTCTGACCCGGCGATCTGTCTCGTCGCCCTGGCGCATCACGAGGTCTCGCCGCTCCAGCTCGGGCAGCAGCATGCTCATGGCGCTGCGGCCGACGAAGAGCTTTTCCGCCAGCGCCTGCTGCGTCAGCCCCGGCGCGTGGAAGATGTTGGCCAGCACGTCGTAATGCGCGAGCTGTATGCCGAGCGGCGCCAGAGCCTCGGTAAAGGCCTTCTTCCAGAGCGCGTGGACGCGTGCGACAGCGATCCAGTTGTGGAAGCGCGGCAGGTCCCAGGGCAGGCGCTGCTCATGCGGCTGCGTGGCCAATTCAGCCTCTTGCTTTTTGTTCATGGTTGAACATACTTGTTCAGCATTGAACGAAATCGAGGTTTCGCCATGTCTGGTGCCGCACTCCGTCTGTTCCGCCCGCTGGTCGGGGTCACGAGTCTGATTGCGCCGGGGCCCGTCGGCCGCCTTGCCTTCAGGGCCTTCTGCACGCCCCCGCGCCAAAAGCAGGAAAACGCCAATCGCAACCCTGCCGTCAAGTCCGCGTCAGCGCGACTGGCGGGAGGGCGGCCCATCGCGATCCCGTTTCCCTGCGGCTCGGTCGCGGCCTATGTCTTCGAGCCGGCGACTCCAGCCGCTCCGCCGGCGCAAACCCAGACCGTCATCCTCGTGCATGGCTGGAGCGGACGGGCCGCCTACATGACCGCCTTCGTGGCCCCGCTGGTCGAGGCGGGTTTTCGCGTCGTCGCCTTCGACCTCCCCGCGCATGGAGAATCGACCGGCAGCGAACTCAACATCCCGATCGGCGTCGCGAGCCTCACGGCCGTCGCGCGGGCCTTCGCACCGGTTCATGCGCTGGTGACGCATTCCTTCGGCGGCTCGATCGCGCTTGCCGCGCTCGCCGGCACGGTGCCGGGCCAGTCACGCGTCAAGGCGGACAAGCTCGCCATGATCGCCGCGCCGTCCTCGATGGCAGGCGTCACGCGCCGCTTCGGTTCCACGATCGGGCTCGGCGCGCGTGGCCAACGGGCGCTGGAGCGCCGCATCCATGTCGTCGCCGGCGCGCCGGTCGAGGCGTTCGAGGGCCGCGCGCAACTGGCTGCGCTGCGGCTGTCGACGCTGGTGCTGCATTGCCGCGACGATCGTGAACTGGGGCTGGAGAACGCGCAGGACCTGGCGGCGGCGGGCGATTTCGTCCGGCTGGAGACGCTGGCCGGGCTCGGCCACCGCCGCATCCTGCAGGGGAAGGCGGCGATCCGCGCGGTGGCGGATTTCGTAGCCGACCCGATGCGCTAGACCCAGCCCATCAGCTCCCTCTGCACCACCTCGGTGATGGCGCGCATGCCTTCCTCGGAATCGTTCAGGCAGGGTAGATAGGCGAAGTGCTCGCCGCCATGTTCGAGGAAGATCTCGCGGTTTTCCACGTCAAGCTCTTCCAGAGTCTCGAGGCAGTCGGCCGAGAAGCCGGGCGCGACGATGGCGAGCGATTTCGTGCCGGCCTCGGCCAGCGCCTTGACGGTCTCGTCGGTATAGGGCTGCAGCCATTCGGCCGGGCCGAAGCGCGACTGGAAGGTGAGCTTGAAGCGCTCCGGCGGCAAGCCGAGTTCCTCGCGCAGCAACCGCCAGGTCTTTGCGCACTGGCAGTGATAGGGGTCGCCCTTGAGCAGGTATTCCTTCGGCATGCCGTGGAAGGAGCAGAGGATCACCTCGGGCTCGAAATCGAGCTTCGCCAGTTCGCCGCGCATCGAATCGGCCAGCGCCCGGATATAGACCGGGTCGTCGTGATAGGGCGGCGCGACGCGCACCGCAGGCTGCCAGCGCATCTCCATCAGGGCCCGAAAGGCCTGGTCGCAGGCCGTCGCCGAAGTCGGCGCGGCATATTGCGGATAGAGCGGCACGAGCAGGATGCGGTCGCAGCCCTGCGCCAGCAGCGCGTCGAGCCGGCTCTTCACGTCGGGAAAGCCGTAGCGCATCGCCCAGTCGAAGACGACGCGCTCTCCGGTCAGGGGTTTGAGCCGCGCCTCGAGCTGTTCGGTCTGCGAGCGGGTGATGGTCTTGAGCGGGCCTTCGTCGCGGTCGTTGTTCCAGATCGAGGCGTAGTCCTTGCCCTTCTTGCCCGGGCGCAGCGTCAGGATGACGAGATTCAGTAACGGCCACCAGATCCAGCGCGACGTCTCGATGACGCGGCGGTCGGACAGGAACTCCTTGAGATAGGCGCGCATCGGCCAGTATGAGGTGCCTTCCGGCGTGCCGAGATTCATCAGCAGCACGCCGATCCGACCCGCTCTCACCGGCGGGTGATCGGATGGCAGCTTCACGGCGCGCATGTCCGTGGCCGGCTTGGTCTCGACTGTCATGGTCTCAGGGTTCCTTTCCTCGTGATTTAGACGAGTTCCGGGTTTCGTCCAGTCATTGCGCGCCCATGCGGCGGGGGTGCGACATCGCATGACGGGGCCGCAAACAGCCATGCTCCGGGCTGGCCATCGCAGCATGGCTCTTGCTAGTCTGTCGCGGTTCTCGAAAGGAAGGTTCGCCCGATGAGCAAGCTCACACGCCGCAATGCGCTCGGCGTCATCGCCGCGCCGGCCGCGCTCGCCGCCACCGCGCCCGTGGCGGTCGCCCAGACGCCGGCGCCGGCTTTCACGCTGCTGCTGGTCAACGACATCTACAAGATGAGCGACGACAAGGGCAAAGGCGGCTTTGCGCGCTCGGCCGGCATCGCCAGGGCCGAGCGCGCCAAGGGCGTGCCGTTGCTGTTCTGCCATGCCGGCGACTGCTATTCGCCCTCGCTGATGTCGGGCTTCGACCAGGGCGCGCATATCGTCGCGATGCAGAACAAGATGGGCATCGACGTCTTCGTGCCGGGCAATCACGAGTTCGATTTCGGCAAGGCGAACTATCTCAAGTTGACCGCCGCGCAGAGCTATCCGACTTTTGCGGCCAATCTGCGCGATGCGGCCGGCAATGCGCTGCCCGGCCACAAGGACTCCCAGATTTTCGAGCTGGGTCCGGTGAAGGTCGGCGTGATCGGCACGACCTTCGACCCGACCCCGCAGCTCTCCAACCCTGGCGATCTGAAATTCTCCTCGACCATGGAGGCGCTGCGGCGCGAGGCGCGGACGCTGAAGACGCAAGGCGCCGACATCCTCGTCGCGGTGGTCCATGCCGACCGCGCGACCGACAACGAAATCGTGCGCTCGCGCATCGTCGATATCGTACTGACCGGCCACGACCACGACCTCGCCATCGCCTATGACGGCAAGGTGGTGATGGTGGAGTCCAACGAGGAGGGCAACTACGTCACCGCGATCGACATCGCCGTCACCGTGACGGGCGAGGGGGCGGCCCGTCGCGTCGCCTGGACGCCGACGTTTCGCGTCAATGACTCCAGAGCCGCGACGCCCGATCCGGAGGTCGCGGCCATCGTCAAGGGCTATGAGGCTGAGCTGTCCAAGGAACTCGACATCGACGTCGCGACGCTGGCCGCGCCGCTCGATTCGCGCACGGGCGTGATCCGGACTCAGGAGAGTGCGATCGGCAACCTGATCGCCGACGCGATCAGGGCCTCGACGGGCGCGCAGCTCGCCATCACCAATGCCGGCGGTATCCGCGCCAACAAGCAATATGCCGCCGGCCAGAAGCTGACCCGGCGCGACGTGCTGAGCGAACTGCCCTTCGGCAACGCGACCGTGATGGTCGAGATCACCGGCAAGGACGTCAAGGACGCGATCGAAAACGGCCTGCGCGACGCGCCGCAGGGCGCGGGGCGCTTCCCGGTCGTCTCCGGCCTCGCATTCGAGGCCGATCTGAAGCAGCCGCAGGGCTCGCGCGTCACGGCGGTGATGGTCGATGGCAAGCCGATCGACATGGCCGACAAATACACCGTCGCCTCGAACAATTTCATGCTGGAGGGCGGCGACGGCTACACCGCGCTAGGCCGCGGCAGGACGCTGATCGGCCTGACCGACGGCAAGCTGATGGCCAACGAGGTCATGGTCTATCTGCGCAAGCTCGGCACGGTCGACGCCAAGGTCGAAGGGCGGGCCGTGTTGAAGTGAAGGCGCGCCGCGCGTGGGCGGCCGCTACCGGACGGCGCTCGAGACCTTCCTCGCCTCGCCGGCTGCTGCGGGCTGGCGCGAGCTTGGCGTCTTCGCCGACGGCGCGGCCGCACGGGCGGCGGACGCCGTGGATGCCGATGCCGCGCGCGGTGCGGTCGTCGCGCCATCTCCCGAAAAGGCCTTTGCCGCGCTGTCGTTGACGCCACTGGAGAGCGTCCGCGTCGTCATTCTGGGTCAGGACCCTTATCCGACGCCGGGCCACGCCAACGGGCTCGCCTTCTCCTATGTCGGCGGGCCGCGCCTGCCAAAGTCGCTGGTCAACATCTATCGCGAACTGGCTGACGATCTCGGTCGCCCAGTCCTGCGCGATGGCGATCTGTCCGACTGGGCCCGCGATGGCGTGCTGCTGCTCAACACCGCGCTGACCGTGCGCGAAGGGGCGAGCCAGGCCGGGTCGCATCTGCGGCTGGGCTGGGGCGCGGTGACGGATGCGGTAATCGCGCATGTCTCACGGAGTCGGCCCCATGTCGTCTTCATTCTCTGGGGCAATCCGGCTCAAGCGAAGCGGGCGCTGATCGACGAGAGGAGGCATCTGGTGATCGCCAGCCCGCATCCCTCGCCGCTCTCGGCGCATCGCGGGTTTTTCGGGTCACGGCCGTTTTCGCAGGCGAATGACTGGCTCGTGGCGTATGGGGAGAAGCCGGTCGGCTGGTAGACCCTGCTCTGCGGACAGCCTCACCCTACCGGCCTCTCATCCGCGATGACCTTGCCGTCGTTCGGCAGCGCGCCGAGCGGCAGCACTTCCACCCGGCCCTTCAGCTTGGTGACCTGCTGCAGGGTGGACGAAACCGCGTCGATCAGGCCTGCCGGTTCCGCATAGATCTCGGCGCGCAAGGTCATGGTGTCGACTTCGTCCGCTCGGCCTACGACGAGCCGCAGTTTGGCGATCTCGGCATGGCGGCGGGCGATCTCGGCGACCTGCTCGGGCCGCACGAACATGCCCTTGATCTTGGCGGTCTGGTCGGCGCGGCCCATCCAGCCCCTGATCCGGCTGTTGGTGCGCCCGCAGGCGCTCACGCCCGGCATGATCGCGGTGAGATCGCCGACGGCGAGCCTGATCTGGGGATGATGCGGATCGAGATTGGTGACGACGATCTCGCCGACCTCGCCCTCGGCGACCGGATCGCCCGTGCCGGGGCGGACGATCTCGACGATGAGGTTCTCGTTCAAGACGAGCCCTTCGCGCGCCGACGTCTCATAGGCGATGACGCCGACATCGGCGGTGGCGTAGAGCTGGTAGGCGTCGATGCCGCGTTCGCGCACGAAAGCCTGCAGCGAGGGCGGGAAGGCCGCGCCCGAGACGACAGCGCGCCTGATGCAGGCGATGTCGACGCCGCGCGCCTGCGCCGCCTCGATCAGGATCTTGAGGAAATCGGGCGTGCCCGCATAGCAGGAGGGGCGATAGGCGGAGATCACCTCCATCTGCTGCTCGGTATTGCCGGGGCCGGCCGGGATCACCGCGCAGCCGAGCGCGCGGGCGGCCGAATCCATGATGAAGCCGCCCGGCGTCAGGTGGTAGCCGAAGGTGTTCAGCACCACGTCCCCGGCGCGGAAGCCGGCGGCGAACAGACCCCGCGCCGCGCCCCACGGGTCGCTGCCGGTCCCTTCCGGCTCGAAGATCGGGCCGGGCGAGGTGAAGAGCCGGCCGAAGGAGCCCAGCGGAGCCGAAACGAAACCGCCGAACGGGGGGCTGAGCTTCTGCAGGGCCGGCATGTCGGCCTTGCGCAGGATCGGCAGGGTCGAGAGCGCGTTGCGATCAGTGGCTGCGGCGGGATCGATCGCGCCGAGATGGGCGGCATAGCCCGGGGTCGCGAGCGCCGCCGTGAGCACCGCCGGCAGTCTGGCGAACAGGTCGGCCTCGCGCGAATCGGTCGAGCGGATTTCGAGATCGTCGTGATGATCGCTCATCGGTCCTGTCCTTGCGACTGTCGGTTCGCCATCAGCGGATGATGCGCAGGATGCGCAAAAAGTTCAGGAGCCCGATCAGGGCCCCGGCGACATAGGTGAAGGCGGCGGCGCGCAGCACACCGCGCGCTGCTGGCAGGTCGGTCTCCGCGAGATAGCCGTCGCCCGCCAGGATCGGCAGCGCCTTGCCGAAGCTGGCGTCGAGCTCCAGCGGCAGCGTGACCAGATGCACGACGAGGCCGATGCCGAGCAGCGCGATGGCGAGCCCGAACTGGACCAGTCCGACCATCGGCGCGCGCGTCACGATGGCCACCAGCGGCGCGGTCAGCAGGATCGCCATGGCGATCTTGTCGAAGACCGACAGGAAGCGCGCCAGTGCGGTGCGCCAGGCGAAGAGCGTGCTGCCCTGCGCATGCTGGATCGCATGGGCCACCTCATGGGCGGCGACCGCGACCGCCGTGATCGAACGGCCGTCGTGGTTCTCCGTCGATAGTCGCACGGCGCGGGCGTCCGGGTCGTAATGATCGCCGGCCGGGGTCGTCTCGACCGTCACGGCCTGAAGCTGGTAGCGGTCGAGCAGGTGGCGCGCCAGTTCGCCGCCGGTGCCGGGCAGATCGGGCCGTGGCGCGGCATGTCGGCCCATCTCGCGCCGGACCCAGGCCTGCGGCCCGAAGATCAGCAGGATCACCAGCAGCGCGATCGCGAAGAACAGCACCGGCACCGGACCTGCTCCAAGCGCGGCGTCAGGACAGCCAGCGCTTGCGGCGCTTATAGCTCTTGACCTCGCGGAACGACTTCTTGTCGCCGTCGGAGACGCCGAGATAGAACTCCTTCACGTCCTCGTTCTCGCGCAGCATCGAGGCCTCGCCGTCCATGACGATGCGGCCAGTCTCCATGATGTAGCCATAGGTGGCGTATCGCAGCGCCATGTTGGTGTTCTGCTCGGCGACGAGGAAGGAGACGTCCTCGTCGGCGTTGAGCCGGCGGACGATCTCAAAGATTTCCTCGACGATCTGCGGCGCGAGCCCCATGGACGGCTCGTCGAGCAGGATCATCTTGGGCTTCGACATCATGGCGCGGCCGACGGCGCACATCTGCTGCTCGCCGCCCGATGTGTAGCCAGCCTGCGCATTGCGGCGCTGCTTCAGACGCGGAAAAAGCTCGTAGATCTTTTCGAGATCGCGCTTGATCGCGGCGTTGCCGTCGCGGCGGGTGAAGGCCCCGGTCAGCAGGTTTTCCTCGATCGAGAGATGGCCGAAACAGTGCCGCCCCTCCATCACCTGGATGCAGCCGCGCCGCACCAGTTCGCTCGGCGACATGCGGTCGACCCGCTCGCCCTCGAACACGATCGAGCCCTTGGTAACCTCGCCGCGCTCGGCCTTGAGCAGGTTCGAGATCGCCTTCAGCGTCGTGGTCTTGCCAGCGCCGTTGGCCCCGAGAATCGCGACGATGCCCTTGCGCGGGACATGCAGCGAGACGCCCTTCAGCACGAGGATGACGTGATCGTAGATCACCTCGATGTTGTTCAGCGACAGGATGTTGTCCGTGGGGGCGGTGACAGCGGTCGGCTGGTCGAGGATCAAAGTGGACATTCGCGCTCCTTCCCTTCTCCCCTTGCGGGAGAAGGTGGCTCGGCGCAGCCGAGACGGATGAGGGGTCACGCCGACCTTTCCAAATGGAAACGACGACATTGAACGCGCAGCCCGACCCCTCATCCGGCGCTGCGCGCCACCTTCTCCCGCAAGGGGAGAAGGGGAGCGCCGGACGGCGGCGCAAACCGCCGTCCGCATCTTTTCACGTCAGGAGGACTTCTCGCAGGCTTCCGCGCGCTTGGGCCAGCCGGCGTTCTTCTCGGCATAGTCCTTGGCGGCGGCCTCGATCAGCGGGCGGACCTCGTCCTTCAGAGGATCCATCCAGTCGCCCTTCTGGGTCCACTTGGTCCCGTCCCACTCGGCGACATAGGCCTTGTTGTGGCCGGAATGGTCGGCGCAGGCGATCTTCACCGCATTGGCGAAGCCCGCCATGCCGAGTTCCTTGAGGCGCGCCTCGGTGATGTTCAGCGTCTCGAGGCCGCGCCTGACATCCTCGCCGGTGACGACCTTCTTGCCGCTGATCTTCTGGGCATTGGCGATCGCCTCGGCCACCAGCATCGAGTTGTAGACGCCGCGGTTGTAGAGGTTCTCGCCGACCTTCTCCTTCGGGGCAAGGCTCTTACCCTTGTCCACGACATGCTTGAGGATGTCCTGGATCACCGGGAAGTTCGAGCCGGCCGCGTTGAAGTTCAGCGACTTGTAGCCCTTGGCCTCCGGTCCGCCGGCACGCGCATCGTCATCGCCGCCGGCCCACCAGACGCCGACCAGCTTGGCGATCGGGAAGCCGTTCTTGATCGCTTCCTTCACGGCAGTCGGGTTCATCGCGCCCCAGCCCTGGTTGTAGAGATAGTCGGGCCGGTCGCGCCGGATCGAGAGCCAGAGCGAGCCCTGGTTCTGCATGTCGGCTGCGGCGACGGGATAGAGCTTGACCTCGAAGCCGTATTTCTTGGCCAGGGCCTCCAGAACCGGGATCGGCTCCTTGCCATAGGGTGCGTCGAGATGGATCAGGCCGAGCTTCTTGCCCTTGAGCTTGTCCATGCCGCCGAGCTCGTTGGCCATGTGGCGGACCATGATCGAGGCGCCGTCCCAATAGGTCAGCGGCGGGATGAAGACCCAGGGGAACTGGCCGCCATCGGCCGAAGCCGAGAGGCCATAGGCCATCGAGAGGATCGGGATCTTGTCGATATGGGCGCGCGGAATCGCCGCGAGCGTGGCGCCTGTCGACCAGGGCGAGTAGATCACCGTGTTCTTCGACTTGGCCTGCTCATAGCACTCGATCGACTTCTTGGTGTCGTAGCCGGTCTCGCATTCCTCGAAGTTGATCTTCACGCCGCCGATGCCGCCGTCGCGCTCGTTCAGCATCGTGAAATAGTCGCGCATGCCGTCGCCGATCGGCGTGCCGGAGCCGGAGAACGGCCCGGTGCGGTAGGCGTTGTTGGCGACGTAGATCGAATCCTGCGCCATGGCGGGGGAAACGAGCGCGCTGCCGGCGAGGAGCGCGCCGAGAGCCGCTCCCTTCATGATGGTGGTCTTCTTCATCTTGCTTCCTCCGTTGTTGCTTTCCGGTGCGGCGTGGCCGCCGCTCCGTCTCCCTTGCCCGCCGCTTTGCGAAAGTCCGCGGCAGGTCGTTTCTTGCGCCGTCTTTTTGGGCCGCCCTCAATAGGGGAAAGGCCAGGTCCGCAATTTCTGCTTTCCGATCTGCCAGAGACGCGCCAGGCCGTGCGGCTCGACAATCAGGAAAAGGATAATCAGCGCGCCCAGCAGCATGAAGGTGACATGCTCGGCCGTGGCGCCCGACAGCGGGATGCCGATCGCAGGCAGCCCGAACTTCATGATGGTCGGCAGGCTGGCGATGAAGGCCGCCCCGAAAAAGGAGCCGATCAGGGAGCCGAGACCGCCGATGATGATCATGAACAGGACGGTGAAGGAGAGCCTGATCGAGAACACGTCCGCCGCTTCGGCGGTGCCGTACCAGAGGAAGATCATCATCGCGCCGGCGACGCCGCAATAGAAGGACGAGACGGCGAAGGCGAGCAGCTTGGCGTTGAGCAGCTTGATGCCCATCAGTTCGGCGGCGATGTCCATGTCGCGCACCGCCATCCAGGAACGGCCTAGCCGGCCATGGACGATGTTGGAGGCAAACCAGGTCAGCACCACGACGAGCACGAGGCAGACGAAGTAGCGCGTTTCCGGGCTGGCGGTCGCGCCGGTGATCGGGATTCCGAAGACGCTGCGCAGCGGCACCTCGATGGCGCCCGATGCGTTGTAGTTGAACAGCCACGGCACGCGCACGAAGGCCCATTGCAGGAAGAACTGCGCGGCCAGCGTCGCGACCGCGAGGTAAAAGCCCTTGATGCGCAGCGAGGGCAGCCCGAACAGCACGCCGATAGCAGCCGAGAACAGCCCCGAGACCAGGATCAGGACGATGATGTTCACATTGGGGAAGATCGTCGTCATCTTGTAGCAGGCATAGGCGCCGACGCCCATGAAGGCGGCCGTGCCCAGCGAGATCAGCCCGGTATAGCCGGTCAGGATGTTGAGCCCGATCGCGGCCAGCGAGAACACCAGGAACGGGATCATCACGGTCGTCGTGAAGAAGTCGTTGCCGATCAGCGGCACGCCGATGAAGGCGAGCGCGAGGATGACGGCGATGCCGATCCGGTCCTGCCAGATCGGGAACACCGCCATATCGGCGGAATAGCTCGTCTTGTATTGGCCGGCTTCGCGGTAGAACACGGGCTCAAGCCTCTCAGATGCGTTCGATGATCTTGTCGCCGAACAGGCCCTGCGGCCGGAACAGCAGGAAACCAAGGGCGATGAAATAGGCCAGCCAGCTCTCGATGCCGCCGCCGATCAGCGGGCCCCAGTAGAACTCGCCGAGCTTCTCGCCGATGCCGATGATCAGCCCGCCGACGATGGCGCCGGGGATCGAGGTGAAACCGCCCAGGATCAGCACCGGGAGCGCCTTCAGCGCTACGATCTCGAGCGCGAAGGAAACGTCCGAGCGCGCGCCCCACATGATGCCGGTGATCAGCGCGACGATGCCGGCGGTAAACCAGACGATGACCCAGATCTGGTTCAGCGAGATGCCGACCGAGAGCGCCGCCTTGTGGCTGTCGGCGACCGCCCGCAAGGCCCTGCCGATGCGGGTGTACTGGAAGAAGAGCGCGAGCGCCGCGATCATGATCGAGGCGATGACCGCCGCCGCGATGTCGATCTTCTGCAGCGAGACGCGCCCGCCCAGGATGTTCAGATCGATCGCGCCCTTGGGCAGATAGAGTTGCTCCGCGATCATCTGCTTGGGGTTGCCGCCGAAGACGGATTCGCCGAAGCCGATCAGGAAATAGGTGATCCCGAACGTCGCCATGAAGAGGATGATGTCGGGCTGGTTGACCAGCGGGCGCAGCACCATGCGCTCGATCGTCACCGCCAGCACGAACATGACGCCGAGCGTCAGGATCACCGCCAGGAAGGCCGGCACGCCCTTCTCGTGCAGCCCGACCAGCGTCAGCGCCGCGAACACCACCATGATGCCCTGAGCGAAGTTGAACACGCCGGAGGCCTTGAAGATCAGCACGAAGCCGAGCGCGATCAGCGCGTAGAGCACGCCGGTGACGAGCCCTTCCCAGAGCGTCTGCACGAGCAGATCGGGCAGTTCGACCATCTGGACGAAGGGGTCGATGAAGACCTTGTAGGCGGTGCCCGAGCCGTCGAGCTTTGCCGCGACCATGGCGGCGGCGACGATCGCGGCCAGAATCAGGGCGGCCTTGACCCAGCCATTAGCGAGGAGGTTTGGTGCGGGGCGCAGGGTGGCGTCGGTCATGGATTCAGATCCCTCGCGCCCAAGACAAAATACTCCGTCATCCCGGACAAGCTGCGTAGCAGCGCAGCTCCGGGATCCATCATAGGGCGCGATGGCGCTTTACGATGGATCCCGGAGCTCCGCTTCGCTGCGTCCGGGATGACGGGGAGGTTGAAGCAAAGATCGCCCATCAGTGCGCCACTCCCAGATAGGCGTCGATGACCTTCTGGTCGGCCTTGACCTCGGCGGGCGTACCGTCGGCGATCTTGCGGCCGTATTCGAGCACGACGACGCGGTCGGACAAATCCATCACCACGCCCATGTCGTGCTCGATCAGGGCGATGGTGGTGCCGAATTCGCTGTTCACGTCGAGGATGAAGCGGCACATGTCCTCTTTCTCCTCGAGATTCATGCCGGCCATCGGCTCGTCGAGCAGCAACAGTTCCGGCTCCATGGCGAGCGCGCGGCCGAGTTCCACCCGCTTCTGCAGCCCATAGGGCAACTTGCCGACGGGCAGCTTGCGGATGTGCTGGATCTGCAGGAAGTCGATGATGTCCTCGACTTTTTTGCGGTGCTCGATCTCTTCCGTCATCGCCGGGCCATGGCGCAGCGCCTGCCAGAAGAAGTTGCGATGCATCTTCAGGGTGCGGCCGGTCATGATGTTGTCGAGCGTCGACATGCCTTTGAACAAGGCGACGTTCTGGAAGGTGCGGGCGATGCCGTCCGCCGCCGCCTGATGCGGCTTCACGCGCGGGCGGCGGACGCCCTTATAGGTGATCTGGCCTTCCTGCGGATGGTAGAACCCGTTGATGCAGTTCAGCATCGAGGTCTTGCCGGCGCCGTTGGGGCCGATGATGGCGCGCACCTCGCCCTTGCGGATGTCGAAGGAGACGTCCGTGATCGCCTTCACGCCGCCGAAGCGCAGCGAGATGTTCTCGACGGCGAGCAGCACCTCGCCCTTCTTCGTCTCGGCCTTGGCCGCGATCGGTTCGCCGGTCAGGTTCATGGCTGTCGCGTTCATGCCGCCCTCGCCGGGGTTGGCGCGGTCGTCGGATAAGTCTTGGCGTCGCGCACCTTGACATTGGCCGAGATCACGCCCTTGCGGCCATCCTCGAAAGTGACCTCGGTCGAGATCGCGGCGATCTGCGAGCCGTCATAGAGCGCATTCACCAGCGGGGCGTAGCGCTCGGCGATGAAGCCGCGCCGGACCTTCTGCGTGCGGGTGAGTTCGCCGTCGTCGGCGTCGAGTTCCTTGTGCAGGATCAGGAAGCGCCTGATCTGGGCTCCGCCCATCAGCGGCTCGGACGCGAGCGAGCGGTTCACCTCGTCGACATGCTTTGCGATCATGTCGTAGACGAGATCGTGGCCGGCCAGTTCCTGATAGGAGGCGTAGACGACGTTGTTGCGCTCGGCCCAGTTGCCGACGGCCGCCAGGTCGATGTTCAGCGCCACGGTGGCGTAGTCGCGGCCTTGGCCGAAGGCGACGACCTCCTTGATGTTGGGATAGAATTTCAGCTTGTTCTCGATGTATTTCGGCGGGAACAGGTCGCCGTTGGAGAGCTTGCCGACATCCTTGGCGCGGTCGATGATCTTCAGGTGCCCGGTCTCGTCGAAGAAGCCGGCGTCGCCCGAGCGGACGAAGCCGTCGGCGGTCATCGTCTCGGCGGTCTTCTCCGGGTCCTTGTAGTAGCCGCCAAAGATCGAGGGCGAGCGGTAGAGCACCTCGCCATTGTCGTCGATCCGGATCTCGACCAGCGGGGCGGGCTTGCCGACCGTGTCGGCCTTGATCTCGCCATCGGGCTGCATGGTGACATAGACGCCGGCCTCGGTCTGTCCGTAGAGCTGCTTCAGGTTGACGCCGATCGAGCGGTAGAACCGGAACAGTTCGGGGCCGATCGCCTCGCCCGCCGTGTAGCCGACCTTGATGTTGCTCAGGCCGAAGCGGTTGCGCAGCGGCGCGTAGATCAGAAGGTCGCCTAGCTTGTAGAGCAGGCGCGCGCCCAGCGGCACGCTTTCGCCGTTGAGAATCTTCTCGCCATGCGTCTTCGCGACGCCCAGGAAATAGTGGAACAGGCGACGCATCAGCGGGCCGGCATCCTCCATGCGCACCATGGTCAGCGTCAGCATGGTCTCGAAGACGCGCGGCGGCGCGAACGCGTAAGTCGTGCCGACCTCGCGGCGGTCGTCGATGACGGTCTCCGGACCTTCGGGACAGTTCACGCAGAAGCCGGCGATGATGGCCTGAGCGTAGGAGAAGACATGGTCGCCGACCCAGGCGATCGGCAGATAGGCGATGATCTCGTCGCGCTCGGTCAGGCCGTCGAACTGGCAGCCGATCTCGGCGGCGGTGATGACGTTGAAATGGCTGAGCATGACGCCCTTGGGCCGGCCGGTGGTGCCCGAGGTGTAGAGGATGATGCCGAGATCGGAGCCCGAGCCCGCCTGCATCTCGCGCTCAAGCGCCCCGGACGCCTCCGGGCTCGCCTTCAGCGCGGCGGAGCCTGCCTCGATGACGCTGCCGATCTCATGCAGCTTGCCATGGTCGTAGTCACGCAGGCCGCGTGGCTCGTCATAGAGCATGTGGCGCAGGTTCGGCAGGCGGTCGGCGATCGAGAGGATCTTATCGACCTGCTCCTGATCCTGCACGCAGGCGAAGACCGCCTCGGCATGGTCGAGCACATAGGCCATCTCGTCGGCGACGCTGTCGGCATAGACCGGCACCGGGATTGCGCCGAGCCATTGCGCGGCCGCCATCGACCAGTAGAGTCTGGGCCGGTTGTAGCCGATGATCGCGACCTTGTCGCCGCGCTTCAGGCCGAGATCGGACAGGCCCTTGGCATAGGAGCGGACCTGATCGGCGACCTGCGCCCAATTCCAGGACTGCCAGATGCCGAGATCCTTGTGGCGGAACGCCGGCCGTGCGCCGCGCTCGCGCGCATTGCGCAGCAGCAGTTTCGGAAAGGTATCCGCCTGGCCGGCGCTGACGCTTGCCACGATCCTCGATCTCCACCCTGTCCGACCGCGATCTTTGTCGCAGCCATTATCCGGGCCGCTCCGGGCCCTTTTCTTCATGCAAGCCTTGCAGCCGCCCATCATCTTCGCAAGGGGGGACTTGACAGACAACTCGCCATTTGGTCGCTATTGTCTCGCGGAAGTCTGCATTGGCTTTTTCGCACGCGATTGTGACCGGGCTCCCGCGTCCTCCGCGCCGATGCCAATCCCGTCTTTGCGAGCGGCGGAGCGGTTACCCCTCATAGCGCGCGAGCCGCTCCAGATCCCTGATCGTCACGCTGCCATGGCCGACCTCGAGCAGGCCCAGCGCCTCCAGCTTCGCCAGCCCCTGATTGGCGATCTGGCGCGACATGCCCGCCAGCAGGCCGAGTTCCTCCTGCGAGACGACGAGCGTCCGGTCCTGGCCAGGATAGAGCGTCGGGTTGAACAGCCAGGCGAGGTTCCGTGCGAGCCGGGCGGTCGAATCGAGTGTGCGGTCGGTCTCGGCGATGGCGATGAACTGGGCGAGACGCTCGTTGAACTGGTGGACGAGGAAGCGGTTGAAGGCGGCTGAATGCTCGAACAGCCACATGAAGGTCGAGCGCCGCATCAAGGCGAGCCTTGTCTCGCGCAGCGCGACGAGTTCGTAGCGGCGCGGCTCGGCCTTGATCACCGTGCCCTCGCCGAACCAGGCCCCGGCGCGCATGCCCGCCAGCGTGGCGGATTTGCCGGTCTTCGAGGTGGTCGACATCTTGACCAGCCCCTCGGCGACGCCGGTCCAGGATTCAAGCCTGTCGCCGACATGGCAGATATTGCTGCCCTTGCCATAGATCCGGAAGCTGACGCCGCGCCTCGCCTCCTCGAACTCAGGCTGCGTCAGGTCGCGCGACCAGGCGGCGATGGCGCGGAGGTCGTCTGGGGTGATCAAGGTCAGGGTCGTTCCTGGGTCGGAGACCGACACTATGGAGCGTGTTGGCGCCTGAACTCAAGGTCGGGCGCTTAAGCGCGGGGAACCCTCTTCCGGAGGGAGAGGGCAGGGTGAGGGGTGGGCCTTCAACCAGCGAGGCGAAACCTATCCGCGCTTCGGTTCAGGCCAATCCCGAAATGTCCATCACCTCACCCCTGCCCCTCTCCTTACAGGAGAGGGGTTCTTCCAGCGCCCTACTCCGCCGCCCTTGACATCGCCAGGGCCGCCGTCGAGCCGTCGCGCAGCCGTTCCAGCAACTCGGCCTCCTCGGCCTTTGCCGCCTTCAGATGCCGCTCCTTGACGTGGCCGAAGCCGCGGATCTTTTCAGGCGTCGCGGCGAGCGCGACGCAGAGCGCATGGGTTTCCGGCGTCAGCTTCGCGATCAGTTCGCCCAGCATCGCCTCGTAATCGGCGATCAACTGGCGCTCGGTCCTGCGCTCATGGGTGTAGCCGAACACGTCGAAGGCCGTGCCGCGCAGACCTTTCAGTTTCGCCAGCAGGCCGAAGGCCGACATCATCCACGGGCCGAACGTCATCTTGCGCGGTTCGCCGGTGACGGGATCGACCTTGGCCAGCAGCGGCGGGGCGAGATTGAACTCGTAGCGCAGCTTTTGCCCCGACGCGCTCGTCGCCTCGAAGGTCGCCTCGACCTGCTTCTGGAAAGAGCCGTCGGCATAGAGCCGCGCCACCTCATACTCGTCCTTGTAGGCCATCAGCTTGAAGAGATAGCGCGCGACGGTCTCCGACAGCGCCGACTGGCCGGGCAGCACAGCCGCCTCCTTTGCCTGCACGCGGGTGACGAGGTGGCGGTAGCGCGCCGCATAGGCCGCGTTCTGATAGGCGCTCAGGACCGTCACGCGGCGCGCGATGATCTCGTCGAGCGTCTCCGAGATGTGGCGCGCCTGCGTCGGGGCCTTCGCCTGCGAGAGGGCGGCAACCAGCGCCTCTGGCTGATGGGCAGCGCGGCGGCCCAGTTCGAAGGCCTGGCTGTTCATCGGCACGGCCTCGCCGTTGAGCTCGATGGCGCGCAGCAGCGCCTCGCGCGACAGGGGCACGCCGCCGAACTGCCAGGCGTAGCCGAGCATGAACATGTTGGCGGCGATGGCGTTGCCGGTGAAGGCGACGGCCGCTGCCGTCGCATCGACGAAATGCGTCTGCTCGCGGCCGCCGGCCGAGAGAATGGCGCGCTTCAGCCGCTCGACCGGCAGCGACAGGTCGGCGTTGCGGGTGAAGTCGCCGCCGAGGCTTTCGGCGGTGTTGACGACGACGGTCGCGCCCGCGGGCTTGATCGCGCCCAGCACCTTCTTCGAACCCGTGACGGTGAGGTCGCAGCCGAGCACGAGATCGGCCTGGCCGGCCGAGACGCGAATGGCGTGGATGTCCTGCGGCGTCGGCGCGAGCTTGACATGGCTGAAGACCGCGCCGCCCTTCTGGGCGAGGCCGGCCATGTCGATCATGCCGCAGCCCTTGCCTTCGAGATGGGCGGCCATGCCGAGGATCGCGCCGATGGTGACGACGCCGGTGCCGCCGACACCGGTGACGATCACGGCATAGCTCTTCGTCAGCGCCGGGATGACCGGCTCGGGGATATCGCCCGAACTGAGCCCGCCGGCGTCGAGCCTGCGCGGGACGGCCTTCTTCGGCCGCGCGCCATGCACGGTGACGAAGGAGGGGCAGAAGCCTTTGATGCAGGAGAAATCCTTGTTGCAGTTCGACTGGTCGATCTGGCGCTTGCGGCCGAATTCGGTCTCCAGCGGCTGCACCGAGACGCAGTTCGACTTGACGCCGCAATCGCCGCAGCCTTCGCAGACGAGTTCGTTGACGATGACGCGCTTGTCGGGATCAGGATAGGTGCCGCGCTTGCGGCGGCGGCGCTTCTCGGTGGCGCAGGTCTGGTCGTAGAGCAGGAGCGAGACGCCTTGCACATCGCGCAGTTCGCGCTGGACGGCGTCGAGATCGTCGCGATGATGGATCGTCGTGCCGGGCGGCCAGACCGTGCCGGAGGGATATTTGTCGGGCTCGTCGGTGACGACGGCGATGCGCTGCACGCCCTCTCCGGCGATCTGGCGGGCCATCTGGTCCGGGGTCAGATGCCCTTCGGCCTGCTGCCCACCGGTCATGGCGACGGCGTCGTTGTAGAGCAGCTTGTAGGTGATGTTGACGCCGGCCGCGACCGCCCAGCGGATCGCGAGCGAGCCGGAATGGGTATAGGTGCCGTCGCCGAGGTTCTGGAAAACGTGCTTTCTGGTGGAGAAGGGCGCCTCGCCGACCCAGTTGGCGCCCTCGCCGCCCATCTGGGTGAAGCCGGTGGTGTCGCGGTCCATCCACTGCACCATGTAGTGGCAGCCGATGCCGGCATAGGCGCGCGAGCCCTTGGGCACGACGGTCGAGGTGCTGTGCGGGCAGCCCGAGCAGTAATAGGGCGTGCGCCTGGCGACTTCCTGCGCCTCGGCGAGGCGGCCCTGCGCTTTCGCGATCTCCTCCAGCCGGACGCGCAGCGCGGGATCGTCCTGATACTGAAGCAGCCTGCTGCCCAGCGCGATCGCGACGTCGTTGGGATCGAGCGCGCCATGGACCGGGAACAGCCACTCGCCGTTCTCGTCCTTCTTGCCGATGACCATGGGCTGCTGGGCCGCGCCGTAAAGCTCCTCGCGAACCTGCACCTCGATCAGCGAGCGCTTCTCCTCGACGACCATGACGAGGTCGAGACCTTCGACGAAGCTCTTCAGCTCGGAGGGATCGATCGGCCAGGGGCAGGCGACCTTGAACAGGCGAATGCCGAGATCATTGGCGCGGACCTCGTCGATGCCGAGATCCTCAAACGCCTGGCGCACATCGAGATAGGATTTGCCGACTGTGATGATGCCGATGCGCGGTTGCCTGCCGCCCGAGGTGATGGTCTGGTTGAGCTTGTTGGCGCGCAGATAGGCCAGCATGGCGGCGCGCTTGTGGATGTGCAGCCGCTTCTCCTGCTCGAGGAAATCGAGTTCACGGCGGATGCTCAACCCCCCCGACGGCATCTCGAAATCATCGGGGATGACGATCTTTACCCGCTCGGGGTCGCCGTCGACCGAGGCCGTCGATTCGATGTTGTCCTTGACGCATTTGATGCCGACCCAGACCGAGGCGAAGCGCGACAGCGCCAGTCCGTGCAGGGAATAATCCATGATCTCCTGCACGCCGGCGGGGTTCAGGATCGGCATCATCCGGTCGACGAAGACGAACTCGGTCTGGTGGGCGTTGGTCGAGCTCTCGGCGGTGTGGTCGTCGCCCATCAGGCAGATCACGCCGCCATGGGGCGAGGTGCCGGCCATGTTGCCGTGGCGGAAGACGTCGCCGCTGCGGTCGACGCCGGGGCCCTTGCCGTACCAGAGCGCGAAGACGCCATCATATTTGCCCTCGCCCTGAAGCTCGGCCTGCTGCGTGCCCCAGACGGCGGTCGCCGCAAGGTCCTCGTTGAGGCCGGGCGTGAAGACGATGTCGGAGCCCTTGAGGTGCTTCGTGGCGCGGGCGAGCTGCTGGTCGAGCCCGCCCAGCGGGGAGCCGCGATAGCCCGAGACGAAGCCCGCCGTGTTGAGGCCGGCGCGCCGGTCGCGCTCCTTCTGCACCATCAGCATGCGGGTGATGGCTTGAGTGCCGGTGAGGAAAATGCGGTGCTTGCCGAGATCGTATTTGTCGTCGAGCGCGACCTCGCGCAGGCCGTTGGGGCGGGCCTGCCCGTCCGATGTGGAATGGTCCAGATTCTCGGCCATGGCCGACCTCCCTCGATCGTCCCGTTCACAAGATATGGGGCCGGTTGATCCAGCCTCCAAGCACATTGCGATTTATGTCAGTATTGCTGACATATTTCGATTGGTCGGTCAATCAGCCTGGCATCGTTCCAAACTGTTCGACGCATTCGATCCATGCCGCGATTTGGCCTGCTTTGCGGAGGATGGCTGTCGGAGCGGCGTCACACCCTGTGACGCGGGGTTTACGCGGTGTTAACCATGATGTTCCCAGCCTGCGCGCTCAGCAAAGGAATGCGATCGTGACGCGACGCGCCATCGTGCCGGCCCTGCTTGGATGGATCGCGGCGGGGCTGTGCCTCGCCGGCGGCGCACAGGCCCATCCGCACGTCTTCGTCTCCGCGAAGGCCGAGGTGCTCTATGGCCCCGACGGCGCGGTCAGGGCGCTGCGGCATGTCTGGAGCTTCGACGAGGCCTATTCGGCCTTCATCACCCAGGGTCTCGACAAGAACGGCGACGGCAAGCTCTCGGGCGACGAACTGGCGGAGCTGGCCAAGGTCAACATGGAGTCGCTGCCCGAGGTCGGCTTCTTCACGGTGGCCAAAGCCAACGGCAAGCTGCAGGAATTCGCCACGCCGACCGAGGCCGGCCTCGTCTTCGACAACAGGATATTGACGCTGACTTACACGCTGCCGCTCAAGACCCCGGCGCAGGCCAACCGCTCCTTCGGGCTGGAGATCGGCGACCCAACCTATTTCGTCGCCTTCGACATCGTCGATGCAACCGACGCCGTGACCGCGCGCGACGCGCCCAAGGGCTGCATCGTGCGCGTCCAGCGTCCGCCCAAGCTCTCGACGGATGTCCAGCAGAAACTGGCTCAGGAGGACATCACCGCGACGCCCGACATGAGCGGCTACCAGGTCACGACCCGCGCGCTGGTGGCATGTCCCTGAGCCAAGGCCTCGGTCATTCCAACAGCCCTCATCCTGAGGAGCCGCAAAGCGGCGTCTCGAAGGATGCTCCAGTGCAGACTGGACGATCCTTCGAGATGCGGACTGCGTCCGCTCCTCAGGATGAGGGTTTTTGGGTCCGGTCGGTATCGTCGGGTTCGATCCGCCGACTGGTCATCGCAGCTCTGGCGCTCGCGCTCGTCGCCGCGCTGCTCGCCGGATTCGGGGCGCTGATCGCGCATGTCAGCCCGCCGCCGCCTCCGCCGCCACGCAATCCGTTCGGCGGCGCGCTGCCGCGCGAGGCGCTGCCGGTCACCACGGGGATGTTCGGCGTGCTGCTGGCCTGGCAGTCGCAGTTCTACCGCGAGATGACCGGGACGCTGAAGGCGGTCGCGCAGACGCCGGCCGCTTTGTGGGGCCTTCTGCTGCTCGGCTTCGGCTATGGCGTCTTCCACGCCGCCGGCCCCGGCCACGGCAAGGCGGTGATCTCGGCCTATATCCTCGCCGATGACCGTAGCCTGAAGCGGGGCTTGATCCTGAGTTTTGCCGCAGCCATCCTGCAGGCTCTGGTCGCGATTGGCGTGGTCCTCGTGCTGAGGCTCGCTTTGAACGCCACGGCGGGCGCGATGAGCGCGACGACCCGGGCAATCGAGCAGGCGAGCTTCGCGTTGGTGGCGCTGGTGGGCCTCTGGGTGGTCTGGCGCAAGGCCGGAGGTCTGCTCGCCCTGGGCAGGGGTGCGCAGGCGCATGACGCCTCCTGCGACCATGTCCACATGCCCGCTCCCGACGCGATCGCGCGGCTCGCCGGCTGGCGCGAGATGGCGGGCGTCGTCTTTGCCGCTGGCCTGCGGCCCTGCGCCGGTGCGCTGATCATCCTCGTCTTTGCCGCCTCGCAGAGCCTGCTCTGGGCCGGCATCGCCGCGACCTTCGCCATGGCGCTCGGTACGGCCCTGACCACCGGCGCACTGGCGGCGCTCGCTGTGTTCTTCAAATTCGCGGCGCTGAAGCTCGCCGGTGGCGGCTCGCTGCGGGCGGCGCGGGCGATGGCGACCGGAGAGCTGCTGGCGGCAGCCTTCGTCGCCGTGCTCGGAATGGCGCTGTTCTTCGGCCTCTGGGCGAGCGGGCAGGGCAGCTAGCGAGAGACCCGTTGGGGCCGGAACCAAGACCGCACGAAGCCGCTTGACTTGTATGTTATGTTATACTGTAACATATTGAGGTCGCCGCATCGATGCGGCGGTTCCCGCCGGACCCGCTCCGGATCGCTGACATCCGGAACCGGATTCTGATGAGCCTCGACAATCCGTCTTGCCGCGCGGCAGGCGACGTGCTCCCTTGCGAGGGTCGGTTCCCGAGAGGGATCAAAAGGGAATCCGGTGAGCGCGCGCAGGCGTGCGATTCCGGAGCTGCCCCCGCAACTGTCAGCGGCGAGCGACGTTCGATCATGCCACTGGGTTTTCCCGGGAAGGCCGAACGGAGCTTCGACCCGCGAGCCAGGAGACCTGCCGGCATCGTGAAGCAGATCAACCGGGCGGGGTGCCCCGGAAGGAGTTTCGATGACGGTCGCTCTTCTGCGCGGTTGCTCCGCGCTTTCAGAACCGAACGATGCCGCGACGCCGGACGCCTCCCCCATGCGGAAGGCCGGTGACGGATGTCGAACGACCATGTTCTGGAGGCGCGCGCAGCGCATACAGGCGCCAATTTCGGCCTGAAGGACGAAATCCGCGCCTATTGGAGCAAGCGCGCCGAAACCTTCGACCTCTCCTACGGCCACAAGATCAGGTCGCAGGGAGAGCTCGACGCCTGGGCGCGATTGATCGCGTCGCATGCGCCGATCATGGTCGGCGACCGGGTGCTGGAGCTTGCGTCGGGCACCGGCGAGGTGACGCGCGTGCTGCTCGGCTTCGGCTGCTCCATCGACGCGATCGATCTGTGCGAGCCGATGATCGCGCGCGCCAGAGCCAAGCATGCGGGCGCACCAGTACGGTTTCACCTCGGCGACGCCGAGAATACGATGATGCCGGACGCCGCCTACGATGTGGTGATCTGCCGGCATCTGGTCTGGACCCTGCTCGATCCGCCGCGCGCGATTGCCGACTGGCTGCGCGTGCTAAAACCAGGCGGCGCGCTCGTCATCGTCGATGGCGACTGGGTCAACCGCTCGCTGAAAGCGCGGCTGTTCCAGCGCCTGTCCAGGCTTGTCGACCGGCTCATGTCAGCTCCCGCGCTTTGGGACGAGACGGCGCATCAGAAGATCATGCGCGGCGTCTTCTTCCGTGACGGTCTCAGCGCGCCCGCGCTCGAAGCCATGCTTGGCGAGGCTGGATTCGAGCGAATGCGCACCGGCCCGCTGACCGGCGTGAAGCGCCGCCAGTTCGCCACGGCCTCATGGAGCGAGCGGCTTCGGCTGCTTGCGGCTTACGACCACACCTTCATTCTTTCGGCCCGCAAGCCGCTTTGAATCGCGCCCGGAGACCATAATCATGACGTTCTCGACGATGTCCCGCCGTCTCGTGCTCGCCGCCGCACTGACCGCGCCGCTGGTCACGCATCAGGCATCCGCCCGGCAGGACGAGCCGGTGCTGCGCGTGGTCGCCCCTTGGGAATACACCTCCAACGAGCCGTCCGACACCGGCTACATCCTGGCTCGCATGGGCGTCGGCGAGACGCTGGTCCAGGTCGAACCGGAAGGGCAACTCGTCGGCGGCGTCGCCGCGAACTGGACCGTTTCCGAGGACAGGCTGACCTGGCGCTTTTCCCTGCGGCCGGCCGCGACCTTTCATGACGGCAGCCCGGTCACGGCGCAGGCCGTCGCGGCAAGCCTGAAGACCGCTTTCGCTGGCGAGAGCCTGTCCGCCGTGCCGCTCGACGGCGTCTCGGTGGATGGCTCCGACGTGCTGATCAGGACCAGGACGCCGTTCAGCGTGCTGCCGGCTTTCCTGTGCGACTATGCCTCGATCATCCTCGCGCCGTCGTCCTATGGGCCCGATGGCAAGGTCGCGAAAATCGTCGCGACCGGGCCTTACAGGATCGCGTCGATCGACGGCAAGACGACACTGGAGCTGGAGCGCTTCGAGGGCTATGCGCGGCAAAAACCCGCCATCGCCAGGGCGCGCTATACGGCCGTGGTCAACGGCGACACCCGCGCCAACATCGCCGTCGCGGGCGACGCCGACCTCGTCTATACGCTCGCCCCCACGGCGACCGCGCGCATCAACGCGGCCGGGCAGACCAAGGTCGAGAGCCTGACCATACCGCGTTCGCGGGTGCTGTATTTCGACAGCGGGCTGCCGCAGTTCTCCGATGTCCGCGTGCGCCGCGCCGTCGGAATGGCGGTCGATCGCGCCGGCATCGCGCGCGCGATCCTGCGCCATCCCGACTCCGCCGCCACGCAGTTGCTGCCGTCGGTTCTCACCGGCTGGCATCGCGGCGACTTGCCCGCCATCGCCCATGACCCGGCGGCGGCGCGGACCCTGCTCGACCAGGCCGGCTGGGTCGCGGGCGCGGACGGCATCCGGAGCAAGGATGGCGTGCGTCTCGCGGCCAAGCTGATCACGCTGGCGAACCGGCCGGAACTGCCTGTGATGGCGTCCGCGATCCAGGCCCAGTTGCGCCAGATCGGCATGGACATTGCGATAGAGGTCGGACCCGGCAATTCCGTGCCGGCGGCGATCAAGGACGGTTCGATGCAGTTCACGCTGGTTTCGCGCACCTTCGTCAACGTGCCGGAGCCGATCGCGACCCTCATTCCCGACTTCACCCGCGAACGCTCGAACTGGGGCAGCGTTCGGTGGAGCGGACGCGATGCGATGAGGACGTTGACCAACGCCTATCTCGTCAGCTTCGACGCGGCGGAAAAGGACCGGCTGCGGGGCCGGATGATGCGGATGCTGCACGAGGAGATACCGGCGGTCCCGGTGTCCTGGACCGAGCACACCGTCGCGGTCTCGAGCCGGCTCAAGAATGTCGCCATCGATCCTTACGAGATGCGCTATCTCATCGAGCGGATGGGCTGGAAGTGAACTCTCCCACCGGTAGCGCTGCCACCGAAAGCCCAGCGGCCGGCATCGGGCTCAGGTTGGCGGCGACAGGGCTCTTCGCCCTGATGTCGCTGTGCGTGCGGCTGGCGTCGTTCGAGGCGCCTGTCGGGCAGATCGTGTTCTGGCGCAGCGCCGTCGCGCTCGCGCCGATCGTGCTCTACCTCGCCTGGCAGGGCGAGTTCCCGAGAGGCTTGCGCACACAGCGCCCGCTCGGCCATCTCAAGCGCAGCCTGTTCGGCTGCGTCGCCATGGTGTTCTCCTTCATCTCGCTGGCGCATCTGCCACTGGCGAATGCGACGGCGCTCTCCTTCCTCGCGCCGCTGCTGGTCGTGCCGCTCGCCGTGCTCTCCCTCGGCGAGCGCCCGGGCTGGCTCGTCGTCGGCGGCTCGGTGCTCGGTTTCGCCGGCGTCGGCCTGATGCTTGCGCCCGCCCTGCAGGGCCCGGCATTGGATCGCGGCGCGCTGATCGGCATCGGTGCGGGTCTCGCCATGGCGCTAACGACGGCCGCCGCGAAGGTCCAGATCAAGGCGCTGACCGCGACGGAGAAGCCGGGCGCGATCGCCTTCTATTTCGCGCTGGTCTGCGCCCTGGCCGGGCTCTGCAGCCTGCCGTTCGGCTGGGTTCCGGCGCATGGGACGGCGCTGCTGGCGCTGATCGGTTCAGGCCTGTTCGGCGGGCTGGCGCATATCGCCATGACGGAGGCCGTGGCGCGCGCCCCGGTTTCGGTTCTGGCTCCGTTCGAATACACGGCGATGCTCTGGGCGCTGCTCTTCGACCTCGCGATCTTCGCGGTCATGCCGCAGCCGCTTGGCCTGCTCGGCGCGCTGATGATCGTGGCGGCGGCCGCGCTCGTCGCCTTCGCCGACAGGATCGGGCCCTGGCTCGGGCGCGCCACGAGGCCCGCCGCATGAGGTCCGTCCTCGCGCTTCTGGGGCCGCGCCTGACGCAGGCGGCATTGACCGCCTGGCTGCTGGCGAGCCTGTGCTTTGCCTTCGTCCATGCGCTGCCGGGCGACACCGCCTTGCGGATCGCCGCCGCCCGTGTCGGCGACGATCGGGTCACGGCCGAGGTCGCCGACCGGATCCGCCGCGAAGAGGGGCTCGATCGCCCGCTCCTCCAGCAATACGGCACATGGCTGCGCCGTATCGCGACCGGCGATCTCGGCCATTCTCTGGTGACGCGAAAGCCCGTCTGGCAGGAGATCGCCTATCACGGCCGTTTCACGCTCGGGCTCGGCGCGCTCGGCTGGCTGTTGTCCTATCTGATTGCGCTGCCGCTGGGGATCGCCTGCGGCTTCCGGCCCGGCGGCTGGCTGGACCGGATCACCAACGGGATGGCGGTTGCGCTGGCGGCGATGCCTGGCTTTCTGGTCGGCATCGGCCTGATCTCGGTCTTTGCGCTCAGTCTGCGCTGGCTGCCGCCGGCGGGTTTCCGCACGGCCGGGCACATGGTCTTGCCGGCCCTGACGCTGGCGCTGGGGCTGGCCGCCTTCTCTGTGCGGATCATCCGCAACGCGGTCGTCGAGGTGCGAAGCGCTTTCTATATGACATTCGCGCAGATCAGGGGACGCTCGGCCGGACAGGCCTTCGCGCATCACGGGGTGCGCAACGCCGCGATCCCGGTCGCGACGTTCGCCGCCCTGCAGTTCGCCTACCTGGTCGATGGCTTTGTCGTGGTCGAGACGCTGTTCGCCTATCCGGGGCTGGGCGAACTCCTGGTCAAGGCGCTGGTCGCGCGCGACGTGCCGGTGATCATGGGGGCCGGCCTCGTGATCGGTTTGCTCTACGCCGCCGTCAACCTGGCGGCTGATCTCGCCTGCGTCGCGCTCGACCCGCGCCACGATGCGAGGCGTGCGGCATGAGCGTGATCCTCGATCTGCCAGTGCGAAAGCCATCCTCGCGACTGGCGCTGCCGCTAATCCTGCTCGGGCTCGTCGCCGCGCTCGCCATTCTCGGTCCCGTGCTTATCCCGCACGACCCGATCGCGCAGGATCTGATGCGCGCTCTCGAAGGTCCGAGCCTCGAGCACCTGCTCGGGACCGACCATGTCGGCCGCGACGTTGCCGCCCGCCTTGTCCATGGCGCGGCGCGCTCGCTCGCTCTGGCTCTCTCCTGCGTTACCGTCGCCACCGGTGTCGGCCTGCTGCTCGGGCTCGTCGCGGCCTATGCCGGGCGCTGGGTCGATTTGGCGATCATGCGGCTGTCGGACCTGATGCTGGCCTTTCCCGGCATCCTGCTCGCCCTGCTGATCGCAGGCTTCATGGGCGGCGGTATCCTGCCGATGCTGATCGGCATCAAGCTGACGCTGTGGCCGCAATTCGCGCGAATGGCGCGCGCCATCGCGCAGGGCGAACTGGCGCAGCCCCATGTCGAGGCGGCCCGCCTCGCCGGCTTCCCGGCCCACACCATCCTGATCCGCCATGTCCTGCCCGCCGTGCTGCGTCAGACCACGACGCTGGCGACCTTGGGCTTGGGGGCGGCGATCATGTCGATTTCGGCGCTCGGCTTCCTCGGTCTCGGCCTGCAGCCGCCGACGCCCGAATGGGGCGCGATGATCAGCGAGATGCTGCCGACCATGTCCGAGGCCCCGGTGCAGATGGCCGCGCCGTGTCTTGCGATCTTCGTCTCCGTGCTGGGCGCGACGCTGCTGGGACAAGCGCTCTCGGAAACACGTCACGAGGAGACGATCCGATGACGGCGCCGGCGCTGGTCCTTTCAGGGCTGATCATCCGCGACCCGGCCGGCGTCGCCGTCGTCGGCCCGCTCGATCTGAGCGTTCCCACTGCCGGCACCCTCGTGCTGATCGGCGAAAGCGGCAGCGGCAAGAGCCTGATCGCACAGGCGGTGATGGGCCTGCTGCCGGCCGGCTTTTCCGCAAGCGGCACGATAGCGGTCAACGGGCGCGAGCCGGTCGAGGCGGGGCAGGCCGGTCTGCTCAGGCTGTTCTGGTCGCACGAGACCATGCTGCTGCCGCAGGAGCCGCGCAAAGCGCTCGACCCGACGATGCGGATCGCCCGGCAGATCTCCAGTCGCGATGCCGTGATGGCTTCCGACGCCGCGCTTGCCGCGGTCGGGCTCGGGCCTGAGGCTGCCCAGGCCTATCCGGTCACGCTCTCGGGCGGCATGGCGCAGCGCGTGCTGGTCGCCGCCGCTCTGGTCGGTCGCGCGCCGCTGCTGATCGCCGACGAGCCGACCAAGGGGCTGGACGCCGCCCGCCTCGACCAGACGCGGGAGCTGCTCGCCTCGCTGACCGAGAGCGGCCGGGCTCTGCTGGTCATCACGCATGACATTTCGCTGGCGCGTGCGCTGGGCGGCTCGGTTGCCGTGCTGCGCGACGGCCAGGTCGTCGAGAGCGGCGCGAGCGCGGACGTGTTCGCCGCGCCGCGCCACGACTATACCCGCGCCTGGCTGGAGGCCGACCCGGCCGGCTGGCGGCCGCATCTGTGCTGCTGCGGCATGAACGAGCCCGTGCTCGCGGCGCACGGCCTGCGTTTCGGCTTTCGCGGCCGACCGCCCTTGTTCGATGGTCTCGACCTCCACGTCCCGCGTGGCGGCGTGCTGGCCGTCACCGGCCCGAGCGGCTGCGGCAAGACCACCCTCGGCAACATCCTGCTCGGTCTGCAGCGCCCGCAAGCCGGCGCGGTGTCTTGGCAGGGCGTCGATCCCTATCGCGATGCTGTTGCCGCCAAGGCCGCGCGGCGGCGCTACCAGAAGCTCCATCAGGATCCGGCAAGCGTCTTCCTGCCCGGCCGGGCGCTCGGACAGCAGTTCGCCGATCTGGTGGAGGTCGTCGCGGGACTTTCGCCTGACCGCGAGCTGCCGCCGCTGTTGGAGCGGCTCAAGCTCGATGCGCGGCTGCTCGCGCGCCGGCCGGGCGAAGTCTCGGGCGGCGAGGCGCAGCGGCTGGCGCTGGCGCGCATCCTGCTGATGAAGCCCGACCTGATCGTCGCCGACGAGCCTACCTCGCGGCTCGATCCGCTGGTCCAGCGCCAGACCATGGCGCTGCTGCGCGAGATCGTCGCCGATCGCGGGCTCGGCCTCGTTCTGATCGGCCATGACCGGGCTCTGCTGGCCGCCATCGCCGACGAGACGCTCGATCTTTCGCGGTTCAGCCCGGCTTGATCCCCGCCTCCTCGACGACGCGGTTGGCGCGGAGCTGCTCGGCCTCGATAAACCGGACGAAGCTCGCGGCATCTTCGGTCACCGGCTCGGCCCCGAGCGCGGTCAGCTTCTCGACGATCTCGCGCTCCTTCGAGGCGGCCTGCACGGCGGCGTTGACGCGCTGGACCGTGTCGGGCGAAAGCCCCTTCGGGCCCCACAGGCCGTACCAGAGCGTGAAGTCGAGATTGGGCAGCCCGAGCTCACCCGCTGTCGGCACATTCGGGAGGCGGGCGCTGCGCTGCGCGCCCATGATGGCGAAGGCGCGGATCGTGCCGTCGGTGATGTAGGACACCGCCGAGCCGAGCGGGGCGACCATCAGCGGCACCTGCCCGGCGAGCACGTCGGTCATCGCAGGCGCGGTGCCGCGATAATTGACCAGCGCAGTCTGCGTGCCGGTGCGTCGCTTGAAGCTCTCGGTCGCGAGATGGCCCATGCTGCCGAGTGCGGAATTGGCGAAGGGGAAGGCTTCGGGCCGCGCCTTCATCGCCGCGATCAGCTCGGGCAGCGTCGCCGGCGTCTTGGCGGCCGAGCCGATCAGCACCATCGGGGAGGTGGCGAAGCGCGAGACGGGCGTGAAATCCGCCAGCGGGTCGTAGGGGACATGGGTCATGACGTGTTTCGCCATGATGTGGATGTCGGCGTTGGTGAGATAGGTCGTCCCATCGGGGGCGGCCTTCGCCACCTCGGATGCGCCGAGCGTGTTGCTGGCGCCGGCCTTGTTCTCGACCACCCAGGATTCGTCGAGCGCGGGTGCGATGCGCTGGGCGTAGAGCCGCCCGATCACGTCGATCGCGCCGCCCGGCGCGGCCGGGACGATGAGCTTGACGATCTTTCTCTGCGCGAAGGCGGTGCGTGGTGCGAGCGCCCCGGCGGCGAGGCCAAGCGCAAGACTGCGTCTGTTGAGCATGATGCGGTTTCCTCCGTTTCGGCCGCCTTGCCGGCGGCTCTCGGTTCGTTGGTCGGCCGTTCCGGCCGCTGGCTCAGGCGTTGCCACGGTCCTCGCGGAAGAGATCGAGCTTTTCCTGGATCGGGCGGTCCGAATAGGAGAACAGCACGGCCTCGTCGTCGGCCTCGTGCTCCACCCATTGCCAGCTCGGCACGACGAAGACGTCCTTGGGCCCCCATTCCAGCACCGTGTCGCCGATGCGCGAGCGGCCATGGCCCTCGACCGGTGTGAACACGGTGGCGTCGGTCGCGCGATAGCGCGAGGTCTTGAAGCCCTTCGGCAGGAGCTGGATGAAGGTGCCCATGGTCGGCATGGCGTAGTCGCCGTTGACCGGGTTGGTGTAGCGCAGCTTCAGTCCGTGGCAGGGGTCCCATTCGGCCTGCCGCTTCATCGTCTCCAGGGCCTCGCGCGTCGCGCGATAGGGGTAATTGAAGATCGGCGAGGATTTGCTGGCGCGCTTCATGTCGACCGGCAGCAGGTTGTGGCCAAAGCGCGCGAAGGAATCGCCCTCGGCGCGCGTCACCGCCTGCTCGTCCTGCTTCAGCCCCTCGGCGAAGGAGGCGTCGAGGAACTGCACGACGGGGATGTCGAGCCCGTCCATCCAGAACATCGGTTCCGAGGATTCGTTGCCGTGGTCGTGCCAGGCCATGGCCGGGGTGGTCACGAAATCGCCCGGCTCCATCATGGTGCGTTCGCCATCGACCGCCGTGTGGGCGCCCTTGCCCTCCATGACGAAGCGCAAGGCCGACTGCGAATGCCGGTGCGCGGGCGCGACCTCGCCGGGCAGCACGAGCTGGACGCCGCAATAGAGCGAGGTCGTGATCTTGGACTGGCCGCGCAGGCCCGGATTTTCGAGGATCAGGACGCGGCGCTCGGCTTCCTTGGCGGTAATCAGGCCGCCGGCCTCAAGCATGTAGTTCCTGATCGCATCGAATTTCCACGCCGCCGGGCGGCACGGGCTTTTCGGCTCGGGCGTGATCAGCGCGCCCATCACCGTCCACAGTGCGGTGAGGTTCTCACCGTCGATCTTTTCGTAAAAGGCCTGACGCTCCGGCGTCTGCTGGACCGCGTGCTCCATCGGATGGTCTCCCTGACGGGGCGCTCGCGCCCGCTTGCGGTTCTCGTTCCGGCGCCAGAGCGCCGATAGACCGTATGCTTATTGACAGCATACAGCCTGTCTGGCACCCGTCAATCGAGACAAGATGGCGGGGCAACCGCCGCGACGGCAGGGACGGAGGCGAGGCGATGAAGCTCCACGGCTATTTCCGCAGCGCGGCGGCCTATCGCGTGCGGATCGCGCTCAACCTGAAAGGCCTGTCCGCCGCGCAGGCGCCGCACCATCTGCGGCTGGGCGAGCAGCGCGCGCCGGCCTATCTCGCGCTCAACCCGCAGGGACTGGTGCCGACGCTGGAACTCGATGACGGGGCGGTGCTGACCCAGTCGCTGGCGATCATCGAATGGCTCGACGAGACGCATCCCGAGCCGGCGCTGCTGCCGGCCGACACGCTCGCGCGGGCGAAAGTGCGCGCCTTCGCGCAGGCGCTGGCCTGCGACACGCACCCGGTCCAGAACCTGAAGGTGCTGAACCGGTTGCGCGGGCTCGGCCTGTCGGAAGACGCGGTGCAGGGCTGGGCCGGAGATGTCAATGCAGAGGGGCTTGAGGCCTGCGAGGCGCTGGTCGCCGGCAATGCCGGGCCGTTCTGCTTCGGCGACAGGCCGGGGCTGGCCGATATCTGCCTCGTGCCGCAGCTCGGCAATGCGCGGCGCTTCAAGGTCGACGTGTCCGCCTATCCGCGCCTGCTCGCGGCGGAAGCCGCCTGCAGGGCGCTGCCCGCCTTCATCGACGCCGCGCCCGAGCGGCAGCCCGACGCCGAATGAGCCCGATACGAAGGGACAACGCCATGTCGATGCGCCAGGTCTACGGCAAGCCCGGCCACCTGATCCGCCGGGCGCAGCAGATCGCGGTCGCGATCTTCATCGAGGAATGCGCCGCCTTCGACATCACGCCGGTGCAATATGCCGCGCTGGTGGCGATCCGCGAGAACCCCGGCATCGATGCGACGCGGCTTTCGGCGCTGGTCGCCTTCGATCGCTCGACGCTGGGCAACGTGCTGGAGCGGCTGGAGGCCAAGGGCGTGGTCAAGCGCCGGGCCGGAAAGGCCGATCGCAGGGTCAAGGCGCTGGCCTTGACGCAAGTCGGTCAGGAGCTGCTGGCGGCGGTGGAGCCCGCGGTCGAGCGGGCGCAGGCGCGCATCCTGTCGCCGCTCGCCCCGGCCGATCAGGCGACGCTGATGGCGCTGCTCGGCCAGCTCGTCGAGCTCAACAATGAATCATCGCGGGTGCCTCTGCGGCTGGTGGCGAGCCAGCCATGAGTGCGTCTTCGCCCCGGACGCTGTCGCGCGATCTGCCGATCCTCGTCGCGGGCGGCGGCATCGGCGGCCTCGCCACGGCGCTCGGACTCGCGCGGAAGGGCTTTTCCGTCACGGTGCTGGAGAAGGCCTCGGCGCTGGGCGAAATCGGGGCCGGAATCCAGCTCGGCCCCAACGCCTTCCACGCCTTCGACCAGCTCGGCATCGGCGAGCAGGCGCGCGCCATGGCGGTCTATATCGACCAGCTGCGTCTGATGGATGCGCTGACCGCGCAGGAGATCACCCATATCGATCTCGGCGAGGCCTTTCGTACCCGCTTCGGCAACCCCTACGCGGTGGTGCATCGCGGCGACCTGCATGGCGTCTTCCTGCGCGCCTGCGTCGATCATCCCGCGATTGCCTTGCGGACCTCCGCCGAGGTGGTGCGGGCGGAACAGGATGGCGCGTCCGTCGAGGCCGTGCTGGCGTCGGGCGAGCGCGTCGCGGGCTCGCTGCTGGTCGCAGCCGACGGGCTCTGGTCGAACCTGCGCAAGCAGGTGGTGGGCGACGGGCCGCCGCGCGTCTCCGGCCACACCACCTATCGCTCGGTGATCCCGACGGAGCAGATGCCCGAAGATCTGCGCTGGAATGCCGCCACGCTCTGGGCCGGGCCGAAGTGCCACATCGTACATTACCCGCTCTCGGGCTGGAAAACCTTCAACCTCGTCGTGACCTGCCACAACGACGCGCCCGAGCCGGTCGCGGGCAAGCCTGTATCGGAAGACGAGGTCCGCGAGGGCTTCGCGCATGTGCATGAGCGCGCCCGCTCGATCATAAGCCATGGCCGCGACTGGAAGCTCTGGGTGCTGTGCGACCGCGACCCGGTCGAGAACTGGGTCGATGGCAGGATCGTCCTGCTGGGCGACGCGGCCCATCCGATGATGCAGTATTTCGCGCAGGGCGCCTGCATGGCGCTGGAGGACGCGGTCTGCCTGTCGCACCATCTCTCGACGATGGACGATGTCGACGCCGCGCTCGAACGCTACCGCGCGCAGCGGGTGGTGCGCACGGCCCGCGTCCAGCTCCAGTCGCGCCAGATCGGCGAGCACATCTATCATCCTGCCGGCGCGCATGCGCTTGTCCGCAACGAGATCATGCGCGCCAAGAGTTCGGCCGAGTTCTACGAGACTTTGGCCTGGCTCTATGGCGGCACCGGGCTCGCGGCCTGAAACGAGAGAGGATCATCGCCATGTGCGCCCAGTCAGACAGTGAAGCGGCCGCGGTGTCGGCCGCAGCCTCAGACAGCGGCCGGGCCTGCCCGCCGGCAAACGCCGAGCTGATCGCCGATCTCGTGGTCGCCAACCAGATTCTGTTCGACCAGGGCGTGGTCGACGGCTTCGGCCATGTCAGCGCGCGGCACGATGCCGATCCGGACCTGTTCCTGCTCGCCCGCAACATGGCGCCGGGGCAGGTGACGGCCGAAGACATCGTCACCTTCACCCATGACGGCGACCCGCTCGACGCGAAGGGCCGGCGCGTCTATCTCGAACGCTTCATCCATGGCTCGATCTACCGGGCGCGGCCCGATGTCATGGCGGTGATCCACAGCCACTCGCACGCCATCGTGCCGCTCAGCGTCTCCAGGCAGACGCGGCTGCGCGCAGTCTTCCATATGGCGGGTTTCATCGGCCAATGCGCGCCGGTCTTCGAGATCCGCGATACGGCGGGCGACGCGACCGACCTGCTGATCTCGAGCGACGCGCTCGGGCGCGCGCTGGCGGAGACACTGGGCGACGGCACGATCGTGCTGATGCGCGGCCATGGCTCGACGGTCGTCGCCGACAGCGTGCCGCGCGCGGTCTACCGGGCGATCTATGCCGAACTCAACGCGCGCTACCAGACCGAGGCGATGCGGATGGGCGAGATCACCTATCTGACCGAGGGCGAGAGCGCCGCGACCATGGTCAGCATCGAGGGCCAGATCAAGCGGCCCTGGGATCTCTGGAAGGCGCAGGCCGCAGCCAGACGCGCCTGACGTCCCGCCGCTTTCCTGGCAAAGGATAACGCAGCGTTAACCCTGTTCCTTCATGCTTCCTTAAGCTCGCTTTTGGGGGAAGCATGCGTTCGACCGGGACAGGGGGTGCTGCCGCGAGCAGGACCCGGCGAGCCACCTATTTTGCCGCGCTGATGGCCTCGCATGCGATCTTCGGGTCGGGAGAGGCGGCCGGCGAGGTGGTCCAGCGTCGTCTCGACATGAGCAACGCCGCGAACCGTCCGGTCGACAGCGACGAGCGCACGCGCGACTTCACCCGTCACGGCACCATCAACAACATCGAGATTAGTGGTCAGAACACCGGCACGATCACGCTGCAGGGCGGGCCGGCGATACTGCTCGGCCAGACCGCCTATGTCTCGAACCTGATCCTTTTCACCGGGATCGACTACAGCAATTCAGGCGCTCTCGCGACGCGTGCGCGGTCCCTGCTCGATTCGCCGGCAGTCGATCTCGGCTCCGTCGGGCGCAAGGGCGCCAATGGCGGGCACCACGCCACGCATTCCGGCGGGCCGGGGCAGCCGGGCGGCGTCAGCGGGACGATCACCTTCAGCAACCAGGGCGTCATTACGGTCGATCGCGCGCCGGCCCGCGAACTTTTCGTCGCCCCTGCGCCCGGCATCAGGGCGGTGTCGCAAGGCGGCGCAGGCGGGCATGGCGGCAGCGCCGGCTCCTTCGGGCATGGCGGGCGCGGCGGGCGCGGCGGGGATGGCGGCGCGGTTACGGTGACCAACGGGGTCGCCGGCGAGATTGCGACCGGCGGCAGGGACAGCGCCGGCATTCTGGCGCTGTCGCGCGGCGGGATCGGCGGCGACGCGGGCGGCGGACACGGCTTCGCAGCCGGCAATAATGGCGGCGTCGGTGGCAATGGCGCGGCGGTCTCGGTTTCGAATCTTGGGTTGATCATGACGTACGGCGTCAACGCGGCCGGCGTCAGCGCGATCAGCCAGGGCGGCGGCGGCGGCGACGGCTCGGGTTCGGGCATCCTGCGTCATGGCGGCGGCGGCGAGGGCGGCGACGGCAATGCGGGCGGGACCGCCTATGGCCTCAACCAGGGCCGGATCGTCACGCTCGGTGCGGCTTCTCCCGGCATCCTCGTCGGCAGCGTCGGCGGCGATGGCGGCACGGGGGCCTCGTCGAAGGGCCTGTTCGTCGCTGTCGGCGCGACCGGGGGGCATGGCGGCAATGGCGCAGCGGCGACGGCCGATCAGTACGGCCGGATTCTCACATCGGGCGCGCGTGCCACGGGCCTGCACGTCCAGTCGGTCGGCGGCGGCGGCGGGCGCGGCGGCGATGCCAGGGCGATCGGGCTCGAGGCCAGCGTCGCGGTCGGCGGCACGGGCGGCGGCGGCGGCAATGGCGGGCCCGTCACGGTCACTCTGAGCGGACGGATCGTCACGACGGGACGCGACGCGGCCGGGCTGATGGCGCAGTCCATCGGCGGCGGCGGCGGCGCGGGCGGCGACTCCGACGCGGTGACGGCCGGCGCGGTCGTGGCGACCTCGTTTTCGGTCGGCGGGCGTGGCGGCGAGGGCGGCGACGGCGGCACGGTCACGGTCAAGTCTCTGGCCGGCAGCGGCATCGTCACCGGCACGGCGCAGGCTTCGGCCTCGTCGCCGCCCGTGATCGGCGGCACGCATTCCTACGGCATCCTGGCGCAGTCTGTCGGCGGCGGCGGTGGGCATGGCGGCCGGGCGATCAGCTATGCCTTCGCGGCGGGCGGCGAGACGCCGGCGGGTTCGCTCGCCTTCGCCATGGGCGGGTCCGGCGCGGTCGCCGGACATGGCGACGCGGTCACGGTCGAGAACGCCGGCGCGATCACCACTCATGCCGGGCGCTCCGACGCCATCGTTGCGCAGTCGGTCGGCGGCGGCGGCGGCTCCGGCGGCAACGCGATCGCGGTCTCGGGCGCGGCGAGTCCGGCCGGTGCGCTCGCGGCCAGTGTCGGGCTCGGCGGCCATGGCGGCGGCGGCGGCCATGGCGGCGCGGTCACGGTGGCGAATTCCGGCGCGCTCGCGACGCTCTGGAGCCACGCGTCGGGCATCGTGGCGCAGTCGGTCGGCGGCGGCGGCGGCAATGGCGGCTCAGTGGTGAGCGTCGAGGGCAGCTTCGGCAAGAACGCGATCAACGCCAGCGTCGATCTCGGCGGCAAGGGCGGGCGCGGCGGCGCGGCGGGCGCGGTCGAGGTCACCCAGACCGGGTCGATCGTCACCTTCGGGCACCAGTCCTACGGCGTGCTCGCGCAGTCGGTCGGCGGCGGCGGCGGCAATGGCGGCTCGGTGCATGACTATTCGGTCGCGGTCGCCGGCGGCGAAGGCGAGAGTGGCGGCAAGACGCTCAACGCCTCGGTTGCGATCGGCGGCAGCGGCGGCAATGGCGGCGCGGGCGGCAGTGCAATCCTGACCCATGGCGGCTCGATCTTCACCAGCGGCGACCATGCCCATGGCGCGCTGGTGCAGTCGATCGGTGGTGGCGGCGGTTCCGGCGGCCATGTCAGCACGGTCTCGGTGACGGCGGCCGTGAGCCAGAGCGCCGACAGCGCCGGCAAGGACAGTTCGCCCGGCGCGAAGGCTTTGAGTGCGCAGGTCGCGGTCGGCGGCTCTGGCGGGTCGGGCGGCGCGGGCGGCTCGGCGCGCTTCGTCGGCAACTCCCTCGCGAGCGTCCGCACCGAGGGCGCGATGGCCGATGGCGTGCTGGTCCAGTCGATCGGCGGCGGCGGCGGCCATGGCGGCCAGGCGCATTCGCTTTCGGTGACGACGATCGTTCCGACGAGCGGGGCCGATGTGCTCGCCTCGGCCAAGAAGGGTCTTCTGAGCAAGCTCTTCGGGCCACTCCTGGTCGGCGCGCCATCGTCTTCGGGCTCCGCCAGCGACGACTCCGACGGCGATGGCGAGGCCGGCGACGCGCCGCCGCCCAAGCCCAAACCGACCGGTATCCAGGGAACCTCGGTCTCGCTGAGCGCCGATGTCGGCGGCAAGGGCGGCAAGGGCGGAACCGGCGGCAGCGTCGATGTCAGGCTCGCCTCGTCGCTCTCGGTCGTGACGCTTGGCAACCATGCCCATGGCGTCGCCGCCCAGTCGGTCGGCGGCGGCGGCGGTCGCGGCGGGGCTGCCCATACCGATGCGATCTCGCCGATCGCCACCTATACCGGGACCGCGACGGTCGGCGGCAAGGGCGGCTCGGGCAATCATGGCGGCTCAGTCACGCTCGCAGACCAGCTCGATGGCGGCAATGGCAGCATCGTCACCAAGGGACAGGGCTCGCATGGCATCTTCGCCCAGTCAGTCGGCGGCGGCGGCGGCGATGGCGGATTGACGACGGAAAGCACACAGGCCGTGCCGCTGCTCGGCAAGAAGAGCCTGAGCGTCGAAATCGGCGGCAAGGAGGGGGCGGGCGGTGCAGGCGGCACGGTCAGCGTGACTCGCGGCGCACCGGTCCAGACCTATGGCGACAACGCCTATGGCATTCTGGCGCAATCGATCGGCGGCGGCGGCGGCAGCGGCCATTTCATCCTCACCGACACCGCGCCGGGCGTTCACAAGCTCACGATCGGCGGGCAGGGCGGCGCGGGCGGCCATGGCGGCACGGTCAGCGTGACGGGTACCGGCCTGGTCGCGACGCAGGGCGCGGCCGCTCACGCGGTCGTCGCCCAGTCGGTCGGCGGCGGCGGCGGTACGCTCGCAACGGGCAAGAGCGTCGTCAGCGCGCCGGATGCGTCAGCCGGGGCGGTACTGAGCTTCGGCAACCGGGGAACCTCGCCGGAGGGATCGGGCGGGGCGGTGACGATCGGCCGTCAGGGCAGCGTCGCCACGCTGGGCAACCATGCCTATGGCCTGCTCGCGCAGTCGGTCGGCGGCGGCGGCGGCGTCCATGGTGCGGCACAGACCAGCTTCGCGGCCGGTGCGAGCGGGCCCATCGCGCTCGTGCCGCAGCACACCGGCGCGGGCGGCGCGGTCGTCGTCTCCGACCTGCCGCCGGCCGGCAGTACGGGCCCGAGCGGGCTTGCCATCACCACGCGCGGCATCGGCGCGCACGGCATCGTCGCGCAGTCGGTCGGCGGCGGCGGCGGCCTCGCCATCCTCGACAGCGACATCGCCGTCCCGGCGATCCAGCGCGGGACGCCGACGGATCATCATAATGGCGGCGCTAACCTCGCCGGGGCGATCTCGGTCACGTCGACCGGTACGATCGAAACGTTTGGGAACTTCGCCGCCGGCATCCTGGTTCATTCCGGCAGCGCCGGGGCTCTGCTGGTCTCGACCAACCAAGGATACGCCGACAGTTTCGGCGCCATTCCCGCGCCGCGCGCCCATCATGCCGGGCTCGAGCCGGGTAGCGTCGCCATCGTCAAGGCGGGCGCGCTCACAACGCATGGCGCCGGCGCGCACGGCATCCGCGTGCTGTCGGACAGCGCCGCCGCCAGCGGGGTGAGCGTGGCGATCGGCCAGGCTGCCGGCGGCCGCAACGCGACGCCAGACACGGTGGTCGCGACGCTCGGCGCGGGATCCTCGGCGCTGGCGATCCGCAACGGCAACCGTGTGCTCTACCCGGATGCATGGCGCAGCACGCTGACGAGCGTCGTGGTCGCGATCAACCCCGGCGCGTCGCTCGATCTCTCGCGCAACGCCTCTGCCGCTTACGCCGTCGATATCGACAATGCGCGCGGGCCGACGCAGCTTTCCGTCGGCGGCTCGGTCCTCGGCGCGGCCACGCGCGCCATCGACGAGACGCGCGCGGCCATCCGCTTCGAAAGCGGCGGCGCGATCTCGATCCTGCCGGGCGGGCTCGTACAGGGCGCGATCGTGGGACCAGCCATATCCGCCAACGGGCCGGCGAGCCTGAGCGTCGCCGGCGTGCTGCGCGGCTCCGTCAGCCGGATCGCCAGCTATGGCCTGCAGCAGGGCGGCACGCATTTCGTGCCGGTCGATTTCCAGCCGGGGCGCAAGGTGGTCGATGTCGGCGCGGTGACGGCGCTGGCCGGCACGGTGACGCCCTATCTGACCCGCTTCGGCCAGCTCTCACAGGCGTCGGGGCAGGAATACCAGCTCATCAGCGCGGCGACGCCGTTCCGGGCCGGCAATTTGGCCGTGGGCAATTCGCTCGTCACCCGGTACGAGACCGGCGTGCTGGGCGAGAGCGCGACCGGCACCAGCGGCCTTGTTCTCAAATCGGCCACCGTGAATTTTTCGGCCGCGCCGATCGACCCCGCGCTTGCGCCGGGGGCCTCCCGGGCGGATCGGCTCGCGGCGCAATGGTCCAGCGGCGCGCCGGTCGCCGCGCAGGACACGGACCTCTCGCAGGGTCTCGTCGATGCCGCGAACACCAACGACCCCGCGGTGCTGAACAACGCCCTGCGGGCGCTCCAGCCGACGAGTCAGGCCCAGACCACGACGACGGTCGCGAAGGCCGCGACCGGCCATCTCGGCGCGATGCTGAGCTGCGGCGTCGCGCAGGGCAATTTCGCGGCCATTCAGGAGGGCGACTGCTCCTGGGCCTCGGCGACAGGCTCGGTCTCGCAGGGTTTCATCGACCGGCGCACCACCCATGCCGCAGGTTTCGTCATGGGCACGCAGCGCGCGATCGACCATAACTGGCGGCTCGGCGTCGGCATCGGCTACGACGCCAGCCGCTTCCGCAGCCGCGAGATGGAGGGCACGGGCCACCGGCTCCATCTCGGCGCGACGGCGAAACATGTCAGCGGCCCATGGCTCGCCGCGCTTGGCCTCTCGGTCTCCCATGGCTGGGGCGAGGAGACGCGCGAGGTTCTTATTCCCGATCTGAGGCGAAAGGCGGAGCATGACCGGCAGTCGTCTTCGGGCGCGGCCCGGCTCAGGCTCGCCCGGCTGTTCGAATTCGGGATGTTCAACCTGACGCCGATGCTCGATATCGACGCGACCTATGTCCTCGACCTGGGGCATCGCGAGCGCGGCGCGGGCGTCTGGAACACCAGAACCAGGGCCTCCCACAGCCTGCTGCTGGACCTGCATCCGGCGCTGCGAATCGGCCGCGATCTGACGCTGTCCAACGATCTCGTGCTGCGGCCCTATCTCGAGGCGGGGCTGCGCTACAACACCACCAGCGGGACCTCGAAGGTGCGCTTCCACGAGAGTGCGATCCTGACCGAGGAGATCGCGGTGAAGCACCTTCGCGAGCGGCTGGTCGCGACCTTCGGGGCCGGGCTCTCGATCTTCCCGCGGGATGATCTGGAGGTGAAGCTGACCTATTCGGGCGCCGTCAGCGAGGCCGGCAACAGCCATGGCGGCACGATCAAGATCGGCGCGCGCTTCTGACGAAAAAAGGCGGGCCGCTCGCGCGACCCGCCCTTCCGTTCGTCAGCCGGGACGCGATGCGTCCGGGCTTGCGGCTCAGTTCTTCTTCGGCGGGCTCGCCGGCCAGGACTTGATCAGCGTGTCGTAGTCGATCGTCTCGCCCTTGGGCTTCTCATTGGCGAGCTTGGCCTGCGGCGCGATGTTGCCGTCGGCCTTGGCCTTGTCGATCCAGGCCTGCGCGCTCGTCTTGGGGTTGAGCTTGGGGCCGCAATCGCCCTGCACGCCCGAGCGCTCGAGGCGTTCGAGCACGGCGTCCTGCGCGGCGGCGAGCGAATCCATCGCCGCCTGCGGAGTCTTGGCGCCCGAGGAGGCGTCGCCGATATTCTGCCACCAGAGCTGCGCGAGCCGCGGATAGTCGGGCACGTTGTTGCCGGTCGGGGTCCACTGCACGCGCGCCGGCGAGCGGTAGAACTCGATCAGCCCGCCGAGCTTGGGCGCCCGCTCGGTGAAGCTCTTGTCCCAGATGTCGCTCTCGCGGATGAAGGTCAGGCCGACATGGCTCTTCTTCAGGCTGACCGTCTTGGAGACGATGAACTGGAGATAGAGCCAGGCCGCCTTGCGCTTCTCGACCGGGGTCGAGTTCAGCAGCGTGGCGGAGCCGGCGTCCTGGTAGCCGAGCTTCATTCCGTCCTTCCAGTAGGCGCCCTTGGGCGAAGGGGCCATACGCCATTTCGGCTGGCCGTCCGCCGTGGTGATCGGCAGGTTGGGCTTGACCATGTCGGCGGTGAAGGCGGTGTACCAGAACATCTGCTGGGCGATCGCGCCTTGCGCCGGCACCGGGCCGGATTCGCCGAAGGTCATGCCTTGCGCCTGCGGCGGGGCGAATTTCTTCAGCCAGTCGACATATTTGGTGATCGAGTAGACGGCCGCCGCGCCATTGGTGTCACCGCCGCGCTCGACCGAGGAGCCGGTGGTGCGGCAGCCCTCCATGCGCAGGCCCCATTCGTCGACGGGCTTGCCGTTGGGAATGCCCTTGTCGCCATTGCCGGCCATGGAGAGCCAGGCGTCGGTGAAGCGCCAGCCGAGCGAGGGATCCTTCTTGCCGTAGTCCATGTGGCCATAGACCTTGGTCCCGTCGAGTTCCTTCACGTCGTTGGTGAAGAACTCGGCGATGTCCTCATAGGCCGACCAGTTCACCGGCACGCCGAGATCGTAGCCGTATTTGGCCTTGAACTTCTCCTTCAGGTCGGCGCGCTGGAACCAGTCGTAGCGGAACCAGTAGAGGTTCGCGAACTGCTGCACGGGAAGCTGGTAAAGCTTGCCGTCGGGGCCGGTGCCGAAGGATTTTCCGATGAAATCGTCGAGATCGAGGGTCGGGAAGGTCACCGCCTTGCCCTCACCGGCCATCCAGTCGGTCAGGCTGGTCGTCTGCTTGTAGCGGAAATGCGTGCCGATCAGATCGGAATCGTTGATCCAGCCATCATAGACGTTGCGGCCCGACTGCATCTGCGTCTGCAGCTTCTCGACCACGTCGCCTTCCTGGATCAGGTCGTGCTTGAGCTTGATGCCGGTGATCTCGGAGAAGGCCTTGGCCAGCGTGCGGGCCTCGTATTCATGGGTCGTGATCGTCTCCGAGACGATGTTGATCTCCATGCCGCGGAAGGGTTCGGCGGCCTTGATCAGCCATTCCATCTCCTTGAGCTGTTCGGCCTTGGAGAGAGTCGAGGGCTGGAATTCGCTGTCGATCCAGCGTCGCGCCGCCTCGATGTCGGCGAAGGCGGGACTTGCGCCCAGCACGAGGCCGAGCGCGGTGGCTGCGAGCATGCTTGTTTTCTTCATGGCGTCCTCCGGGATGATGGTTCTTGCAGTCGTGGCGTATTTGCCGGGCCTTGGCGGCTTCTTGTTGCGGGGGCGCATGCGCGCTCCCCGGGGACGAACTCAGACGAAGCGGAACACCGCCGCCGCGTAGAGGAGAGAGAGCCCCGAGCCCCACCACAGATCGGCCCCGCTGAGGCCGAGCCAGGCAAGGTGGATGAAGGCCGAACCGAGCAGGCTGAGGAACAGCCGGTCGCCGCGCGTGGTCGGGATGCCGAGCACGCCGATACGCTCGATTTCGGGCCGCCAGATCGCGAGGCCCGTCATCAGCAGGAGCAGGCCGAGGATGCCGGCGAAGAACAGCCCGGTCTGCGGCGTCCAGGCCATCCAGGCGAAGTTCGATGCAAGGTCGAGCATGGTCACACCCTCCCCAGGGCAAAACCCTTGGCGATGTAGTTGCGGACGAACCAGATCACGAGCACGCCCGGCACCAATGTCAGCACGCCGGCGGCCGCCAGCAGGCCCCAATCCATGCCCGCCGCCGAGACGGTGCGCGTCATGGTGGCGGCGATCGGCTTGGCGTTGACGGTGGTCAGGGTGCGGGCGAGCAAAAGCTCGACCCAGGAGAACATGAAGCAGAAGAAGGCCGTGACGCCGATGCCGTTGGCGATGATCGGCATGAAGATTTTGGCGAAGAAGCGCGGGAAGGAGTAGCCGTCGAGATAGGCGGTCTCGTCGATCTCGCGCGGCACGCCCGACATGAAGCCCTCGAGGATCCAGACCGCGAGCGGCACGTTGAACAGGCAATGCGCCAGCGCCACGGCCCAGGGCGTGTCGAACAGGCCGATCGCGGAATAGAGATTGAAGAAGGGCAGGGCGAAGATCGCCGGCGGGGCCATCCGGTTCGAGAGCAGCCAGAAAAACAGGTGCTTGTCGCCGAGGAAACGATAGCGCGAGAAGGCGTAGGCCGCCGGCAGCGCCAGGCAGATCGACAGCACGGTGTTGATCGCGACATAGGAGAGCGAATTGATGTAGCCGGAATACCAGGACGCATCGGTGAAGATCGTCCGGTAATTGGCGAAGGTGATCTGCTGCGGCCAGAGCGTCATGCCCGAGGTGATCTCGGCATTGGTCTTCAGGCTCATGATCACGAGCCAGTAGATCGGCAGCATCAGGAACAGCAGATAAAGCGTCAGCGTGATCGCGCCGCCATCGATCCGGAATCCGGAGCGGGCGCGGGAGACGGAGCTGGCCGTCGCGGCTGCCGTCGCGGTCTCGGCGCTCATGACGCGGCTCCTGTTTCTGCCTGCGGACGCTCGACGTCGAGATTGGTCATCACCGTGTAGAACACCCAGCACACCGCCAGGATGACGAGGTTGTAGGCGATCGACATGGCGGCGGCCTTGCCGAGGTCGAACTGGCCGAGCGCGAGCTTGACCAGCTCGATCGAGAGGAAGGTCGTCGAATTGCCCGGCCCGCCGCCGGTGACGACGAAGGGCTCGGTGTAGATCATGAACGAGTCCATGAAGCGCAGCAGCACGGCGATGATCAGCACGCGCCGCATCTTGGGGAGCTGGATGAAGCGGAACACCGCCCAGCGGCTCGCGCCGTCGATGCGGGCGGCCTGGTAATAGGCGTCGGGGATCGATTTCAGCCCGGCATAGCAGAGCAGCGCGACGAGCGAGGTCCAGTGCCAGACATCCATCGCCACGATCGTTACCCAGGCGGCGATCGGGTCCGAGACGTAGTTGTAGGGGATGCCGAGCTTGTTGACTGCATAGCCGAGCAGCCCGATATCGCCGCGCGCGAAAACCTGCCAGATCGTGCCGACGACGTTCCACGGCACCAGCAGCGGCATCGCCATCAGCACCAGCGTGGCCGCAACCTTCCAGCCCTCGCGCGGCATGGCGAGCGCGACCGCGATGCCGAGCGGCACCTCGATGGCGAGGATGATGCCGGAGAAGGCGAGGTTGCGGCCGAGCGAGGACAGGACGCGGCCGCCGAGATCGCTCGACGGGTCAAGCAGCTCCTTGAACCAGCCGGCGCCGTTCCAGAAGAACTGGTTGTTCCCGAAGGTGTCCTGGACCGAATAGTTCACCACCGTCATCAGCGGGATTACCGCCGAGAAGGCCACGATCGCCAGCACCGGCAGCACCAGCAACCAGGCGCGGTTGTCATAGGGGCGATCCATCAGGCCCTCCCGCTCAGGCGCTGGCCGTCGGCGTAGACATGGATATGGCCGGGCTGGAGGATCAGCCCGGCGTGATCGCCGATGCCGTCCAGTCCATCGGGCACGCCGGCAGCGAAAGCGTGGTCGCCGAGGCGCAGGCGGGCGAGCCGGGCGCGGCCGAGATCGTCGATGCGCTCGACCCTGACGGGGAGGCCCTCGCCGGCCGGCGCGAGCGTGGCGAATTCCGGCCTGACGCCGATCTCGATGCGCTGGCCGGCCGGCGGGTCGTAGCTCAGCGGCAGGTCTATGGTCTGGCCAGCGACCTGCGCGCGGTTGCCCTCCACTGTCGCGGGGACGACGTTCATGCCCGGCGAGCCGATGAAATAGCCGACGAAGGTGTGCGCCGGACGCTCGAACAGTTCGTCGGGCTGGCCTGCCTGCACGACGCGCCCGTCATGCATCACGACGACGGTGTCGGCGAAGGTCAGCGCCTCGGTCTGATCATGGGTGACGTAGATCATCGTGACGTCGAGCTGGCGGTGCAGCGCCTTGAGCTTCGAGCGCAATTCCCATTTCAGCGCCGGATCGATCACCGTCAGCGGCTCGTCGAACAGGATCGCGGCGACGTCGGGCCGGACCAGCCCGCGCCCGAGCGAGATCTTCTGCTTGGCGTCGGCGGTGAGCCCGCGCGCCTTGCGGCCAAGCGAGGAGGTCAGCTCGAGCAGGCCTGCGATCTCGCGGACCCGGGCATCGACCGCCTTGCCCTCCATGCCGCGGTTGCGCAGCGGAAAGGCGAGGTTTTCGTAGACCGTCATCGTGTCGTAGACGACCGGGAACTGGAAGACCTGGGCGATGTTGCGTCGTTCGGTCGACAGATGCGTGACGTCGCGGCCGTCGAAGGCGACGCGGCCATGGGACGGGATCAGCAGGCCCGAGATGATGTTGAGCAGCGTGGTCTTGCCGCAGCCGGAGGGGCCGAGCAGCGCATAGGCGCCGCCCTGCCGCCAGGTCAGGGTCATCGGCTTGAGCGCGAAGTCGGCCGGGACGCTCGCCTCTGGCTTGTAGGAGTGGGCGAGGTCTGTGAGTTCGATGCGGGCCATCTGCCTTCTCCTCACGCCGCCGACAGGAAGGCTGGCGCATGCGCCAGCGCGCCGTCCGCCTCGAAGACGAAGACGCGTGCCGGATCGACATGCACCGTGACGGCCGAACCTGGCGCGAGCTCATGGACGCCCTGCACGAGCGCGACCCAGTCGGCCTGCCCGCAGACGACATGGATAAAACTCTCCGAGCCGGTGATCTCGGAGACGGTGACCGTCGCCTCGAAAGACAGGCTCGCGGGCGAGACCGGCTTCAGCGCCAGGTGATGCGCGCGGAAGCCGAGCTGGTAGTCGCCGTCGGCAAGTCCGGCCAGCGCCCCGGTCGCCGGCGCGCTCGTCCCGCCGGGCAGCAGGATCGCGCCGCCGCGCTTGGCGACCGGCAGCAGGTTGAGCGGCGGGTCTGAGAAGATGCGCGCCGTGATCAGGTCGTGGGGCCGGCGGTAGACCTCGGCGCTGCGGCCGAACTGCGTCATGCGGCCCTGAGACAGCGTCGCGGTGTAGTCGCCGAGCAGCAGCGCCTCCTGCGGCTCGGTCGTGGCGTAGACCACGGCCGCGTTCGAGCCGCGCACGATCCGGGGCAGCTCCTCGCGCAGTTCCTCGCGCAGCTTGTAGTCGAGATTGGCCAGCGGCTCGTCGAGTAGGACGAGATCGGCGCCCTTGATCAAGGCGCGGGCCATGGCGGTGCGCTGCTGCTGGCCGCCCGACAAGGTGAGCGGCATGCGCTCAAGATAGGGTTCGAGCTTCATCACGGCCGCCATGGCGGCGACCTTGGCCGCGATCTCCGACTTCGGCAGCCCCTTGACCCGCAGCGGCGAGGCGATGTTCTCGAACACGGTCATGTTCGGGTAGTTGATGAACTGCTGGTAGACCATGGCGACGGAGCGCTCGCGCACCGCCATTCCGGTGACGTCGGTCTCGCTCGCGCCGTTTGTCGCCAGCACGCGGCCGGAACTCGGCCGGTCGAGCCCCGCCATCAGCCGCATCAGCGAGGTCTTGCCGGCGAGCGTCGCGCCGAGCAGCACGGTCATGGTGCCGGGCTCGAGCCGAAGACTGGTCTCGTGGATATGCGTCACGGCCCCGACGTCGCGGCGCACCTTGTCGAGAACGAGACCCATCGCGTCCTCCCTCAAGCCGTCTGCAACGGGGCCGGCGCGGTCTGCGCCAGCATGAACTCGTCGAGGGCCTGCCGCTCTTGTGCCGTCAGCCGGAGGCCGAGCTTGCCGCGCCGCCAGAGCACGTCGTCGGCGCGCCGCGCCCATTCGGCGGCGATCAGATAGGCGACCTCGCGCTCGTAGAGATCGACCCCGAAATGGCGGCCGAGATCGGCCGCGCTCCCCGCACCCGCCAGGATCGCGCGCGCTTTCGTGCCATAGGCCCGCACCAGCCGCGTCACGGTCTTCCGCGCCAGCCAGGGGTGGGCTGAGGCGAGCTCGGCGACAAGCGCCTCGAACCCCGCCACCGGAAAATCGCCGCCGGGCAGCGTGCCCGTCTTCGTCCAGACCGGCTGCTTCGCCCAGCCGGCATGGGGGGAGAGCTTCTCGATCGCGGCCTCCGCGAGCCGGCGATAGGTCGTGATCTTGCCGCCGAAGACCGAGAGCAGCGGCGCTTCTCCGGACGGCGCATCCAGCGTCAGCACATAGTCGCGCGTCGCCTCCTGCGCCTTCGAGGCGCCGTCGTCATACAGCGGGCGCACGCCGGAATAGGTCCAGACGACATGGTCGGGCAAAATCGGCTCGCGGAAATATTCGCTCGCGGCCGCGCAGAGATAGGCGATCTCGTCCTGGGTTGCGGCCGCCTTGGCCGGGTCGCCCTGATAGTCGCGGTCGGTCGTGCCGATCAGGGTGAAGTCGCGCTCATAGGGAATGGCGAAGATGATGCGGCCATCGGCGTTCTGGAAGATGTAGCAGCGCTCGTGCTCGAAGAGTTTCCGAACCACGATATGGCTGCCCTGGACCATGCGGACGGCGGCTTTTGTGTTCGAGCGGACGACGCCGCCGAGCACATCGCCGACCCAGGGGCCAGCGGCGTTGACCAGCGCCTTCGCCGTGATCGTGCCGCGCCCGGCCGCGCCTTCGGTCGTGACGTGCCAGAGCCCGTCCCTGCGGTCCGCGGCGACGACCCTGGTGCGGGTCCGGATCTGCGCTCCGCGCCCCGCCGCATCGGCCGCGTTCAGCACGACGAGGCGCGAATCCTCGACCCAGCAGTCGGAGTATTCGAACGCCGTCGTATCCTGTCCCTTGAGCGGCGTGCCGGCGGCGTCCTGGCTCAGGTTCAGCGTGCGCGTGGCGGGGAGCAGCTTGCGGCCCCCGATATGGTCGTACAGGAACAGGCCGAGCCGCAGCAGCCAGGCCGGGCGCAGGCCCTTGTGATGGGGCAGCACGAAGCGCAGCGGCCAGACGATGTGCGGCGCCATCGCCCAGAGCACCTCGCGCTCCATCAGCGCCTCGCGCACCAGCCGGAATTCGTAATGCTCGAGATAGCGCAAGCCGCCATGGATCAGCTTGGTCGAGGCCGAGGAGGTCGCGCTGGCGAGGTCGTTCTGCTCGAACAGCGCGACGGACGCGCCGCGCCCCGCCGCATCGCGGGCGATGCCGCAGCCATTGACGCCGCCGCCGATGATGGCGAGGTCGAAGGGCGTGGTTGTGCTGTGACCGACGCTGCTCAAGGACGCTTCCCATAGCGGCGTCGCACGCGCGCGCCGATTTCGTTTGGTTTATGTTTGAAGGCTAGATCGGCGAAAAACCGAAAGCAAGAGACGGAATCCGAAAATCGATCGATCGCTGCGCGGCGCGTCCGCGGCTGTCTCCGCCGTCAGCCCTGCCCGCCGACCTCGACGAGCTGGATCGCCTCGTTCTTGCAGAGGGTGCGCAAGGCGGGCGAGGCCAGCGCATCGGTGACGAAGACATCGACATCGGCGAGGTCTCCGATCCGGATCGGCGCGGCCCGCGTCAGCTTGAGCTGGTCGGCGACCAGCATGACCTGGCGGGCATTGTCGATGATGGCGCGCGAAACCCGGACCTCGCGAATGTCGAAATCGAGCAGGGCGCCGTCCTCGTCGATGGCGGATGCGCCGATCACGGCATAGTCGACCTTGAACTGCTTGATGAAATCGACCGCCGTCGAGCCGATCAGCGCCCCGTCCGAGCGCCGCACCGGCCCGCCTGCGACGATCACTTCGATCTTGGGCTGGCGGTAGAGCAACGTCGCGACGTTGAGGTTGTTGGTGATGACCAGCAGCCCCTCATGCTGCATCAGGGCGCGGGCCACCTCCTCGGTCGTGGTGCCGATGTTGATGAAGAGCGATGCGTTGTTGGGGATCAGCCGCGCCGCCGCCTCGCCGATCGCGCGCTTTTCCGCCTGGGCGATGAAGCGACGCGCCTCATAGGCGACATTTTCGACGCCCGACGCGATGATCGCCCCGCCATGGACGCGGGTCATCAGCCGGCGCTCGCAGAGTTCGTTCAGATCCTTGCGGATGGTCTGCGGGCTGACCTCGAAATGGACGGCGAGATCATCGACGCCGACCTTCCCCTGAGCGCGGGCGAGCGCCAGGATGTCGCCCTGCCTGGGCGTGCTGAACTGATCCACGGCGGTCTGCGTTCCCTCTCGCGGTTGCGGAGCGGTTTCGGTTTCGCATCGAACCACGTCTCGGACGAAGGGTGAAGCCGGCATCCGACTGACGCGGGCGCGTCGGGCGCTTGCGATCCGGCCAACGGAGGTGTTTCGTTGCGTCACCAGGCCACACGTGGGAGGAGACCATGGCGGAAGATGTCGCGGCGCTGACGCGCCGGGTGGCCGCGCTCGAAGCGTCCCTCAAGGCTTTGGTCGACGCCATCACCATCAATGCCGGCGGGATCACCATCAACACGCCCGGCTCGCTCGTGCTCACGGCGCAGGGCCAGATGACGGTGGCGTCCCGCGGGAGCCTGACGGTCACAGCCGACGGCAACCTGCTCGTCTCGGGCAACCGCGCCGAGATCCGCTCGGGCGGCGCGCTCGCCATCAACAGCAGCCAGACCACCATCACCGCATCGGGCCAGTTGAATCTGGTGGCGGGAGCGACGGCCGACATCACGGTCGGCGGCGTTTTGTCGATTCTGAGCGGGGCGAACCTCGCCGTCTCGGCCGGCTCGGCGATGGCCGTGAATGTGGGCAACCGTCTCGCGCTGAACGTCGGCATCGATGTCAGCCTGCGCGCCGGCCGCAACCTCAATGTGATTGCGGCTCAGGACATGAGCATCGAGGCGCGCGGCCTGAAGCTCAAGACCACGGCGGCCGCCGAAGTCGCCAGCCGCTCGATCACCCTCGCAGCCACGGACTCGGTGACGATCCAGAGCGGCAGCGGCTCCCTGGCCATGAAGAAGGACGGCACGATCGCCATCAAGGGCAAGGACGTCTCGATCACCGCCAGCGGCGTCATCAACGCGAAGGCGAGCGGCAACGTCACCATCAAGGGATCGAAAGTCGCGCAGAACTGAGGAGCCGCGAACGGTTTCGCCGCTCGGTCCGGTCAGGGCTCGCGGACCACGCGCAGCCCGTTGGTGTAGAAGCGCACGTTCGACTCGTATTTGAAGCGCGCCGCCGAGCGCAGATAGCGCGGGTCGTTGTTGAAGGAGCCGCCGCGCAGCACGCGCTCGCGGCAGCCGGGCGTGGCGAAGGCCGAGCCGTCGCGCGGTTTGGCGCGGTAGTTGTCGGCCCAGCAGTCGGCGACCCATTCGGCGGCGTTGCCGGCCATGTCGTGCAGGCCCAGTGCGTTGGGAGGAAACTGTCTGACGGGCGCGGCCTGCCGGCGCGGCTGCGGATTGCAGCCATTGCAATTGGCCTTGTCCACCTCGACGGCGCGTCCCCATGGGTAGCTCGTGGTGGAGCCGGCCCGGGCGGCGAATTCCCATTCGCTTTCGGTCGGCAGCCGGTAGCGCTTCCCGGTCCTGACCGAAAGCCAGGCGGCATAGGCGTTGGCGTCGTCCCAGTGGATGTCGGTGACCGGGCGCTCGCCGCGGCCGGCCCCGCGATCATTGGGCCGGTGCTGGCAGCCGCCCTGATCGACGCAGGCGTCCCATTGCGCGAAGGTGACCTCGTTGACGCCGATGTAGAAGGCCGATCTCAGCGTCACCTGATGGACGGGCTTCTCGAACTCGAACATCTCGTTCGAGCCCATCTCGAAGCTGCCGGCCGGCACCAGCGCCATCTCCGGGCAGTCGGCGCAGTCGCGCAGGGTCCGGGCCGTGGAGAGCGGGGCCGGGGGCGTCGCCGCGACAGGGGCTGCGGGCGCGGGCGTCGCGGCTGGAGGCGCGGCCGGGCTCGGCGGCTGGCGCGACAGCGCAGGTGGTGGTGGCGCGGCGCTGGCGACGGCGGGGGCGTTGCGCGCCCGGTAGGACTGCTCGCGCGCCCGCGCCAGCGCCGCGAAGCGGCCATTGGGATAGGCGTCGAGATAGGCGCGGTACTCGGCCGCGTTCTCGCTCGAGCGGATCGATTCCCAGAAGGAGAGTTCGTAGCTGTCGGGCTGGCCCGAGGTCCCCGGCGGATCGACGGGCGAGATCACGGCACGCGTTGTCTGCGCCACCTGCGGCGGGCGTGGCGGCGGCGTCACGACAAGCCCGGCCGGAGGGGTTGAGGACAGCCAGAAGGGCTGATGCGCCCGGTCCCTGGCGGCGGCGGTGCGCGCCCGTGTCAGCGCGGCCGTCATGTCGAGATCGACGGTTGCGATCGCTTTCAGCCATTCCGCGACGGCGCCCGTCTCGGGCCTGGCGTTGCCGCGTACGGTGGCGCCCGGCGGCGCGGTCGCCGCGACGGCGATCGTCTGCATCTTCTCGATCGCGGCGAGCCCCTTGAGCTTGTCGTCGATCGCCTCCTGCCACGGGCTCTCGCGGCTGGCATCGAGCAGGATCAGCGCGCTGCGCGGGCGCGAGACGATCAGCGCGTCGATCAGGACGTCGAGATCGAAGGCGCGGTCGCGCACCTCCTGCGCCGAGCGGGCTGGCGCATCGACGGGCACGAGCAGGTTGCGGCCGCGCGTCTGCACCGCCTGACCGGCATAGAACACGACCGCGAGCCCGTCCCGCTTCAGCCGCGACGAGAACTCGGCGATGGCGAGCGCCAGCTCGGTGCGCGTGGTGTCCTCGGCGAAGACGACGTCGAAGCCGCCCGCGCGCAGAACCTCGGCGGCGGTGCGCGCATGGTCGGCCACGGGCAGCGGCGCGGCGGTCCCGTAGCGCGCATTGCCGATGACGAGCGCGACGCGGGCCGGCTCGCCGGCGGGCTGCGCCATGGCCGGCGTCGGCAGAGCGACCCAGCAAAGCGCGAGAGCTGCGAGCGTCGAGGCCAGCATCGCTCGCATCAGGCGAGACAGCGGGCGGGAACGGGCCTCCGGCGCGGGGTGTCTTGGTCTAGCGGACATTGATCCTGATCTTCTGGGACATCACCGGCGGGTCATGCGGCACATGGGCGTGGTCGCCCAGCAGCAATTGCAGCGTGTGGCGACCCTTGGGCAATGTGACGACGACCTCCGTCTGGCCGTTGCCGAGATGGATATGGTTGTAGTCGGCCGGGATCGGCTGGTCGGGCACGATGCTGTCGACATCGATCAGCAGATGGTGATGCCCGGTCGCCGGCGTGGTGACGCCGGCGGGCGCGACGCCCATCTCCTTCAGGCCGATGCGGACGGTGAAGCGCTCGGGGACGCTGAGGCCGTCGAGCGGATAGTGGAAATAGACCTGCGCGCCGCGCGGTGCGGGCTGGCGCTTGCCGGTCTGCGCCGGCTGCGCATGAGACTGGTGGCCGGCATGCTGGGCAGCCGGCTGCGCCGACGGCCACGCTGCGGCCAGCAAAGCGAGCCCGGCGAACATGGTCATCTGCCGCAGGATCGTTCTGGTCATCGCCGGCGCGCCGTCTTGCGGGGGTTGCCGACGAAGACCCTGATCCGCTCCGACATCACGGGCGGATCATGCGGGACATGCTGGTCGTCGGCGAGGATGAGCTGGAGCGTGTGCCAGCCCGGCGTGAGCGTGACCACCTTCTCGACCTGGCCGCCGCCGAAATGCAGATGGTTGAGATCGGCCGGAATCGCGACGTCGAGAGGCGGCGTCGGCGCGTCGATGATCAGATGGTGGTGGCCGGTATCGGGCTTGTCGACGCCCGCCGGCGCGACGCCCATGTTGCGCAGGCCGAAGCGGATGGTCGAACGGGGGTAGATCGTCTCGCCGTCGCGCGGATAGATGAAATAGACCACAGCGTCCGGCGGCGAGGGCTTGCGACCGGATGTCGGCGCGGCCACTGAGGCCGCTGCCGGCGCCGGCGCGCCCTCGACGACCCTGACCCGGATGCGCTGCGACATCACCGGCGGATCATGCGGGACATGGTCGTGGTCGCCCATCAGCAATTGCAGCGTGTGCTCGCCGGGCGGCAGGTTGAGTTCGTATTCGGTCTGGCCCCGGCCGAAATGGACATGGTTGAAATCGCTTGGGATTTCGCGGTCGAGCGCCGGCGTTTCCGTGTCGATCAGGAGATGATGGTGGCCGCCGCTGGCATGGGGCGTCCCCGCCGGCGAGATCGCGATGTTCTCGACGCCGAAGCGGATCGTGGCGCGGGGCGGGATCGTCGCGCCGTCGACGAGATCGCGGAAGAACACGCGCGCGCCGGGCGCAGCGGCCGTGCGCGGCTTTTCCTCCACCCCGGCCACGACCTCGATCTCGATCGCCTCCGACATCACCGGCGGATTATGCGGGACGTGATCATGGTCGGCAAAGAGGAGCTGCAGCCGGTGCCGGCCCGGAGGCAGCGAAATCTCGGTCTCGGTCTGGCCGCCGCCGAAATGCAGATGGTTGAAATCGGCCGGGATCGGCCGGTCGAGCGCCGGCAGCGGCGTGTCGATCAGCAGGTGGTGATGGCCGGCATGGCGTCGCGCCGTGCCGGCTGGAACGACCTCCATGCCGCTGATCTCGAAACGGACCGTGAGCTTCGTGCCGACGATACGCGCGCCGTTCTGGAGCCCCACGAATTTGAGCGTCGCGCCGGGCGGGGCGGGGCTGCGCTGCTGGGCCAGCGCGGCCGGCGCGACCATCACCGCCAGCGCCGCCAGAAACGCAGCGACGCAGAGGAAGCGGCCAGGCCGGGCGAAGCACATCCGCGTCTCTCCATTCTCGCCAGAGGACGAATGCTAACAGCCTGCCGGCGTCAGGGCAAGAAATCGGCAACCTCTTGAACGCATAGACTTTGCGGGCGATCCGGATCGGTCGAATTCGACTGGATTCCGACGGCTGCGTCCGTTAGCTTCCCTACAGGAATCCGATGATGTCCCCATTGCCAAGACCGTCTCCGATGCAAAGGCTTGGGCTGCTGCTGGCCCTGGTGCTCCAGCTCCTCGCGCTGCCGGCCTTCGCCGAGGAGCGACGGGTCGCGCTCGTCATCGGCAATTCGAGCTATCGCAACGCGCAGCCCCTGCCCAATACGCTGAACGACGCGCGCGACATGGCGGTCGCGCTGCGCAAGGTCGGCTTCGAGGTGGTGGACGGGCTCGACCTCGACAAGCGCGGCATGGACCAGGCGGTGACGCGCTTTGCCCGGCTCGCGCGCGATGCCGACGCGGTGCTGTTCTACTATGCCGGCCACGGGCTGCAGTTCAACGGCGAGAACTACCTCGTCCCGGTCGAGGCCCGCGTCGAGGACGAGGTCAGCGTCCAGTACGAGACGACGCGGCTCAACGACGTCATCACCGCGCTCGGCTTCGCCAGGGGCGTCAAGATCATGGTGCTCGACGCCTGCCGCAACAATCCGTTCGTGCGCCAGCTCGCGAGCAAGCAGGCGACACGGAGTTTCGCGGTCGGCAACGGTCTGGCTCCGATCGCGCGGGCGCAGGGCATGGTCGTGGCCTATGCAACGCAGGCCAACGACGTCGCCGCCGATGGCGCCGGCCGCAACAGCCCGTTCACGGCCGCGCTCGTGCAGGAGATCCAGACGCCGGGCCTCGAGATCGCCAGCATGTTCCGCCGCGTCCAGAAGGTCGTCCACGACGCGACCGGCGGGCGGCAGACGCCGGAGCTGTCGCTGTCGCTGCTGGGCGATTTCTATCTCAACCGCGAGGAGACCGACGCCGATGTCTGGCGCGCCATCCGCGCCAGCGACGATCCTTCCGTGCTGAACGGCTTCATAAAGCGCTTCCCGACCAGCTTCTTCGCGATCGACGCCCGCACCAAGCTCGACCTGATCGAGCGGCGCGCGGCCGAGGAGCGCGACCGCGACAGGCTCGCGCGCGAGTTCAGCGAGCGCGAGCGCACGCTGCTGGAGCGGCTGAAGCAGGCCGAGCGCGAGCGCCAGCAGGCGGCCGAGACGCTGGCTCGGCGCGCCATGGAGGGCGTCGCCGCGGCTCCGACGATCGCGCCCGCGCCGACCCAGCCCGCACGGTCCGACCGGGCCGCCGCCGAACGGGCGGAGAAGGAGCGTCTCGCCTCCGAACTCGCCCGCAAGGACGCGGAACTCGCTTCGCTCGAAACCGAGCGCCGCCGTCTCGACGAGGAGCGCCTCATGCAGGAGCAGGCCATGGCGGCGCGGCTCGGGACGCTGGGGTCTGCTCCGGCAGGGCTCGGGACGTCGAACACCGGAACGCTGACGCTTGGAGCGCCGGAGCCGCCGCTGCAACTCACCGCGCCGCAACGCCCCGCGCCTGTCGATCGCCGTCTCGGCGAGACGCTCGCTGCGACGCCGGCTGCGCGGCCGACCCCGGCTGCCTGCGCCAGCGCGCTGGCGCGTGCGCAACTCGGCGAGTTTTCGGACCAGATCCGGGATGTGCTGAGACAATGCCGCTAAGGCCGCAGACGCGCCGGCCGATCACGGTCGCGCCGTCATGCGCCGTCATTGCGAGAACAGGAGCGTCGCCGCCATGTCGCTGATCGCCTGCGCCGCCCGCCGCGCTCTCGGCCTGACCCTGCTGCTCGGCCTGACGCTGCCCGCGCTGGCGCAGCCCGCCCCGCCGACGCCGATCCCCTATCCAGACGCGGTGCGCCGCGCCGCCGACGATCTGTTCGGCAAGGCGAACCTGCCGCCCGGACCCGTCGAACTGGTGATCGACCCGCTGATCGACGGGGTCTCCGGCGCGCAATCGACGGCGACGCGGGCGATGCAGGAGACGCTTGCGGACCTCGTGCGGACGGCGCATCCGCGCTTCACGCTGCTGCCGTTCAATTCGGAGTCGCTGGCGCGCAAGCCCGTGGTGCTGGTCGGCACCTTCACCGCGATCAACAATCTCGGCGACGTCCAGGGCCCGCGCGACGCCTTCCGCATCTGCTTCACCATGGCCGATCTCGCCTCGCGGACGGTGGTCTCGAAGGGCGTCGCGCGCGCCCGGCCCGAGGGCGTGGACGTGACGCCGACCGCCTATTATCGCGACGCGCCGGTCTGGGGGCAGGATCCGGCGACAGACGCCTATATCAAGACCTGCCAGGGCACGAAGCTCGGCGATGCGCTCGACCCCGCTTATGTCGAGCGGCTCACGGCCGGCGCGCTGATCAATGACGGCATCCTCGAATATGAGGCCCAGCGCTATCGCGAGGCGCTGGCCTATTACCGTTCGGCGGGGCGGCTGCCGGGCGGCGACCAGCACCGGGTGCGGATCGGGACCTATCTCGCCAGCGAAAAACTCGGCCGGCGCGAGGAGGCTGTCGATGCCTTCGCCGCGCTCGTTGATGCGGGGCTGGAGTCGCGCAAGCTCCTCGTCAGGCTGCTGTTCAGGCCGGGATCGACCCAGTTCGTCGACGATGCCAAGATCACCGAGCCCTATCCGATGTGGCTCAGCCAGATCGCGACGCGGACGCGCCAGAAAAAGGCCTGCCTCGAAATCGTCGGCCACACCTCGCGCACCGGCCCGGCCACGCTCAACGAGCGGCTGTCGGTGCTGCGCGCCAATTTCGTCATGGAGCTGCTGAAGACCGGCGCTCCGACGGGCGGGGCCAGCCTGATCGCGACCGGCATGGGCTTTCGCGAGAACCTGATCGGGACCGGCAAGGACGACGCCAGCGACGCGCTGGACCGGCGCGTGGAATTCAAGGTGCTCGACTGCTGATGACCCTCACAGCTCCGGTTTCGGACAGCGCCGGCGACGGCGTCAATCCCTATGATGCGATGGCCTATAGCGGCCATGCCTTCCCGCAGACGCAGCCGGCCCGGCTCGCCACCATCGCGCATGCGCATGGGCTGCAGCCGGCCTACTGCGCACAGGCGCGCGTGCTGGAGCTCGGCTGCGGCTCCGGCGGCAATCTGCTGCCGCTCGCCTTCGCCAGCCCGGAGGGCCGGTTCGTCGGGGTCGATCTGTCAGGCAGCGCCATCGCCGCGGCGAAGCGGCGGGCGACCGAGCTCGGGCTCGCCAATATCGATTTCGTCCATGCCGACATCATGGCGGTGGCGGTGGAACTGGGCGAGTTCGACTACATCATCGCGCACGGCGTCTATTCCTGGGTGCCGGACCCGGTGCGGGCCCATATCCTGGCGATCTTCGGGACGATGCTCGCGCCCCATGGCGTCGCCTATGTCAGCTACAACGCGCTGCCGGGCTGCCGGATGCGCGACATGGCGCGCGACGTCATGCTTTTCGCCATCCGAAACATCGCGGAGCCCGCGGCGCAGATCCGTCAGGCTCGCGTCGCGCTGAAAACCATCGCCGAGGCCACTGATCCGAAATCCTTCTATGGCGCGGCGCTGAGGGCGCGGTCCGAACAGATCGACGCGTTGTCGGACGACGTCCTCTACCATGACGACCTCAACCCGATCTCGCGCGCCTTCAGCCTGACCGAGGTGGTGACGGCGGCGGAAGGCCATGGCCTGCAATATCTCGCCGACGAATCCTTCCCGAACCGGTTCGAGGCCGTGCGCGGGCCCGCACGCGACATTCTCGCCAACATCTCGCCTCACCCGCCGGTGCTGCGCCAGCAGGCGCTCGACCTGATCGTCGGCCGCTTCTTCCGCCAGACGCTGCTCTGCCGCGCCGGGCTTACTCTGGGCAGACCGGAGGATGAGATGTCGCTGGCGGGCTACCATCTTGCCGCCGATGTCAGCGAGGCGCCCGACGAGGCGTCCGCCTCCCGTCCCGGTGCGGTCGGCTTCGCCTTCGCCGGCGGCGTCAAGCTGGTGATCGACCTGCCGGTCGCCAAGGCGGCGCTGCGGCGGCTCGCGGCGTGCTGGCCGGCCGCGATCGCCTATGGCGACCTTGTCGCGCTTTCGCTGGCCGAGGCAGGTGTCGCGCCGGGGCCGGACGCCGCGCGCGAGACGGCCCGTCTCGACGAGGCCCTGATGGCGATGTTCCGGGCCGCCCTGCTGGAGATCCATCTCGATCCGCCGGCGCTCGGCGTCGCTGCCGGCGAACGTCCCATCGCCAGCGCTTATGCCCGCTGGCAGGCGAAGAGCGGGCGCGAGGTGACCGATCTCAGGCACCGCACGGTGGCGCTGGACGACGACCTGGTGCGCCATTTCCTCAGCCTGCTCGACGGCACGCGCGACGCTGCGGCGCTGCTGGCTGCGATGAACGCCTATCTCGAAACGGCGCCCCGGCCCGCCGGCGACGCGCCGCCCCTGCCGAAGGCCGTGACGCCCGAGGATATCGCGATGCATCTGGGCAGCCTCGGCCGTCTCGGCCTGCTGCATGCCTGATGATTGTGACCCGGCCACTTCCGGAGTAGCCTTCCCCAAGGGGAGCGGAAACCAAGATGGCAACCCGGCCGTGAGACGGCGGTCAGCAACATGAGCCAACGCTTCAAGAGCTTTCAGGCCGCTTTCCCGGAGGAGCGCTGCCTGTCGGTGCTGATGGCGGCGCGCCATGGCGCGACGACGCTGCCCTGCGCCGCCTGCGGGCGCGTCAGTGCTTTCGCGCCCCGGCCGCGTCTGCGGGCGCTCGCCTGCGAGGCCTGCAACTACCTCGTCTATCCCGCCGTCGGAACGCCGCTGGAGAACCGGCGCGCCAGCCTGTCGGGCTGGTTCTACGCGATCGCGCTGGGGAGCGAGGGCAGGCAGACCGCGACGGTCGCGACGCTCCAGCGCGAAACCGGCGTGACGCAGCCGCTGGCGCAGCGCATGGCCCAGGATGTGGCGGCGCTTTCGGGGGAGGCGCAGGCCGGGCGCGCCGACTGGTTCGCCAAGCTGCGCGACGCAGTGGCCGCCCCGGCGCCCGCTCCGGTTCCCGCGAGCATGCCGAACGATGCGCCCTTGCCCACGATGAGCGCCGGCGCCGCAGCCGCGTCACCACCCGCCATGTCCCCCGCGCGAGGCTTCCAGCGTCCGGTCATGGCCGTCGCGGCCGCGATCCTGTCGGCCGTGGCGCTGGCCGGCTTCGCCATCGCCTCGCGCCAGCCGCAGCCCGAGACGCTTCAACTGGCCGAACCCGATCTGCCTGACCTCAGAAGCGGGCCGGCCAGACCTTCGCTCGTGCTGTCCTCGGTGGAAAGCGACCTCGAAGCGGCGCGGCAGGCGACCCAGTTCGCGCTGACGGCAAACCCCGCTCTGGCGGCGATCCGGCCTCAGGGACCCGATGCCACAGCCGCCGCTCCGCCGCAGGCTCTGCCGCCGCCGCCGAGCAACATCCTGCTCGTGCCGCCGCGCCTGCCGGCGCAGACGGGCCAGCGTCCGCAGGCTCCGGTCGTCGCAGGGAACGGCGATCCCGAGCAGATCCTGACCTTCGGGCCGATCCGCATCCGCCGCCATCTGGTCGATACGATCGTGCGCGCCGGCCGCATCGTCGGCGCGGACCCGACGCTGCTGATGGCGGTCGCCGACAAGGAATCGTCCTTCGCCACCGCCGTTCAGGCCAAGACATCGTCGGCGACGGGGCTGTTCCAGTTCATCGAGCAGACCTGGCTCGGCGTCGTCGACGAGTTCGGCGCGCGCCATGGGCTGGCCGCCGAGGCGCAGACCATCACCCGGGCCGGCCGCCAGTTTGTGGTCGCCGATGCCACCGAGCGCCAGCGCATCCTCGACCTCAGGCGCGAGCCCTATCTCTCGGCGCTGCTGGCGGCCGAGATGCTGAAGCGCGACACGCTGAGGCTGGAAAAGCAGATGGGCCGCCATCTCACCGGCGGCGAAGTCTATCTGATCCATTTCCTCGGGCCCGACGCCGCCCAGTCCTTCATGGCGACGATGGAGCAGACGCCAACCGCGAAGGCGGCCGAGCTGCTGCCGCGTCCGGCCGAGGCCAACCGGCCGATCTTCTATGCCGAGGCCGGCGGCGAGACGAAGACGCTGACCGTCGCCGAAGTCCACGCCAAGTTCGACGCCATGATCAAGCTGCGGCTGGACCGCTATGGCAGCGTCCGCAGGCTCGCCGGGCAGAACGCGACGAAGAGATAGACGGACCAGACAGGGGTGCGCCGGTGCGGGCCGTGGGGCCCGGCGGGTGATGACGAAGGAGCGAAGAATGGCTGCAAACCGGTTCGAACAGGTCGACGAGGCCCCCGACGACGCCATCACGCTCAGCCTGGCCCAGGGCGAAGCCGGGCCGACCGGCACGATTTCCTGTCCGGCGGCTTTGGCGGGCGGGCATCTGGTCAATGATTTCGAGAGCGACCCGATGGCCCCGGTCGATGCGTTCCGGCAGGCCATCCGCCTCGCCAACGAGATCCAGGCGCCGGTCGTGGTGGTCGATGCCGGCGGGCTCTGGCAGGCCGAATGGGGTGTGCTCTATCGCGAGGAGGATGCCTGACGACAACCTTCTGCTTCGCCCGCGTCAGTCTGCTTCGCCTGCGTCAGTAGATCCTGAAATACCGAATGCCGAGCCCGACCTTGCCGCCTGCGGCCGCGATGTCGCGGGCAAGGTTGGGGAAGAACTCGGTCGCGGGCGCGGGGTTGGGGCCGGACAGGACCGGCAGCGGGGTCTGGCTCGCCAGCGCCAGCACGGTCTGCGGGCGCATCGCCGGGCCGGTCGATTCGAGCTTGAGGGCAAAACGAGCGCGCGCGCCCTCCCGCCGCGTGAAGCTCGACAGATTATGGACGAGGCCGTCATCGCCGACGAGAAGCAGGGCGACCTCCTTTGCCGGGCTCTCGATCGAACCGTTCAGCGCATCGCCGCTTTTCAGGTTGAAGGTGTTGATCTGCAGGCCCGTCATGCGGTCGAGCCCGGCGCTGCTCTGGCGCAGGAACTCGACCATCGGGCATTGCTGCGCGGTGACGGGCCGGAGGTTGATCTGCGCCTCGAAGCCCTGCGCTGCCTTGAAGGCCGCGTCGAAGGCGACGAACGGCTCTGCCCCGCTGCCGAAACCCTCAAGATTCGCTTTCTTCTCAGCCAGTTCCAGAGGCCACAGGAAGAAGCAGCGTCCACCATCGTAATTGACGATGTAGCGCTCGATCCGCTCGGTCGGCGTGCGCGGCTCCGTCACCGCCGCGACGGCAGGCGGGGCGGGCCGCGCCTCGGGCGAGGCCGGCCCAGTGAAGAAGTCGGCGGCCGGCGCATCCGTGATCAGCCGGCCGCGATGCAGGAACAGGACGCGCGAGGCCAGCCGCCGGGCCTGG
>JAIETL010000021.1 GCA_019745195.1 Beijerinckiaceae bacterium
GGTCATCGGCGATTGCCGGTTAGGTTTGGGTTGCGAACGCAAACCCTGAACCGAGAGATCCCCGATGACCGACGAGAACGATTCGAGCCGACGGCACGATAATCCCGGCGCCCATCGCGAATTCGGCAGACTGGAGCGGTGTTGGGGCAAATATTGGGGTGTTTGTTGAAATTACCAGAAGATACCGAATTGATTCAGGTATTTGATCGAATTCCATGGCGGACAGGGCGGGATTCGAACCCGCGATACGGTTTCCCGTATACACACTTTCCAGGCGTGCGCCTTCAACCACTCGGCCACCTGTCCGGCGGGCTGCTTATGACCGCCGCGCCGGTGACTTTCAAGGGCCGATCGCATCGTTCCGTCACAATCGGAAAGGCGCGGCATCCCGGTTGCAATGACGGGCGCGAATGGGCACATCCGGTCTGCGGGGCGGCGCGTAGGTTTTGGCGGATGATCAGGTTCCTGGTGCGGTTGCTCGGTTATGGCCTTGTCGCGGCCGGCTTCGTCTCGCTCGTGATCGACGGGGCCCGCTCGATCGCCAATTCCGCGCCGATGATCACGCCGCTGGGCGAGACGCTGTCCCTGCTGCTGCGCGAGCGCTACGCGCTGATCCAGCCCGCGATCGAGCGCAACATCCATCCGCTGCTATGGGACCCGGTGCTGCTCTGGGTGACGCTGGCGCCGACCGCGCTGGTGGCGCTCGGGCTCGGCTTCCTGCTGGTGCGGCTCGGCGCGAGACCCGACGCGGAGATCGGCATCGTCACGCGACGGTGAAGCGCCGTGCGCCGGCTTTGGCCTGTGCGAAAGACACGGGAATGCCTATCTTGGCCTCTACAGAGCCGATGATGGAGCCGACCATGTTCTTCATGCGCAAGAAATCCGAACTGCCGCAGCCGGGCCAGGCGCTGCCGGGCCGCGCTGCAGCGATCCCGACCGCCGAGCGGCATTTCCTGAACAAGAGGCCGCTGAAAGGACCTTATCCGGAAGGCCTGCAGACGGCCGTCTTCGGGATGGGCTGCTTCTGGGGCGTAGAGCGCAAGTTCTGGCAGCTCGGCGAGGGCGTCTTCGTCACGGCCGTCGGCTATGCAGCCGGCCAGACGCCGAACCCGACCTATGAGGAGGTCTGTTCGGGCATGACCGGGCACAACGAGGTGGTGCTCGTGGTGTTCGATCCGCAAAAGCTGCCTTACGAGACGCTGCTCAAGACGTTCTGGGAGAGCCACGACCCGACGCAGGGGATGCGCCAGGGCAACGATTCCGGTACGCAATACCGCTCCGGCATCTATGTCGCGAATGCCGACCAGCGCGAGGCGGCCGAACGCTCGAAGACCGAGTACCAGCGCGCCCTCAAGGCGCGGGGCTATGGGCCGATCACTACGGAAATCCTCGATGCGACGGAATTCTACTTCGCCGAGGACTATCACCAGCAATATCTCGCCAAGAACCCGGCCGGCTATTGTGGCTTGGGCGGCACGGGCGTGACCTGCCAGATCGGCACCGGCGTCGCAGCCTGAGCGCGAACCGCCCGGCGAATTCCGGAAGCCCCGCGAGCTCCGCTTGCGGGGCTTCTTCGCATCGTGGCAGAAGCGAGGGCCAGCGACCGACGGGACCGACGATGAGCGAGCACGCAGAGAAAGCCGGACCGGCGGACTACACCCCCAACCGGGTCGAACGGAAACTGGAGGGTTTTCTCTCCGCCAGCCGCTGGCTGCTGGCGCCGTTTTATGTCCTGCTGGTGGTCGCGCTCGGCGGGCTCCTGCTCAAGGCGCTGCAGGAGGCCTGGCACTTCATCAGCCACGTCTTCACCGCCACCGAGGCCGAGGTCATCCTCGGCGTTCTCTCGCTGATCGACCTGACCTTCACCGGCTCGCTGATCGTGATCGTGATCTTTTCGGGTTACGAGAATTTCGTCTCGAAGATCGATGCGGGCCGGCATCGCAACTGGCCGGAATGGATGTCGCGGATCGACTTCTCCGGGCTGAAGCTCAAGCTGATCTCGTCGATCGTCGCGATCTCGGCGATCCAGGTGCTGAAGGCCTTCATGAACGTGAAGGCGACCAGCGACCGCGACCTGATGTGGCTCGTGATCATTCATGTCGTCTTCGTCGGCTCGGGCCTGCTGATGGCGTGGACGGACCGGATTTCGGGCGAGGGCGGCAAGGGTCACTGACCTTGCAGGCGGCGGGCGTTGCGCCGACGCATCAGCGCGTCAACTGGGCAGCGTCACAAGATTTCGGTTGATCGGCGGGCCAAAGCCCAAGACAGTGCCTCCCTTCACCGGGAGATCGACCTCATGTCACTGCATTTTCGCTCGAAATTCGCTGCCGCGGGCCTCGCGCTCGGCGGCGTCGCGCTGGCGGCCGGCGTCGCGCTCGCCCAGGCCCCGGCCTTCTTCCGGATCGGCACCGGCGGCACGGCGGGCACCTACTACCCGATCGGCGGGCTGATCGCGAACGCGATTTCGACGCCGCCGCAACTGGTCTCGACCGCGGTCGCCAGCAACGGTTCGGTCGCCAATGTCAACGCCATCGTCGGCGGCGCGGCCGAGTCGGGCTTCGTCCAGGCCGACGTCGCCTACTGGGCCTATTCCGGCACGGGCGTGTTCGAGGGCAAGCCGAAGATCGCCGATCTGCGCTCGATCGCCAACCTCTACCCCGAGAGCGTGCATCTGGTGGTGCGTAAATCGGCCAATGTGAAGAGCGTCGCCGATCTCAAGGGCAAGAAGGTTTCGATCGACGAGCCGGGCTCGGGCACGCTGCTCAACGCCAAGGCAATCCTGGCCGCCTTCGGCGTCGGCGAGAAGGACATCACGCCTGAATATCTCAAGCCCAACCAGGCGGCCGAGAAGATGAAGGACGGCTCGGTCGACGCCTTCTTCTTCACCGGCGGGTTCCCGGCGGCGGCGATCTCGGAGCTGGCCTCGACCGGCTCGGGCATCGACATCCTGCCGATCACCGGGCCTGCGGCCGAGAAGCTCGCCAAGGACTTCCCCTTCTTCGCCGTCGACGAGATTCCGGCCGGCACCTACAAGGATGTCGGCGCGGTCAAGACGGTCGCGGTCGGCGCGCATTGGGTGACCTCGGCAAAGGTGTCGACCGATACGGTCTATGCCGTGACCAAGGCGCTCTGGAGCGACAAGACCCGCGCCGCGCTCGATTCCGGCCACGCCAAGGGCAAGGCGATCCAGAAGGCGACCGCGCTGCAGGGTCTGCTCGGCGTGCCGCTGCATCCCGGCGCGGAGAAGTTCTACAAGGAAGCGGGGTTGCTGAAGTAAGGTGCGGGTAGCACCGCCGTCTTTGCGAGGAGCGTAGCGACGAAGCAATCCAGCGGGCGTAGAGCACGCGGCTCTGGATTGCTTCGCTGCGCTCGCAATGACGGGTTTGTCTCATCCTGAATCGTCCTGCCCTCACCCCTGCCCCTCTCACTGATCTCGGGCTCGCCCGAGATCAGCACTCCGAGTGAGCGAAGTCGGAAACATCCGACTTCGCTGCGGGAGAGGGGTTCTCCGTCGAGTTTCCTCTGCCATGACCGCCCAGCCCTCCGCCGCCGAACTCGCAAAACTCGAGGAAGAGCTCGATCCCGAGATGCAGTTCCGCAAGGTGCCGCATCGCACGGCGCTGATCGTCGGCGGGCTTCTGCTCGCGCTGTCGGCCTTCCATTACTACACCGCAGGCTTCGGCCTGATGCGGGAGACGACGCATCGCGGCATCCATCTCGCCTTCGTGCTCGGGCTGATCTTCCTCGTCTTCTCCGCGCGCAAGAGCGATGCAGGGTTCGTTCATCCCTCGACGACATTCAGGCCCGGCGGCATTCCGCTCTACGACTGGGTCTTCGCCGTCGCGGTCGCCGTTTCCAGCCTGTATGTGCCTTGGATCTTCGAGGACATGGTCTTCCGGATCGGCAACCCGTCGATGCTCGACGTGGTCATGGGCTCGATCACCATCATCCTGATGATCGAGGCGACGCGGCGCGCCATCGGCTGGGGGCTGCCGATCATCGCGCTCTTCGCCATGGTCTATGCGCTCTACGGCAACTGGTTTCCCGGCATCTTCCTGCATCCGGGCGCGACCTGGGCGACGCTGGTCAACCATCTCTATCTGACCAGCCAGGGCGTCTACGGCGTCGCGCTCGGCGTCGTCGCGACCTATGTCTTCCACTTCGTCCTGTTCGGCGTGCTCGCCACCCGCATCGGGCTCGGCCGGCTGTTTCTCGGCGTCGCGGCGGCTGTGGCGGGTCGCTTCGCGGGAGGGCCGGCGAAGGTCTCGATCTTCGGCTCGGCGCTGTTTGGGATGATCTCGGGTTCGTCGGTCGCCAACACCGTCACCGTCGGCTCGCTGACGATCCCGATGATGATCCGGCTCGGCTACCAGCGGCACTTCGCGGCAGCCGTGGAATCGACTGCCGCGACGGGGGGCCAGATCACGCCCCCGATCATGGGCGCTGCCGCCTTCCTGATGGTCGAGTTCCTCAACCTGCCCTACGCCACCATCGTCATCGCCGCGATCATCCCGGCCTTCATGCATTTCTTCGGCGTGCTGATGCAGGTGCATTTCGAGGCGCGCAAGAACGGCATGAAGGGCATGACCGACGCCGACGCGCCCAAACTCTCCGAAGTCTTCGCCCGCGACTGGCCGACCATCGCGCCGCTGTTTGCGCTGATCATGGTGCTGTTCACCGGCTACACGCCCTACCTCGCCGCCTTCTGGGGCATCACCGGCTGCATGCTGGTCGGCCTCGCGCAGCACCGCGCGGCTTCGGCCATGGTCTTCGCGCTCGCCATCGGCATCGCCGCCCCGACCGAGTTCCTGCGCGTGCCGGGCGTCAACTTCGCCTTCACGGTGGCCGCCTTCGCGGTGATGGCCCATGGCGTGCTGATGCGCACGGCGGAAGGGCGCAAGCGTGCCAGCGACATGGTCGACGCCTTCATCCTCGGCGCGAAATACGCCATCGGCGTCGGCGCGGCGGCCGCCACCGTCGGCATCATCGTCGGCGTGGTGACGCTGACCGGCGTCGGCTTCAAAATCTCCTGGATCGTCACCTCGCTCGCCGACCAGTGGGCGCGCGGCGTCACCGGGCTTTTGCCCTTCCTGCCCTTCGACCTGAAGAGCGCGACGCTGTTCTTCACCCTGCTGCTGACCGGCATGGTCTGCATCCTGCTCGGCTGCGGCGTGCCGACGACCGCGAACTACATCATCATGGTGACGGTCGCCGCGCCGGCGCTCGGCATGCTCGGGGTCAACCCGCTCGTGGCGCATTTCTTCGTGTTCTATTACGGCGTGCTGGCCGACATCACGCCGCCGGTCGCGATCGCCGCCTATGCCGGGGCGAGCATGGCCGGCGCGGACCCCTTCAAGACCGGCAACACCGCCTTCCGCCTAGCGCTCGGCAAGGTGCTGGTGCCTTTCGTCTTCGTGTTCTCGCCCTCCATGCTGATCATGGCGCCGGGTTTCACCTGGAGCGAACTGATCGGCTCGACGGCGTCCTGCATCGCCAGCATCACCCTGCTTTCGGCCGCCTTCGCCGGCTGGTTCCTCGCGCCGTTGCGGATGTGGGAGCGCTGGCTGATCGCGCTCGCGGCGCTGCCGATGATTCTGGCGACGCCGACGAGCGTGATGATCGGCCTCGCCATCGCCGCGCCCGTGCTGCTGCGGCAGATCGCGGCGCGGAAAGCGGCGCTGGCAGCCGCGTGACGCGAAAAAGGGCGGCGCGAGCCGCCCTTCTCATAACGGAGCGGACTCTCAACCGATCGGGTTGATATCGTCCACCAGCCGCAGCAGATCGACCATGGTGAATGTTCCAGCCTTCGCCGAGGGCAGCGTCGGCTTCCAGTTCTTCTCGCGCCAGATATAGGATTGCGGGTCGCCATGGACGAGGCCGACGAAGACCTCCGAGACGATGACCGAGCCGACAGGCCCGAGCCGCTCGCCGTTCTTGCGGACCTGCGCTTCCTTGAGGATGTAGTACCAGAGCGGGGTCGCCTTATCGAGACCCTGCTTCTTCGCCTCGATCCCGTCGGGCCCGGTCGCGATTTCGGCCGGCGTCAGCGGGTTCTTGACCTTGAGATGGGCCGCCACGTCCTGTCCTGACGGCAATCCCAGCATGACGCCGCGCTTGAGGTTGCGGAAGGCGAGATTGCCGCCGCCGCCCGGCAGATTGTGCAGTTCCTCGACGAGAAGCGGATCGAGCCGCCTTGTCGGGTTGAAGGCGAAGTTCGGCGTGCCTGCCGGCGTGCCGAGATCGTAGAAACGCCGCCAGTCGATGATCCAGTTGCTCGGCAGTTTTTCGACCGGAAGCGGCCCGCCCGGCGGTGGATTGGGCATCAGGTCGCCGATGATCTGCCCGGACAGCCCGGTGAAGCCGAAGAGCAGGTCGAAGCCGATGTCCTGGAATACGCGGTTGTGGCTGTAGCGCTGCCTGACCATCGAATGGCCGAGCCGGTAGGCTGCGGCCGAGAACTCGACCGGCATGTAGGGCGTGCGCTTGAAGCGGTAGAACTTGCGCCCGTCATGCAGGATCTTGGCAACGATGCCGGGCTCGGTCAGGCGCTCGACGAAATCATGCAGCACGAGCCACTGGTAGTGCCAGGTGACGATGCGGCGCGCCTCGGCGAAGAGATCGAGCGGCGGATTGGCCCCTCCGCTGAGGATGTCGCAGACCTTGTTGTGGAACTTCAGGAAGGCGAGATGGGTCTGCGCCACCAGCAGGTTCTCGTCGTTGCGGTGGTCGCCGATGATCGCCATGCCCTCGGGCGAGCGCGGCAGATCGTTGAAAAAGTCGCCGGTGACGCCGCCGAAGCCGACGGTGATGTTCTTGCCGATCACGAATTTCGGGCCGTGCTTGGAGAAACCCGGGCCGCTGCGCGCATAAAGCTGCGGCGAGCCGTCCGGCCCCAAGCCGTAGAGCGCGTCGAGATCGAGGCTCGGCGTGCGAAAATTCTCGACGCCGAGCGGGTCCTTCTGCTTGTCGCCGAGCGAGGTCAGATCGAGCGTGATGTCGTGATCGACGAACTGCCCGAGATAGGTGAAGCCGGCCGGGATGTTGGGATTGTCTTTGGCGGTGTCGGCCGGGTCGGCGTCGAGCATCGCCTCGGCCAGCGCCTTGAGCTTGGCGTCCGAGACCTGCAGCGGCGCAAGTTTCGGAAACATCCGGCCGAACATGCCGGGGTCCTTGTGTCCCGATAGCGCATCCAGCACCTCGCGGGTGGCGTGCCGGCCGGCGAGGCCGTGGCCGGGCGTGACCTTGACGGCGTTGGCCTTGGCCATCGGCGTGATCAAGAGTTCGGCGGGAAGGCTCGCGCCCGATTTGGTGACGGGCGGCAATGTCGCGGTGTCAGGCATGGAAAATCTCCTGTCGCTATGGCGCGCGGCGGCGCCGCTCACGTGAAAGGTTCACCCCCCAAATCCCCATGGCTTCGATGCGATGCGCGCTCCCGTGGCGTCTGCGGCCTCCCTTGCGCAACCCGGATAGCGTCGATTTAGTTTTAAATTCGAAATGATCGTATTTATGTCGCGCATCGCGATTTTGTCTAATGCGAATCCTTTTCCATGACAAGCAAGCGTATTCGGTTTACAATTAAACTATCAGAATTTGCTATGATCGTCGCCGCGATTGCTAGGTAATATCTTTTTCCTATGGCCCGCCACGACAACTGACGGTCGCGGTCTACTGAGTTTTTCGATTTCGAGACACGGCACAGAATAACCCTCGAACAGGTTCACGTTCCGTTCTTGCCAGATGCGGTCGGCTCGACTAGGCTCCTCTTGGGACAGGGGCAGGCAGCGATGGTGACGCGGGTCGCGACGGTGGCGTTCGAGGGCATCGAGGCGCGCGCCGTCGACGTCCAGGTACAGGTGACCTCCGGCAATGTGAACTTCATCCTGGTCGGCCTGCCCGACAAGGCGGTGGGCGAGAGCAAGGAGCGGGTGCGCGCGGCCCTGATCGCCTCCGGCCTTGCGCTGCCGGCCAAGCGCATCACCGTCAATCTCGCACCGGCCGACCTGCCCAAGGAGGGCAGTCATTACGACCTGCCGATCGCGCTTGGCGTGATGGCGGCGATCGGGGCGATACCGGCCGATGCGCTGGCCGGCTACACGGTGCTCGGGGAGTTGGCGCTCGACGGCTCGATCACGGCGGTCGCCGGCGTGCTGCCGGCCGCGATCGCGGCCTATGGGCGCGGACAGGGCCTGATCTGCCCGCATGCGTCAGGCCCGGAAGCGGCCTGGGCGGCGGCTGACATCGACATTCTCGCGCCCCGCTCGCTGATCCAGCTCGCCAACCATTTCAAGGGCACGCAGGTGATGGCGCGGCCCGAGCCGGCGGTGGCGCGGCAATCGGGCCCGCTGCCCGACCTCGCCGACATCAAGGGCCAGGAGAGCGCCAAGCGCGTGCTCGAGATCGCGGCCGCCGGCGGGCACAACCTGCTGATGAACGGGCCGCCGGGCGCGGGCAAGTCGATGCTGGCGAGCCGCCTGCCCTCGATCCTGCCGCCGCTGACGCCGCGCGAACTACTCGAGGTATCGATGGTGCTCTCGGTCGCAGGCCATCTCGCCGATGGCGCGCTGACCGACCGGCGGCCTTTTCGCGCGCCGCATCACTCGGCCTCGATGGCGGCGCTGGTCGGAGGGGGCTTGCAGGCAAAGCCCGGCGAGGTCTCGCTCGCCCATCACGGCGTGCTCTTCCTCGACGAGTTGCCCGAGTTCCAGGCTCAGGCGCTCGACGCGCTGCGCCAGCCGATGGAGACCGGCGACGTGCTGATCTCGCGCGCCAACCACCGCGCCGTCTATCCGGCGCGCTTTCAGCTCGTCGCGGCGATGAACCCGTGCCGCTGCGGACGGGCGACGGAGCCCGGCTTCGCCTGTCGCCGGCAACCCAACGAGCGTTGCATGGCGCAGTACCAGACGCGCATCTCCGGCCCGATGCTGGACCGGATCGACATCACCATCGACGTGCCGGCGGTGACCGCGGCCGACCTGATCCTGCCCGCCGCCAGCGAGGGCTCGGCCGAGATCGCGGCGCGCGTCGCCGCCGCGCGGCGGCTGCAGACCCAGCGTTACGCCGTGCTTGGCCTGCCCGGCATCGGCACCAACGCCGCCTGTCCGGCCAATGTGCTCGACGAGGTCGCGCGGCCCGACTCCGCCGGTCTTGCTCTGCTGCGCGATGCGGCCGATGCGATGCGCCTGACCGCGCGGGCCTATCACCGCGTCCTCAAAGTGGCGCGCACGCTGGCCGATCTCGACGGGCAGGACAAGGTCGGCCGCATTCATCTTGCCGAGGCGCTGTCCTACCGCTCGCGCGTCGATCAGGTGGCGCAGGCGGCGTGACGCAAGCTTTTGCCATCGTTAACGAATTGCATCACGCTATCCCTAGACTTCGAGGATAAGCCAAACTCTTTCTCAAGGCGCGCCTGCTACAGCTTGTCTTCATGGACATCCCGTCGTCGAACGCAGCCCTGTCGATCGCCGCCGCCATCGCGGTTCTGGCCTGCGTCGGCCTGATCGTCATGGCGATGCAGCGCGCCCGGACGATCGCGCAGGCGACGGAGCTTGCCCGCGACGTCGAGACGCTGAACGACCGGCTCTGGGCGCTGGCCGACAGCGAAGAGCGCTATCGCAGCCTGATCGAGGCGCAGGGCGACCTGATCGTACGGCGCGACGGCAACCGCATCGTCTACGCCAACGCCGCCTATGCCGCGCTGCTCGGGCTGGACGAGACCAGCGTGATCGGCGCGACCGACGAGCCCAGGCGGATCGCGCTGCGCCCGGCGGACACGCTCGACGACGGCGCGCGCGTCTTCGACGAATGCCTCGCTGCGCCCGATGGCGACGGCGTCACCGAACGCTGGATTTCCTGGGTCGAGACCGCCGTTCCGGTCGCCCATGGCAAGACTGTGCTGCAGCGCGTCGGCCGCGACATTTCGGCCCGCATCGCTAGCGAGCAGGCGCTGGTCGAAGCCCGCGCCAGGGCGGAAGGCGCCAACGAGGCCAAGTCGCGCTTCCTCGCCACCGTCAGCCACGAATTCCGCACGCCGCTCAACGGCATCCTGGGCATGGCGGACCTGCTCGACGACACGCGGCTCGACCCCGAGCAGGCCACCTATGTCCGGGCGCTGCGCACGTCGGGCGAGGCGCTGCTGGCGCTGGTCGACGATATTCTCGACTTCGCCAAGGTCGAGGCCGGCAAGCTGGAACTGGTCGAGGCGCGTTTCGATCTCGCGCTGATGGTCGAGACCGTCGCCGAACTGATGGCCCCGCGCGCCCAGGCCAAGGGGATCGAGGTGGCGACGCTGGTCTCGGCCGATCTGCCGAGCCATATCGTCGGCGACCATGACCGTTTGCGCCAGATCCTGCTCAACCTCGTCGGCAATGCGATCAAGTTCACGCAGAGCGGCGGCGTCGGCGTCAGGCTGTCGCGGGACGCCGAGCGCCTCGTCATCACCGTCGCCGATACCGGTCCGGGCATTCCGGCCGACCGGCTCGATGCGATCTTCGAAGAGTTCGAGCAGGCCGACCAATCGGCGGCCCATCAGCACGGAGGTACAGGGTTGGGGCTCGCCATCGTGCGCCGGCTCGCGACCCTGATGGGCGGAACCGTCGATGTCGAAAGCCGGCCCGGCGAGGGCGCGGTCTTCCGGCTTGTGCTGCCGCTGGTCGCCGCCGATGCTCCGGCCAGTGCCGCGACGCCGGACTGGGGCGGCAAACGCATGCTGCTGGTTTCGCCCGCCCCATTCAGCGCCCGGTTCCTGGCCGAAGCCATGCTCGCGACGGGCGCGACCGTCGCGCGCGCCGTGACGGCCTATGAGGCGTCGACCCTGCTCGCGAGCGCGCGTTTCGACGCCGCGCTGGTCGATCTGGCGCTCGGCGATGCGTCGGTCAAGGCGATCGCCGAGACGGCGCGCGGCCGCGGCGTGGCGGAGCGGCTCATCCTCCTGTCGCCATTGCAGCGGCGCGAATTCGGCGCGCCGGCGGCCGCCGGCTTCAACGGCTTCCTGATCAAGCCGGTCAGGGCGCGCACGCTCTATGAGCGGCTGTCACCGCGCCCGGGCCAGACGACGGTCGAAACCCCGCCGGCGGCGGACGCCCAGCCGGCAGGCCAGCCCGGGCCGCGCCTGCGCGTGCTGGTGGCCGAGGACAATGAGATCAACGCGCTGCTGGCGACGCGAACGCTCGAGCGGCTGGGCTGCTCGGCGGTGTGGGCGCGCGACGGCAAGGCCGCACTGCGGACGCTGGAAGAGAGCTTGACGCCTGATGCAGAGCCTTTCGACCTCTGCCTGCTCGACATCCGCATGCCGGAGCTGGACGGACTGTCGGTGGCGCGCTCCATCCGCGCGATCGAGGCCGGGCACGGCGGGACGAGGCTGCCGCTGATCGCGGTCAGCGCCAATGTCGCGGCCTCCGACCGCAAGGCGGCGCTGGCGGCCGGCATGGACGACTGCCTGGCCAAGCCGCTGGAACGGGCCGCGCTGGCGCGCTGGATCGGCCGGATCGGCAGCCGCCCGACGCTCGAACTGACCGGCTGACGACAACCTCAGCCCGGGCCAAGTCACCAGTCTGACGCAATCCTGTCGCGATCCTGTCAATTGCGCGGCGCTAGCGTTTCCGATTGCCAGAATCGTCGGCAAAGGAACAATAGCGCCATGGCGTTCGATGTTTTCCGCGGTCTGAGGCAGCCGGCAAAGAGTCTCCCGGCCAAGGCGCCTTCGGCGAATGGCCTGCCTGCGGGCCACCCGTTCCTGTCGCGGCTGCCGTTCAAGCTGATCTCCGGCGATGCGATGCGCCGGATCGGCCGCTGGCCTGCGCCGGAGGACGCGCTGACGGGGACGCTCGGCCGCTGCGGCTCGCTGGAGGTCAGGCTGGCGCGGGGGCCTTCGGAGGTCTGGCGCGCGCAGCGGCTGCGCTACCGGGTGTTCTATCAGGAGATGTCGGCCAAACCCGACGCCGTCTCGCGGATGTTCCGCCGCGACGCCGACCGGTTCGACGCCGCCTGCGATCATCTGCTCGTGATCGACCACGCGGCGCGCGGACGCTTCGGCGGGACGCGCTCCAAGGTGGTGGGCACCTATCGGCTGATGCGCCAGAGCGCGGCGAACCGGCTCGGCGGCTTCTACACGCAAGGCGAGTTCGATCTCGCGGCCCTGATCGCCCGGCATCCCGGAGCGCGCTTCCTCGAACTCGGCCGCTCCTGCGTGCTAAAGCCCTACCGCACCAAGAAGACGGTCGAGCTGCTCTGGCACGGCATCTGGGCCTATATCCGCCACCACAGGATCGACGCGATGTTCGGCTGCGCCAGTTTCGAGGGCGCCGACCCCGACGCCCTCGCCTTGCCACTGAGCTTCCTGCACCACCACGCCAGGGCCGAGGGCGACTGGAGCGCCTGCGCCCGGCCCGAGCGACATGTCGCGATGGACCGGCTGCCGGCCGCGACGATCGACGCCAAGCTCGCGCTGAAGCAGCTCCCGCCGCTGATCAAGGGCTATCTCAGGCTTGGCGCGCGCTTCGGCTCCGGCGCGGTCATAGACCGGCAGTTCGGCACGACCGACGTGCTGGTGATCCTGCCCGTCGCCGCGATCGACCGGCGCTATGTCGACTACTATGGCGACGAGGGCCAGCGCTACGCGGCGTGACGCCATCGTCATTGCGAGCGCAGCGAAGCAATCCAGCCGTCTCGCTCTACGTCTCCTGGATTGCTTCGCTGCGCTCGCAATGACGGGAGAGCGTCACTCGCCGCTTTCGGCCAACGCCGTCAGCGCCTCGCGATAGCTCGGATAGCGGAAGGCGTAGCCCAGTTCCCGCTTCGCCAGCGCATTCGAGACGCGCTTGTTCTCGCCATAGAAACTCGCTGCCATCGGCGACAATTTCGACGCGTCGTAAGGCTGCTCGGGCGGCGGCTCGACGCCGATCAGTCCGGCGGCGAAGGTGACGACATCCTGCGGCGGAGCCGGCTCGTCGTCGGTGACATTGTAGACCGCGCCGTTGCGGGGCCGCGCCAGCGAGGCCAGCAGCACGCCGGCGATGTCTGCGACATGGATGCGGTTGAAGACCTGGCCCAGCTTGACCAGCCTGCGCGCCGTGCCCTCGCGCAGGTTGACGATGGCGTTGCGGCCCGGGCCGTAAATGCCGGATAACCGGAAAATCTGCACGGCCTTGCCGGTGCGCCGCCCGAAGGCGAGCCAGGCCTCGTCGGTCTCTAGCCTGAGCTTTGAGCGGGCATAGCCGGGCCGGGTTTCGGCCGTCTCGTCGATCCACGCGCCGCCATGGTCGCCATAGACGCCAATGGTCGAGAGATAGCCGATCCAGCGCAGATTTGGCGCGGCTTCGAGCTGGGCGGATAACGTCGCCAGCACAGGATCGCCGTCCTCGCCCGGCTGCACCGAGACCAGCACGGCATCGGCCTCCGTGATCGCGGCGGAGAGCCGCGAAGAGACGGCGAAGCCTCCAAAAACCAGCGTCGGGATGCCTTCGCCGCTGAGTTTCGCCGCCTTGTCTGCCGAGCGCACCGTGCCGGTGACCTGCCAGCCCTGCACGATCGCGGCGCGCGCGAAGAACCCGGCGGAATAGCCGAGACCGAGGATGACGAGCTTCATGCGGCACGATCCGGTGGGGACAAGAGGGCGAGCCATTCGTGGCGAACGGCGGCGTCGGGCTCGGCGGCGAGACGAGCGGTTGCGAGCAGGGCAGACCGGCCGGGCGCGAGCCGTGCCAGCGCCCAGACCGCCATGGCGCGGACCAGCGGCGAGATGTCGTCGAGAAGCGCCTCGGCGCTCCCGGCGAGGTCGGGCCTGCCGCTGTTGCCGATGGCGATCAGGACATTGCGGATGAAGCGGTCGCGGCCGGTGCGCTTCACCGGCGTGCCGGCAAAAAGCGTCCTGAAGCCGGCGTCGTCCAGCGCCGCCAGTTCGGAGAGCGGGCGGGCGGCCAGATCGTCCTTTAGCGCCAGCCGCGTCTCCTGTGCGGATGCCGCGAACTTGTTCCAGGGGCAGACGGCGAGGCAATCGTCGCAGCCGAAGACGCGGTTGCCGATGCCGGGTCGAAGCTCGGCGTCGATATGGCCCTGATGCTCGATCGTCAGATAGGCGATGCAGCGGCGGGCGTCGAGTTGGTAGGGCTGGGGGAAGGCGTCGGTCGGGCAGATGGCGAGGCAGCGCCGGCAGGAGCCGCAATGGTCTTGCTCGGGCGCATCGGCCGGCAGTTCAGCCGTTGTGTAGATCGCGCCGAGGAAAAGCCAGGATCCGTGCTCGCGCGAGACCAGAACCGTGTGCTTTCCCTGCCAGCCGAGGCCGGCCGCCTGCGCCAGCGGCTTTTCCATCACCGGCGCGGTGTCGACGAAGACCTTCACGTCCACGCCGCCACGCGCCGCCAGCCGGCCGGCCACGCTCTTGAGCTTGCCCTTGATGACATCGTGATAGTCGCGCCTGCGGGCATAGAGCGAGATCGCTGCCTTGTCGGTTTCAGCCAGGATCGCGAGCGGGTCCGAGTCCGGGGCGTAGCTCATGCCGAGCATGACGACCGAGCGCACCTCGCTCCAGAGCGCCTGCGGGGCGGCGCGTTCGGCGACGCGCTCGGCCATCCAGCCCATCTCGCCGTGATGGCCGGCGGCGAGCCATTCACGGAGTTGGGCGGGAGCATCGGGGATCGAGTCGGCTGCGGCGATGCGGGCGACGGAGAAACCTTCGGACAAGGCCCGCTCGACCACCGCCTGTTTCAGGCGCTCGCCCGACATGATGCCTTTGGACCCCGAGCCCTCATCCTGAGGAGAAGCCGCAGGCTTCGTCTCGAAGGATGCTCCAGAGCGCGCTGGATGATCCTTCGAGACGGCGCTGCGCGCCTCCTCAGGATGAGGGCTGTGGGTGTCGGCCTTCAAAAATCCAGGTCGTCGTAATGGGCGCTCGGGGCCATTCCCGGCACGCGGTCCGCCAGCAGCGGCCGGAAGCTCGGCCGGGATTTGATCCTCGCATACCATGCGCGCGCGGCCTCGTCCTCGTCCCAGGGCACGTCGCCGAGATAGTCGACGCAGGAGAGATGCGCCGCGGCGGCGAGATCGGCATAGCTCAGATCGGGCCCGGCCAGCCAGTTCCGCTTGGCGGTGAGCCACGCGATGTAGCGCAGATGATAGCGCACATTGGCGCGCCCCGCGCGGATCGCGCCCATTTCGGGCGGGCCGCCGCCCTCCTCGCGCCCCATGAAGCGCTTCATCACCTTTTCCAGCACGAGCGGGCCGGTGATCTCGGCGTCGAACTTGCCGTTGAACCAGTCGAGCAGGCGGCGGACCTCGACGCGCTCGGCGGGCCCGTCTGGCATCAGCCGATTCTGGCCGAGCGCCAGCCCGCGCGTCTCGTCGAGATATTCGGCGATGACGCCCGCGCCGGGCACCGCAAGGCCCGAATCCTCGCGGAAGACGGGCGTCGTTCCGGCCGGGTTCATCTCCAGGAACTCGCGCCGGCGCTCCCAGACGCGCTCCTCGACGAGATCGGCCTCAAGGCCGAACTCGGCCAGGACGAGCCGGACGAAACGCGAATGCGGACACAGCGGATAGTGGTGAAGCGTCGCCATGGCACTCTTGAAACAGGCGGATGCGGCGCAAGCGGGGCCGAGGGAGAAGCGTGGCGCGGTCATGCGCGAGACGCGTGATGTCGGCGCCTGCTATAGTCCCGAGACTGCCGGCTCACAAGCCGCCGCCCCGTCTCCGCTTCGATTTGACCCGGTCGTCTTGGCGAAGTGGTAACCAATTCGCAAAGAGGCTGGGCGCAAGAGATAGGCCGGTTTACCTCTCCCGAGGCCGACCCGGCTGCGCCTACCCGTCCCAGAGACCCTCGCCATGGAAAACCTGTTCGAAGCGATCGTGCTCGGCATCGTCGAGGGGCTGACGGAGTTTCTCCCCGTCTCCTCGACCGGGCATCTGCTGCTGCTCGGGCATTTCCTCGGCTTCGAATCGAACGGCAAAACCTTCGAGGTACTGATCCAGCTCGGCGCGATCCTGGCGATCATGCTGGTCTATTTCCGCCGCCTGCTCGACATCGCGCTCAGGCTGGGTTCGGACCCCGCCGCGCGGCGCTTCGTCATTGGCGTGCTCGTCGCCTTTCTGCCGGCCGCGCTGATTGGAGCCGTGCTGCACGGCTTCATCAAGAGCGTGCTGTTCAATCCGTTCCTGGTCTGCTGTTCGCTGATCGCAGGCGGGCTCGTGCTGATGGTGGTCGACGAGCTCGAGCTCGAGGTCAAGCACAGCGACGCCACGGCCTTCCCGCTCTCGATGTATGTCAAGATCGGCTTCATCCAGTGTCTTGCGATGATCCCCGGCGTCTCGCGCTCGGGCTCGACCATCGTCGGCGCGATGCTGCTGGGGGCGAGCAAGCGCTCGGCGGCCGAGTTCTCCTTCTTCCTCGCCATGCCGACCATGGCCGGGGCCTTCGCCTACGACCTGCTCAAGAACTACAAGATCCTGACCTTCGACGACACGATGCTGATCGTGGTCGGCTTCGTGGCGGCTTTCCTGTCGGCGCTGGTCGTGGTCCGCGTCTTCCTCGACTATGTCTCGAAGCGGGGTTTCGCGCTCTTCGCCTGGTGGCGGATCATCGTCGGGCTGTTCGGGCTGGCGGGGTTGTGGATCGTGGGCTGACAGCTCCGGCAGTCAATGCGGCCCGGTCTCGCTTAGCGTCGGCGCGGGGCTCGGCCGCGCGCCGGGCAGCGAGCCGGTCTGGCGCTCGATCATGCGGTGGACCACCGGCGGAACCGGGCCCTTGTGCAGGGCGCGGACGCGCTCGCCGATCTCGGCGTCGGCCTGCGTGACGCGCTGGTTCTGGCGGACATATTCGACCCAGGTCGGGCTGTCGTAACGCTCGATCCAGAGTTCGGCATTGGTCAAATCGCGCAGCAGCGCCCAATGCCGCGCGCCGTCGCGGCGGCGGATACGACGGCGCTCGGCCATCGCGCTCAGGAAGGCGACGACGTCCTCCTCGGCGATAACGTATTCGATCGTGACGATGACCGGGCCGCTGCGCGGCTCGATATCGACCGCGACCTTGGGTTCGCGCCAGCGGCTGAGCGGATCGAGATTCAGCGCCTCCAGCGGCGGCAGCGCATAGCGCAGGCCGAGCGCAGCGCCGGCGAGCAATGTGAAAGCCGCGACGAGAAGCGTCTGCTCGGTGCCGATCTGGAGGATCGCCCGGCCCCAGACCCAGCTCCCCAGCGCCATGCCGCCGAACGCGCCCATCTGGTAGAGCGCCAGCGCCCGGCCGACGACCCAGCGCGGGGCCGAGAGCTGCACGGTGGCGTTGAAGGTCGAGAGGGTCATCACCCAGCACCCGCCGGTGACGCAGAGCGCCGGCATGGTCAGCCAGAGGCTGGTGCTGACCGCCATCACCGCCACGGCGACGGCGAAGGCGGCGAAGGTCAGCCGCACCAGCGCCTCGGTGGTCAGCATCCGGCGCAACCGCGCGCTCAGGAACGCGCCGGCGACCGCGCCGGCTCCGAATGCGCCCAGAAGCACGCCGAAGACCAGCGGGCCGCCCTTGACCAGATCGCGCGCGACCAGCGGCAGCAGCGCCAGCACGACGATGCCGCCAAAGCCGAAGGCGAAGGCGCGCAGGATGACGCTGCGGATGTTGGGCGACATCGCGACATAGCGCAGGCCGGCGCTCATCGCGATCCAGAGCGTCTCGCGCGGCAGAAGCCGCTCGACCTTGGGCGGCGTCCAGCGCCAGAGCACGGCGAGCAGCGCGACGTAACTCACGGCGTTGATGGCGAAAGCGGCAAACGCGCCCGACGCCGCCACGATCGCGCCGCCGATGGCGGGGCCGACGCTGCGGGCGATGTTGAAGGCGACGCTGTTCAGCGTCACGGCGGCCGGCACGTCCTGCCGCGGAACCATGTCGCCGACCGAGGACTGCCAGGCCGGGTTGTTCAGCGCCGTGCCGCAGCCGAGCAGGAAGGTGAAGGCGAGCAGGGTCCAGGGCGTCAGCCAGCCGAACCAGGCGAAGACGGCGAGCATGATCGAGACACAGAACATGAAGAACTGCGCCGTCAGCATGATCCTGCGGCGGTCGTAATTGTCGGCGATCGCGCCCGCCGCCAGCGAGAACAGCATGATCGGCAGCGTGGTCGAGGCCTGTACCAGCGCGACGAGATCGGCGGAGGCGGCGATCGCCGTCATCAGCCAGGAAGCGCCTACGGCTTGGATCAGGCCGCCGAAATTGGAGGCGAGGCTGGCGAACCAGACCGCGCGGAAGACCGGCTGGCGCAAAGGCACGAAGGGCGAGGCCCGTTCCGGCAGCGCGACACCCTCGGCCGCGAGTTCGGCGGCTGCGACGTCCTCGACCGGCTGGGCTTTGAGATCGGCAGGCATGAGCCAAGGGTTAGAGGCTCAGGCGGGCGCTGCCAACCTCGCTCCTCAGGATGAGGGCTGATCCGCGACCGGCGAAACTGCAGCCCGCCGCCCGCGCGGCTGCCTTGCCGCCGGGGCGCGCCAGGCGTGCAGCCCCGCGACGACGAGACCCGTCAGCGCGACCCAGTGGCCCGGCCGCAGGAAGGCCAAGTCCTGATAGGCCACGACGTCGAGATTGGCTTGAAACACCATCCAGGCCGATACGCCGGTGGTCAGCGCGTACCAGGCGGTTTCGCAGATCGCGGTCGCGAGGCCCGTGGCGAGCGCGGCGGCGACCAGCACCGGCGTGGAAAAACCGATTTTCCAGCGGGCGAGCCCGCGATAGACGAGCAGCAGGGCGAAGAGCCCGTTCATCAGCGCCGGCTCGGTGACGTCGATCTTCGACTGCAGCGCGAAATGCAGCAGGCTCAGGCCCGTGATCAGATAGACGAGATTGTGCAGGCGCTGCCAGTTCTTCGTCCCCATGCGCCGGATCATGCCGTCGGTCGAGGTGACGCCAAGCGCGACCAGCCCCGTCAGCGCCACGATTCCGACCGTGAGATAGAAGCGCTTGATGATCTCGGAGACGATCAGCCCCCAGTCGAAGGCGAGATCGATGCAGTAGAGCATCAGATGAGCGGCCGCATAGGCGAGCGCGGAGAGACCGAGCATGCGGCGCACGCCGATCAGCTTGCCCCAGTCGAGAATCTTCCGCAGCGGCGAGACGGCCAGCGTGATCAGCAAAAGCCGCATCGCCTCCGTGCCGGTGTCGTGGACGGCGCGGGTCCAGGGTTTGGAGCCGAGCTGGTGCGTCCATGCCTGCCAGACCAGGATCAGCGCCGGGACGACGACGAGCGCTAAGGCGGCCGCGCGCAGCGCGGAAAAGCGGCCCTGCCGGTCGAGCCAGGGCAGATAGCTGTTCAGGCTGGCAGTCGCCATGCGTCGTCACCGCCCCTTACATTCTTGCACCGGATACGCCACGGAGCTTGCCTCTGTCTCGCACATCGGCACACAAGAGCGTGACTGCGATCCTGCCTGCAACCTGCGGACCCGAGCATGCCTTCACGCCAGCCCACCATCGTCTTCGACGTCGGGAACGTCCTGATCCGCTGGGACCCGCGCCTGCTCTATCGCGACCTCATTCCCGACGACGAGAAGCGCGACTGGTTCATGGCCAATGTCTGCACGGCGGCGTGGAACATCGAGCAGGATCGCGGCCGCTCCTGGGAGGAGGCCGTGGCGCTGCTGGTCGCTGCGCACCCGGAGTGGGAGCGCGAGATCAGGGCCTATGACCAGCGCTGGCACGAGACCGCGCCCTATGTGCTCGACGAGAGCGTCGCGATCCTCGCCGAACTGAAGGCAAAGGGCGAAAAGGTCTACGCCATCACCAATTTCTCGCGCGAGAAATGGGCGGAGTGCCTGATCCGTTTCCCGTTCCTGCAGAGCTTCGACGGCGTCGTCGTCTCGGCGCATGAGCGCCTGATCAAGCCCGACCCCGCGATCTACCGCGTGCTGCTGGAGCGCTATGAGCTGGTGGCCGGGGACTGCATCTTCGTTGACGACAGCGAAAAGAACGTCGATGCGGCGCGCGCGGTCGGCATGCAGGCGGTACATTTCGTCGAGCCGATCGACCTGCGCGCGGCGTTGCGGGGCCTGGGAGCGGCTTTGTGAGCCGGCATAGGACGAAGCGGCGCGAGCAGCGGTGAGATCAATGCTCTGGCTGCGTTGGACAGCCGTGGCGGGCGTCGGAGCCGGCACGGCCGCGACCTTGCTCGGCGGGCTTGCGCCGCTGATCCCCTATCTCGAACTGGTCAACCAGTTCCGGCCCTTCCTCGTCGCGGCAAGCCTCGCCGTGCTGGCGCTCTGCGCCCTGGCGCGACGGCGGCGGCTGGTCGCGGCCGGCGTGGCGCTCGCCTTCGCCAATATCGCGCTGATGCTCCTTCCGCTGCGGCTCTCCGCACCGCTGCCGACGGGCGCGGTGGCCGGCCCGCGCGACCAGATCAGCATCCTCACTTTCAACGTCTGGTACGCCAACACGACGCCCGAGCGCGTCGTCGACTATGTCCGGGCGGTCGATGCCGACCATGTCGTGCTGCAGGAGGCGTTTCCCGATCTCGCGCCACGCCTCGTCGAGCCGCTCCGGGCGCTCTACCCGTTCGTCATGTCGCTTCCGCAGAACAGCGGCGGCGTGCATCTGCTGTCCAAGGCCGAGCCGACCGCGCGGGGCTTCGTCAGCGGCAGCCCGCAGACGCCGCCGCTGGTCTGGGCGAGCTTTCCGGCATCAAGCGGCCGATCCTATACCGTGACCGGCATCCATCTTGCTTTCCCATTCGAGCCGCAATGGCAGGAGGCGCAGACGCGGTTTCTGGCGGAACGGCTGAGAGCCGCGCCGGGGCCACAGATCCTCGTGGGCGACCTCAACCTCGCCCCCTTCACCTGGAAGCTGGACCGGCTGACCCGAAGCACGGGGCTGCTCCGGCACGCCACATTCGCCCTGACCTGGCCGGCCCACCGCTTCGTGCCGGTGGTGCTGCTCGACAACCTGCTGGCCTCGCAGCAGTTCCGGTCCGCAGCCGTGACGATCGGCCCCGACGGGCTGGGATCGGACCACAGGCCGCTTCTGTTCAGGCTCGCGCTCGATCCGTAAGCACCAGCAGCGCTTACCCGTGCAACGACCGCCTGCCGTGGCCGGCAGGCGGTCCTCAGGGCCGAATGAGCCCGATCAACGCGCGCGGGCGCGCCAGTCGAAGCGGCGGCGGCCGCCATAAAAGCGCCGACGGCGATAATAGCCATAGGGCCGGCGGTAGTAATAGCGCCTCCGCCAGCGCGGTCGCCTGCGGTAGTAGTAATATTGCGAGAATTCGGCGTCCGTCTTGTCGAGCGCCGCGCTGTCGAGCCCAAGCGCGTCATCGCCAGGCACGAGCTTTGGCTCAACCGGGCCGGCGGCCTGCGCGACCGCCACGCCGCCGAGGCCGGCTGCGGCGAACCCGCCGATCAGCGTGGTGAGAAAGGAACGTCTGTCCACTGCGTATCCTCCGCTTATGCGCCGCGACCTGCCAGTCGCGACGGCTGGTCGCACCCAAAGGGAAAACGCGGAGGGGCGGGCGGGGTTCCGGCCACCCTCGCGGCGAACCTCATGCACCGGAGATTAACGCAAGCCGCCTAGACAGAACGAAACCGGAATCCTAGATTCGAGCATCCAGATTTGCCGGGGTTTCGATGCAGCCGACCTTCTACGAGTTCTTCGCCGGCGGCGGCATGGCGAGAGCCGGTCTCGGCGAGGGCTGGCGCTGCCTGTTCGCAAATGATTTCGACCCCAAGAAAGGCACGAGCTACGTCGATAACTGGGGCGACAAGGAGTTTCGCCTCGGCGACATCCACAAACTGAACGCATCGGATTTGCCGGGGCGCGCCGATCTCGCCTGGGCTTCGTTTCCGTGTCAGGATTTGTCGCTGGCTGGGAATGGCGCGGGGCTGGAAGGCGAGCGCTCAGGCGCGTTCTGGGGCTTCGATCTGCTGGTCCGCGGCTTGCGTCGCGAGCAGCGCGCGCCGAACATCCTCGTCATCGAGAACGTCGTCGGCGCGATCACCTCCAATCGCGGGCGCGATTTCGATGTGCTGTGTCGGTCGCTGTTCGAGCTTGGTTATGTGTTCGGCGCGCTGACGATCGACGCCGTGCATTTCCTGCCGCAGTCGCGGCCGAGGCTGTTCATCGTCGCGGTGCGCAAGGATGTCTCGATCGCCAGATCGCTGGTCGCTGAAGAGCCGGGCAGCGCATTCGCCTCCGCCGCGCTCTGCAAGGCGCATGCGGCGCTGCGGCCGGACCTGCGCAAGGCGTGGCGCTGGTGGCGGTTGCCGTCGCCTCCAAAGCGCAACGTCAGTTTCGATGCACTGATCGACGAAAGCGCCGACATCTCATGGCATTCGCAGGTCGAGACCGACCGTCTCGTCGCGATGATGTCGGAGGTCAACCGCGCCAAGTTGCAGACCGCCATCGACAAGGGCGGCCGGCTATTTGGGACCGTCTATCGCCGCACGCGGCTCGATCAGGCAGGCGAAAAGGTGCAGCGCGCCGAAATCCGCTTCGACGGCGTCGCCGGCTGCCTGCGCACGCCCGAAGGCGGCTCCAGCCGGCAGACCGTGGTGATGGTCGAGCACGGACGCGTGCGCTCGCGGCTGATGACGGCACGCGAGGCGGCGCGGCTGATGGGCGTGGCGGAGGGCTATAGGCTGCCGACGCGCTACAACGAGGCATATCACCTGTTGGGGGACGGGGTGGCGGTGCCGGTTGTGAGGTTTCTGGCGGAGAACCTGCTTTCACTAATCGTCAGGTCGTCGAAATTCGTGCTCGTGACCGCGTAGTGACGAAACCTCAAAAGACCAGACCGAAGCGCACCGAACCGCCGTTCGAGACGGCGGAGCTGAGGAAGGGCCTGACGGCGTTTCTCCGGCAGGCGCCGCCTTTCGACTGCGAGATCAGGACGATCGGCGGCTTCAAATGGGGCGTCTACGCCTTTTTCGATTATGACGGCGAGCCGATCTATGTCGGGCAGACCCTTGAGGGGCTGAGCAGCCGAATCGGGCGACATCTGACGAACCAGCGCACCGACGCTGTGGCAATGTCGGTTCTCGATCCCTTCGAGGTCTATGAGATCGAACTGTTTCCCTTGCCCGAATTGCAGGGAGCGAACTCCAAGGACAAGATCGCCAAGGCCAAGCTGAACAGCCTGGAGTTGGCTGTTTTCCAAAGGTGCATTGCTGGCAGCGCCTTTGGAAAAATCCTGAACGAGAAGGACCCCGCGCCGGCTGACCCGTTGGAGCGCTTGCCCGTGTCGATACGCGGGCGCATCGTGTCCGACGACGTGAAGAAGTTTCGGAGCCATCCCGATACGCGGATCGCGCGCCGGGCGCAGACGATCGCTCGGCTGGCCCAAACGATCTCGGAACGACAGGTGCAGAGCGGGCTTCGGAGAACGCTACTTACACAAGCGCTGAGGCTTGAATCGCTGGCGAAGAAGCAATTCGCCGATGTCGGCGGCGAAGACGCCGTCGAAGAGAAAGACCCCGACACCGATGAATCCGATGACGCGACGGACGAAAGCTGATCGCTCCGCCGTCATGCGTGCGGTCAGATCGCGCGACACTACGCCCGAGCGCGCCGTCCGAAAGCTGCTCCGCCCGATCGCGCCGGGCTACCGCTTGCACCGCAAGGACATACCCGGCCGGCCGGACATCGCCTATCCGGGCCGGCGCATCGCGATCTTCGTGCATGGCTGCTTCTGGCACGGGCATGATTGCGCGCGTGGGGCGCGCTTGCCGAAGGCCAATGCGGAGTATTGGTCGGCGAAGATTACGCGGAACCGGGCGCGCGATCTGGCGACTTTGGCGACGCTCGAAGGCAGAGGCTGGCGTTCGCTCGTCGTCTGGGAATGCGAGTTGCGCGACCCGATTGTGGTGACGGCTAATCTGGCCGCACTGCTTGGTGGAGCCTGATCCGAGTCTACTTCGTCACGGCCAGCGGCAGCGTCACGGAACGCCCGCCTGCTTCGATCGTCAGAGATGGCTCGCTTGTAATCGCTAATTGCCGTCGCGCATCGAGCAATTCGATGCCGTAGATCACACCATCCGAATCGAAATCGATGAGAAGGTCGTGGTTGACCTCAACGGTTTTCAGGCCGCGCGGCTCCTTGCCGAGGGTAATGTAGGCGGCGTTGACGGTCGGATCGTAGGTGATCTGCATCGGAACGCCCGTCTCTCACGAATCCATCTTCAGCGCGGCGATGAACGCCTCCTGCGGGATTTCGACCTTGCCGAACTGGCGCATCTTCTTCTTGCCTTCCTTCTGCTTGTCCAGAAGCTTGCGCTTGCGCGAGGCGTCGCCGCCATAGCACTTCGCCGTCACGTCCTTGCGCAGGGCGCGGATGGTTTCGCGGGCGATGATCTTGCCGCCGATCGCCGCCTGCACCGGGATCTGGAACATGTGCGGCGGGATCAGGTCCTTGAGTTTCTCGCACATGGCGCGGCCGCGCGCGTCGGCGCGGGAGCGGTGGACCAGCATGGACAAGGCATCGACCGGCTCGGCGTTGACCAGGATCGACATGCGCACGAGGTCACCCTCGCGATAATCGGTGATCGCGTAGTCGAAGGAGGCATAACCCTTCGAGATCGATTTCAGCCGGTCGTAGAAATCGAACACCACCTCGTTCAGCGGCAGATCGTAGACCACTTTTGCGCGCGAGCCGACATAGGAGAGGTCGGTCTGGACGCCGCGCCGGTCCTGGCAGAGTTTCAGAACCGAGCCGAGATATTCGTCGGGGGTAAAAATCGTCGCCTTGATCCAGGGCTCCTCGATGAACTCGATCTTCATGGGGTCCGGCATATCGGCCGGGTTGTGCAGTTCCAGCGTCGAACCATCGCGCAGCTTGAGATGGTAGACGACCGAAGGCGCGGTCGAGATCAGGTTGAGATTGAACTCGCGCTCCAGCCGCTCCTGGATGATCTCCAGATGCAGCAGCCCGAGGAAGCCGCAGCGGAAGCCGAAACCGAGCGCGGCCGAGGTCTCCATCTCGTAGCTGAACGAGGCGTCGTTGAGGCGCAGGCGGCTCATGGCCGAGCGCAGCACCTCGAAATCGGCAGCGTCGACCGGGAAGATGCCGCAGAACACCACAGGCTGCACCGGCTTGAAGCCCGGCAGCGCCTGCAGCGTCTGGCGCTTCTCGTCGGTGATGGTGTCGCCGACCGCGGTGTCGGCGACCTCCTTGATCGAGGCGGTGAAGAAGCCGACCTCGCCGGGTCCGAGTTCCCTGACCTCCAGCATCTTGGGCTTGAACACGCCGACGCGGTCGACGCCATAGGCGGCGTTGGCGCGCATCATCCGGATGGTCATGCCCTTCTTCAGCACGCCGTCGATGACGCGCACGAGGACGACGACGCCGAGATAGGCGTCGTACCAGCTATCGACCAGCAGGCATTTGAGCGGGGCGTCCCTGTCGCCCTTCGGCGCGGGCAGGCGCTTGACGATGGCCTCCAGCACGCCCTCGATGTTCAAACCGGTCTTGGCCGAAATCGGCACGGCCTCCGAGGCGTCGAGCCCGATCACATCCTCGATCTGCTGCTTGATCCGCTCGGGCTCGGCGGCCGGCAGGTCGATCTTGTTGAGGACGGTGACGATCTCGTGGTTGGCGTCGAGCGCCTGATAGACATTCGCCAGCGTCTGCGCCTCGACGCCCTGCGAGGCGTCGACCACCAGCAGCGAGCCCTCGCAGGCCGCCAGCGAACGCGAGACCTCATAGGCGAAGTCGACATGGCCGGGCGTGTCCATCAGGTTCAGGACGTAGTCCTTGCCGTCCTCCGCGCGGTAGTCGAGCCGCACGGTCTGGGCTTTGATGGTGATGCCGCGCTCCTTCTCGATGTCCATCGAATCGAGAATCTGCTCGCTCATGTCGCGCGCCGCGACCGTGCCGGTCTGCTGGATCAGCCGGTCGGCCAAAGTCGATTTGCCGTGGTCGATATGCGCCACGATCGAGAAATTGCGGATATTGTCGAAGCTCTGGGTGCTCATGGCGCGCAGATAGCAGCGTTGCCGCATTGCGCCAAGGGTTTGCAGTGGCGCAGGCGCGCCGTCGGAACCGCGTTCAGGCCGGCTGCATCGTGCCGGCCGGCGCGCGCTGCGGGGTCTCGGGCTGCGCGGGCTTCGCCCAGGTCAGGGCGCGATAGTCGAAACCCGCCTCCAGCGTCGGCTTGACCACAGAAAAATAGGGCGAAATGTCGAAATCGCGCGGCATGTAGAGCGAATGATGCCGGATATGCAGGATCTCCTCGGCGTCGTCCTCGTCCATCGCCTGCGCATATTCGACCGTCGGCAGAACCGGATAGCGCGCCGCCTCGAAGGCCTGCGCGATCATGGTCGAGCAGATCGCCCGCGTCGGGTCGCCCGAGCCGATCGCGATCATGCGCCGGCGCAGGCGCGAGGGCACCCAGGGCAGCGGCACGAGCCAGCGCAGCAGGTCGATGATGTTCTTGAGGTCGTATTGCGTGCCGAGCCGGCCGAGCGCATAGGCGACCACCGTGTCGCGGCCGGCGGAATCGAGCCCCTGCGGCCGGCAGATGCGCGTGCCGAACGCGCCGTATTTCGACAAAGGCGAGAGCACGCAGCCGACATCCATCTCGACCTCGGCCAGCACAAGCGGCTCGCCGGTCTCGCTGAATTGTCCGGTGTCGCCGACATAAAGCGCCGCGTGAGACCAGGTCGACTGGGTGAGATATTTGATCGCGGTCGAGACCTTCATGCCGCCTTCGACCAGCAGCACGTCGCCAGGGCGAAGCGCGTTGTTCAACCGCGCCAAGGCCTTCGCATCGACCGGGCCCGCATCGTGCCGGTTGCGGGTGATGAAACGGACGACGGAGCGTCCGAGAAAGTCCAGTCCCCTGTTCATCGCGCCCCTCCCCTCTTGTCACGTCCCCGGCGGCGCCGTTGACGGCGTCCTTTGACATCATTGATGCGCGAAACCTGTGACTTTTCCGCAAATCCGGCGGCCTGGACGATCCGACCGGGAGGCCCAATTCGAATTGTAGTGAAAACCGCGTTCACGACGCGTCACGAGCGCGCCCCCCGCGATCACATCGGCGCAGCTTGACGCACAGCGTCGCGATCGATCTATTTCCATGATCTGATCTTGATAATCTTATATAATGGAATGTAATGCCGAGCATGGAAACCATGGTCGATCTCGAGCTGGACCAGCGCCTCGGCGCACGCATCAAGGCGCTACGGCTGGCTGGCGGCCTGACGCTCGACCAGTTGGCCGATCGCTCGGGCGTCAGCCGAGCGATGATCTCGCGCGTCGAACGGGCCGAGTCGAGCCCGACGGCGGCGCTGCTCGACCGGCTCTGTGTCGGGCTCGGCATCGTGCTGTCGGCGCTGTTCCGCGAGGATACCCAGGCCAGCCCGCTGGCGCGACGCGCCGATCAGCCGGTGTGGACCGATCCCGGCAGCTTCTATGTCCGGCGCAGCGTCTCGCCTCCGGGAACCGGCTCGGCGATCGAGATCGTCGAGGTCGAAATGCCGCCGGGCGGGCGCGTGCTGCTCGACGCGGCGCGCGCGGCGCAGCGGCTGGACCAGCAGGTCTGGGTGCTGGCGGGCGAGATGGTCGTGACGCTGGGCGAGACCGCACACCGACTGGCTGCCGGGGACTGCCTGCAGATGCTGCTCGACGGGCCGATCGCCTATCACAATCCCGGCGCGCTGACCGCCCGCTACGCGGTCGTGCTGACGGGCCATGACAGACCGGCCTTCGGGGGACGACCATGATGGAAGCGGACGCGATCGCAATCGAAACCGTGACGGCCGCCGCCGTGCGAGAGGCCGTCCCGGCCCTGGCCCGGGTGCTGGCCGATTGCGTCGCCAATGGCGCGTCGCTCGGCTTCATGCACTGGAACACCCGCGCCGATTACGAGAGATTCTGGGAAGGCGTCGCGGCCGACGTCGAGGCCGGGCGGACAGTCCTGTTTGCGGCGCGGCGTGACGGCGAGATCGTGGGCACCGCGCAGCTCCATCTGATCGGCAAGCCCAACCAGCCGCACCGGGCCGAGATCGCCAAGGTGCTGGTCCATTCAACTGCCCGCCGGCAGGGACTGGGCGAGACGCTGATGGGGGCCGCGGAGGCTGCGGCGCGTGCGGCCGGCCGGACGCTGCTCGTGCTCGACACCGATGCCGACAGCGCGGCGCGCCGGCTCTACAGACGGCTCGGCTGGACCGAGGTCGGCACCATTCCGCGTTTTGCGCTGATGCCGGACGGGGCCGATTGCGCCTCGACGTTCTTCTACAAGGCGCTGGACTGACGGCCTCTCAGGCCTCAGGCTCGGCGGCCTTGCGGAAATACGGCTCGACCTCGCCCTTGAGCTTGACCGTCATCGGGTTGCCGAAACGGTCCTTGGCGTTGCCTGCCGTAAGGCGGACCCAGCCCTCGCTGACGCAATACTCCTCGACATTGCTCTTCTCGACGCCCTTGAAGCGGATGCCGACATCGCGGGACAGCAGTTCCTCGTCGTAGAACGGGCTGTTGGGATTGGAGGACAGGCGGTCGGGCAGGGTGTCGGTCATGGCGGTCTCGCAGATGATGTTCACGAAAAGCGCAGGTGATTTTCAGGCAGCGTTAGCCCGGCGGAGGCGTAAAGCCAATCCGCTTCGCGACGATCAGCACTGCCAGTCCTCGACGGAAAGCCCCTCGACGCGCGAGAATTCCGCGACATTGTTGGTGACGAGGATCAGCCCGCGCGCCAGCGCCTGCCCCGCGATCAGCACGTCATAGGGGCCGATCGGCGTGCCGCGGGCGCGCAGGGCGGCGCGAACCTCGCCGGCGCGGCGGGCGTCGGCGTCGGTGAAGTCGAGGCACTCCAATCGCAACTCGTCGAGCCGATAAAGTGTGTCCCGAGTACGCGTTCCGTGAAACGCGCCGTAGTAATATTCATGTGTGACGATACTCGAAACAACGATATTCTCTGCTTTCGTCAGAAGCGCGCGGGGCCTCAAAATCGGATGTCCACGCATCAATGCAGTCAGCGCATTGGTGTCGAGAAGATAGATCATTTGAAAAATTCGTCGAGTTCGGGCCGCTCCTGCTGCGGCACCTCCTCGTTGATGGCGGCCTCGAAATCCGCGTCGAACTCGCCCGTAATTTGATCGAGCCAGGCCCAGTCGTTCTCGATCGGCTCCAGCACGACGCGCCGCCCCTCTCGCCTGATGCGCACGGCGTTGCCCTCGAAGCGAAACTCTTTGGGCAGCCGGACCGCCTGCGAACGCCCGGTCCAGAATATCTTCGCCTTGTCGGGTATGGCCGCTGCCGCCTTCGCCGTCTTGCGCTTGGCTGTGGTCATGGCGCGCTCCGCTTTGATACCTATCAATGGTATATAGCACGGATCGGCGCGGCGGCCAGTTCTACCGCCCGCCATCCAGCAGCCGCCCGACCACCTTGGCGGTGTAATCCACCATCGGCACGATGCGGGCATAGTTCAGCCTCGTCGGGCCGATAATGCCGACGACGCCGACGATGCGCTGCTCGGCGTCGCGGAAGGGCGCGGCCACCATCGAGGAGCCCGACATCGAGAACAGCTTGTTCTCCGAGCCGATGAAAATGCGCACGCCGTCGCCGGCCTCGGCGCGGGAGAGCAGGTCGATCACGTCGGTCTGGGTCTCGAGATCGCCGAACAGAAGTCGGATGCGCTCCAGATCCTCCTGCGCCCGCAAATCCTCCAGCAGATTGGCCTGGCCGCGCACGATCAGGTGTCGGTCGCTCGAAGGGCCCGAGGAGGTGGCGATGCCGCTCTCGACCAGCCTGGCCGTCAGCACGTCGAGCTCGCGCTCCATCTCGCTGCGCTTCTCGGCGATCTCGCGGCGCAGGTCGCCAAGCGTCTTTCCAAGGATGCGGGCGTTGAGGAAGTTGCCGGCTTCCGTCAGCGCCGAGGCCGGCAGTCCCGGCGGCAGCGCCAGCAGCCGGTTCTCGACCGTGCCGTCATCGGCGACGAGCACGACCAGCGCGCGGGCCGGGTCGAGCCTGACGAACTCGATGTGCTTCAACCGCGCATTGGCCTTGGTGGTGACGACGACGCCGGCCCCGCGCGAGAGACCCGACAGCAGCGCGGACGCCTCCGTCAGCGTGCCGTCGAGCGTGCGGCCCGTCGCGGCGGCCTTCATCTGCGCCTCGATGCGGGTGCGCTCGTCCGAGGTCAGGTTGCCGACCTCCATCATCGCATCGACGAAGAAGCGCAGGCCCCGTTCGGTCGGCAGGCGGCCGGCGGAGGTGTGCGGCGCGTAGATCAGCCCGGCCAGTTCGAGGTCGGTCATAACGTTGCGCACGGTCGCGGGCGACAGCGACATCGGCAGCAGCCGGGCGATGTTGCGCGAGCCCACCGGCTCTCCGGTGGCGAGATACCCGTCGATGATCTGGCGAAAAATCTCGCGCGAGCGCTGATCGGTCTCGACCAGGCCGCCGGGCGATTCGGGGCGCGTCGGCGTGTGGGCGCTCATGCTTGGCGAAAGACCGGGATTGTCATCGGGGCATTCTCGGCTCGGGCAAGGGGGGTATCAAGCAAAAACGAGATGTAACTGCGCGACTTCCCCCCTCGTGGGGAGGGACCGAGGGTGGGGGGCGAACGACTGGGCGAGCGCTCACCAGGCGGAACGCCCCCCACCCCCATCCCCTCCCCACGAGGGGGAGGGGAAGAGCCTTGCCTTGCTCCGTAGAGCCCGACCGCCTACAAGCCGCAAACTCAAAAACAATCAGGATCACCCCATGCGACCCTCCAAACGCGCTGCCGACGAGATGCGCAAGGTCACGCTCGAACGCGGCGTCGTGCGCTATGCCGAGGGCTCCTGCATGGTCTCCTTCGGCGAGACGAGGGTGCTCTGTGCCGCGACCGTCGAAGAGAAGGGCCCGCCCTGGCTGCGCGGCACCGGCAAGGGCTGGGTCACGGCCGAGTATTCCATGCTTCCGCGCGCGACGCATGAGCGCACCCGCCGCGAGGTCACCTCCGGCAAGCCGTCCGGGCGCACGCAGGAAATCCAGCGGCTGGTCGGGCGCTCGCTTCGCGCCGTGGTCGACCTGACCGCGATCGGCGAGCGCCAGATCGTGGTCGATTGCGACGTGATCCAGGCCGATGGCGGGACGCGCACCGCCTCGATCACCGGGGCCTGGGTCGCGCTGCACGACGCGCTGAAATGGATGGAGGGGCGCGGCATGCTCAAGGGCGCTAACCCGCTGAAGGATCATGTCGCGGCGATCTCCTGTGGCATCGTCGCCGGCAACCCGGTGCTCGACCTCGACTATGTCGAGGATTCAGGCGCGCAGACCGACGCCAACTTCGTCATCACCGGCGCTGGCGGCCTCGTCGAGGTGCAGGGCACGGCCGAGGGCGCGCCGTTCTCCGAGGAGGAACTGATGGCGCTGCTCAGGCTGGCCAAGGACGGGGTCGGCAAGCTGGTGACGCTGCAGAAGGCGGCGGTGGCGTAAACCCGGAGACCTGCGATGGAGTGGCTGACAACGATCTTGGGTGTGGTGGTTGGCCTCGCATTTGTCGGAGCGATCATTGTCGTTGCTTTCAGGGCTGAAACATCGCCGAATCGAAAGCGCTCCCGTCTCTCAAACACTTCTGTCCATGAAAATACCGGTGACGGCCACCCTCCAGCTTCAACCAACTCCACTCCAGCATCTGGCGATTGAAACGAACTCATGGCTCAGCATCGCCTCCTTACCGGAAAAGTCGTGCTCGCGACCCACAACAAGGGCAAGCTCGTCGAGATGCGCGAGCTGATGGCGCCCTATGGCATCGAGCTGGTCTCGGCCGGCGAGCTTGGCCTGCCCGAGCCCGAGGAGGACGGCTACATGTTCTCCGAGAACGCCGCGATCAAGGCGGTCGCGGCGTGCAAGGCTTCCGGTCTGCCGGCGCTGTCGGACGATTCAGGGCTTTGCGTCGATGCGCTCGACGGCGCACCGGGGCTGTTCTCGGCCAACTGGGCCGGGCCGGGGAAGGATTTCGGGCCTGCGATGGCGCGCGTGCTGGCGGAACTCGCCAAGCGCGGCGCGACGACGCCTGAGCAGCGGCGGGCGCATTTCACCTCGGCTTTGGTAATCGCCTGGCCGGACGGGCATCAGGAACTGTTCGAGGGTCGCGTCTTCGGAACCATCGTCGATGCGCCGCGCGGCACGGGCGGCTTCGGGTACAACCCGATCTTCCAGCCAGACGGCTATCCAGAGACTTTCGCCGAGATGACGACCACGGTGAAGAGCGGCGCGGACGAGGCGCTGTCGCATCGGGCGCGCGCCTTCGCGCAGCTCGCCGCCGCCTGCCTGCGCAAACCCGCGTGAGCGCGCTCGCGGCCCTCAGCCGGCGGCCGATGGTCCCTGACCATCCGACCAAGGCGGCCGGCTTCGCGGTCTATGTGCACTGGCCCTTCTGCCTGGCCAAATGCCCCTATTGCGACTTCAACAGCCATGTCAGGCTGCAGCCGCCCGACCAGGCCCGCTTCGTCGCGGCCTTCCGGCGCGAAATCGCCCATCGTGCTCAACTTGCGCCTGGCCGCACCGTCTCCTCGATCTTTTTCGGGGGCGGCACGCCCTCGCTGATGGAGGGCCGCACGGTCGGGGCGATTCTGGATGCTATCGGCGAACACTGGGCGATCGATCCGGATTGCGAGGTCTCGCTGGAGGCCAATCCGACCAGCGTCGAGGCCGGGCGCTTCGCCGATTTCCGCGCGGCGGGCGTGAACCGCGTCTCGCTTGGCGTGCAGGCGCTGAACGACGCGGACCTCAAGGCGCTCGGCCGGATGCATTCGACGCAGGAGGCGCTCGACGCGGTCGCGATCGCGCGAAAGTATTTCGAGCGGTTTTCCTTCGACCTGATCTATGCCCGCTCGCCGGAGCAGACGCCGGCGCTCTGGCGGGCCGAACTCGAGCTGGCGATCAGCCACGCTGCCGAGCATCTTTCGCTCTACCAGCTGACGATCGAGCCGGACACCGCCTTCGAGCGGCTGTTCAAGGCGGGCAAACTCGCCATTCCCGACCACGAGTCCGGGGCCGTGCTCTACGAGATCACGCAGGAAATCACGGCCAGGCACGGTCTGCCGGTCTACGAGATCTCGAACCACGCCCGTCCGGGCGCGGAATGCCGCCACAACCTGGTCTACTGGCGCTATGGCGAATATGCCGGCATCGGGCCGGGCGCGCATGGAAGGCTGGTCACGGCGGAGGGCCGGATGGCGCAATCGACCGACAAGCGCCCCGAGACATGGCTCGCCCGCGTCGAGGCGGAAGGCCATGCGCTGATTGAGGACGAGAACCTCAACGCCGAAGCGCAAGGCGACGAATACCTGCTGATGGGTCTGAGGCTTGTCGAAGGGATCGATCCGGCGATTTTCGCGGCGCTGTCGGGACGGGAGCTGAAGGCGCAGCGCGTGAACAGCCTGATCGCAGATGGTCTCCTGACCCACAAACCGGGCGGCAAGCTCGGCTGCACGCCCGACGGGGCACTGCTGCTCGACGCAGTCGTGGCTGACCTGGCCGCGTAAGACTTACTGCGTGCGCGGCCCCAGATCGCGCGGGGCTGCGTTGACCGTCACGATCTGGCCGTTGCGCAGTTCGAGCACCGCGAGACCGCGTTCGACGCGACCGTCGGGGCGGAAGCGGAAGACGCCGTCGGCCCCGGCAAAGCCAGACGGGTTGGTCAGGACGCTCTCGGAAAACCGCTGCGAGCCCTGCGTGCGCGCCAGCGCCGCCGCCAGCGAGACCGCGTCGTAAGCGAGCGTCGCGGTGCGGGTCGGGGCGCTGTTAAAGCGCTGCTGGTAGCGGCCGGCAAAAGCGTTGAAGCCCGCCGTGTCGGGCGAGGCGAACCAGCCGCCCTGGATCGCCGGCACGCGGGCGACATTGGCGTCGTTCCAGACGCCGGTGCCGAGCGGCTTGACCTTGGCGGGATCGTAGCCGCCCTGCTGCAGTGCCAGGCCCAGCGCCGGCATGGTGTCGGCCGCGGCTGGGACAAAGAGCGCATCGGCCTGGGCAAGCGCGGGGCTGAGCCGCGTCACCGCCGCGCGCATGGCGTTGGCGTCCGCGCCGAAACGCTCGATGGCGACCGCGCGCGCGCCGCGATCGGCCACCGCCTGCCGGAAGGCCGCCTCGACGACGCTGCCATAGGCCGTGTCGGGGATCAGCGCCGCGAAGGATTTGCGCCCCTGCTGCGAGGCATAGGCAATCACGCGGTTGACGTCGTTCTCGGGCGGGAACGACAGCAGATAGACATTGCGGCCGGCGACGTTGCTGTCGCTGGAGAAGGCCATCACCGGCCTGCCTCCGCCGCGCGCGACCTGCGCCGCGGCCTGCACGGAGGGGGCGAAGAGCGGACCGATGATCAGTTCCGCCCCCTCTGACAGCGCCTCCTGGGCCGCGGCCTGCGCGCCCTGGGGCGTCCCGCGATCATCCTTGACCAGCAGCGTCAGGTCGGCGCCCGGAAACTCGGCCAGCGCCATTTCGGCCGCGTTCTTCAGCGCATTGCCGACGGTCGCGCCCTGCCCTTCGGCGGTCAGCGGCAGGATCAGCCCGACCCTGACCTTGCCCTGCCCGATGGTCTGGCCGGTGGGCGCGGTCCCGCCCGGCGGCTGAGCCTGCTGGTTGTCGAAGCCCGGCAGACCGGAGGTGCCGCCGCTGCAGGCGGCGAGCGCCAGCGAGAGCGCCAAAGCGGGGGCGGCCAACCTGACGGCCGGCGCGGAATAGACCGAGACGCTAATCCAGCGACGCAACACGGGAGATCTCCAGTCCTGGGTCAGTCGTTCCATGCCGGTGCGGCGCGAACCCACCCGACAGCGCAGTCCCCCGACCGTGAGGCTTTCCTGCCAGTCCGGCATGGTATTTTCAAGTTGTTAACTCTGGGTTGCGATCGCGGCAAGGCGGGCAAGCCGCCGCCCGGTCGTGGCGTTGGCCGCGCGGCTGTGGCAGTTTGCGACGATGTCGAGCCCCCCGCCTGCCCCGCGCCAGCCGAGCTATACCGCCTTCGGGCTCAAGGCGGAGGCTGAGCCTCTCGCTCCGGGCCTGCATATCGTCGCGACGCCGATCGGCAATCTGCGCGATATCTCGTTCCGGGCGCTGGCGACGCTGGCCGCGGCCGATGCGGTGCTGGCCGAGGACACCCGCACCTCCAAGACGCTGCTGGCGCATTACGGCATCTCGACGCCGCTCCACCCCTATCACGAGCATAATGCCGAGCAGATGCGGCCCAAGATCCTCGGCAAGCTGCGCGAGGGCGGCAGGCTCGCCCTGATTTCGGACGCCGGCACGCCTTTGGTCTCCGACCCCGGCTACAAGCTCGTGGCCGAGGTCGTCGCCGAGGGCTTGCCGGTCACCGGCATTCCCGGTCCGTCGGCCGTGCTGGCGGCGCTGGTGCTGGCGGGGCTCCCGACCGACCGCTTCTTCTTCGAGGGTTTTCTGCCGCCCAAAGCGGCGGCGCGGCGCGGGCGGCTGACCGAACTCGCCGCGATCCCCGGCACGCTGGTCTTCTTCGAATCGCCGCGCCGGCTGGCCGACATGCTGGCGGATGCGGCGGCCGTGCTAGGCCCGCGCCCTGCGGCCGTGGCGCGCGAACTGACCAAATTCTACGAGAATGTCCGGCGCGGGCCGCTCGCGGAACTCGCGGCGCATTACGAGGCGGACGAGGAGCCGCGCGGCGAGATCGTGGTGATCATCGGCCCGCCCGGCGCGACCGAACTCGTCTCCGCCGGCGACGCGGTCACCGAAAAGCTGCAGGCGGCCCTCGCATCGGTCTCGCTGAAGGAGGCGGTCGCGCAGGTCGCCGCCGAAACCGGCCAGCCGCGCCGAAAAGTCTATGCCCGCGCGCTCGAACTCACGCGGGAGCCTTGAGCAAAGCCGGCCGCAGCGCCCGCGCCAGGCGATCCGGCAAGGTCGGGCTGCGTTCGGAATGGCTCGCCATCGCCTGGCTCTCGCTCAAGGGCTACCGGCTGCTGGCGCGGCGCTTCGGCGGCAAGGGCGGCGAGATCGACCTGATCATGAAGCGCGGCCGCCTCGTCATCTTCGTCGAGGTCAAGCGGCGCGGCATGATGGAGGAGGCGCTGGTCTCGATCACGCCGAAGAAGCGACGGCTGGTAGCGGCCCGCGTCCGGCAATGGCTGGCGCTGAATCCCTGGGCGATGGACCACGATCTGCGGTTCGATGCGGTGTTCCTCGCGCCGCTGCGCTGGCCGAGTCATCTGGCAGGGGTGTTCGAGCTTGTCCTATAAGAGGCGCGCTCCCACTTGCCGATGCGGCGCGCGCTGGACCATAAGGGCGCGCGAGACAGCCGGAGCGCCTGCTATGACCCTCACCGTCGCCATCCAGATGGACCCGATCGAGCGCATCCGGATCGCCGGGGACACCGGCTTCTCGCTGATGCTGGAAGCGCAGGCGCGCGGCCACACGCTCTATGCCTACACGCCCGACCGGCTGACGCTGCGCGACGGCAAGGTCACGGCCCGCATTCGCCCCGTCACGGTGCGCGATCAGGAGGGCGACCATTTCACGGCCGGCTCCGAGGAGCGCGTCGACCTCTCGACGCTCGACGTCGTGCTGCTGCGGCAGGACCCACCCTTCGACATGGCCTATGTCACGACGACGCACCTGCTGGAGCGCATCCACCCCAAGACGCTGGTGGTGAACAACCCGACCGAGGTGCGCAACGCGCCGGAAAAAATCCTCGTCACGCATTTTCCAGAGCTGATGCCGCAGACGCTGATCACCCGCGACAGGGCCGAGATCGAGGCCTTTCGCGACGAGTTCGGCGAGATCGTGATGAAGCCGCTCTACGGACATGGCGGCGCGACCGTGTTCAAGACCGGCAAGGACGACCCGAATTTCGGCTCGCTCTACGACCTCTTCGCCGGCATTTTTCGCGAGCCCTGGGTGGTGCAGCGCTTCATGAAGGAGGTCTCGGCCGGCGACAAGCGCATCATCCTGATCGACGGCAAGGCGGCGGGCGCGGTCAACCGCGTGCCGGCCGAAGGCGACCTGCGCGCCAACATGGTCCGCGGCGGCGCGGCGAAGCCGACCGACCTGTCGAAGCGCGAACTCGAAATCTGCGAGGCGATCGGCCCGACTTTGCGCGAGCGCGGCCTGCTGCTCGTCGGCATCGATGTGATCGGCGGCAATCTGACCGAGATCAACGTGACGGCGCCGACCGGCGTGCGCGCGATCAAGAAGCTCGGCGGGCCGGATCTCGCGGCGCAGCTCTGGGACGTGATCGAGAGCAAGCGCTGAGCACGCCCGTTCAGCGCCTGATGCCGAGTTCGTCCTTCACATAGCCCTTCCAGCACGTCCCCAGCGCGATCTCGCGCCGGCCGGTCATCGCCGGCGCATAGATCGCCTTCAGCGCCTCGTTAGCGACCGTGATCGGACAGAGCGGCTCCAGGATCAGGTCGGCCGCTGCGACGGCCGCCAGTGCATCGGCCTCCAGCGCCGGCACGGCGCGGAACGGATCGGCCCCGATCGCGATGTGGCGGACGCCTGTGCGCTGCATCAGATACGGGAAGGGGTTGGTGAAATTCAGGCTCATGATCGTCTCGAAGCGCGCGCCGGTCGCCGCCTCATGCGCGAGGATGGCCGCGACGCCGGAATCAATCGCCAGCAGCCAGAGCGCCTGGAAATCGAGATCGGCATAGAGCGTGTGGCTCGGCAGCATCTTTCTGTCGGCGATCTCGCGATAGGTCGCGCGATGCGTCGCATAGATGTCGCGCATGGCGCGCGCCCGGTCGATCACGTCGCGATGCTGCGAGACGAGGCCGAGACGGCCGAGATGCGCGTGCGGCAGGGCGACATAGCCGGTCTGGGCGAGCAGGCTGCGCCCGGCTCTTTGCAAAACCGTCTCGGCGGGGGGAATCGCGGTGGCGGCGACGAGCGCCATGACGAGGAAGGCGCCGCGCGAACTGCGGCCGATCCAGTCGCGCAGGATCATCAGCAGGACGGGCCAGGCGAAGACGAAGGCCTGCCCGCCGGTGTTCTGCGTCTCGAAGAACAGGCCGGCGAAGAGCGCGACCGCGAGCCAGAACGGGCCATGATCGGCGAGCCGGTTCTGCGCCGGCCAGGAGCGCGCGCGGATGAACGCCGCCGCGTCAGCGGCGATCGCCTTCCGCTCGAGCACCAGCAGCGTCGCGATCAGCGCGCCGCCGGCGGCGACGATGTCGAGATGCAGCGAGCCTGCCTGCAGGAAGCGCGGCAGGATGCCGCCGGCGTTGATGCGGACCAGCGCGACGATGCTGCCGAGATAGGCGCTGACGAGGCCTGTCGCGAGTTCGAGACCAAGCAGCGCCAGCGCCGCCCCCCCTGCGGCCGCCAGGCTGCCGCGCCAGTCGAGCCGGCCGGCCGCCAGCGCGAAGGCCGCGAGCAGCCCGCCGGCGAGGAAGCCGGTGATCTTGATCAGCAGCAGGGCCAGCAGGGTCCAGAGCAGGACGAGCGACAGAACGCGCCGGTCGCGCATGAAGACGAGCGCGCTCGCGAGCACATAAAGGACGATGCTGACCTGGCGATTATAGATGCCGAAGCCATCGACGCCGGGAAAGAACGAGTGCTGCTCGACATTGACCGGCAGGACCTGAAAAATCAGATAGGGCAGCAGCAGCGCGAACGCGGTCAGCCGCGAATGTCGATCGACCTCGCGCAGAACCAGCGCCAGCGCCGGCGCGGTGACCAGAAAAACCGACCACTGCACCAGCAGCAGCGGCTGCGACTGTGGAAAGAGCCGGCCCAGGCCCGAAAAGAGCCAGTAGCCGAGCGGGCCGACCGGCGCGAAAAAGTCGAGCGAGGGCGTCTGGCCGGTTCCGATGCGATTGGCGGCGTCGAGATAGACCACCAGATCCCAGTACATCGCGCCGAGCGGCAGCCTGACCGGCAACGTCAGCAGCGCGGCGCAGGCGAGGACGGCAAAAGCCAGCACGACCAGCGGCGAGCCCGCGAGAGCGAGCCCGCGCCGCGCCGCATTCATATCCGGACGGAGCTCGCCCCGACTCCCCGCCATCGACATTCTTCGCCCCGCGTCCCGGACAGTCTCATTGCGGAAAGAGTCTGAACTACGGAGGTTAAAGACAGGCTTACCGGCTTAGTCCGTTCGACAAGAGGCCGATCGATGAGCGACTCGACCGATCCCGGCGCGACGACACACCAAGCGAGCTGACATCATATGCAAGCCGGCCACCGAGGTGCCGGCGCTACCGGGCAGCGCCGCTTAGCGGGTTCGACGGGTCCCAGCGATAGCGCATCGTATCGAAACGCATCGTCATCGCATCGACGAGCAGCAGCTTGCCGACCAGCGGCTCGCCGAAACCGGTGATCGCGCGGATCACCTCCAGCGCCATCAGCGAGCCCATGACGCCGGCCAGCGCGCCGAGCACGCCGGCCTCGGCGCAAGGCGCGACCGTGCCCGGCGGCGGCTCGTGCGGGAACAGGCAGCGGTAAGTCGGGTTCGGCGTCCCGTCCGCACCGCGCTCATGGGCGCGGATCGTCGTCAGCGAGCCGTCGAAGCGTCCCAGCGCGGCGGTGACCAGCGGTTTGCGCTCATGGAAGCAGGCGTCGGAGACGGCGTAGCGCGTGGCGAAATTGTCGGAGCCCTCGGCGACGACGTCGTAGAAGGCGATCAGCGCCCGGGCGTTGTGGGCGTCGATGCGGGTGACGTGCTCCTCGACGACGACATTCGGGTTCAGCCGCGCCACGAAGGCGGCGGCCGCGACGGCCTTGCGCGCGCCGATATCGGCCGTGCCGAAGATAGTCTGGCGCTGCAGGTTGGAGAGCGAGACGACATCGTCGTCGACGATGCCGATCTTGCCGACGCCCGCCGCCGCCAGATACTGCAGCAGCGGCGCGCCGAGCCCGCCGGCCCCGACCACCAGCACGCGCGCATTCTTCAGCCGGTTCTGGCCCGGCCCACCGATCTCGGGCAGCACCAGATGGCGAGCGTAGCGCTCGATCTCGTCGTCGTTCAGGCTCATGCGGGCGCGCTCATGGCTGAAAGGGTTAAGCCGGGACGCGGCGGTGGGCAATCGCCGAAAGCTCACGCAATCGCGCCCCAAGCCGGCTTGGCCGCGCGGGAAAGCCGTGCCATCGTAGGTGTATCAAGGGGTGGACCAACCGCCCCGGCATCGAACAGGGGATATCCATGCGGTTGAAGTCTCTCGCGCTGGCGCTGGCCGGCGTTGCCCTCTCGGCTGTGGCGGCCATGGCCCAGACGGCGATCAAGCCTGCGATCGTCTACGACAAGGGCGGCAAGTTCGACAAATCCTTCAATGAGGGCGTCTTCGGCGGGGCTGAGCAGTTCAGGAAGGAGACCGGCGTCGAGTTCCGCGACTTCGAGCCGACCAATGACGCCCAGATCGAGCAGGCGCTGCGCCGCTTCGCGCGCGACGGCCATTCGCCGATCATCGCGGTCGGTTTTTCGCAGGCGACAGCGCTGCAGAAGGTCGCGGCCGAGTTCCCGGCGCTGAAGTTCACCATCATCGACATGGTGGTGGAACTGCCCAATGTGCAGTCGGTCGTGTTCAAGGAGCATGAGGGCTCCTATCTCGTCGGGCTGCTTGCGGGCCTCGCCTCCAAGTCCAACAAGGTCGGCTTCGTCGGCGGCATGGACATCCCGCTGATCCGCAAGTTCGCCTGCGGCTATGTCCAGGGCGTCAAGGCCGCCAAGAAGGACGCCGAGATCTTCCAGAACATGACCGGCTCGACGCCGGCCGCCTGGAACGACCCGGTCAAGGGCGGCGAACTCGCCAAGTCGCAGATCGACCGCGGCGCCGACGTGATCTACCACGCCGCCGGCGGCACCGGCATCGGCGTGCTGCGCGCCGCCGCCGACGCCGGCAAGCTCGGCATCGGCGTCGACTCCAACCAGAACAGCCTGCAGCCCGGCAAGGTGCTGACCTCGATGCTCAAGCGCGTCGATGTCGCGACCTACGCCTCGTTCAAGGCGGCGCGCGACGGTAACTGGAAGGCCGGCATTTCCGTGCTCGGCCTCAAGGAGGACGGCGTCGGCTGGGCGCTGGACGACGCCAACAAGGCGCTGGTGACGCCGGAGATGAAGGCCGCCGCAGACAAGGCGCGCGCCGACATCATCTCGGGGGCGGTCAAGGTGCATGACTATATGAGCGATTCGAAGTGCTCGATGTGAGAGATCGTTTGATCATTCTGCCGGGGCGGCCGTCTGACGCAATTGTCTGCGCTTCCGGTGCTCACGGACAGAAGTCCGCTGCGCTCCGGTTCTCGACAACCACGCCAGCCGGCTCACCCCAGCGAATGCTGAAACGATCTCCGGCCCGCGCCGCTGCTCCTGCCTCCTTCCTTCGGGGAGGGGTTCGCGTCGCGACTGCGCAATGATCATCACCATTCTCGGCTCCGGCGACGCCTTCGGCACGGGCGGGCGGTTCAACACCTGCCTTCATGTCGAGGCGGGCGCCGAGCGGCTGCTGCTCGATTGCGGCTCGTCGAGCATGGTCGCGCTGAACCGGGCCGTCGTCGACCGCAACGGAATTTCGACGCTGCTGTTCACGCATTTCCATGGCGATCATTTCGGCGGGCTGCCGGCCTTCCTGCTCGACGCGCAGTTCGTCTCGCGGCGGAAGGAACCGCTGACGATCGCGGGGCCAGTCGGCATCGAGCACCGTACGCGGCACGCGCTGGAGACCGATTTTCCCGGCGGTTCGACCAATCGCTGGCGCTTCCCGATCTCTTATGTGGAGATCGCGCCCGAAGCGCCGGCGACGCTGGCCGGCATCGAGGTCACAGCCTTCCCGATGGTGCATGACGAGCGCGCCGGCCCCTGCCAGGGCTACCGGCTCACGGCTGGCGGCACGATCTTCGCCTATAGCGGCGACACGGCCTGGACCGAGGCGCTGATTCCACTGGCTGCGGGCGCGGATGCGCTGCTGGTCGAGTGCTACGCCTGGAACGCCAAGCTCGCCAACCATCTCGACTACGAGACGCTTGCGCAAAACCGCGACCGGCTGTCGGCGGCGCGGATCGTGCTGACGCATATGGGGGTCTCGATGCTCGCCCATGACGAGCCCTTGCCCGAGGAGCGGGCGTTCGACGGCATGGTGCTCGCGCTGTGACGGACGCACCCGCTCCCGCCATCGAACTGGTCGGCATCTCCAAGCGCTTCGGCGCAGTGCAGGCCAACAGGGACGTCTCGCTATCGGTGGCCGCTGGCTCGATCCACGGCATCGTCGGCGAGAACGGGGCCGGCAAATCGACGCTGATGTCGATCCTCTACGGCTTCTACGAGGCCGATTCCGGCGAGATCAGGATCGGCGGAACACCGCGCGCCATCCGCTCCTCGGGAGACGCCATCGCGGCAGGCATCGGCATGGTCCACCAGCATTTCATGCTGGTGGAGACGCTGTCGGTGGTCGAGAACGTCGTGCTCGGCGCGGAAGGCGGCGCGTTCCTGAAGGGCGGGCTGGCCAATGCACGCGCCGAACTTGCCCGGCTCTCGCAGGATTACGGGCTCGTCATCGACCCCGACGCCATCGTCGGCGAGCTGTCCGTCGGCCTGCAGCAGCGCGTCGAGATCCTGAAGAGCCTCTATCGCGGGGCTGATATCCTGATCCTGGACGAGCCGACCGCCGTGCTGACCCCGCCCGAGGCCGACCAGCTCTTCGTCCTGCTGCGGGCGCTGAAGCGCCAAGGCAAGACCGTGATCCTGATCACGCACAAGCTGCGCGAGATCATGGACGTGACCGATGCCGTCTCGGTGATGCGGCGCGGCGAGATGGTGGCGCATGTCAGGACGTCGCAGACCTCGCCGCCGGAGCTGGCCGAGGCGATGGTCGGCCGGCGCGTGCTCCTGCGCGTCGAGAAGGAACCGCGCCAGCGGGGCGCGCCCGTGCTGGAGGCGGTCGGCATCAGTGTCACCGATGCGCGCGGCCTCGCTCTGCTGAGCGAGGCCAGCCTGACGCTGCATGCGGGCGAGATCGTCGGCATCGCCGGCGTCGCCGGGAACGGCCAGAGCGAATTGCTCGACGTGCTCGCCGGGCTGACAGCGCCCTCGCGCGGGGTGATCCGGCTGAACGGCCAGATTCTCAACGCCGCCGACCGGAAGCCTGCGCGGCTGCGCGAGCTTGGGCTAATGCATATCCCCGAGGACCGTCAGAAGGCCGGCCTCGTCACGGCCTTTACGGCCGCCGAAAACGCCATCCTCGGCTATCAGCACGAGGCGGCCTTCGGGGCCGGCCCGTTCCTGTCGCCGCGCGCCATTGCCGCCCATGCCCGCGAAGCCTTTGCGGCCTATGACGTGCGCCCGCCAGACCCCGCGCTGAAGACGGCCAATTTTTCCGGCGGCAACCAGCAGAAGATCGTGCTCGCGCGCGAGATCGAGCGTGCGCCGAAGGTGCTGCTGGTGGGACAGCCGACGCGCGGCGTCGATATCGGCGCGATCGAGTTCATCCACCGCCGGCTGATCGCGCTGCGCGATGCCGGCGTCGCGATCCTGCTGGTTTCGGTCGAACTGGAGGAGGTGATGGCGCTGTCGGACCGGATTCTCTGCATGTGCGGCGGGCGCATTACCGGCGAGCGGGCGGCGGAGGCGACCGACGAGCGCGATCTGGGACTGCTGATGGCGGGCGTGACGGAGCGGGCGGCGTGATGGGGTACTTCACCCAGAATGGGTCCGGCTCTTCTCTCCCCCCTTGTGGGGGAGAGATAGAGAGGGGGGGCGTCCCGCCTGGTGAGCGCTCGCCCGGTCGTTCGCCCCCCACCCCAACCCCTCCCCACAAGGGGGAGGGGCTCCCGCGCCTTTCCTTCAAAGCGGCTGGCGCACCATGACCGCCGCCCCCATCACCCTCCCGCGCTGGGCGGATGCAGGCCTCGTCCCACTGGTCTCGGTCGCCGCCGCGCTCGTCGTCGCGGGCCTCGTCGTCATCGGCATCGGCGAGAGTCCGCTGGAGGCCACCGCGCTTTTGCTGCGCGGGTCGCTCGGCAGCGCCGAGGGGCTGGCCTTCACGCTCTACTACACCACCAACTTCATCTTCACCGGGCTCGCCGTCGCGGTCGCCTTCCATGCCGGGCTGTTCAACATCGGCGGCGAGGGGCAGGCGACGATCGCCGGCATTTTTGCCGCGCTCGCCTGCCTCTGGCTCGCGCCGCTGCCGGGCATCCTGCTCGTGCCGCTGGCGATTCTGGCGGCTGCGGCGGGCGGGGCGCTCTACGGCTTCATCCCCGGCTGGCTGCAGGCGACGCGCGGCAGCCATGTCGTGATCACCACGATCATGCTGAACTTCATCGCCGCGACGCTGCTGGTCTACCTGCTGGTCGAAAAGATCGGCAAGCCCGGCTCGATGCAGCCCGAAACGCCGGACTTCGCCAAGCACGCCATCCTGACGCCGATGCACCAACTGCTCGCGCCGCTCGGCGTCACGCTGCCGGCGACGCCGCTGAACTCGGCCTTCCTGCTGGCGCTGGCCTGCCTCGTCGCGGTCTGGGCGCTGATCTTCCGTTCGCGGCTCGGCTACGCCATCCGCACCACCGGGGCCAATCCCCGAGCCGCCGCCTATGCCGGCATCTCGCCAGCCCGCATCACCATGGTCGCGATGGCGATCTCGGGCGCGCTTGCCGGCGGGCTCGCGGTCAACGAGGCGATGGGGGTTCAGCACCGGCTCGTGCTCGATTTCACCGGCGGCTACGGCTTCGTCGGCATCGCGGTGGCGCTGATGGGGCGCGGCCACCCGGTCGGCGTGGCGCTCGCCGCCTTCCTGTTCGGCATCCTCTATCAGGGCGGGGCGGAGCTCTCCTTCGACAAGCCGACCATCACCCGCGACATGGTCGTCGTCATCGGCGGCGTGATCATCCTGTTCGCCGGCGCGCTCGACGGGCTGTTCCGGCGCGTGGTGGCGAGCGGTCTGCGGCTGGGGCGGGTGCTATGAGAGCGCACCCACGACCGGGCGAGACCGGCCGCCATCGTTCGACAAATCAGTACCCCGTCGTGGGTTCCGGGTCCTTCGCTGCGCGAAGCCCCGGAATGACATCGGGGGGATGCTGAGCATGGAGTGGGTGCAGACACTCGCGGTCATCCTCGATTCGGGCGTCAGGCTGTCGATCCCGCTGCTCTGCGCCGCGATGGCCGGCCTGTGGTCGGAGCGGGCGGGCGTCGTCGATATCGGGCTCGAGGGCAAAATGCTGGTCGCGGCCTTCGCGGCGGGCGTGATCGCGTATCAGAGCGGTTCCGCCTGGGCGGGGCTCGGGGCCGGCATGCTGGCGGCCATCCTGCTCTCGCTGGTCCATGGCTTCGCCGCCATCACCTGGCGCGGCAACCAGATCGTCTCGGGCGTCGCGATCAACATGCTGGCGGCGGGGCTGACCGTGATCCTCGGCAATGCCTGGTATGGGCAGGGCGGGCGCACCCCTTCGCTGGAGGGCGCGGCACGCTTTCCCGACATCGCCCTGCCCTTCGCAGCCGCCGCGCGCCAGAGCATTCCCGTGATCGGGACGCTCTACGACGAGGTCGTCTCCGGCCATGCCGCGCTGGTCTACCTCGCCTTCGCCAGCGTGGCGCTGACCGCCTTCGTGCTGAAGCGGACGCGGTTCGGACTGCGCCTGCGCGCGGTCGGCGAGAACCCGGCGGCTGTCGACACCGCCGGCATCTCGGTCGCCGGTCTTCGCTATGCGGCGGTGGTGATCTGCGGCGCGCTGTGCGGGCTCGGCGGGACCTATCTCGCCGTCTCGCAATCGGCGGGCTTCCTGCCGCATATGACCGCCGGGAAGGGTTTCATTGCGCTGGCCGCCGTGATCTTCGCCAATTGGCGGCCGGTTCCGGCGCTCTGGGCCTGTCTGCTCTTCGGGATGCTGGATGCGGTGGCGATCCGGTTGCAGGGCGTCTCGCTGCCCGGCATCGGGCTCGTGCCCGTGCAGGCGATCCAGGCCCTGCCCTATCTGATGACGATCATCCTGCTCGCCGGTTTCATCGGCAGATCGACCCCGCCCAAGGCGTCCGGATTGCCCTATGTCAAGGAACGCTGACCCCATCCCGGCCGCCGCGCCGGATTTCGACGCCTTGTTCTCGGCCGCCGCCGCCGCCCAGGCGCGCGCCTATGCGCCCTATTCGCGGTTCAAGGTCGGCGCGGCGCTCATCGCCGATGACGGCGCGGTCTATGCCGGCTGCAATGTCGAGAATGCCGCCTATCCGTCGGGCAGTTGCGCCGAGCAGGGCGCGATCTCCGCGATGATCGCCGGCGGCGGGCGCGCGATCATGGCGCTCGTCGTCTATGGCGAGGGCGAGGAGCTGGTGACGCCCTGCGGCGCCTGCCGGCAGCGCATCCGCGAGTTCGCGCAAGCCGACATGCCGGTCGCCATTGCGGGGCCCGAAGGCATCCGCGCCCGCTTTTCGCTGTCCGCGCTGTTGCCAGCCTCGTTCGGACCAGCCAATTTGCGGCGGTGATTTGCACCGGCCCAACCCCGGCCCCGCGTGACGAATTGCACAGGCTCCGGGGGCGGACCGAGATGGCGGTGGATGCGATCTTCGACAAGGCGGCTTCGACGCTGATCGACCGGGGCGTCGATGGCCCGATCGACTGCGCGCTCGTGCTCGGCACCGGGCTCGGCCGCATCGCCGACGACATGCTGGTCAAGGCGACGATCCCCTATGCCGACATCCCCGGCTTCCCGAAGGGAGAGGTCTCCGGCCATGCCCGCCAGCTCTCCTACGGCTCGCTCTATGGCAAGCAGGTTCTGATCTTCCAGGGCCGGGCGCATTACTACGAGACGGGCGACGCCGCCGTGATGCGGGTGCCGATCGGCATGCTGGCGGCGTTCGGCTCGCCGCCGCTGATCCTGACCAATGCGGCGGGCTCGCTGAAACCGGACCTGCGCCCCGGCGGCATGGCGCTGATCACCGACCACATCAATTTCAACGGCCCCAACCCGCTGGTCGGCGAAGAGGGCGACGGCCGCTTCGTGCCGATGGTCGACGCCTACGACCCGCATCTGCGGATGCGGCTGAAGAAGGCGGCGGCGACCGCCGGCGCGCATATGGGGGAGGGCGTCTATATGTGGTTTGCCGGCCCGAGCTTCGAGACGCCGGCCGAAATCCGCATGGCAAAGGCGATGGGCGCCGATCTCGTCGGCATGTCGACCGTGCCGGAGGTCATTCTGGCGCGGCGTCACGGCATCCGGGTGGCGGGGCTCTCGATCGTCACCAATATGGGCGCGGGGCTGATGGGCGGCGCGCCGAGCCATGGCGAGACGCGCGACACCGCGCTCACCGCGCTGACCGGCCTGCGCCGCCTGCTGCGCGCCTTCATGGCGGATCTCTGACATGTCCGACGCCGCCATCGCCGCCCGCGCGCTCTCCCTGCTCGACCTGACCGACCTCGGCGACGAGGCGACGGAAGCAGGCGCGCTGGCGCTCTGCGCGAAGGCGCTCGCGCCGCCCGTGCCGGTCGCGGCGATCTGCCTCTGGCCGCGCTTCGTCGGCGCGGCGCGCAAGGCGCTGGGCGACGGGCCGATCAAAATCGCGACCGTGGTCAATTTCCCCGAGGGCGGCACCGCGATCGCCCCCGTGCTGCGCGAGACCGAGGCCGCGCTGGCCGACGGGGCGGACGAGATTGACCTCGTGCTGCCCTGGAGCGTGGTGCTGACCGGCTACACCACCAGCGCCAAGGCCATGGTCAGCAACGTCAAGGGCCGCTGCGGCGACAAACTGCTCAAGGTCATCCTGGAGACCGGCGAATATCCCGACGCCGCGAAGATACAGGCGGCGAGCGAGCTCGCCATCGCCTGCGGGGCCGATTTCATCAAGACCTCGACCGGCAAGACGCAGCGCTCGGCGTCGCTGGCGGCGGTGCGGGTGATGCTGGGCGTCATCGGGCTGACGCTGCGGCCAATCGGCATCAAGCCGTCCGGCGGCATCCGCACGCTCGCCGACGCCAAGAGCTATCTCGCGCTCGCCGACGCCATGATGGGCGAGGGCTGGGCGACGCCGCAGACCTTCCGCTTCGGCGCGAGCGGGCTGCATCAGGTGCTGCTCGACACGATCGCGGGCGAGACGGGCGGCAAGGGAGCCACCGAGGCGAGCGGACCCTACTGAGATGAAACTGACCCAGGAGATCATCGCGGCCAAGCGCGACGGCGCGACATTGCCGGCTCAAGACATCCGCCAGCTCATCGTGGGCCTGACCGACGGCTCGGTCAGCGAAGGGCAGGCGGCGGCCTTCGCGATGGTGGTGTTCTTCCGCGACATGGACGCCGACGAGCGCGTCGCGCTGACGCTGGCGATGCGCGATTCAGGCACGGTGCTGAACTGGGACGATCTGCCGGGGCCCGCGCTCGACAAGCACTCGACCGGCGGCATCGGCGATACGGTCAGCCTGCCTCTGGCGGCGGCTGTGGCCGCCTGCGGCGGCTATGTGCCGATGATCTCCGGCCGGGGGCTCGGCCATACCGGCGGCACGCTCGACAAGCTCGACGCCGTGCCGGGCTATGTCACGCAGCCCGACAACGAGCTCTTCCGCAAGGTGGTGCGCGAGCAAGGCTGCGCCATCATCGGCCAGACGGCCGACCTCGCCCCGGCCGACAAGCGGCTCTACGCGATCCGCGACGTGACGGCGACGGTGGAATCGCTACCGCTGATTACGGCCTCGATCCTGTCGAAGAAGCTCGCCGCCGGCCTGCATGGGCTGGCGATGGATGTGAAATTCGGCTCCGGGGCGTTTCTGCCCGACCCGGCCAAGGCGCGCGAACTCGCCGAAGCGCTGGTCGGCGTCGCCAACGGGGCCGGGCTGCCGACGACGGCGCTGCTGACCGACATGGCCGAGCCGCTGGCGAGCGCGGCGGGCAACGGCCTCGAGGTCGCCTATGCGCTCGACCAGCTGACCGGCAAGCGCCGCGAGCCGCGCTTCCATCAGGTCACGGTCGCGCTCGCCGCCGAGATGCTGCTGCTGGGCAGGCTGGCGGCGGACATCACTGAGGCTGCCGCGAGGATCGAGGCCGCCTTCGCCAGCGGGGCGGCGGCCGAACGCTTTGCCCGCATGGTCGCGGCGCTGGGCGGGCCGTCCGACCTGATCGAGAATCCGGGCCGACATCTCGCCGCCGCTCCGATCGTGAAGCCGGTCTTTGCATTGCGGCCTGGCGTTGTGCAGCGCATCGACACGCGCGCGGTCGGACTGGCCGTCGTGACGCTGGGCGGTGGGCGCACCCGCCCCCAGGACGCGATCGACCATGCCGTCGGGATCGTCGCGCTTGCAGGCATCGGCGACGCCGTCGGCGCGGACAACCCGCTCGGCATCGTCCATGCCCGCAGCGAGGCGGGCTTCGAGGCGGCCCAGGCGCGCCTGCGTCAGGCCTATCATCTCGGTGAAGCGCCCGCCGGACACGGCGCGCTGATCACCGACCGCATCACGGAGAGTTCGAGCCGATGAGCCTGCTGCTGGCGATGACGGGATGGCATGTCGAGGACTGGCGCGCCCGCTTCAAGGCGGAACTGCCCGACATGCCCGTCGTGATCCTGGGGGAGGCGTTCGACCGCCGCGCGGTGCATTATGTCGCGAGCTGGAAGCACCCGCCGGGCAGCCTCGCCGGCCTGCCCAACCTCGCCGCGATCTTCTCTCTGGGGGCCGGCGTCGATCATCTGATGTCGGATGATCGCCTGCCCGACGTCGCCATCGCGCGCGTGGTCGACCCCGACCTGACGACTCGGATGAGCGAGTATGTCGTGCTGCATTGCCTGATGGCGCTGCGCCAGCAGCGCCGTTACGACGCCCAGCAGCGGGCGGCAAGCTGGGAGGACGACCGCAACCAGCCGGCGGCGCGCTCGGTGCGCGTCGGCGTGATGGGGCTGGGCGAACTCGGGCTCGACGCCGTGCGCAAGCTCCGGATCATCGGGTTCGACGTCGCCGGCTGGAGCCGCTCGCCCAAGGCGGTCGAGGGTCTGGCGACCTTCGCAGGGACCGATGGCATGGCCGCGTTTCTGGCCCGCACCGACATCCTCGTCTGCCTGCTGCCGCTGACGCCCGATACGCGCGGCGTCATCGACGCGACACTGATCGCCGGGCTCGCCCGGGACGGGCGGCTGGGCGGGCCGTTCCTGATCAATGCCGGGCGCGGGGGCTTGCAGGTCGAAGCCGACATTCTGGCGGCGCTGGAGGCGGGCGCGTTGAGGGCTGCGACGCTCGACGTGTTCGAGACCGAGCCGCTGCCGGCGGAATCCCCGCTCTGGAGCCATCCGGCGGTGACGGTGACGCCGCATAATGCGGCGATGTCGGAGCCCGAGGCTGTCGCCAGCCTGATCGCGGCGCAGATCAGGCGGCTGGAGGCGGGCGAGCCGCTGGAGCATGTGGTGGAGCGTGGGCGGGGGTATTGAGACCCTATTGTCATTCCGGGGCTCGCGAAGCGAGAACCCGGAACCCACGACGGGGTGAGCCTGATCGACCGGGTAGGACAGGCTTCTCCCGGTCATGGGTTCCGGGTGCGGCCCTTCGGGCCGCCCCGGAATGACAGAGGTGGATCGTCATCGCTCCGTCATCCGGTCGTCGTCGCGCTGAAACGCGGCCTCGCCACATCCTCCGGGCTATTCCCGAACCTGGAGCGTCCCATGCGCCTGCCCCTGATCGCCGCCCTGTTGCTGTCCTCAACCATGCTCGCCGGCGCGCAGGAGGCGCGGAAGGAGTTCCCGGCCAAGCTGCTGGGTCACGCGCTGCTGCCGGCCAGCACCATGGTCGCCGCGCCTGCGGACGCGCCCGCCGACCTCAAGGTCTCGGGCAAGTTCACCACGCCGGGCAAGCGCGTCGAGGCCGTCGGCACGGTGATGGGCCTGTCGGGCGGCCGTCCGACCGGGCTCTCGACGCCGTTCCAGGGCCAGCCGGTGCAGGGCTTCTCCGGCATCCGCTCGCTGGGAAACAGCGAATTCCTGACGCTGACCGACAATGGCTTCGGCTCCAGGGCGAACTCGCCCGACGCGATGCTTTTCTTCCATCGCATCAAGGCCGATTTCGCCGGGGGCAAGATCGAGCGGCTTTCGACCACCTTTCTGCACGATCCCGACAAGAAGGTTCCGTTCCGCATCGCCAACGAGGGCACCGACAAGCGCTACCTGACCGGTGCCGATTTCGACCCTGAGTCGATCCAGCCGGTCGGCGGCAAGGTCTGGATCGCCGAGGAGTTCGGCCCCTATCTCATCCGCGTCGACGCTGCCGGCAAGGTCGAGGCCGTGTTCGAGACGATGGTCGAGGGCAAGCCCGCCCGCTCGCCCGACCATTTCGCCGTGACGACGCCGGCCGCGCCGAACCTGCCCGTCGCCTTCAATGTGCGCCGCTCCAAGGGCTATGAGGGCATGGCGCAGTCGCCCGACGGGCGCTTCCTCTACCCGCTGCTGGAAGGCCCGCTCTGGGACGACGCCACCAAGGGCAACGAGCAGCGTGACGGCAAGGAGGTGCTCCGCATCCTCGAGTTCGACGTCCAGGCTGAAAAATGGACCGGCCGCTTCTGGTTCTTCCCGCTGGAGCAGGCCGGGCTCGCCATCGGCGACTTCAACATGATCGACGCGACGACCGCGCTGATCATCGAACGCGACAACGGCGAGGGCACGGCCGACAAGGCCTGCGCGCAGGGCCAGCGCGGACCCGACTGCTTCCATGATCTGGCGAAATTCAAGCGCGTCGTGAAGATCGAGATGACCGAGGCCAATGTCGGCAAGGCGGTTCGCAAGATCGGCTTCATCGACCTGATGAAGATCGCCGACCCGGACGGCAAAGCGAAGCAGGGCGCGATCGACGGCGTGCTGCCTTTCCCGTTCTTCACCATCGAGAACGTCGACGTGGTGGATCGCGCGAACGGCGTCATCGTCGTCGGCAACGACAACAACCTGCCATTCTCGTCGTCGCGCGACCCGAAGAAGGCCGACGACAACGAGCTGGTGCTGCTCTCGGTGAAGGAGCTGCTGGAGGCGAAGTAAGGAACTCCCCTTCTCCCCTTGCGGGAGAAGGTGGCTCGGCGAAGCCGAGACGGATGAGGGGTTGTCGCTCCCTTTATCGTCATGGTGGGCCTTGTGCCGGCCATCCACGTCTTTGCGGCTCAGAACGTGGGTGCTCGGGACAAGCCGGAGCATGACGAAAAGCTCAGCCCGACCCCTCACCCCAACCCTCTCCCGCAAGGGGAGAGGGGGCATGTCGGCGCTACCCCCGCAACGCTCCCGGCCCCGGCGTCGCGCCGGCCGGACACTTCCCCGAGATGATCATCCCCAGCACCTCGTCCTGCGTCACGTCGGCGACGCGGGCCGTGCCGACCACCCGCCCGTTCTTCATCACGCTGACGCGGTCGGCGAGGTCGAAGACGTCGTGCAGATCGTGGCTGATCAGGAAGATGCCGATGCCCTGCTTCTTCAGCTCCAGGATCAGCTCGGCGACCTGCTTGGTCTCGGCCGGCCCGAGCGCCGCCGTCGGCTCGTCCATGATCAGCACGCGGGCGTTGAAATAGATCGCGCGCGCGATCGCGACCGACTGGCGCTGGCCGCCCGAGAGCGCCTTGACCGGCTCCTTGAAGCGGCGGAAATGCGGGTTGAGCCGCCCCATCACCTTTCGCGTTTCCGATTCCATCGTGGCGTCGTCGAGCGTCAGCCAGGGCGTCAGCAATTCGCGGCCGAGGAAGATGTTGGCGGCGGCATCGACATTGTCGGCCAGCGCCAGCGTCTGGTAGATCGTCTCGATGCCGTGTTTCTTGGCGTCGCGCGGCGATGAGATCGCGACCGGCTCTCCGGAGACGCGGATCTCGCCGGCATCGGCCTTGTAGGCCCCCGACAGGATCTTGATCAGCGTCGATTTGCCGGCCCCGTTATGGCCGAGCAGGCCGACGACCTCGCCGGCATGCAGATCGACGCTGGCGCCGTCGACCGCCTTGATGCCGCCGAAGGCAATGGAGATGTCGCGCATCTCGACCAGGGGCGTGGTCATGTCCATGGGCGGGCGCCCTCCTTGTCATTCCGGGGCGCTGCGCAGCAGCGAACCCGGAACCCACGACCGGGCGAGCGCGATCGACGCGTGTTCCTTTGAGGGGTCGCCCGGTCGTGGGTTCCGGATTCTCGCTTCGCGAGCCCCGGAATGACAGAGGTGGTTTCCGCCATCGCGCTCACCCCAGCCGCTTGCGATAGATGCCGTCGAGCCAGACGGCGACGACGAGGACGAGGCCGACAACGATGTTCTGCAGCGGCGTGTCGACCCCGATCAGCACCATGCCGGACTGGAGCGACTGCATGACGAGCGCGCCCAGCATCGCGCCGGCGATGGTGCCGACGCCCCCCGCAAGCGAGGTGCCGCCGATCACGGCCGCCGCGATGACGTAAAGCTCGTCGAGCTGGCCGGCCGAATTCGTCGCGGCGTTGAGGCGCGCCGTCGAGATGCAGGCGGAAATTCCGACAAGCGCGCCCATCAGCCCGTAAACCAGCGTCAGCACCTTGCGCGTGTTGACGCCGGAAAGCTGCGCCGCTTCGGGATTGCCGCCGATCGCGAAGACATAGCGTCCGAAGCGCAGCCGCGTGGTCAGAAAGGTGATGGCGACCCCGACCGCCAGCGCCAGCAGCACCGGCACGGCCAGACCATGGCCGATGAACAGCCCGCCAGGCGGCCAGACCAGCCCCTTCGCCTCTGTCAGGCGGCGCGCAATGCCGGCCGGCAGCGGATAGGCGTTGGCGATGGCGACCGTGACCAGCACCGCGCCGCAAGCGACGCCGGCGACCAGCCCCTCGGCCCAGAGCGGGCGCAGCGCGAAACCGAAACGGCGACGGCGGCGACGCGCCAGCACGATGCCGGCAAGGATCAACCCGCAGATGACGAGGCCGATCGCCCAGGAGGCGCCAGTTCCGATCGCACCCTCGATGCCGCCGCCGAGCGGGCGGAAGCGCGAATCCATCGGGGCGATGGTCTGGCCTTGCGTGACCCACCAGGCCGCGCCGCGCCAGACCAGAAGGCCCCCGAGCGTAACGATGAAGGAGGGAATGGCGAGATAGGCGATCAGAGCGCCCTGGAACATGCCGAGCATGCCGCCGAGCCCGATCGCGACAGTGAGGCTGACGATCCAGGTCAGCGGATGCTCGAAGCCCCAGATCTCGGGCAGCAGCCGGACCTGTACGAGGCCGACGACCATGCCGACGAAGCCGAGCATCGAGCCGACCGAGAGGTCGATGTTGCGGGTCACGATGACCAGCACCATCCCGCAGGCCATGACGGCGATCGAGGCCGTCTGGACCAGCAGGTTCCAGAGGTTGCGCGGCGTCAGGAAGGCCCCGCCCGAGAGCCAGTTGAAGCCGAGCCAGATCACGGCCAAAGCCGCGACCATGCCGATCATGCGCGGATCGACCTCGATCTCGCGCATACGGTCGGCGAGCGACCGGGCCTGCGCCGGCGATTCCTGCGCCGGGGTTGCCGACGCCGGGGCCGTCTCAGTCACAAGCGGCGACCTTGCCGGCCGCGACGCCCTGGCACACCGCCGACTTCGGAGCCCAGCCGGCGTCGATCACGACCTTGAGGTTGTCCTTGGTCACCGGCACGGGCTTGAGGAACAAGGCCGTCATCGCCTGCTTGGACGGGCCCTGGTTCCAGGCGGTCGCGCCCGCGACCTCGGTCAGCTTGGCGCCGCCGGCGAGCTTGATCGCGATTTCGGCGGCGTTGCGGCCGAGTTCGCGCGCGTCCTTCCAGATCGTCACGGTCTGCGTTCCGAGCGCGATGCGGTTCAGCGCGGCGCGGTCGGCGTCCTGGCCCGAGACCGGCACGGAGCCGGCGAGCCCTTGGGCCGCCATGGCCGCGATCGCACCGCCGGCCGTGCCGTCATTGGCCGCCACCACTGCGTCGACCTTGTTGGCGTTGCGGGTGAGGAACTGCTCCATGTTCTTCTGCGCGTTGGCCGGCAGCCAGCCATCGGTGAAGGCCTCGCCGACATTCTTGATCTTGCCGGCGTCGATGGCAGGCTTGAGCACCTCGATCGAGCCCTGGAACAGGAAGCCGGCGTTGGGATCGGCCGAGGAGCCCTTGATGAAGACGTAGTTGCCCTCGGGCTTCGCTTTGAGGATTTCGCGGCCCATCATCCGGCCAACCTCGACATTGTCGAAGGTCAGGTAGAAGGCCTGCGGGATCTCGATCAGCCGGTCATAGCCGACGACCGCGATGCCCTCGTCGACCGCCTTCTGCACGGCCGGGCGGATCGCCTGCGCGTCCTGCGCCAGCACGATCAGCGCCTTGGCTCCACGCGCGATCAGGCTCTCGACATCGGTGAGCTGTTTTGCGGGCGAGGATTGCGCGTCGGCCGAGAGATAGGTGCCGCCGACCTTCTCGATCGCGGCCTTGATCGCGGCCTCGTCGGTCTTCCAGCGCTCCTCCTGGAAGTTCGACCAGCTCACCCCAATGACGGGGCCCTTGGCCTGGGCGAAAGCGGCGGCGGACAGGCCGGCGGACGCGGCGAGCGTCAGGCCGGCGGCAACAAGCATGCGTGCGATCACGGCGATGTCTCCCGAACGTTTCCCTGCCGCACGCTCTCCTGGGGCCGGCTCCTCGAGCCGCCGGGCGTCTGGCTTTCCGGAGGTGAGCTTATCGCGAGGCGCGCTGTCAAGCCGCGCGACGACGGCCCGACGACGCAATCCTGGCGAGCGCCTTGCATCGACGCAGCCCCGTCATTCGCGCAAACCCGTGGCCAAAATCACAGCCTCGCGCATACTGCACGCATCACGCATACGAGGAGAAGACCAAGCCATGCCGACGCCTGCCTACGACATCGTCATCCGCGGCGGTACGCTCGCGACTGCGTCCGATGTGTTCAGGGCAGATCTGGGCATCAGGGGCGAGACGATTGCGGCGATCGGGCAAGGTCTTCCGACCGGCGCGAGCGAGATCGACGCCTCGGGCAAGCTCGTGCTGCCGGGCGGCGTCGATGCGCATTGCCATATCGAGCAATTGTCGGGCGGCGGGCTGATGAATGCCGACACCTTCGAGACCGCGACGCGCTCGGCCGCTTTCGGCGGCACGACCTCGGTGATCTCGTTCGCCGCGCAGCATCGGGCCAAGAGCCTCGCGACCACCGTCAGCGATTACGCGGCGCTGGCGAAAAAGGGCGCGATCGTCGACTACGCCTTCCATTTGATGGTGGCGAACCCCGACGAGCAGACCATCGCCACCGACCTGCGGGCGCTGATTTCGGCCGGGCACCGCTCGGTCAAGGTGTTCATGACCTATGACGCCGTTCAGGTCGACGACCAGCAACTGCTCGACGTGATGCTCGCCGCGCGGCAAGCCGGAGCGCTGGTCTGCGTCCACGCCGAGAATCACGGGCTGCTGAAATGGATGGGCGAGCGGCTGACCAAGCGCGGCTATGTCGCGCCGAAGTACCATGCCGTCAGCCATCCGCGCGCGGCCGAAGTCGAGGCCTTCCACCGGCTGATCGCGTTTTCGGAACTGCTCGACCAGCCGATCTGTATTTTTCACGTCTCGACCGCCGAGGGCGCCAAAGTGATCCGCGAGGCGCGCGGGCGGGGCGTCAAGATCTATGCGGAGACCTGCCCGCACTACCTGCTGATGACGGCGGCCGAGCTCGACAGGCCCGGCATCGAGGGCGCGAAATGGGTCTGCTCGCCGCCGCAGCGCGAGGCCGCCGACCAGGAGGCGCTGTGGCAGGCGCTGGCGCTGGGCGACCTGCAGATCCTCTCCTCCGACCATGCGCCCTATCGCTTCGACGAGAGCGGCAAGCTCTCGGCCGGTCCGAACCCCGGCTTCAAGCAGATCGCCAACGGCATGCCGGGGCTGGAGATGCGGCTGCCGGTGCTGTTCGACGCGATGGTCTCGAAGGGGAAGCTCGGCTTGCGCAAATTCGTCGAGCTGACCGCGACCGCCCCGGCGCAGATCTACGACCTGCCCGGGAAGGGATCGCTCGCCATCGGGATGGATGCCGATATCGCGATCTGGGATGCGGAGCGAAAGGTGACGCTGGCCGACGATCTGCACGACAACACCGGCTACAACCCCTTCGCGGGACGGACCATCACCGGCTGGCCGGAGACGGTGCTGCGGCGCGGCGAGATCGTGGTCGAGGACGGCGCGCTGCGAGCTGCCGCCGGGTCGGGCCGGCTGATGCTGCGCGCGGCCGGCGAGGCGACGAAGCCGACGGGGCGGTTGTCGCCGGAGTTCGACGAAGGCCGCAATTTCGGGGCGAAGCTGTACTGATGCGCCTGGCGCTTCGCGAGAGCCAACTCCGCCCTCATCCACCAAGTTGAACGGAACCACCCATGTCCGGCACCATCTTCGTCATCAACCCGAACTCGACGGAAGCCGTCACGGCCGGCATCGACAAGGCCGTCGAGCCGTTGCGCTCGAGCGACGGCCCGGCGATCGAATGCCTGACGCTGGCCGAGGGCCCGCCCGGCATCCAGTCGCAACGCGATGTCGACGGGGTCATAGGTCCGCTGCTGAAGCGGGCGGCCGGGCTCGAGAACGAGGCGGCGGCCTTCGTCGTCGCCTGCTTTTCCGACCCCGGCATGCATGCCTTGCGCGAGCAGAGCCGGCGGCCGGTGCTCGGGATCGCGGAATCGGGCGTGCTGCAGGCGCTGACGCTCGGCCAGCGCTTCGGCGTGATCGCGATCCTGCCGACCTCGATCCCGCGCCATCTGCGCTATTTCGGCGCGATGGGCGTGATGGCGCGCTTCGCCGGCGACCTCTCGATCGGGATGGGCGTGACCGAGCTGTCGAACGAGGAGAAGACGCTGGAGCGCATGACCGCGACGGCCAAGACGCTGCGCGATGTCCACCATGCCGATGTCGTGGTGATGGGCTGCGCCGGCATGGCCCGCTTCCGGCGGCCGCTGGAGGAGGCGCTGGGCATCCCGGTGGTCGAACCGACGCAGGCCGCGACCGCGATGGCTGTCGGCCGCGTCAGGCTGGCGGCGGCCTGATCAGAACTCGATCCCCGCCTGCGCCTTCACGCCGGCGGCAAAGTGGTGCTTGACCAGCGTCATCTCGGTGACGAGGTCAGCGGCCGCGATCAGCTCCGGCTTGGCGTTGCGGCCGGTGACGACGATGTGGAGATCGGTGCGGCGGGCCGACAGCGCGGCCACGACATCGGCGAGCGGCAGATAGTCGTAGCGCAGCGCGATGTTGAGTTCGTCGAGCACGATCAGGCGGATCGTCTCGTCGGCCATCAGCTCTTTCGCCTTCTCAAATGCGCGCCCGGCGGCGGCGATGTCGCGGGCCTTGTCCTGCGTCTCCCAGGTAAAGCCCTCGCCCATGGTGTGCCAGGCGATCCGCTCGCCGAAAGCGTCGAGCGCCCTGCGCTCGCCGGTCTCCCAGGCGCCCTTGACGAACTGCACCACGCCGACGCGCCAGCCATGGCCGAGCGCGCGCAGCATCAGCCCGAAGGCGGCGGTCGATTTGCCCTTGCCGGGGCCGGTGTTGACGATCAGCAGGCCTTTTTCGACCGTTTTCGAGGCGACCTCGGCGTCCTGCACCGCCTTGCGCTTGACCATCTTCGCCTTGTGGCGGGCGGCCTCGTCGGCATCCGTCGTCATCACTTCACCTGCATCGGTAGTCCCGCGACCATGAAGACCACGCGCCCGGCCCGCGCCGCAAGGCGCTGGTGCAGCCGGCCGGACTCGTCGCGGAAACGCCGGGCGAGCGCGTTGTCGGGCACGATGCCCAGACCGACCTCGTTGGAGACGAGAACGACGGGGCTGGCGGCGGCTGCGCAGGCGGCGATCAGGTCGTCGCAGGCGGCAAGGGTATCGCGTTCGGCGAGCATGAGATTGGTGAGCCAGAGCGTCAGGCAATCGACGAGCATGGGACGGGCCCGCGGAGCCCCGCGAATCGCGTCTGCCAAGTCGAGCGGCGCATCGACCGTGATCCAGTCGGCGGAACGCCGGAGCCGATGCTCGGCGATGCGAACCGCCATCTCGTCGTCCCAGGCCTGCGCGGTGGCGATATAGGTCCAGGGCGCGGGCAGAGCCTCGACCAGCGCCTCGGCATGCCGGCTCTTGCCGGAGCGCGCGCCGCCGAGGACGAGAGTGAGATGGGGGAGGTCCTGCATCGTGGCGGCCCGTGACGAAACAAACCCTCATCCTGAGGAGAAGCCGCAGGCTTCGTCTCGAAGGAGCCTCCAGTGCGCGCTGGACGATCCTTCGAGACGCCGCTTCGCGGCTCCTCAGGATAAGGGTCGGGAAGAAGCGAGCGAGTTGCATTGCACACCAGCCCGCACATGGCTAATGATCATGCACGACGGTGCCCCGGCAACGGGGTGAAAAGGGAACGCGGTGAAATGCCGTGGCTGCCCCCGCAACTGTAAGCGGCGAGCCTCGCGCCATCGGCCACTGGGAGCGATTCCGGGAAGGCGGCGAGAGGTCTTAGACCCGCGAGCCAGGAGACCTGCCGTCGAGACTGCTTCTCATGGGCCCATCGGACGGGGTGTTCCGACGGCGGCTGTGTCCGTGCGGCCGCTTTGGGCGCGCGGCTCCGTCTGTGGGAGCGTTGGCCGGCCGCAAGGCTGGCTGCCTTTGACGGAGATGACCACGATGACGCTGCTCGCCCGCCTGCACCTTGCACGTTTTCTGCCTGCCCTCGCCTTGGCCGCGCTCTCGGCCTCCCCCGCGCTGGCTCACCATCCGATGGGCGGCGTGACGCCGTCGACCGTGAGCGAGGGCCTGCTGTCCGGCCTCGGCCACCCCATCCTCGGGCTCGACCATCTCGCCGCCCTGATCGCGGTCGGGCTGGTCTCCAGCCGCTTCGCCTCGGGCACGCTGATGCTGCCCGTGCTCTGGATCGTCGGCATGGGGGTCGGCGCCTTCGTGCATATGCGCGGCATCGACCTGCCGGCGGGCGAACTCCTCGTCGCGGCCAGCGTCATCCTGATCGCGGCACTCGCGATCTGGCGGCCGGCGCTGCCGCTGCCGGCGATCGGCACGCTCTTCGCGGCCGCCGGCTTCGCCCATGGCCATACGCTGGCGGAGGCCATCATCGGCGCGGACCGTCTCGTCGTCGGGGCTTATCTGGTCGGCCTCGTCGCGATTCAGGCGGCCGTCATGGTCGGCGCCACCCTGCTGGCGCGCCGCCTGTTCTCCGCCGAAAGCGGCTCGCCGCTGCCGCTGCGCGCGATCGCGGCCGGGCTCGCCGTGGTCGGCGTCGTGTTCCTGGCCTCGGCGCTTCCCGGCGCGGCCTGAGCCGCAACCAGCCATGACCGACGCCCTGCAAAGGCCGCGCCCGGAGACGGGCGCGGACACGGTGCGCATTCTCGTTTGTGCAAGCTGCCGCGCCGTCGGCGGCGAGCCCGATTCGGCGCGTCCCGGCGCAATTCTGGCCGCCGCTCTCGGTGCGGCTCTGGCCGAAGGCGACAATACCGATATCGCCGTCGAGACAGTCGAGTGCCTGTCGGTGTGCAAGCGGCCCTGCACGGTTGCGCTGACCGGGGCGGGACGCTGGACCTACATCTATGGCGATCTCGACCCCGACGCCGGGGCCGCAACGCTGCTCACCTTCGCGCGCCAGTACCGCGAGACGACCGACGGCATCGTACCCTGGCGCGAGCGCGCCGAGGCGATCCGCAAGGGCGTCGTGGCGCGCATTCCTCCCCTTCCGCTTGCGAGAACCCCGTGACCTCACCTGCCCTCACCAAGACCCCCTGCACGATCATCACCGGCTTCCTCGGCGCGGGCAAAACCACGCTGGTGCGCCATCTGCTCGAGCACGCGCAGGGCAAGAGGCTGGCTGTGCTCGTCAACGAGTTCGGCGATCTCGGCTTCGACGGCGAGTTCCTGAAAGGCTGCGGCATCGAAGGCTGCAGCGAGGACGACGTTGTCGAACTGCCCAATGGCTGCATCTGCTGCACCGTCGCGGATGATTTCGTGCCGGCGCTGGAAAAGCTCCTGAACCGCGCCAATCCGCCCGAACATATCCTGATCGAGACCTCAGGCTTGGCGCTGCCAAAACCGCTGGTCACGGCCTTCAACTGGCCGGCGATCCGGGCGCGCGTCACAGTCGACGGCGTCATCGCCGTGATCGACGGGCCGGCCGTCGCCGAGGGTCAGTTCGCCGACGATCCGGACGCGATGGCCGCTCAGGCGTCGCAGGACGCCTCGGTGGAGCACGACAACCCGCTGGAGGAGGTGTTCGAGGACCAGATCCTGTGCGCCGACCTGATCCTGCTCAACAAGAGCGACCTCGTCGACGAGGCGGGACGGGCGCGGGTCAAGGCGGAGATCGCGCAACATCTGCCCAAGGCAATCAAGATCGTCGAGACGAGCCATGGCAAGGTCGAGCCGGCGCTGATCGTGGGACTTGGCGCGGCCGCCGAGGCCGACCTCGCGGCGCGCCCCTCGCATCACGGCGAAGGCGAGGACCACGACCATGACGATTTCGACAGCGTGAATTTTCCGCTGCCCGAGACGGTCTCGCCCGAGGCGCTGGCCGCCCGCGTCGCGAAGGCGGCGCAAGCCGAGGGCGTGCTCCGGCTCAAGGGTTTCGCCGCCGTTCAGGGCAAGCCGATGCGGCTTGTGGTGCAGGGCGTCGGCCAGCGCGTCGGGCATCATTTCGACCGCGCGTGGGGCGCTGGCGAAGCACGCGACGGCAGGCTCGTGGTGATCGGCCTCAAAGGTTTCGACCAGGCGGCGGTCGCGGCTGCGCTGAACGGGTGACATCGAGCCCATGCACCTTCTCCCGACCAGCGAGATCAGGCTCGACGACGGCGAGGACGCCGTCGATCTCGATCTGCCGCCGGGGGATGTGCTGGTGCTCTCCTACGCCGACAGCGACCTTTCGGCGCTCGCGGTGGCCGCGCGCGACAGCGGGCTGTCGGTCCGGCTGGCCTCGCTGCGGCGGCTGAGGCACCCGCTTTCGCTCGATCTGCTGGTCGAGAAGACGGTGGCGACGTCGCGCTTTGTGCTGGTCCGCTGCCTCGGCGGGCTCGACTACTGGCGCTATGGCGTGGAGCGGCTGGCGGAGATCTGCCGGGCGCAGGGCGTGGCGCTGGCGGTGCTGCCGGGAGACGACCGCGCAGATGTCAGGCTGGCGGAGTACGGCACTGTGCCGGAGACCTGTGCGGAGGCTCTGCTTGGGTATTTCCAGCCCGGCGGCGTCGAGAACATGCGCCGGCTGCTGGGGGGGATCGAGCGTGTTCTGCTTGCTCGGTGCGACCCCTCATCCGGCGCTTCGCGCCACCTTCTCCCGCAAGGGGAGAAGGGAAGAACCGGCATCGTGTTTCCCTTCTCCCTTTGCGGGAGAAGGTGGCCCGGCGAAGCCGGGACGGATGAGGAATCGCTCCGACCTCTCGATCTCTCGCCTATCCCGCTGCCACCACTCTTCGCACTCAGCCCCGATGACTCCCCGCTCGACTGGCGCTCGGCGCTCGCCGCCCTGCCCGCCGATAGCGCCCTCATTCCCATCCTGGTGTACCGCTCGGGCGTCACGGCGGGCGACGCCGCCATGGCGCAGTCGCTCTCGGCTGCGCTTGCCGCGCACGGTCACGCCCCGCTCGTCCTCGCGCTGACCAGCCTGAAAGACACGGCCGTCACATCCGAACTCGCGGCGCTGATCGCGCTCCGCAAGCCTACGCTGATCGTCACCACAACGGCCTTCTCCGCGCGCGACGGTCAGGGCTTCGTGCTCGACGCCGCCGACTGTCCGATCCTGCAGGCAGTGCCCGTCGGCAGCGCGCGCGAGGCCTGGACCGCCTCGCCGCGCGGGCTCTCCGCCGTCGATCTCGCCATGCAGGTGGCGCTGCCGGAATTCGACGGGCGGATCGGGGCTGTTCCGGTCGCCTTCAAGGCGGATGCCAAGGACGCCGCGACCGGACTGACGATCCGCCGGCTGGTGCCCGATCCCGACGGCGTCGCGGCGCTGGCCGACCTCGCCACAGGCTGGATCGCGCTGGCCGGGAAGTCTGTCGGCGAACGCAGACTCGCGCTGGTGATGTCGGACTATCCCGCACGCGGCGGCCGGGCCGGTTTCGCGGTCGGGCTCGACACGCCCGCGAGCGTCGCGGCAATCGATGCGCTGCTGGCGGAGGCGGGTTATGACGTCGATCCCCGTCATTGCGAGCGGAGCGAAGCAATCCAGCGTCTCACGCCGACCTCTGGATTGCTTCGCTCCGCTCGCAATGACGGCAAGGATGCATCCGCGCTGATGGAGAGGCTTACCGCAGGCCCAGCCGATCTGGCTTTGCCGCTCTCCGCCTACCGCGCCTGGCTCGCCACCATTCCGGCCGCCGCCCGCGACGCGCTGATCGCCTCCCATGGCGACCCGGCCGCCGACCTCGCCTGCGACGGCGAGACCTTCCGCTTCCGCGTCGTCATACGCGGCAATCTCACCGTCGCGCTCCAGCCGCCCCGCGACGCCACGCCCGACCGCAAGGCGCGCTATCACGACCCCGACGCCCCGCCCTGCCATGGCTATCTCGCCTTCTACCGGGCGCTGCGGGAGACGGCCCGCATCGACGCTCTGATTCATCTCGGGACCCATGGCACGACCGAATGGCTGCCGGGCAAAGCGGTGGCGCTGTCTTCCGCCTGCTGGCCGCGCCTCGTCACGCAGGGGCTTCCGGTGGTCTATCCTTACGTGGTCGACGACCCCGGCGAGGCCGCCCCCGCCAAACGCCGGCTCTGCGCGATCACGCTCGGCCATCTCCCGCCTCCCTTGGCCGAGACGGGGGCAGGCGGCGAGGTCGCGCTGCTGCGCGATCTCGTCGAGGAGTTTTCGCAGGCGCAGGTGATGGACCCGCGCCGGGCGGCGATCGTCGCGCGCGAGATTCTGGACCGGGCGCAGGCCGCCGGCCTGAGCGAGGCCTGCGGCGTCACGCCGGGCATGGACATAAGCGAGGCGCTGACGCGGCTCGATGCCCAGCTCTGCGATATCACGGAACTGCCCTTCCGCGACGGGTTGCACGTTTTCGGGCGGTCAGTGGAAGACCCGGTTTCGGCAATGCACGAACGCGAAAACCTGCTGCGCGCACTCGACGGGCGCTTCGTGCCGCCCGGCCCCGCCGGCTCGCCGCATCGCGGCCGGCCCGATGTGTTGCCGACCGGCCGCAACCTCTCGACCCTCGACCCGCGCGCAATTCCGACGCGCGCGGCGGCGCGGCTCGGCACGCGCGCAGCACAGGCCGTGATCGCACGCCACCTGCAGGACCAGGGGGATTATCCGCGCCGGATCGTGATGGATCTCTGGGCCTCGCCAACTCTTCGCTCGGGCGGCGAGGACATCGCCCATGCGCTGTCGCTGATGGGCGTCAATCCGCTCTGGGATGACGCCTCGACGCGGGTGACGGGGTTTGCGGTCATCCCGCAGCCCAAACTCGACCATCCGCGCCTCGACGTGACGATCCGCATCTCGGGCGCGTTCCGCGACACATTTCCGGACCAGATCGCGCTCATCGACGCCGCCGCGCGTGCTGTTGCGGAACTCGACGAACCCGACGAGTGGAACGAGCCCGCCGCCGCGCGCCGACGCGGCGAGGCCGGCCCGCGCATTTTTGGAGCCGCGCCCGGCCGCTACGGGGCCGCCATGGCCGACCGCGCGCTCGATGGCGAGTGGCAGACCCGCGACGAGCTGGCGCAAGCCTATCTCGCTGCCTCCAGCCATGCCTATGGCGGGCGCGAGGGGCAGGCGGCCGCCGATGCGGGCTTCGCAGGGCGCATTCGCGCGGCGCAGGCCTTCATCCATGTCAGCGACACGGCCGGGCGCGACATCCTGGAGGCGTCGAGCGCCGCCGATGCGATCGGCGGGCTTGCTGCGGCGGCGCGTTCGCTGGAGGCCGCGCCCGCGCTCTACAGCCTCGATACGTCCAATCCAGAAGCCCCCCGGGCGCGGACCCTGCCGGAGGACATCGCACGGATCGTCCATGGCCGCCTGACGCATCCGCGCTGGATCGCGGGCCAGCTCGCCCATGGCTGGCGCGGCGCGGCGGAGCTGGCCGAAGCCGTCGATACGCTTTTCGTCTTCGCCGCCAGCACGGACGCAGTCGCCGACGGGCTGTTCGACGCCGTCTTCGACGCCTGGTGCGCCGATGCGCAGGTCTGGAGCACGCTTGAGGCCGCCAACGCACCGGCCGCCGCCGCGATCCGGTCTCGCCTCGCGGAAGCCGAGCGGCGCGGGCTATGGATGAGCCGACGCAATTCGGTGGGCGCGTTCCTGGCGCGCGAGGCGGCCGCATGAATGCGCTCTCGCCCGAGGCGCTGCGGCGCGGCTGGTGCCCGAGCGCGCTCAAACCGATGGAGACCGGCGATGGCTGGCTCGTGCGCCTGCATCCGCCCCGCGCCGTTCTGACGCCGGCGCAACTCATCCGCATCGCCGGGCTCGCCCGGAAGTACGGCAACGGGCTGGTCGAGATTTCGGCGCGCGCCAATCTCCAGCTCAGGGGCGTGAGCCTCGCCACGCATCCGGAACTGGTCGCGACGCTGCTGGCCGAGCGGCTGGTCGAGGAGCATGACGGCGACGGGCCGCAGCGGCTGACGCTGGTCGCGCCTCTGCCCCCTCCCGCCGATTGCGGCGGGGAGGGCCGGGGGGGGAGGCAGAGACAAGGAAGACAGGCTGAGACTGGCGTCGAGCCAAGTTCCGCACGCCCCTCCATCCCTAACCCTTCCCCACCGCAAGCGGGGGGAAGGGGACAGGGTGGCGCGCTCATCGACGCGCCTTCGCTCGCCGACGCGATCGAGCGCGCCGGACGCTTGATCCCCGGCCTTCCGGCAAAAGCTCTCGTCATCATCGATGATGGCGGGCCGCTCTCGCTCGACGGTTTTGCCTGCGACCTGCGCGTCGTGGCGGTCGATCGCGAGACGGTCGCGATCGGACTGCCGGATGAGCGCTGGCTCGGGCCGGTCGCGACCGCACGCGCGCTGGAGCGGGTAGCCGAACTCCTCTCCGCCTTCGCCGCGCATCGCCGCCGCGACCCCGATACGATCAGGCGGCTGCGCGACCTGCCGCCGACGCTGTTGGACGAGATGATCGGCGCGACTGGGCTGACGCCGACGACCCCGCCCGCCGCGCGCCCTGCACCACGACGCGCCGGGCGTTTCGTCACCGCTCATGGCCACGCGGCGCTGATCGGCCTGCCATTCGGACGCAGCGATGCGGGAACGCTCCATCGCCTCGGCGAAGCCGCGTTGCGGGCCGGTGCGTCCACGCTCAGGCTCTCGCCCTGGCGTGGGCTGGCCTTCTCGGGGCTGCAGCCAGCCGCAGCAGGGCCGCTGCTGGCGGTCGCGGCCGAACTCGGCCTGATCGTCGATCCCGACGATCCGCGCCTTTCCATCGAGGCCTGCGCCGGCAAGCCGGCATGCCTGCGCGCGAACAGCAACGCGATGGCGGACGCGGCCGCGCTGGCGGAGGCCGCCGCGCCGCTGCTCGCCGCAGGCGCGAGCATCCACGTCTCGGCCTGCGTCAAATCCTGCGCCCATACCGGTGCATCCGGCCTGACACTGGTCGGGCGCGAGGGCGGCTACGACGTCATCGTCGCGGGGACGACGCGGGACAAGCCCATCGCCACGCTTGACCTGCCGGCCATTCTGGCGCGACTGCGGCCGGGACAGGAGCTTTTCACCCGCCTGAGCGGGCGCGGGACTATGGGACCAGGTCAATAGGACAGAGTGTTTGAGCACGCGTTACGACTACATCCAGGACGGGGCCGCGATCTATGAGCGCTCCTTCGCGATCATCCGGGCCGAGGCCGACCTCGTGCGCTTTTCGCCTGCAGAGGCACGCGTGGTGGTGCGGATGATCCATGCCTGCGGCATGACCGATTTGCCAAAGGACGTCGCCATGTCGGGCGACTTCGTGGCGCGCGCGGAAGCCGCCTTGCGGGCCGGCGCGCCGATCCTGTGCGACGCGAAAATGGTCGCCAACGGCGTGACCCGCGCGCGTCTGCCGGCGGGCAACGACGTCATCTGCACGCTCGACGATGCCCGCACGCCGGCGCTGGCCACCGAGATGGGCGCGACACGCTCGGCCGCCGCGATGGAGCTGTGGCGACCGCATCTGGCGGGCGCGGTTGTGGTGATCGGCAATGCGCCGACCGCCTTGTTCCGGCTGCTCGAGATGTTCGACGAGGGCGCTGCACTGCCTGCCGCTGTCATCGGCATCCCGGTCGGATTCGTCGGCGCGGCCGAATCCAAGCAGGCGCTGGCGGACGACGGCCGCGCGCCCTTCATCGTGGTGCATGGCCGGCGCGGCGGCTCGGCGATGGCGGCCGCCGCCGTCAACGCGCTGGCGCAAGAGAAGGAATGAGCCGGTGACGATTGAGCCGGCCAAAATTCTCCTGTTCGGCGTGGGCCTCGGCCCCGGCGACCCCGACTATATGACCGTGCGCGCCCGCGACCTGATCCTCAAGGCCGACCGGCTGGTGCATTTCTGCAAGCGCGGCCGGCGCGGCAACGCCCGCGTCACGGCCGATGCGATCGTGCCGCCCGATCCGGCGCGCGAGATCGAACTCGCCTTCCCGGTCACGACCGAAGCCGCCGTCGGCGACGAGGCCTATGACGGCCCGATCGCCGCCTTCTACGACGCCGCCGCCGAGCGGCTCGCCGCGGAGATGGCGGCCGGACGTACGCTTGCCGTGCTCTGCGACGGCGACCCCTTCTTCTACGGCTCCTTCATGCATCTCTGGCGGCGTCTGGCGCATCGGTTTCCGACGGAAGTGGTCCCCGGCGTCACCGGCATGGCCGGGGCCTGGACGCGGGCGAACGCGCCGATCACCTGGGGCGATGACGTTCTGAGCGTGCTGCCGGGAACGCTGCCCGAGGCCGAACTGGTGCGCCGCCTTGTCGATACGGATGCCGCCGTGATCATGAAGCTTGGCCGCAATCTGCCGAAGGTGCGGCGCGCGCTGAAGATCGCGGGCCTCGTCCACCGCGCGATCTATGTCGAGCGCGCCACCATGGCGGGGCAGGTCGTGAGCCGGCTCGACGACAAGCCCGACGACGAGGCGCCGTACTTTTCGATGGTGCTGGTGCCCGGCGAAGGACGGCGGCTGTGACCGGGTCACTCACCATCGTGGGCTTGGGCCCCGGCCCGGAGCGCTGGCTGACGCAGGCGGCGCAGGCCGCGCTGGACGCGGCGACCGATCTCGTCGGCTACGGGCCCTATCTCGATCGCATTCCGGCGCGCGCGGGCGCAACGAAACACGCCTCCGACAACCGCGTCGAGCTTTTCCGCGCCAGCCATGCGCTCTCGCTGGCGGCGAGCGGCCACAAGGTCGCCGTCGTCTCGGGCGGCGACCCCGGCGTCTTCGCCATGGCGGCGGCCGTGTTCGAGGCGCTGGAGGCCGGCGATGCCGTCTGGCGGACCATTCCGATCACGGTCGAGCCCGGCATCACCGCGATGCTGGCCGCGGCCGCCAAGGCCGGTGCGCCGCTCGGCGGCGATTTCTGCGCGATCTCGCTGTCGGACAATCTCAAGCCCTGGGAGGTGGTGACCGCCCGATTGCAAGCGGTGCTCGCGGCCGATCTCGTGATCTGCCTCTACAACCCGATTTCGAAGGCGCGACCCTGGCAGCTCGGCGCGGCGCTGGAACTGGCGGCGCAGCACCGCGCGGCCGATACGCCGGTGATCTTCGCCCGCGCCGTCGGGCGGCCGGACGAGGCCCTCCGGGTGCTGACACTAACCGATGCGATCGCGCAGGCCGGCACGGCCGACATGGCGACGCTCGTGATGATCGGCGCGTCCGCGACACGGCTGATCGTCCGCGAGGATGCGGACCCTTGGGTTTATACGCCGCGCTCGGTGACGAAGAGCCCCTGCGCCACCAGCCAGGGCAGGACCTGATCGATATGGTCGACGCATTCGACATCGGGCTTGGGCGGCCGCTCCACCATGATCACCGGGAGCCCGAGCCGGCGCGCCGCGACCAGCTTGCCGACGGTGGCCTCGCCGCCGGAATTCTTGGTGACGAGAATCTCGACGCCTTCGCGCTGCATCAAGTCCGCCTCGTCATCGGCATGGAAGGGGCCGCGCTGCTGGATCACCGTGACCTCATGCAGCGGCAGCCTGTCGCCGATCGGCTCGATAACGCGGACCAGATAGCGATGCTGAGGGGCATCGGCGAAGGCCGGCAGTTCGAGCCGGCCCACCGTGAGGAAGACGCGCTTCGGCTGGGGCCCCAGCGCCGCGACGGCCGCCTCCATGTCGAGAACCGAGCGCCAGCGGTCGCCGTCGCGCGGTCGCCATGGCTGGCGCCGGATCGCGAGCAGCGGCACGTTCTCGGCCTTGCAGGCAGCCTCAGCGTGATAGGGCATGATCGCCGCGAAGGGATGCGTCGCATCGACGACGGCGACGACGCCCTCCTCCGCCAGATAGCGGCGCAGGCCACTGATGCCGCCGAACCCGCCGACGCGAACGGGCAGGTTCAGCGGCCGGGGGTCGGAGGTATGGCCCGCGAGCGAGACGATGGCGCGAATGTCGGGGGCCTGATCAGCGAGATGCTGGTCCAGCGCGACTGCTTCGCTCGTGCCGCCGAGGATGAGGACGGTCATGTCGATGTTCTCGCCTGAATCGCCGACCCTGTCGAGCGCGGTTGCGGCGGCACCATGGCTGAGCCTCGTCGGGATCGGAGAGGATGGCCGCGCCGGCCTGTCGCGCGCGGCCGAGGCCGCGCTGGATGCAGCCGAACTCGTGGTCGGCGGGGCGCGGCATCTGGCTCTGGCTGGCCCGCTCCATGCCGAGACACTGGCCTGGCCGAGCCCGCTCACCGAGGCTTTTCCAGTTATCCTGTCGCGGCGCGGCCGGCGTGTCTGCGTGCTCGCCTCGGGCGATCCGTTCCATTACGGCGTCGGCGTGCAGCTTGCGGAGATCGTGCCGGCAACCGAAATGCTGGTGTTCCCCCTAGCCTCGTCCTTCTCGCTCGCCTGCGCGCGGCTCGGCTGGGCGCAGGCAGAATGCGCGCTGGTCTCGCTGCATGGCCGCGCGCTGGAGCGGATCGTGCCGTATCTGCAGCCGGGCGCGCGCGTGCTCGCGCTGTCATGGGACGGCTCGACGCCGGCAAAGCTCGCGGGCCTGCTGGCGGAGCGCGGGATGGCGGGCTCAAGCTTGACCGTGCTGGAGGCGCTGGGCGGGCCGCGCGAGCGCATCCGCTCGACGGCAGCCGAGGCGTTCGACCTCGACGGCGTCGACCCTCTCAATCTGATTGCGCTGGAGGTGGCGGCCGGCTTCGAGGCCCGCATCCTGCCGCTGGCGACGGGCCTCGACGAAGACTGGTTTTCCCATGACGGCCAGATCACCAAGGCCGACATCCGCGCCATCACGCTGTCGGGGCTCGCGCCCCGCGCCGGGGAATTGCTCTGGGATGTCGGAGCGGGCTCGGGCTCCATCTCGCTGGAATGGTGCCTGCGCCATCGGCGCAATCGCGCCATCGCCTTCGAGGAGAAGCCTCAGCGGGCGCAGCGCATCGCCGTCAACCGGCTGGCGCTCGGCGCGTTGCCGGTCGAGATCGTCGAGGGTGCGGCCCCGGCGAGCCTTGCGGGGCAGCCTGCGCCGGACGCCGTCTTCATCGGCGGCGGCATCGGCGATGACGATGTGTTCGAGGCGGCCTGGGCTGCGCTAAGGCCCGGCGGCCGGCTCGTCGCCAATGTCGTGACGCTGGAGGGCGAGGCTCGGCTTGCCGCGCTGTTCCAGAGCCATGGTGGATCGCTCCGCCGGCTCGGCGTCGCCCATCTCGACAGGGTCGGCCCGCTGCATGGCTGGCGGACGGTGATGCCGGTGACGCAATGGCGCGTGGTGAAGCCGTGAGCGCGGGCCGCCTTATCGCCGGCATCGGCCTGCGGCCGGATACGTCCGAGGCCGACATCGCCGAATGTCTCGACCGAGCGCTGGCTGCGGCGGGACTTGCGCAGGCGGCGCTGCCGCGCATTGCCACGCTCGCCGCCCGCAGCTCCGAGCCCGGCCTGCTGGCGCTCGCCAAGGCGCGCCAGGCCGAACTCGTCGCCATTCCCGACGAGGCGCTCAAAGGTTTCGAGGCGTCCTGCGCGACGCGCTCGACCCGGATCGCCTCGCTCTATGGCGTCGGATCGGTGGCGGAGGCCGCCGCGCTCGCTGCCGCAGGGCCGGGCGGGGTGCTGATCCAGCCGCGCATCGCGACCGCGCGCGTCACCTGCGCGCTGGCGAGGGCAGCGTCGTGACGGTGCATTTCATCGGAGCCGGCCCCGGCGCGCCCGACCTCATCACCCTGCGCGGGCGCGACCTGATTGCGGCATCGCCGGTCTGTCTCTATGCCGGCTCGCTGATCCCCAGGGTGATGCTCGACTGGTGCCCTGCGGGCGCACGCATAATCGACACCGCGCCGCTCGACCTCGACGCGATCCTCGCCGAGATGCAGGCGGCCCACGACGCCGGGCAGGACGTGGCGCGGCTGCATTCCGGCGACCTCTCGATCTGGAGCGCCTGCGGGGAGCAGATGCGCCGCCTCGACGGGTTGGGCATTCCCTACACGGTGACGCCCGGCGTGCCGGCTTTTGCCGCCGCCTCCGCGGCGCTGAAGCGCGAGCTGACGCTGCCGGGCGTGGCGCAGTCGCTGGTGCTGACGCGGACCTCGGGCCGCGCCTCGGCCATGCCGGAGCGAGAGACGCTCAGCCGGTTCGCAGCGACGAGAGCGACGCTGGCGATCCATCTCTCGATCCATGTGATCGACCAGGTCGTCTCGGAGCTGACGCCGTTCTATGGGCCGGACTGCCCGGTCGCGATCGTGTTCCGCGCCTCGTGGCCCGACGAGCGCAGCCTGCGCGGAACGCTGGCGACGATCGCGGGGCAGGTTCGCGAGGCTGGGCTGGAGCGGACGGCGCTCATCCTGGTCGGGCCTGCGCTCGGCGCGGAGGATTTCGGCGAAAGCGCGCTGTACGCGACGGGCTATGACCGCCGCTTCAGGCCGGGAGGCGGGGTGTGATGATGTTCTCCGTTTTTCGTCCTTGCGAGCGCAGCGAAGCAATCCAGCGTTTCGCGCCGCCATCTGGATTGCTTCGCTGCGCTCGCAAAGACGCAGATGCTGCGGCCTCAGCCCACTCGCCTGAAAGGCGTCCGCGCCACCAGCCGACCGTCGCGGTCGAACACCGCGATCTCAAGTTCCACCTCGACGCCGAGCATGCGCGCGGCGCTGCGCCAGGCGTGTTGCGCGACGATGTCAGCGAGCGGCAGACCTGCGCCTTGCGCACGCTGAAGCACCTCCAGCGCCGTATTGGCCTGCGGAACCCAGGCAGCCATGGCCTCGGCCCCACCCGCCTCGCGGATACGATCGGAGAGCCAGGCGAAATCGACCGGGCCGGCGCGGGAATGCAGGTCGAGCATGCCCTGCCCGAGCTTGACCATTTTTGCAAAGCCGCCGGCCACAGTGACGCGCTGGACAGGGTGCTGGCGCAGATATTTCAGCATGCCGCCCGCGAAATCGCCCATGTCGATCAAGGCCTGCTCGGGCAGGCCGTGCAAAGCGGCGATGGCGGCCTCCGAGGTCGCGCCCGTCGCGCCGGCGACGTGCTTCAACCCGGTGGCGCGGGCGACGTCGATGCCGCGATGGATCGAATGAATCCAGGCGGCGCAGGAGAAGGGAATGACGATCCCGGTCGTGCCGAGGATCGACAGGCCGCCGACGATGCCGAGCCTCGGGTTCATGGTCTTTCGCGCGATCGCCTCGCCGCCGGGAATGGACAGCGTGACGACGACATCGCGCGGGCCGCCGATTTCGGCCTGAATCTCAGCCAGCGCCTGCGCGATCATCTGCCTCGGGATGGGATTGATCGCTGGCTCGCCGACCGCCAGCGGCAGGCCGGGCAGGGTGACGGTACCGACGCCGTCGCCAGCGCGGAAGACGATGCCGGAGCCGGCGGGGGCCGGACCGACCCGCGCAATCACCGTCGCGCCATGGGTTACGTCCGGGTCGTCGCCTGCGTCCTTGACGATGCCGGCTTCCGCGCCGTCTTCGAGCCGCATCTGGAGCGCGAGCGCAAAAGCCGGCTGCTGGCCGCCCGGCAGCGTGATCGCGACGGGATCGCGGAACTGTCCCGTCACCCAGCCGGCGAATGCGGATTTGGCGGCGGCCGCGGCGCAGGCCCCGGTCGTCCAGCCGCGCCGCAATTCGCCTTCGGGCTTCTCGATCATGAGGGTCTGCATAGCGCAGGCGGGTGCCGGCGTCAGCGTGTCGTCGAGGCGCGGCCATGACCGCGCGCGGGCTCATCATCGCCGCACCGCGCTCCGGTTCCGGCAAGACCACGATCACGCTCGGGCTCCAGCGTGCGCTGGTGCGACGCGGGCTCATCGTGCGCGGGCTGAAATGCGGGCCGGACTATATCGACCCCGCCTTCCACGCAGCCGCCACGGGCGCGCCCAGCGCCAATCTCGACAGCTTCGCCATGCCCGAGGCGCTGCTGGCGCGGATCGCGCTCAACGCGGCCGACCATGCCGATCTCGTCATCGCCGAGGGCTCGATGGGCCTGTTCGACGGCGTGCCGGGGGTCGAGGGCCATACCGGCGCGAGCGCCGATATCGCCGCCCTTCTGGGCTGGCCGGTCGTGCTCGTCATCGACGTGTCGGGTCAGGCGCAATCGGCCGCGGCCATCGCGTTGGGATGCATGCATTACGACCCGCGCATCGCCATTGCCGGAGTGATCCTGAACAAGGTCGCCAGCGAGCGGCATTCGCGCCTCGTCGGACAGGGCATGGCGCGGATCGGGCTGCCCGTGCTCGGCAGCCTGCCGCGCGAAGCCAGCCTGATCCTGCCTGAGCGGCATCTGGGACTGGTGCAGGCCGGCGAAACGCAGGATCTGCACGAGCGACTGGAGGCGCTGGCGGACGCGGTCTCGGCTGCGGTCGATCTCGACGCGCTGGTTGCGGTGGCGGGCGCGACGACGATGGCCGCACCGCTTGTAAGCGCCCCGGCCCTGCCCGCGCCCGGGCGACGCATCGCCATCGCGCGCGATGCGGCGTTTTCTTTCGTCTACCCGCATGTCGAGGCGGGCTGGCGGGCGGCGGGGGCCGAACTCGCTCCTTTTTCGCCGCTGGCCGACGAGCCGCCGCCTGATGGATGCGATGCCTGCTGGCTGCCGGGCGGCTATCCAGAGTTGCACGCTGGCAGGCTCGCTGGTGCAGCGCGCTTCCTCTCGGGCCTGCGCGATTTCGCCCGGACGCGACCGGTCCATGGCGAGTGCGGCGGCTACATGGTGCTGGGCAAAAGCCTGATCGATGCCGATGGCGTCGGCCATGCCATGGCCGGGCTGCTCGGCGTGGAGACCTCCTTTGCAAAGCGGAAGATGAATCTGGGCTATCGGCGCGCCGTGCTCCAGGCGGACGGGCCGCTCGGACCGGCGGGCGCAAGCCTGACCGGGCACGAGTTCCACTACGCCACGATCGTGGCGCAGGGCGACGATCCGCCTTTTGCGATGGTCACTGATCCACATGGCTCGCAAGCCGCGCCGGCCGGCAGCCGACGGGGCAACGTCACCGGCTCGTTCTTCCATGCGATCGCGGTGGCGATGTGAGCGGGACGCCACCCGTCTTCGACGCGGCCTTCGCGGACAGATTCGCCGAGCTGCTGGCCTGGCGGCGCGATGTCCGCCGCTTCCGGCGCGATCCGCTGCCCGATGGGGTGGTCGAGCGGCTGCTGGCGCAGGCGGCGCTCTCGCCTTCGGTCGGGTATTCGCAGCCTTGGCGCTTTATGCAGGTGAACGACGAGACGCAGCGCGAGGCGGTGCGAGCGAGTTTTCAGCGCTGCAATGTCGACGCCCTGGCGGATTACGAGGGCGAGCGGGCGCGGCTCTACGCCTCGCTGAAGCTCGAAGGCTTGCGCGAGGCCCCCGAGCAGATCGCGGTGTTCTGCGACCATGGCACGGAGAAGGGCCACGGCCTCGGGCGGAAAACCATGCCCGAGATGCTGGACTATTCGGTCGTCGCCGCGATCACGCAGTTCTGGCTGGCGGCGCGGGTCGCCGGCGTCGGCGTCGGCTGGGTCTCGATCCTGGAGCCGGAAGTGGTTCGCGAGGCGCTGGGCGCGCCGCCAGCGTGGAAGCTGATCTCGTGGCTGTGCGTCGGGTATCCGGAGGAGGAGAGCGAGACGCCGGAGCTGGTCAAGGCGGGATGGGAGCGATAACGTCAACTATGGTTCTTGGCCGCTAGCAATTTTTACATCAATGTCGATCCCGCGCTGCCCATCTACAACGCCCTTTAAGCGTCTACGACGAAACAACGTGGATGCGTCTTCTATAGGAAATTGATATATTTCTTTACCTTTGCTGAAATTGAAAAGCGGCGGCGCGCCAAATTTCTCTTGAAAATCTCTGATCAGATACGATTCAATGTCTTTATACGCATCAGAAACGCCTGCCTGCCTTGCAGGAGAGTAATGTATCATAAAAACTTCATCGCTTTGCATTAGCGTCAAGTGCCGCCCAATCCAACCTTTTGCATGAGCATATACACGTGATCCTTGGATACGGACGCCCTGCCTTCCAATATAGCAGACACACGATACCCCATTTGGGTAAATGATCGCCATCGAAGGTGGCGTCTCTATGACGTATACATACGGTCCTTTGACGGAACGAAGCGTGTCTAGTCCCTCAATCTTACCGCTTTTCGCGTTGCGACGAACTTCCTGCTGATCCCACACAAGCCTCATAGGTCATCGCCCCCTCGCCTCAAACCGCGACCTTGAACGAGGCCTCCGTCTTCCCCTTGATCTCATCGAGCGTCACCCCCTCGGCCAGCTCGATCAGGCTCATGCCGCCCCCGTTCTCGTCGATCGAGAAGACCCCGAGATCGGTGATCACCATGTCGACCACGCCGGCCCCGGTCAGCGGCAGGTCGCAGGCCTTGAGCAGCTTGGGCGATTCCGAGCCGTCCTTGTTCTTGGCGACGTGCTCCATCACCACGACGACCTTCTTGACGCCGGCGACGAGGTCCATCGCGCCGCCCATGCCCTTCACGACCTTGCCGGGGATCATCCAGTTGGCGAGGTCGCCATTCTCGGCCACCTGCATCGCGCCCAGAATCGAGAGGTCGATATGGCCGCCGCGGATCATGCCGAACGAATCCGCCGAGGAGAAATAGCTCGTCGTCTTGAGTTCGGTGATGGTCTGCTTGCCGGCGTTGATCAGATCGGGGTCCTCCTCGCCCTCATAGGGGAAGGGCCCCATGCCGAGCATGCCGTTCTCCGACTGGAGCTGAACCGACATCCCCTCGGGGATGTAGTTCGACACCAGCGTCGGAATGCCGATGCCGAGATTGACGTAGAAGCCGTCCTTCAGTTCCTTGGCGGCGCGGGCCGCCATCTGGTCGCGTGTCCAGGGCATTGTGCTTCTCCTCAGGCCGCGCGCTTGCGGACGGTGCGCTGCTCGATGCGCTTGGCCGCATTGGTGACGTGGACGATCCGCTTCACGAAAATGCCCGGCGTGTGCATGTGATCGGGGTCGATCTCGCCGGCCGGGACCAGATGCTCGACCTGCGCGATCGTCATGCGCGAGGCCGAGGCCATCATCGGGTTAAAATTGCGGGCGGTCTTGCGGTAGACGAGGTTGCCCTCGTCATCGCCCTTCCAGGCGTGGACCAGCGAGACATCGGCGAAGATGCCGCGCTCCATGATGTAGCGCTCGCCGTCGAAGACGCGCTCCTCCTTGCCCTCGGCGACCAGCGTGCCGACGCCGGTCTTGGTGAAGAAGGCCGGAATGCCTGCACCGCCGGCGCGGATGCGCTCGGCCAGCGTGCCCTGCGGAGTGAATTCCAGCTCGAGTTCGCCGGCGAGATATTGCTGGGCGAAGAGCTTGTTCTCGCCGACGTAAGAACTGATCATCTTCCTGATCTGGCGCGTCTCCAGCAGGATGCCGAGGCCCGCGCCGTCGATGCCGGCATTGTTGGAGACGACGGTCAGGTCCTTCGCGCCGCTCTCGCGCACCGCCTCGATCAGGATGTCGGGAATGCCGCAGAGGCCGAAGCCGCCGGCGCAGATCGTCATGCCGTCCTTGATCGCGCCTGCGAGCGCCGCCCTGGCGTCGGGGAAAACCTTCTTCGACATCGCGTTGCCTTTGCCGCTGTGATCGGGGGTGCCGGAGCAGTCCTACAGCACTAGCCGAGCCGATGGTGCGGTTGCAACATGGAGTCGTCGAACGGGTCGACCGGAGTTCCGCTTCGCAGCAAGAAGCGGAACTCCGACGGACGACTTATGAGGCCGGGCAGGCCGCGCCGGTATCCGCCCAGGCCTGCATCAGCGCCCCAAACTGGGCCGGCGTGCCGGGAGCCGGCTCCCGGCCGGGGCCGGGCTTCCAGCCCCAGAGCACGAGCGAGTCGGTGGTGACGTGCTTGATGAGGGCCGCCATATCCTTGCCGCCGTTGCGGCTGGTGTCCTTCACCTGCTCGCAGATGTCCTTCAGAGATTTGCCTTCCCAGGCCATAGAGGCCGGGGCGAGCGCCCAGTGCGGATCGCCGGGCACGCGGCCGTAATCGACGTTCTGCTTGCCGTGGCAGGTGGTGCATTCCATGCCCGGCGCGCCGTGACCGTCCTTGCCGCGCACCACCAGCGGCTGGTGCAGGGTCATGGCGTCGGTCTGGCGCGGGCGCTCCGTCGCCGGATGGCAGTTGACGCAGCGCGGATGGGTCAGAACCTTGCCGATCTCGCTGAACAGAGCGACCGAGCGGGCCTGCCGGTCAGCGATGCCGGCGAAGCTCGACGGGCCGCGCAGGGCGGAGGCCGGCGTCGGCGGCGCGGCCGTCTGCGCCAGCGTCAGCGCCGTGCCGCCAAGGCCGAGCGCGAGAGCGGCGCTTGCCGCGAGAGCGAGCTTGCGGATCATCATCAGACGGTCCCTCCAACCATGGGCAATTGCCTCGGCCGCATCTGGCCGAGGCGGGCCAGCGCATTGGCCACCGCCGGCCCGATCGGCGGCACGCCGGGCTCGCCGACGCCGGTCGGCTTCTCGGTCGAGGTCACGATCGTCACCTCGACGGCCGGCATCTCGTGGATGCGCAGCGAGCGATAGGTGTCGAAATTCGCCTGCACCGGGCGGCCGGCATCCAGCGTGATCTCGCCATAGAGCGCGTGTCCGAGGCCGAAGCCGATGCCGCCCTCCATCTGGGCGCGGACGATGTCGGGGTTGACCGCGACCCCGCAATCGACCGCGCACCAGACCTTGTGGACCTTCGGTTCGCCGCCTTCGAGCGAGACTTCGGCGATCTGCGCGACGAATGAGCCGAAGCTTTCCACCGCCGCGACGCCACGCATGCGGCCATTGCCCGCGTCGGGGCCCTTCCACTGCGCCAACTCGGCGACGGCCTTCAGCACGCCGGCCAATCTCGGCTCCTTGCCCATCATGGCGAGACGGCCCGCGACCGGATCCTGCCCCGCCGCCTGCAGCAACTCGTCGACGAAGGCCTCGACAGCGTAGGCCGTGTGGGTGTGGCCGACCGAGCGCCACCACAGCGTCGGCACGCCGACCTTGGGGACATGAACCTCGCAGGCGAAATCGGCGATCTCATAGGGCAGTTCGGCCGCGCCCTCGACCATCACCGCGTCGATGCCGTCCTTCACCGTCATCGCCTCGAAGGGCGTGCCGAGGAAGAAGGACTGCCCGACGATGCTGTTGCTCCAGGCCGTGATCTTGCCGTCCTTCACCGCGCCGCGCATGCGATGCAGGAAGAGCGGGCGGTAGTAGCCGCCCGCCAGATCGTCCTCGCGGGTCCAGACCAGCTTGACCGGCCGGTTGGGGCCGATCGCCTTGGCGCACATGGCGAGTTCGGCCGCGAGATGCTGGCTGACCTGCGCGCGCCGGCCGAAGGAGCCGCCGGCCAGCATGGTCTCGAGCTGCACTTTCTCGGGCGGCAGCCCGAGGATGGTCGCGATCGTCTGATGCTCGGTGGTCTGGAACTGGCTGCCGAAGCGGGCGAGCGCCCCTTGCGCGTTCCATTCGAGATAGCCGTCGAGCGGCTCCATCGGCGCATGCGCCAGGAAGGGAAAGACGTATTCCGCCTCGATGACCTTCTCGGCCTTGGCGAGCACAGCTTCCGCGTCGCCATGCTTGCCGGCGCTCTTGCCGGGCGTGCGCGAGAGCGCGCGGTACTCGGCGATCAGCTCGCGGCTGCCGCGCTTTTCCGCCGCGCTCTCGTCCCAGGTGACCTTCAGGGCCTCGCGGCCCTTGATCGCGGGCCACATGCCGGTGGCGAAGACGGCTATCCCTGAGCCGATCTCCTTGACGTCGACGACGCCCTTCACCTTCAGCGCGGCCGAGGCATCGAAGCTGCCGACCTTGCCGCCGAAGCGCGGCGGCCGGGCGACGACGACGGTCAGCATGTTCGGTGCGCTGATGTCGATGGCGAACTGCGCCTTGCCGCGCGACTTGTCGGCGGAATCGAGGCGCTTGACCACGCCCTCCTTGCCGATCAGACGGTAGTTGGCCGCCTGCTTCAGCGGGGCGTCAGCAGGAGCCTGCAGCTTCGAGGCGGCCTCCGCGAAGGCTCCAAACCCGCTCTGCTTGCCGGATGCGTGCTTCATCACGCCCTTTTCGATGGTGATCTCGGCCGCCGGCACCTTCCAGGCATCTGCTGCGGCCTGCACCAACATGGCGCGTGCGGTCGCGCCGGCCTTGCGCATCTGCTCCCAGGAGTTGGCGATGGCGGTAGAGCCGCCGGTGCCCTGCACGCCGAAAGCAAGGTTGGCATAGAGCTTGACGTCGGCCGGCGAATGCTCGGCGCGCATCTGGCTCCAGTCGGCGTCCATCTCCTCGGCGACGAGGGTGGCGAGTCCCGTGAACGGGCCCTGGCCGAACTCGATATGCTTGACCAGAACGGTGATGCTGTCATCGGCCGCCACGCGGACGAAGGCGTTGGGCGCGAACGCCGCCGCGCCACCGACGGGGCGGAAGGCCTGGGCCGCGCCGGACTGGGCTTTCGCCCCGCGCGGCAGGTTGACGCCGATGACGAGCGCGCCGGCCCCGGCGAGCAGAGAGCGGCGGGAGAGGTTGATGTCGTGAGCGGTCATGGTCAGCCCTCCAGCGTGCGGGCGGCGTCGTGGATCGCCGAGCGGATGCGGGCATAGGTCGCGCAACGGCAGATATTGCCGTTCATGGCGAGGTCGATGTCGCGGTCGGTCGGCTTCTTTATTTCCTTGAGCAGCGCCACCGCGCTCATCACCTGGCCGGACTGGCAATAGCCGCATTGCGGCACGTCGCCTGCCGTCCAGGCTTTTTGGACCGCGTCGGCCTCGCGGCCCGAAATCGCCTCGATCGTGGTGACCTCGCGGCCTTCCAGAGTCGAGACCGGCGTCACGCAGGAGCGCATCGGCTTGCCGTCGACATAGACGGTGCAGGCCCCGCATTGGGCGACGCCGCAGCCGAACTTCGTGCCGGTGAGCCCGAGATTGTCGCGCAGCGCCCAGAGGAGCGGCGTGTCGTCGTCGATGTCGACGCTGTGCGTCGCTCCGTTGACCTTGAGTGTGTGGGCCATGGCTGCCTCGCGGGTGGCTCGGGTTTGCGGAAAATCGCGTGTGACGGCGTCGTCGATGCTGGGCTGCGCGGCGGAATGACGGGTCGATTTCGACCGGCCGATCTGACATAACCGATGCCAGCAGGCTTATCCGCGCGCAGAAATAGACTGCATAGACAAATTTAGTCTATTCAGGATAGTGGCCCAAACTCTGGAATTCGTCAAGATCGAGAATGGCTGATCATAGCGATTGTTCCATGACGGCTTCCGACGAGGCGACCACCCGCGTCGATCAGATCGCGGAGGCGGCGCTGCGGCGCTTCGCGCGCTATGGCTTCAAGCGTTCGTCGATGGACGACATCGCCCGCGAGGCGGGGCTGGCCAAGGCGACGCTCTATCTGCATTTCAAGGGCAAGGACGACGTCTTCCGGGCGATGCTGGCGCTGATCGGCCGCAGCGTCGAGGCGCGCTGCGCGGCGGTGATGGCGGCGCGTGCGCCCTTCGCGGCCAAGCTCGCAGCCCTGCTCGACGCCCATTACGGCACGGGCTATGCCTGTTTCGGATCGGGCGAGCATCTCGTCGAACTCAAATCCGTCATGCTGAGCATCGCCGGCGCGGAGGTCGAGGCGTTCGAGGCGATCTTCGCACGCCACGTCACCATGCTGATCGAGTCCGCCGAGGCGGAGGGTGCGATCTCGCTGGAGCGCAGCGGGCTCGCCAGAGCCGATTTTGTCGCGACGCTGATGCGCGCTGCCGCCGGCGCCAAGCCTGTCACGGGCCTCTCGCACGAGATCTATGCGACACGTCTGCGCGAGATCGCGGCCGTCTTCGCGGCCGCGATCTCGCCCTGAACCTTATCTGCGGCGGATGCCGGTGATTCCGCCGAAGATGGCGCCGCCGATGATCTGGCCGACGGCGGCCGCTCCGGCCCCGCCATCGTCAGGCAGCGAGCGGTCCCGCACCCGGCCGCGATAGACCGGTTGCGCGCCGTATTCGTAATCGCCGGTGCGCTCGACGCGCTCCCTGACGACCCGGCGGGTCGGCGCAGGCTCGACCGCCTCGCGCTGCCGACGCTCCGGTCTCGCCTTCGGCGGCGGCTGCTCGGCGGCGAGCAGCTTGCGATAGGCCTGCTCGCTCTGGACGTTCAGGGCGGTGGCCTGCATCGCGGTGAGGAAGCCCGTCACGGGGATGCCGCGCGAGGCCTGCCAGTCGCGTATGGCCCGGCGCTGGCTTTCGCCGAAATTCGCCGACTGCGGTCCGGGCCTGAAGCCGCTGGCGCGCAGCCGCGTCTGCAGCTCGCGCCGCGCCTTGCCGTTGAGCTTCATCGCGGCTTCGGTCTTCGCCGAGCCGACCTCGCCCTTCAGCGCCTCGTCGGGCGAGGGCGCACGCGACGCGACCGTCGCGGCTCCGGCCCCCGCCCCGACAGCTGCGGCCGTCAGGGCTGCAACCGCGACAGGCGCGGCCGACGCTGAGGCGGGCGCGGCCGCCGGCGGCGCCGCGGCAGTTTCCTGCAGCCTGGCCAGGCGGTTGCGCGCAAAGGCGGCGAACTGGCCGTTCGGAAAGGCGTCGAGATAGGCCCTGAAATCGGCCGTCGAATTGCCGCGGTCGGCAGCCTCCCACATCTTGATGTCGAGCTGGCTGCGGTCGAGACCGACGGGAGCTGCCGGCAGGGTCGGCGGCGGAATGGCGATGGCGGGATCGACCGACGAGATCTTGACCGAGGGGTTCATCCTGAATTCCCCGATGATCGAGGAATTGGTCCAGGGCTTCTGCTTGCGCCCGGTCGATTCCCAGACATCGGCGCGGACACGGTCCATCACGGTCGTGATCGAGACCTCGCTGGTCTCGATATGCTTCAGCAGGGCCGCGGTGAACGGGCTGTTGCCGTCGCGCTCGCCATCGAGCGCGACCGAGCGCGGGTCGGTGGCGAAGGCGATCAGGATGCCGGAGGCTGACTGCGTCTCGATGGCGCTCAGGCCGCGATAGACCGAACGGGACCGGCTCGCGAGTTGCGAGGTGAACGGGTTGTCGCGGCAGGCGTCGAGGATCACGATGTTGACCCGCTCGTCGCGCTGCATCTGGCGCAGGATGAGATGCACGTTGACGGCGCGGAAATCGAGATCGGCCTCGGATTTCAGCGCCGCGTCCACGGGAAGAAGATAGTTTTCGTCGCCGACGGCGATGCCGTGGCCGGCATAGAAGACGAGCCCCGCCTTGGCGCCGTCGAGGCTGGTCGCAAAGTCGCGCACCGTGGTGCGCATCGCGTCCATGGAGAGGTCGTAGCCCTCGACGACCTCGAAGCCGAGGCGCTTCAGCGCGGCGGCAATCGCCTTGGCGTCGCGGGTCGGGTTGGCGAGCGGAGGCACGCTGGTATAGGCGCCGTTGCCGATGACGAGCGCGACGCGGCGCTCTTCGGGCGCGGCCGCGGCCGGGACGGCTGCGGCGAGAAAGACGCAAACGAGGGCGGCCGCACCTGCGCGGGCCGCGGCGAGCAGAGACGAGACGGTCGCGCGCATGTTGATCCCCATCATCCCGACCCGTCTCCCGGCTTGACGCAGAGAGAGGCGGGCGCTTCCAAAAGGCCCGGCTGAAGGCGCGAAATGCAGTCGCACAATCTCGCCCGAACTGCCCTTAGTGTAAAGCAGCGCCGTTAAGGTTCATTAAGAACCTGTTGCGCCATGCCCCCAGGCCTCCGGCGCTCCCGGCCATACGGAATTCCGCAAAGCCGGATCGGTTTCGTCGCGGGAAAAATCCGGCGGTTTCGTCCCTTTTCCGGGCATGTTTTCACTAGATCGACGAAATCACGCCAAATTGAGCGCGACACCGCCCGCTGTCGCTCCGAGGCACGGCCGCCGCGCCGTTGACACTCGCGCTGAGGGCAGTGCAGCATCTCGATCAAGAGGGAACGAACTCAAGAAGAAGATTGCGATGATACGTTGCGGCTTGAGCCATGGCTGACGACACGATTTTGTCGACGTCCGGCCTGACCAAGGATTTCGGCGGCTTCACGGCCGTCAACGGCGTCGACCTCACGGTCCGGCGCGGCTCGATCCATGCGCTGATCGGCCCCAACGGCGCGGGCAAGACGACCTGCTTCAACCTGCTGACCAAGTTCCTCGCGCCCAGCAAGGGCGCGATCGTCTATAACGGCCGCGACATCACGCGCGAAAAGCCCGCCGAGATCGCCCGGCTCGGGCTGGTGCGCTCCTTCCAGATCTCGGCGGTTTTCCCGCAGCTTTCGGTCAAGACGAATGTCCGCATCGCGCTGCAGCGCAAGCGCGGCGATTCCTTCGATTTCTGGCGCTCGGAGGCGGTGCTGAAGCCGCTCGACGACGAAGCACTGCGACTGGTCGATGCGGTCGGCCTGTCAGCCTTCGCCGATCTGCCGGCGGTGGAGTTATCCTATGGTCGAAAGCGGGCCCTCGAGATCGCGACGACGCTGGCGCTCGACCCCGAGATGATGCTGCTCGACGAACCCATGGCCGGCATGGGCCGCGAGGATGTCGAGCGGATCGAGGCGCTGATCCGCAAGGTCGCGGTCAACCGCACCATCCTGATGGTCGAGCACAATCTCTCGGTCGTCGCCTCGCTGTCGGACAGGATCACCGTTCTGGCGCGCGGGCAGGTGCTGGCCGAGGGCGACTATGCACAGGTCTCCAAGGACCCGCGCGTGATCGAGGCCTATATCGGCTCCGGGGTCGGCCATGCTCACTGAGGCGACCATGGCGAAGCCGGCGGCTTCCGCCGGCGCTGCCCCGCTGCTGAGCGTGCGCGGGCTCGAGGCCTGGTATGGCGAGAGCCATGTCCTGCACGGCATCGATCTCGACGTCGCGCCGGGCGAGGTGGTGACGCTGCTCGGCCGCAACGGCGCCGGCAAGACCACGACGCTGAAGTCGATCATGGGCGTGATGGCCAGGCGCAAGGGCTCGGTCTCCTTCGAGGGCAAGGAGACGATCGGTCTGCCGTCGCGGACGATCGCGCGGCTCGGCATCGGCTATGTTCCGGAAGAGCGCGGCATCTACGCCTCGCTCAGCGTCGAGGAGAATCTGCTGCTGCCGCCGCAGGTCCGGCCCGGCGGCCTGTCGCTGCCGCAGATCTTCGAGCTCTTCCCCAACATCAAGGAGCGGCTGAAGAGCCAGGGCACCAAGCTCTCGGGCGGCGAGCAGCAGATGCTGGCGATCGGCCGCATCCTGCGCACCGGCGCGCATCTGCTATTGCTCGACGAGCCGACCGAGGGGCTTGCGCCTGTCATCATCGACCAGATCGGGGCTACGATCCGCAAGCTCAAGCAGGAGGGCTACACCATCGTCCTGGTCGAGCAGAATTTCCGCTTCGCCGCGACGGTCGCCGACCGGCACTATGTCGTCGAGCAGGGCAAGGTGATCGACATGATCGCCAACGCCGATCTCGACGCCAACATCGACAAGCTCCACGGCTATCTCGGAGTTTGAGCCGACCAGCCTTGCGCAACCGCCTTCGCCAACAAGAAACCATGTCGAAACCGACACCATCTCAGGGAGAGACACGCATGAAACTCAAGACATTGCTCGCCACCACCGCCTTCGCGGCGCTGGTCTCCGCGCCCGCGCTCGCGCAGGTCTCGATCAAGATCGGCGTGATGAACGACCGCTCCGGCCTTTATGCCGACCTGACCGGCGAGGGCTCCGCCGTGGCGGCGCGCCTCGCGGTCGAGGACTTCAAGGCGGCCGAGAAGGGCCTCAAGGTCGAGATCGTCTCGGCCGACCACCAGAACAAGCCCGATGTCGGCTCCAACATCGCCCGGCAATGGTACGACACCGACAATGTCGACGTGATCACCGACGTGCCGACCTCCTCCGTCGCGCTGGCGATCAACCAGATCACCAAGGACAAGAACAAGATCTTCCTGAATTCGGGCGCGGCCTCGTCAGACCTGACCAACAAGGCCTGTTCGCCCAACACCGTGCACTGGACCTACGACACCTATGCGCTCGCCAACGGCACCGGCGGCGCGATGGTCAAGGCCGGCGGCGATTCGTGGTACTTCCTCACCGCCGACTACGCCTTCGGCCATGCGCTGGAGCGCGACACGGCCGCCGTCGTGACCAAGAACGGCGGCAAGGTGCTGGGCGCGGTTCGCACCCCGTTCCCAGGCACGGACTTCTCCTCCTTCCTGCTGCAGGCGCAGGCCTCCAAAGCCAAAGTGATCGGGCTCGCCAACGCCGGCGGCGACACCATCAACTCGATCAAGCAGGCCGGCGAGTTCGGCATCACCCAGGGCGGTCAGAAGCTCGCCGGGCTGCTGGTCTTCATCAACGACGTGCATGCGCTCGGCCTGCAGACGGCGCAGGGCCTCGTGCTGACGGAGTCGTTCTACTGGGACCGCGACGAGGGCACGCGCGCCTGGTCGGCGCGCTTCGCCAAGGCCCATAACGGCAATATGCCGTCCATGGTGCAGGCCGGCGTCTACGGCGCCGTGCTGCACTACCTCAAGGCGGTCGCGGAGCTGAAGTCCAAGGATCCCGCCGCCGTGATGGCGAAGATGAAGGAAATGCCGACCGACGACACGCTGTTCGGCAAGGGCACGATCCGCGCCGACGGCCGAAAGATGCATCCGATGTATCTCTACGAGGTCAAGAAGCCGGGCGAATCCAAGGCCAAGTGGGATTACTACAAGCAGCTTGCGGTGCTGCCGGCCGAGACGGCCTTCCGCCCGCTCTCCGAAAGCGAATGCCCGCTCGTCAAGAAGTGAGTTGATCCCACGCGCCGTCATCCTGGACAAGCCGCGTAGCGGTGCCGAGCCGGGATTCATCATAGGGCATGACCGCGCTCTAGGATGGATCCCGGGTCAAGCCCGGGATGACGGGCAGGTTAGAGCGCCCAAAACACAAGAACGATCTGAGTCCCTTATGTTCGAGCTTCTCGGAATCCCCCCACAGGCGCTGTTCGGGCAGGTCCTGCTCGGCCTGATCAACGGCTCGTTCTACGCCATCCTCAGCCTCGGGCTGGCGGTGATCTTCGGGCTGCTCAACATCATCAACTTCACCCATGGCGCGCAGTACATGATGGGCGCCTTCGTCGCCTGGATGTGCCTGAACTATTTCGGGATCAACTATTGGGCGGCGCTACTGCTGGCCCCGATCGTCGTGGGCGCGACGGGCATCGCGATCGAGCGGCTGCTGCTGAAACGCATCGCCCATGTCGACCATCTCTACGGGCTGCTGCTGACCTTCGGCCTGGCGCTGATCATCCAGGGCCTGTTCCGCAACCAGTACGGCTCGTCGGGCCTCGCCTACCAGATACCTGCCGAACTGCGCGGCGGCCAGAATCTCGGCTTCATGTTCCTGCCCTATTATCGCGGCTGGGTCGTCGTCGCCTCGCTCGTCGTCTGTCTCGCGACCTGGTTCCTGATCGAGAAGACGAGGCTCGGGGCTTATCTGCGGGCCGCGACAGAGAACCCGACGCTGACGCAGGCTTTCGGCATCAACGTGCCGCTGCTGGTGACGCTGACCTACGGCTTCGGCGTCGCGCTCGCGGCCTTCGCCGGCGTGCTCGCCGCGCCGATCTATTCGGTCAACCCGAACATGGGCGCGGACCTCATCATCGTCGTCTTCGCCGTTGTCGTTATCGGCGGCATGGGCTCGATCCTGGGCGCGATCGTCACCGGCTTCTCGCTCGGCTTGATCGAGGGCCTGACCAAGGTGTTCTATCCGGAAGCCTCGGCGACCGTGATCTTCATCATCATGGTGCTGGTGCTGCTGGTGAAGCCGGCCGGCCTGTTCGGGCGCGCCGCGTGATGGCGGTGCGCTTCAACGAGACGAGGACCTGACCATGGCCAACATCACCCTCGACGACGCCCCCGCCGGCGGCATCGCGCTGGCCGAGACGAGCCGGGGCACGGAGCGCCTGCACAGGGCGGTCTTCATCGGGCTGGGCATCCTGCTCGTGATCGCGCCCTTCGTGGTCTATCCCGTCTTCGTCATGAAGGTTCTGTGCTTTGCGCTGTTTGCGCTCGCCTTCAACCTGCTGCTTGGCTATGGCGGCCTGCTCTCCTTCGGCCACGCCGCCTATTTCGGTATGGCGGCCTATGTTTCGGCCTATGCCGCGAAGGTCTGGGGCTTTCCGCCCGAATTCGCGATCCTCTCGGGCATGCTGGTCGCGGGCGTGCTGGGCCTCGTCTTCGGGGCGCTGGCGATCCGCCGGCAGGGCATCTATTTCGCCATGATCACGCTGGCGCTGGCGCAGATGGTGTTCTTCTTCTCGCTGCAGACGCCGAAATTCACCGGCGGCGAGGACGGCATCCAGGCCGTGCCGCGCGGCTATCTCTTCGGCCTCTTCAATCTCGGCGACGACCGGACGCTTTACTGGCTCGTGGCGGCGATCTTCATGGCCGGCCTCCTGCTGATCTACCGGATCATCCACTCGCCCTTCGGCCAGGTCTGCAAGGCGATCCGCGACAACGAGCCCCGCGCCATCTCGCTCGGCTACCGCGCCAACCAGTACAAGCTCGCCGTCTTCGTGCTGTCGGCGACGCTCGCCGGGCTGGCGGGTGCGACCAAAGCGATCGTCTTCCAGCTCGCCTCGCTGACAGACGTCCACTGGTCGATGTCGGGCGAGGTCGTGCTGATGACACTGGTGGGCGGACTCGGCACCGTGTTCGGGCCGATCGTGGGCGCGCTCGTCATCGTCTCGATGCAGAACTATCTCGCGGGGCTGGGCTCCTGGGTGCTGGTGATCCAGGGCGTGATCTTCGTGATCTGCGTGATGCTGTTCCGCGAGGGCATCGTCGGCCTGATCGCCAAGAAGATCGGAAAGCCGCTTTAGGGGCGCAGCAGGAACGCCGCGACCGCCGCGCGCTCCGCCGCATCATCGAGGCCGGGCGCGCTCATCCAGCCGCCCTTCACGACGCTGTCGGGGTCGGCGAGATAGGCCGCGAGCCTGGCTTCGTCCCAAACCCAGCCCTGCGCCTTTGCGGCGCGAAAGGCCGGCGAATAGTCGAAGCCTTCGGCGGAGCCGACGACGCGGCCCTTCAGTCGGGCGAGATGCGGGCCTGCCATGCCGGCCTTGGCGGGATCCAGGCTATGGCAGGACTGGCAGGCCTCGAACAGCTTTTCGCCGCGCGCCGCGTCCTGCGCGGCGGCCGCGTCGATCGTCAAAGCCAGCGCCGCCAGCGCGGCGAAGCAAAACCTCACGCCGGCTGCACCGTCTGGATGCGGACGAGCCGGTCGTTGCCGCTCTCGCCGCCCCAGGCCTCGCCGGAGCGGCCGTCCATCTGGCGGACATTGGCGCCGGGCTTGTCGCTCGGGAACGAATTGAAGGCTTCCGTCACAGGGTCGAACCGGACGATGGCGTTGGCGGTGAAGTCGGTCAGCCAGACCTTGTCGGCGTCGTCGACATAGACCGAATAGGTCCTCGGTTTCTCGCCCGGCAGCTTCCACGTCTTCCAGCTCTGGCTCAGCGTGTCGTAGGCCGAGACGTTGCCGGAGTTCCATTCGCTGACCCAGATGCGGTTCTTGGAATCCGACCAGGCGCGGCGCGCGCCCTGACCGGGCGTGGGCGGCTCGACCACCGTGACCTTGGCCGTTCCGGTGTCGATCCGGGCAATGTGGTTGCCGGCGAGCGAGGCGTACCAGACCTCGCCGGACGGCGTCATGGTGATGCCATAGGCGCCGCGCCCGCGCGGAGCGTCCCAGACCTCCATCTTCTCGGTCTTCGGGTCGAACCGGCCGATGACGCCGTTCTGGCCGGTGAACCAGAGGATGCCGGCCTTGTCGAAGACGCCGGTGTTGAGATTGGCCTTGGCCCGCTCGTCCGGCAGCCTGAACAGCGCGACCTTGTGCGTCTTGTCGTCGATGCGGGCGATGGCGTTCTGGCCGCCTTCGGTAACCCAGGCCGCGCCGTCGGGGCCGCGGATCACGCCATGGGGAGCGGCACCTTGCCCGAGTTCGACGATCCTGAGCTGGCCCGAGCGCGGATCGAACCGCCCGAGCGTACCGTTGCGCTGGCCGCAGACCCAGATCGTGCCGTCGCCCGCATCCGTGACGTCGCGCGAGCCCCTGATGCCCGGCACGTCGAAATAGGTGACGGTGAACCTGGTCCCGCCGGGAGCGGGCGCACCGGTGGCAAGCGCGCGGCCGATCAGGGCGGGCGCGCTCAGTGTCGCAAGGCCGAGATGGAGAAAGGAACGGCGCAGCATGGAGCGTCTCCTTCGGTGATGTGCGTTTCGCTCAGGATGAGCGCCTGTAACCCTTGGGTAAACCGACAAGATGGTGAAACCGGGACGTCCGGGTCCATCAAACCCGCCGTTGCAGGCCGACCGGCAGCGCGGAGACCCGCGCCATCTCGCCACCGAGGAAGCCTGCGGGATCGGCGAGATAGTCCTGCGCCATCGCCATGGCGTCGACGCCCCAGAATGTCTCGCCGTCGATCAAGAGGGTCGGCACGCCAAAGACCCCTGCCGCGACAGCCTCGTCGGTCGCCTGGCGCAGCGCGTCCTTGACGGCCTGATCGCCTGTCCGCTCCAGCGCGCCGGGATCGCCGCCGGCTTTCGCCACGGCGGCGAGAACCTCGGGGTCGTTGGCGTCGCGACCCTGCCCCCAGATCAGGCCCAGCGCCTCGTTCACCGCCGCTTCGTCACCATCGAGTGCGGTCAGCAAGCGCAGCATGGCGAGCGGGTTGAAGGGATGGGCCGGCGGAAAGCGGAAGGGCAGGCCGAGCGAGAGCGCGGCATGCGTGACAAGCCGATAGGTATGGATGCGCTTGGGCGCGATCTCGGCCGGGCCGAGCTGGCCCCAATGCTTCAGGACCGCGCCGAAGACGATCGGCTTCAGCACCACGGGGCGATGGCGGGCGATCTCGGGCAACCGGCTCAGCGCGACATAGGCGAAGGGCGAGATGACGTCGAAACACCAGATCGCGGGCGCGGGCGCGGACATCGCAGTACTCACCGGATCAGCTTCGAGACGTCGCGGAACTGCGGATGGGATGCGCTGCGCAGCCATTCGAACACCACCATCTCGGTCGTCACCATCTCAGCGCCATGACGCTCCATCCGGCGGATCGCGAGCTCCTTCGAGTCCGGCGCGCGCGAGCCGATTGCGTCGGCCACCACGAAGACGCGGCGGCGATGCTCCAGCAGGGTGAGCACGGTCTGGGCGACGCAGACATGCGCCTCGCAGCCGCAGACGACGAGATCGTCGTCGCCGACCAGCGCGTCGAGAAAGGCCGGCTCGGCGCAGGAATCGAAGCTCATCTTGGCGAGGACCGGTCCGGCCTCGGCGAGTTCCGGGACCGTGCCGCCGAGCTTGTCGGGGTTCTGCTCCGTCATGAGGATCGGACGTCCCAGCATGCGCGCGGCGTCGGTCAGGCGGCGGGCATTGGCGACGACGCGCTCGGCGTCATGGATCGCCGGCATCAGGCGGCCCTGGATGTCGATCACCACGAGGCGGGCATTGGCTGCACTGATCAGCGGCACGGTTTTGCCTCCATTCCGGATATCTCACCCATTCGCATGAACGGCGTCTGCATGGTTCGCCGTCCGGGACGCCAGCAGTTTTTCAACCTCGGCTTCGACATAGCGTTCCATCAGCGCGCGGGGCGCCAGCCCGAACATGCGGATGCGCTTCGTATGCAGCAGCAGCAGCACGCCGACCGCATGGGCAAAGGCGTCCGCCATGATCAGCCGGGCCAGCGCGAGTTCCGCGCCCAGCGCCTCGGCCGCCTCCGCGATTGGCCAGAGCACGGATTCCAGCGCCGCGTTCAACGCCATGTCACGCTCGCGGCCGAGCCCGTGGGGCCGCATGCCGCCGCGAAACAGGTAGAAGCCGAGATCGAGATCACGCGGGTTTTCCGCATAGAAATCGAAGAAGCCGAGCGCCGCGGCGGTCAGACGCGCCTGCGGCGTTGCGGCCGCGCCGACCCGAGCGTCGACTTCGGTCTTCAGCGCCGCGATCGACTGCCCCAGCACCTCGGCATAAAGCGCTTCCTTCGAGTCGAAATGGAAATAGAGCGCGGCCGGCGTGTAGCCGGCCTGGGCCGCGATGGCCCGCAACGACGCCCCATCGAGCCCGTCGCGCTCGAAGACGACGCGGGCCGCGTCGAGGATCAGGCCGCGCTTGTGGTCGCTCACCGCGCGCCTGCGCCGGCCGGCCGTGCTCTCTGGCAGCGTCACATTCCGACCCTTCTGAAACCGCTTGACGAAAATTCTAACGGCGTTCAATTTTATCGGCAACAAGCAAAATTACGATGAGGACGCGCCGATGCTGATGGATGCCGCCGGCTACCGGGACTCCCTGCGCACCTACAAGCCGCGCGTCTTCGTCAATGGCCGCAGGATCGAGAGCGTCGCCGACGAGCCGATGCTGCTGCCGGGCATCAACGGCATCGGCGTGACCTACGACCTCGCCCATGAGGCGGCCTACCAGCCGATCATGACCGCGGTGCAGGGCACGTCCGGCAGAACCGTCAACCGGATGACCCATATCAACGAAACCTCGGCCGACCTGCTGGCGAAGCTCGAGGCGGTGCGGCTGGTCTGCAAGATTTCGGGTTGCGCCGTGCGCTATCTGACTCATGACGCCTTCAACGGACTCTATCAGGCGACGGCGCGCGCCGACGCGAACCACGGCACCGATTACGGCCAGCGCTTCGTGAACTACATGCACAAGGTGCAGGACGAGGACCTGACCTGCGGTATCGCCATGACCGACGCCAAGGGCGACCGTTCGAAGCGGCCGGGCCAGCAGGCCAACCGCGATTCCTATGTCCACATCAGCGAGCGCCGCAAGGACGGCATCGTCATCCGCGGCACCAAGGCGATCGTCACCGGCGCCCCTTACGTCCACGAGTTCCTGGTGATGCCGTGCCGCACCCATGCGCCGGGCGACGAGGATTTCGCCGTCTGTTGCGCCGTGCCCTGCGACGCGCCGGGACTGACGATCGTGGCGCGGCCGGCCGGGAGGCCGGGCGATCCGGCCGCGAAATACTCGGCGAAATACGGCCAGTCGACCGGCGTCGTGATGTTCGACGACGTCTTCGTGCCATGGGAGCGCGTCTTCATGGCGGGCGAGACCGAGGAAGCCGGCTACCTGACGACCAGCTACGCCACGCATCACCGCCATAGCTGCATCGGCGCGCGCGCGGGCTTCGGCGACCTGCTGATCGGGGCCGGCGCGCTGATGATCGAGGCCAACGGGCTCGATCCCGAGCGCCATGCCCATGTCCGCGAGCAGATGGTCGAGCTCATCACCATCACCGAGAGCTTCTTCGCCTGCGGCGTCGCGGCCTCGGTCTATTGCCTCAAGGATCCGGCCGGCAATGTGATGCCGGACGCGGTGTTCTCCAATATCGGCAAGCTGCTGCTGGCGACGAAGATCTACGACATGCACCGCATTGCCCATTACGTCTCGGGCGGGCTGATCGTGGCGCTGCCCGGTCCCGACGAGGACCACAATCCCGAGACCGCCGCCTCGCTCTCCGCCGTGCTGACCGGGCGTCCGGACATTCCCCATGAGCAGCGCGCCGAGGTGGCGCGCTTCATCGAGGACCTGACCGTCTCGAAGGAAGCCGGCTGGTACTCGGTGATCTCGCTGCATGGCGGCGGCTCGCCCGAGGCGATGAAGCGCGAGATCTGGCGGAATTATCCCGTGATGGAGAAGGTCGCGCTGGTGGAGAGCCTGCTCGACCGCGGCGTGCTGGCCGACGGGACGCGCGTTTCGAAGCAGCCGGGGAGGTGTTGCGTGACGGGGTGCGAGGTTCCGGCGCTGCCGTCGCAGCAGGCTGCCGAATAGGGCGACTTCCCTCCCCCTCGTGGGGAGGAAATGAGGGTGGGGGGCGAACGACCGGGTACCCCGCTCACCCGGTCGTCCGCCCCCCGTCCCTATCCCTTCCCCACAAGGGGGAAGGGAATCGCGTTGTTCGGCACAGTCGAGAAACACAGGATGATCCCATGCCCCTCGCCCAGCCGACCCATCAGGTTCTCAACCAGGCCCGCCCAGCCACAGGCTGGAACGCGTTTTCGAACGACGCCGTGCTGACCGGGATCGTCGAGCGGCTTGCGCCATGGGTCACGGATCGAGCCTCGGCGCTCGGCGCTCACGCCGGCGATGCGCAAACGCAGGAACTGGCCCGGCTCGCCAACAGGTTCGGGCCCGAACTCAAGACGCATGACCGCTTCGGCAACCGCACCGACTGGATCGAATTCCACCCCGCCTGGCACGAGCTGATGGCGCTTGCCTTCATGCACGAGGTTCCCTCGCTGGCCTGGACCGCGAAAGAGCCCAACGGCCATTCGGCCCGCGCAGTGCTGTCCTATCTCTGGAATCAGATCGAGCATGGCACGGGCTGTCCGACCGGCATGACCTATGCCGCCTTCCCCGGCCTCGCCCAGCCGGAGTTTGCGCTCTGGCGGGAGAAGATCACCTCGGGCGCTTACGACAGGCGCCCGCTCCCGGTCTCGCAGAAGACGGGCGCGACGATCGGCTATGCGATGACCGAGAAGCAGGGCGGCTCGGATCTGCGCCAGACCCAGACCACGGCGCGTTATCTCGAGGATACGGCGGAGGGCCGGGTCTATCTGATCACCGGGCACAAATGGTTCTTCTCCGTGCCGCAATCGGACGGGTTCTTCACGCTGGCCCAGACCGAGAGCGGCGTCTCCTGCCTGTTCTGCCCCGGCTTCTTGCCCGACGGCTCGCGCAACCGGCTGCAGATCCAGCGGCTGAAGGACAAGGCCGGCAACCGCTCGAACGCCTCCTCCGAGGTCGAGTTCCGCGACTGCCTCGGCTGGCTCGTCGGGCAGGAGGGCGCGGGGATCAGGGAAATCCTCAGCCACGCCCATCTGACGCGGCTGGATTTCGCCGTCGGCTCGGCCGGGCTGATGCGGCAGGCGCTGACGCTGGCGCTCAATCACACGCAGTCGCGCAGAGGCTTCGGTTCAAACCTCGCCGACCAGCCGATGATGACCAACATCCTCGCCGACCTTGCGATCGATTGCGAGGCCTCGACGCTGATGGCGTTCCGCGTCGCGGCCGCCACCGATGCGATGGAGACGAGCGAGCAGGAGCGGCATCTGGCGCGGGTCTCGACGCCGCTGGCGAAGTTCTGGAACTGCAAGCGCGCGCCGGCCTTCGTGGTCGAGGCGCTGGAGTGCCATGGCGGCAACGGTTTCATCGAGGAGAACCCGATGGCCAGGCTCTATCGCGAGGCCCCGCTCAACGCGATCTGGGAGGGCACCTCCAACATGATGTGCATGGACGTGCTGCGCTCGTTCAACCGTGATCCGCGCACGAAGGACGCATTCATGGCGGAGGTCGGCGCGGCGCGCGGAGCGAACCGTGCGCTCGACCGCTGGCTCGACCGGCTCGGGGCGGAGGTGGCGAGGCCCCGCAACGATGACGGTCATGGCCGCCGCCTCGCGAACCTCATGGCCCATGCGCTGCAGGCGTCGGAACTGCGCAAGCATGCCGACGGAGCCGTGTTCGAGACCTTCTGCCGCTCGCGGCTCGATGCCGAGTGGGGTTATGTCTTCGGCACCCTCGACCCCGCGCCGGAGCTGGCGGGGATCGTGTCACGGGCGACGGTGGCGCGGGCCTGACGTCCAGCCGCGGCGGCGATCGGCCAGATTGCCTAGGCGGGATTGCCTAGCGGCCCTATTTCGAGACAAAGATGGTCGAACAATTCGACATCGCCGTCATCGAGGCAAACCGCTTGAAACCGCTCCGCGACCGACATGATTTGCGACAGCCCGGCCTAACTTGTCCCGCCCGGTCCCCTCTCGCGGCGGCCGCCTTGCCCGCCTCCGCCGCCAGCCCGGCCGGGACCGCGCATGCCTGAGGCCATTATCCCGATCCTGAGGACGTTTCCGCTGTTCACCGACGCCCAGGAGGCAACGCTCAAGGCGCTCGTGCCCCATTGCGTGTTCCAGTCCTACTCGGCCGGCATCGAGATCAACCGTCACGGCGAGCCGCCGCGCTTCGTGCATTGCATGCGGACCGGCTCGGTCGAGGCCTGGAGCCGAATCAACGCCTCGGAGACGATCCTGCTTGCGGTCGAGGCGCCGGTGGTGTTCGAGGTCGCGACGGCCGTGCGCGGCTCGCCCTCGCCCGTCTCGCTGATCACCCGAGAGCCGACCGAATCGCTCGCGATCGAGACGGCCGCCTTCCTGCGGGCGCTGCGCGAGGACGCCGGCCTGTGCTACGCCGCGCTGGAGCACTCTTCCCGCAGCAATTTGCTGCTGATCGACCGGCTGCTCGATCAGAAGCAGCGCACAGCCGAACAGCGGCTCGGCCAGTGGATCCTGCTGCAGCTCTCGCGCAGCCAGGACAAGACCATGATCCGCCTGACCTATTCCAAGCGGGCTCTGGCGCTGGAACTCGGGATGACGCCGGCCAACCTGTCGCGTCTGTTCAACGTGCTGCGCGACCATGGCGTCGATGTCGACGGCAAGACGATGGCGATCACCGATTTCGAGAAACTACGGGCGCTGGCCGAGGGCTGAGGCGTCTCAATTGCGCTCGGCGAGAGCGAGCTTCAGCCCGAGCGCGGCAAACGCGCCCGCGAAAAGCCGCCGCATCCAGGCCATCACGGCCGGGCGCGAGATGACATGGCGGCGCATCGCGGCGGCGAACACGCCGTAGGCGGCGAAGACCACGAAGGTCGCCGCCATGAACACGGCCGACAGCTCCAGCATGCGCGCGAGCGCATCGGGTTCGCCGGCGCTGACGAATTGCGGCAGGAAGGCGAAGAAGAAGATCGAGAGCTTGGGATTGAGGATGTTGATCAGGACGCCCGAGACGATGACCTGACGGGCCGAACGCGGCGCGGCCGCCTCGTCGACACGCAAAGCGCCGTTCTCGCGCAGCGTCGCCCAGGCCATGTAGAGCAGATAGGCGACGCCGAGATATTTCAGCACCTGGAAGGCGAGCGCGCTGGTGTGCAGCAGCGCGGCCAAGCCCGTGATCGCGGCGGCCATGTGCGGAATGATGCCGAGCGTGCAGGCGAAAGCCGCGATCAGGCTGGCGCGGGCGCCATGCGACAGGCCAGCCGCGATGGCGAAGAGCGCGCCGGTGCCGGGCGAGGCCACCACGATCAGGGTGGTGAGCAGGAATTCGGGGCTCATGGCGGTCTCCGGACGCATGCGTCGACACGCCGACGCTAGAGCCGCCAACCATGTCCCGCAAGCCGGTTGCGGCCGCTAGTCCTGAGACGGGTCGTCCTGGGCGCGATCGTCCTGAAGGCGGTCGACTTTGGCAGCGCGGTCCAGTCGCGCCGGCTCCAGAATCTCGTGATGGCCGACCGCCCGCTCCAGCCCATCGGGCCCGCGCACGCGGTACTGCCCTTCCTTGTTGTCGCGCTCGGGCATCACCCGCAGCACTTCGAAGGGGCCGAGCCGGGGCTGGTTGGCGAAGCCCGTGGTCAGTTCCACCACGTCGCCGGCCTTGTAACGCTGCTCGCTCATGGCGTGGGTGTCCTGTCTGGGCGAACAGCGCCGACTGCGCCGGCCGGAGCCGATCGACCGCAAGGCGGTCTGCTTTTAGCGACCGTGTTTTCGACATGGGGACGGCGCGGCACGATTGTAAGGCTAAGCGGCGACATGAGGGCGGGCTTCAGCCCCGGCAGAAAGCCTGTCGCGCCAAGCCCGTCGCGCCGGAATGCCGCCCATGTCGCCCCGCCCCTACCGCATGGCTCGCGCCAGCCCTAGACTGAGCCATTCCCAAGACGCACGGGCAGGCGCGAGCATTCATGGACAAGCGGGTCGAGACGGATGCGGCCGCCGGGCCGATGAGCCATGAGGACATCCGCTCGATCATCATCGGCATCATGCTGGCGATGTTTTTGGCGGCGCTCGACCAGACCATCGTCGCCACCGCGATGCCGACGATCGGCCGCGAACTCAACGACGTCGCCCATCTGCCCTGGGTGATCACGGCCTATCTGCTCGCATCCACCGCCGTCACGCCGCTCTACGGCAAGCTCGCCGACATCCATGGCCGGCGGGTGACACTGCTCTCGGGCATCGTCGTCTTCATCGTCGGCTCGGTCGCCTGCGCGATCGCGCCGTCGCTGTGGCTGCTGGTGGTGGCGCGTTTCGTCCAGGGGCTGGGCGGCGGCGGGCTGATCGCGCTGGCGCAGACGATCATCGCCGACATGGTGCCGCCGCGGGAGCGCGGCAGATATCAGGTCTACATCGCCAGCGTCTTCTTCGTCTCGTCGGTGATGGGACCGGTGCTGGGCGGGATCATCGCCGAGGCGCTGCACTGGTCGGTGATCTTCTGGATCAACCTGCCGCTCGGGCTCGCGGCCTACTGGATGACGAGTTCGGCCCTGAAGCGGCTGCCCCGCCACGAGCGCCCGCACAGGCTCGACATGCTCGGCGCGGTCCTGATGACCAGCGCGACGATGACGCTGCTGCTCGCATTGTCCTGGGGCGGCACTCACTACCCGTGGACCTCGGCTCCGATCCTGGCGCTGGTCGGCCTGTCGCTCCTGCTCTGGGTCGCCTTCGCCTGGCGGCTGCGGTCGGCCGACGAGCCGCTGATCCCGCTGTCGATCCTGGCCAACCCCGTGGTGCGCGACGGCACCATCGCGGCCGGTTTCGGCATGGGCACGTTTATCGGGCTGACGATCTACCTGCCGCTTTATTTCGAGACGGTGGCTGGCCTGTCGGCGACTTATTCGGGGCTCGGCCTGCTGCCGCTGACCTGCGGCACGGTGATCGGCGCGACGCTGTCGGGGCAGGCCCTGACGCGGACCACCCATTACAAGCGCCTGCCCGTGATCGGCCTGAGCATCGCGCTCGCGGGCATGGTCCTGCTCGCGGTTTTCGCCGGGCGGATGCCGCTGATACCGTTCGGATTGCTGCTGGCCGTGATCAGCTTCGGCCTCGGCACCATGCTCCCCGTGGCCACCGTCTCGATCCAGAACGCCGTCGCGCCCTACCAGATGGGCACGGCGACGGCAGTGGCGAACTTCTTCCGCCAGATCGGCGGGGCGCTGATCGTGGCGGTCTTCGGCGCGATCGTGCTCGGCGGGCTCAGTGGACAGGGCGCGGGGCTCTCGCCCGAGACGCTCAAGCTTGGCGCGGTCGACCGCGAGACGATGGTGCGGCTCTTCGCCTACGTCTTCGCCGCCACAGCCTTCGGCTTCGCCATGGCGCTGACCTTCATGATCCGGATGAAGGAGCTGCCGCTGCGCAGCAAGGCGGTCGAGGAGGCCGGCGGCGAGTGAACCCGCCTTCGCTCAGTCCCGCAGCAGCTCGTTGATGCCCGTCTTCGAGCGCGTCTGCGCATCGACCGTCTTGACGATGACGGCGCAGGAGAGCGAGGGGCCGGGGGTGCCGTCCGGGAACGGTTTTCCGGGCAGCGAGCCCGGCACCACCACCGAATAGGGCGGCACCTTGCCGACATGGACCGCGCCCGTTGCGCGGTCGACGATCTTGGTCGAGGCCGAGATGAAGACGCCCATCGACAAGACCGAGCCCTCGCCGACGATGACGCCCTCGACGACCTCGGAGCGCGCGCCGATGAAGCAGTTGTCCTCGATGATGGTCGGGTTGGCCTGCAGCGGCTCGAGTACGCCGCCGATTCCGACGCCGCCCGACAAGTGGACGTTCTTGCCGATCTGGGCGCAGGAGCCGACCGTCGCCCAGGTATCGACCATCGTTCCGGTATCGACATAGGCGCCGATATTGACGAAGGACGGCATCAACACGACGTTCTGCGCGATGAACGAGCCCTTCCGAGCGGCCGCCGGCGGCACGACGCGGAAGCCCGCGGCGCGAAAGCGGTTCTCGCCCCAGCCGGCGAACTTCGAGGGCACCTTGTCCCAGAACACCGCGTCGCCGGGACCGTTGGCGATGATCATGTTGTCGGTCAGGCGGAAGGAGAGCAGCACCGCCTTCTTGAGCCATTGATGCACCACCCAGTCGCCGCCCTGCTTCTCGGCGACGCGGGCGGTGCCTGAGTCGAGCATCTCGATGGCGGTCTCGACAGCCTCGCGCACCTCGCCCTTGGTGTTGATGCCGATTTCGGCGCGCGCCTCCCAGGCGGCGTCGATGGTCTGGCTAAGATCGGTCGTGGACATGGCGCGGCTCCGGGTCGTCATCACAGCGGGCGGAGCGATGGCCGATGAGGGCGGCTGCGTCAAGGGAACGCGCATCCGCGTGGCGTGTTAGGCTCGTATCGTCGCAAAGGAGACGCCGATGAAACCGATCGCCCTCTCGACCCTGCTCCTGCTCGCCGCCGTGCCGGCGCTGGCGCAGCCGCGTCCCTCGACGCCAGACCGCCTCTGCATCGCCAACCGCCAAAGCGTCGCGGCCAGCGGCGCGATCGTGCTGGGAACGGGCGGCCATACCTATGACCGCTTCGTGCGCGACCGGAGTTTTTGCGAACATGGCGACTATCTCGAGCCAGCCTTCGTCCCGAGCCGCGACACGGCGCAATGCTTCGTGGGTTACCGCTGCAAGGTCGATCTGCCCTGGGACTGAGCCAGCATCTCGAAATGCTGACGCAATTGCGGTCTCTCCTGCTGACAGGATGCCGAAAGGACTGGCCATGAAGACCGGATTGTTTCTCGCTCTCGGGCTGGCGGCGCTGGCCGGCGGCTGCATCACGCTGGAGGAGCGCCGCGCGCTCGACGCCGAACAGTGCCGGGGCTACGGCTTCCGCGCCGGCACCGACGCCTTCGCGCAATGCATGCAGGAGATCGACCTCGACCGCGCCGCCAGCCGCCGGGCTTTCGCCTATCGCGACTTCGGCGGCCCCTATGGCGGCATCGGATTCGGCTACGGATTTGGCCGCTGGTAAGCCCCCGTCACGGCAATGCGACTTGCCTGTGAGCGCGTTGCCTGACTGGCTGGCGGCAGGAGTACCGATGTCCACCAGCTTTCCCCAACCAAGCCGACGCGCCGCCGGCTTCGGCCTCGCGGCGCTGATCGGCCTGCGCCTGCAGCCCGCCATGGCCGCCGGGCTGGCCGAGCGCTTCTCCCCGAGCGGGACCGACAACCCGCCCGATCATTCCGCCTGGACGAAGCTGCTGGCGCGCTTTCTCAAACCGCGTCCGGACGGCGTCATGGGCGTCGCCTATGGGCGCTGGAAGGCCGAGGGGCGCGAGCCGCTGGCGGCCTACCTCGCCATGCTGTCCGGCGTCACGGTCACGCGCCTCTCGCGGCGCGACCAGTTCGCCTTCTGGGCCAATCTCTACAATGCCCGCACGATCGCGCTGGTGCTCGAACGCTATCCGCTCGCCTCGATCCGCGAGATCAATCTCGGCGGCTCGCTCTTCGGCTCCGGGCCATGGCGGGCCAAGCTCGTCAAGGTCGAGGGCGTCGATCTCTCGCTCGACGACATCGAGCATGAAATCCTGCGCAAGCTCTGGCGCGATCCGCGCGTGCATTACGCCGTCAACTGCGCCTCGATCGGCTGCCCCGATCTGCCGCGCGAAGCGTTCACGGGCGCTGCGCTGGAGACCATGCTGGAGCGCGGCGCGCGCGCCTATGTCAACCATCCGCGGGGTGTGAGCGTGGCGGGAGACGCTGTCACCGCCTCGCGGATCTATTCGTGGTTCGCGGCCGATTTCGGCGATCAGGCGGCGCTACTGGCGCATTGGCGGCGCTACGCCGCCGGGCCGCAGGCGCAGGCTTTGGCGCAGGCGAGCCGGATCGCTGGCTACGATTACGACTGGCGGCTCAATACGGTCTGAGTCGTTGGTCCGGAATCGGACTTGCCCGCACCTAACCGTCTTTGCGAGCGCAGCGAAGCAATCCAGAGCCGCGTGCTCTACGTCTCCCTGGGTTGCTTCGCTGCGCTCGCAAAGACGAGACGCTCCAAAGCTGCCAGCCTGAGACTTCACCTCTAGCCCGGCCGGAACTCCTTCAGCTCCGGCAATCTTGCATGGAGCCGTCGCAGATAGCCGGTCAGTTGCGCCCGCTCCTCCTCTGAGAAGCCGGCGAGCATGAGCTGTTCGCGCGCGGTGGCCAGCGCGATCAGCCGGTCATGCAGGGCGTAGCCGCTTTGCGTCAGCTCCAGCACCTGCCGGCGGGCGTCGCGGGCATCGGGGCTTTCCGCGACGTGGCCTGCCGCGACCAGCGCCGCGACGGAGCGGCTGACCGCGCCCTTGTCGAGCCCGATCACCTCGCAGATGCGCTGCGCCGCGATGGCGGGCTCGATCGCGAGCTGCGAGATGACGCGCCATTCGGTGACGCCGACGCCGAACCGGTCGAGATAGAGCCGCGAGGAGGAACGCGACCAGGCGTTCGAAATCGCGGTGAGGAAATAGGGCACATAGCCCTGCAGATCGAGAACGTCGCGAACGGCCCCGTCATCGTCCCGGCCCGCCCTGTGGCGCATTGTCGAGGGCATGGCGTCTCCTTCATCGCGGACGCCCATCTTCCATGCGCGGCCGCGCCGGGCAAGGCTTTGACGAAACAAGGCTTGACGAGGCGAGGTTGGCGCTCAGGCGATGCGCTTCTCGGCAGAGTCGCAGAGATCGACCAGCAGGCAGGCCGGGCACATCGGGCGCAGCGCCTTGCAGGTGTAGCGGCCATGCAGGATCAGCCAGTGATGGGCGTGGCGGCCGAACTCGTGGGGCACGGCCGCCTCCAGACCCAGCTCGACCTGGAGCACGTTCCGGCCCGGCGCCAGGCGCAGCCGGTTGGCGACGCGGAAGACATGGGTGTCGACCGCGTGGGTGATTTCGCCGAAGGCCATGTTGAGCACGACATTGGCCGTCTTGCGGCCGACGCCGGGCAGGCTTTCCAGCTCGGCGCGCGTCGTCGGAACCTGCCCGCCGAACTCCGCGATCAGCTTCTCGCAGAGCGCGATCACGTTCTTCGCCTTGGTGCGGAACAGGCCGATGGTCTTGACCAGCTCGCGGACCCTGTCCTCGCCGAGCGCCAGCATCGCGTCCGGCGTATCGGCCAGCGCGAACAGCTTTCGCGTCGCCTTGTTGACGCCGGCGTCGGTGGCCTGCGCCGAGAGCACCACCGCGACCAGCAGCGTGAACGGATTGACGTGTTCGAGTTCGCCCTTCGGCTCGGGATTGGCGGCCTCGAAGCGCAGGAAGATCTCGCGGATTTCGGCGGCCTTGCGCGGGCGCGCCTTGCCGGGCTTCCGGACTGTCGGCAAGGTTCCGGCGGCGCGGCGTCTTGGCCTGTTCTCTTGCGTCATCGCGGCGTTATAGTGCCGCCATGAGCTCCGGCAAGACAGATTTGGGCATGTCCGCACCCGGCGTCGGCGACGCCGCCATTGCGGAGCGCCCCGTCTTCGACGCGACGATCACGCCGCATCGCTCGCTCGGACAAAAGGGCTTCCAGACCGTGATGACGCTGGTCTGCCTGATCAGCGTGGCGGCCTCGATCCCATTCATGGTGCTGGGCGCCTGGCCGGTGGCGGGCTTCTTCGGCCTCGACGCGATCGCGTTGTTCATCGCCTTCCATGTGAATTTCCGCCACGCCCACGCCTTCGAGCGGATCGTCGTCAGCCCGCTCGAGGTGCTGCTTAAGAAGGTCTCGCATCAGGGCCGCGAGGCGATCTGGCGCTTCAACCCGGCCTGGACGAAGCTGGAGCGCCAGACCGATGAGGATTACGGGCTTTTGCACCTCGCGCTGGTCTCGCGCGGGCAGAGCGTTCCGGTCGCGGCGGCCCTGTCGCCCGGCGAGCGCGAGGGCTTTGCCGACGCGCTGGCGACGGCGCTGGCGAGCGCGAGGCGCGGTGGGGATGTCGGGGCCGCGTAGGACGCACCTCCCGTGCCAGTCCTCCCAGCTTTCGGGTGGAGACCGCTTGCGGCCAAGCCTAGTCTCGCATCATCACAGTCCATCCGAGGTGCGATAGCCCCATGACCGCTGCCATCCAGACACTCAAAGCGATGACGCCGACCCGCTTTTCCAACGCCGTGCTGGCGCGCGCCGTCGAGGCGATGCCGCGCGAGGCCGATTTCCCCTCCGCCGCGCCGGGCTCGGATTACGACACGGTGCGGCGCGTACTCGTCTACATCACCGAGAACTGGCGCGAACAGCCCTCGATCGAGGCGATCGCGGAGGCTGCCGGCGCGACGCCGACCGATGTCCACCATCTCTTCCGGCGCTGGTGCGGGTTGACGCCGAAAGCCTTTTTGCAGGCGATCACGCTCGACCATGCCAAGGGCCTGCTCGGCGCGTCCGCCAGCGTGCTCGACGCCAGCCTCGAGGTCGGGTTGTCCGGGCCGGGCCGGCTGCACGACCTCTTCGTCACCCATGAGGCGATGTCGCCGGGCGAATGGAAGGCCGGCGGCGAGGGGCTGGCGCTCTCCTACGGCTTCCATGCCTCACCCTTCGGGGAAGCGCTGATCGTGACCACGCCGCGCGGGCTCGCCGGGCTCGGCTGGGTCTCCTCCAGCGTCGATGGCGGCAAGGTCGTCGGCGGAAGGCCTGAGGCGCTGGCCGACATGATGCGGCGCTGGCCCCATGCCGACTACCGCTTCGATCCTCAGTCGACCGCGCCTTACGCCGCGCGCATCTTCGACCCCCACGCGTGGCAAGCCGAAACGCCTTTGCGCGTCGTGCTGATCGGTACGGATTTCGAGGTCCGGGTCTGGGAGACGCTGCTGAAAATCCCCGTCGGTCGCGCCACGACCTATGGTGCTGTCGCGAACCGCATCGGCAAGCCGACCGCCTCGCGCGCGGTCGGCATGGCCGTCGGCAAGAATCCGATCTCCTTCGTCGTGCCCTGCCACCGCGTCATCGGCAAATCGGGCGCGCTGACCGGCTACCACTGGGGACTGACGCGCAAGCGCGCCATTCTCGGCTGGGAAGCCGGCCAGACGGCCGGCCTCCAGCCAAGCGGCTCGGCCGCCGCGTGATCAGACCCGGCGCAGACCCCAGGGATAGGGCGCCGAGCCCGGCAGCATGCCGCTCAAGCTCTTGCGCCAGGCGGTGCGGATGACGAACTGGCCGAGCGGCACGGTCGCGACCTCCTCCAGCGCCAGCCGCGCCAGCGCGACGGCCGCCGTCTTGCGGGCGGGCTCGTCGGCTGCATGGAGCCAGGCTTCGGCCAGCTCCTCGGCTTTGGCATTGTCCCACCAGCCGAACCAGCCTTTGGCGCCCTGCCCGCGCACCAGGAGCGAGAGCGCCGGATTGCTCCAGCCCGTGGCCGGGCCGGTGGTGTGGAAGATGCTCCAGCCGCCCTTCTCGACGCTTTCGCGGTTTCCGCGCCTTTGCACCACGGTGCCCCAGTCGCTATCGGCCATCTGGACGTTCATGCCAAGCTTCTGGAGCAGTTCGCCGGTGACCTGTCCGAGCGGGCCGATATCGGGAAAGTCGGTCGGATTGATGATGACCACCTTCTCGCCGGCATAGCCCGAGGCCGCCAGCGCCGCCTTCGCCCTGTCCAGGCTCTGGGGCATCAGGTCGTCCTGCTCCCCGGTGTAGTAGGTGGTTCCGCGCGGCCAGAGGCTGCGGCAGGTCTGCCAGAGCGAGGTGTCGTCGCCCTGGGTGGCGCGCATATAGTCCTCCTGCTTCACCGCCATGCGGACGGCTGCGCGCACCTTCGGGTTGTTGAAGGGCGGATGCAGGTGGTTCAGCCGCATGATCGCGATACGGCCGGACGCGTCCGTGGCCTCGCGGACGATGTCGGGGCTTCTCGCCAGCATCGGGTGGAGATCGGCGAGCGGGCGCTCCCACCAGTCCACCTCGCCCTTGATCAGAGCGGCGGCCGCCGTCGCCGGATCGGGCAGGATCTGCCACTCGATTCGGTCGAAATTCGCGACCTTGCCGCCGGCGTTGCGGCTGGGCGGCTCGCCGCGTGGCCTGTAGCCGGCGAATTTTTCATAGACCGCCTTGCTGCCGGAGACGTATTCGCCGGCGATGAAGCGATAGGGGCCCGACCCGGTGATCTCGGTGACCTGCTTGTTGGCGTCGGTCACGGCAAGCCGCTCGGGCATGATGAAGGGCGGGGTATCGACCTTGGCGAGCACGTCGAGCAGGGTCGGAAAGGCGCGGCTCAGCCTGATCTCGAATGTCGCGTCGTCGATCGCCACGATATCGGTCGTGACCTTGCCGAGAAGCTGGCCATAGCTGTCGCGCTGGCACCAGCGCTTCAGGCTCGCGGCGCAATCGGCGGCGCGCACGGCCGCCCCGTCATGGAAGAGGAGGCCTTCGCGCAGCTTGATCCGCCAGAGCTTGCCGTCCTCCAGAATCTCATGTCCGGACGCCATCTGAGGCTGCGGCTTGAACGCCATGTCCATGCCATAGAGCGTGTCGTAAACATAATAGCCGTGATTGTTGGTCACGGTCGCCGTCGTCCAGATCGGGTCGAGCGCGCTGAGATTGGCCTGCGGGACGAACTTCAGGACGCTGCGCTGCGTCTGGGCATGAGCCGGGAAGAATTGGGCCGGCAAGGACAGCGATGGGCCGGCCAAGCTCGCGCTGGCGACGCCTGCCAGAAATCTGCGGCGCTTCATCTGATCTCTCCCCCGATCGAACCGGGCGCGCTGCCCGGCAGGCCGATCAAAGCCGAGATCGCGGCGCTTGTCTGCATGGCATTGCCCGCCGGACGAAACGCTGCCGCAACGTCACGGTCAGCAGACGGCCCGCTCCAGTTTTGAATTCATCTAAGTTACTGAAATGAATGCGGAATTGTCATGCGTGTGTTGCATGGATGCAATTGACGTAACCCGGCGCCCTTGTCACAGAAGCGGGGTCCACGACAGGCAGCCACACCATCCCAGCCACCCAGATCGTCGGATCAATCCGTTTCCACTGGGCGCGCAGGCCACGCAAAGGGCCTGCCGGGGGCTGTCATGAGCACATCGAAGATTCCGTTTTCCCTGCGCGGCGCAGGGGCTGCCGCGCCGCAGCCGCAGATCGCCGCTCAGAACGGCCAGAGCCAGACGCTCGGCGTTCTGGCGGCAGCCTGCATCGCGACGGCTGCGCCCTATGCCGGCGCACAGGCGCAGACGGCCCCGGGCCAGTTGCCGGCGTTGAATGTCGAGGCTCCCGCCGAGGTGCGGCGCGCCCAGCCGGCCCGCGCACGGCCGAG
>JAIETL010000010.1 GCA_019745195.1 Beijerinckiaceae bacterium
AGGTCACCGGGCTCGAAGGCGAGGGCTCCGCGCTTTCGGCCGCGATCTGCCGCGACGCCGCGGGCGAGACCTTCAGCATCCCCTGTGACACCCTGCTCCCCTTCTTCGGCCTGACCATGAAGCTCGGCCCGATCGCGGACTGGGGCCTGAACCTCAACGAGAACCTGATCCCGGCCGACACCGAAAAATTCGAGACCAACGTGCCCGGCATCTTCGCCATCGGCGACATCAACACCTATCCCGGCAAGCTCAAGCTCATCCTCTCGGGCTTCCATGAGGCCGCGCTCGCAGCCCAGAAAGTCCATCGCTACGTCTATCCCGACAAGCGCCTGACCTTCCAGTACACCACCTCCTCGACCAGCCTGCAGAAGAAGCTCGGGGTCGCGTGATGCATGTCCGCGTCACCGATCGCGAGGGGCAGCAGCGCGAGCTTGAAGCGCTCGAAGGCTGGCGGCTGATGGAAATCATCCGCGACTGGGGACTGCCAATCAAAGCCGAATGCGGCGGGGCCTGCGCCTGCGCCACCTGCCATGTCTATGTCTGCCCCGACTGGATCGACAAGCTGCATCCGCCGCGCGAGGACGAACTGGAGCGGCTCGACGAGGCCTTCGACGTCCGCCCCAACTCTCGCCTCGCCTGCCAGATCCTGTTCTCGCCCGAACTCGACGGGCTGACGGTGGCGCTGGCGCCGGAACTCGACTGACGCGACCGGAACGCCATGAACCCGCCGAGGCCAGCATCATGACGCGCTATTGCCGACCAAACAGCCTCGAAGAGGCCCTGACGCTGAAGGCCGAGGCTGCGAGTCGCGCGCCACTCACCGTTCTGGCCGGCGGCACCGACGTCTATCCGGTGCGCACGCAGCGGGCTGCCTGGTTCGAGCCCTATCCCGATGACATGCTCGACATCAGCGCGATCCCCGAACTTGGCGGCATCGACCATGGCCCGCAGGGCACGCGGATCGGGGCGATGGCGAGTTGGAGCGCGGTGATGGAAGCGGAGCTGCCGCCCGCATTCGACGCGCTCAAACAGGCGGCGCGACAGGTCGGCGGCGTCCAGATCCAGAATCGCGGCACGCTCGCCGGCAATCTCTGCAACGCCTCGCCTGCCGCCGACGGCGTGCCGCCCTTGCTGGCGCTCGATGCGGAGGTGGAGCTGGCGAGCCTGCGCGGAACACGGCGGCTGCCGCTCTCGGCCTTCATCTTCGGCAACCGCCAGACCGCGCTCGCGCCCGACGAACTGCTCATCGCGATCCATCTGCCGCCGCAGTCGGAGGCTATGCGCTCGACCTTCCTCAAGCTCGGCGCGCGCAGCTATCTCGTGATCTCGATAGCCTCGGTCGCAGCCAACCTCGCGCTCGACGACGCAGGGCGAATCTCAGCCATCCGGATCGCGGTCGGGGCCTGCTCGGCCGCGCCGCAGCGGCTGACCGCGCTCGAACTGCGGCTGCTCGGGCAGGCAGCCTCGCCCTCGCTTGCCGAAGCCGTCACCTCGGCCGATCTGGCGCCCCTGTCGCCGATCGCCGATGTCCGAGCCAGCGCAACCTACCGCGCCCACTCGGCAATGGTGCTGGTGCGCCGCGCGCTGGCCGCCCTGCTCTCGTCTCCGCTGGAGGTCGCCGCGTGAACATCCATAACCGCTCCGCGCTCGGGGCCACGCGTGACGAGACCATCAGCTTTCGCCTCAACGGCGAAACCGTCGCGCTCAGCGTTGCGCCCGATACTCGCCTGAGCGAGACCCTGCGCACGAGCCTGGGCGCGACCGGCACGAAAGTCGGCTGCGACGCCGGCGATTGCGGCGCCTGCACGATCCTGCTGGACGGCGCGCAAGCCTGCGCCTGCCTCATTCCGGCGGGACAGATCGCGGGCCGCGCGGTCACCACGATCGAAGGCCTTGCTGACGATCCGCTTGGCCGCGCGCTGCAGGCCTCGTTCCACGCCCATGGCGCGGCCCAGTGCGGCATCTGCACGCCCGGCATGCTGATGGCGGCCTACGATCTGCTCTCGCGTGATCTGAAACCTGAAGAGGCTGAGACTCTGGACGCGCTCGGCGGCGTGCTCTGCCGCTGCACCGGCTACATCAAGGTCGTCGAGGCGGTGCGCGCGGCGCATGGGTTTGTGGATGAGGCAAGGGAGCCTCGACCTGCCCTCTCCCCCCCCGAGGGGGAGAGCTGGAGAGGGGGGGCGATCGACGGGGCTCCCCGCTCACCCGGTCGAGCGCCCCCCACCCCTAACCCCTCCCCACAAGAGGGAGGGGAACGCGCCTCGATCGGGTCACGCATCGCCCGTCTCGACGGCGAGCCAAAGGTCGCCGGAACGGAGATTTACGGGGCCGACCGCGCTCCCGTAGACGCGCTCTGGATGCGCGCCCTGCGCTCGCCCCATCCGCGCGCCCGCTTCGCGCTGGGCGATCTCGATGCCTTCGTCGCCGCCCATCCCGGGCTGGTGAAGATCTTCACGCCCGCCGACGTGCCGGGCGAAAACTCCTTCGGCATCTATCCCCATCTCAAGGACCAGCCGGTCTTCTCGACCGGAGAGACGCGCTATCGCGGCGAATGCGTGCTCGCCATCGTCGGCGAGAAGGCGGCGGTCGAAGGGGTGCGCATGAGCGAGTTCCCGATCGTCTGGGCGCAGCTCACCCCGATGATCGGCAGCGAGGCGGCGCTCGCCGAGACCGCATTCCCCCTTCACGACTTCGCGCCCGACAATGTGCTGACGCGCGGTCGTGTCGTCAGCGGCGATGTCGAGGCCGGCTTCGCGCAAGCGGCGCATGTTGCGTCGGGCGACTTCGAGACCGGCTTCGTCGAACACGCCTATATCGAGCCTGAAGCCGGCTATGCACAGCGCGTCGGCGATACGATAGAAGTCTTCGCCTGCACGCAGGCCCCGTATATGGATCGCGACGAGGTCGCGCGCGTGTTGGGCATCCCGCTCGACGCCGTCCGCATCATCCCCTCGGCCTGCGGCGGCGGCTTCGGCGGCAAGCTCGACGTCTCCCTGCAGCCGATGCTGGCGGTCGCGGCCTGGGTGCTGAAGCGGCCCGTCGCCTGCGTCTTCGGGCGGATCGAGTCGATGGTCTCCTCGACCAAGCGTCACCCGTCGCAGATCACGGCCAAGGCGGCCTGCGACGCAGACGGAAAGCTCGTCGCCTACGCGATGGAGGGCGATTTCGACACCGGGGCCTATTCCTCATGGGGGCCGACGGTGGCCGGCCGCGTGCCGGTCCATGCGACGGGGCCTTACAAAGTGCCCAACGTCCGCAACCTGTCCCGCGCGATCTACACCAACGGCCCGCCATCGGGGGCGTTTCGTGGCTTCGGCGCGCCACAGGCGGCGATCGCGCAGGAGAGCCTGTTCGACGACCTTGCGGATGCCGCCGGCATCGACCGGCTGGAGTTCCGCCTGATCAACGCGATCCGGGCCGGCGACGCGACGCCTTGCGGCCAGGTGCTGGAAGCCAGCGCCGGGCTGTCCGAGTGCCTCGAAGCACTCAAGCCGCATTGGCAGGCCCTGCTCGCGGAGGCTACCGCTTTCAACGCCAAAGAGGGTCGCTCCCGGCGCGGCGTCGGCATCGGCTGCATGTGGTACGGCATCGGCAATACCGGCATGTCGAACCCCTCGACGATGCGGATCACGCTCGACAGGGACGGCGCCCTGACCTTCTGGAACGGCGCGGTCGATATCGGCCAGGGCTCGACCACGGTCCTGACCCAGATCGCGGCCGATGCGCTCGGGCTGCCGATCGAGCAGTTCCGGCTCGTCATCGGCGACAGCGCGCTGACGCTCGACGCCGGAAAAACCTCGGCTTCGCGCCAGACCTTCGTTTCGGGCCGGGCCTCGGAGGCCGCTGCCAAGGATCTGCGGGCCGCGATCCTGCGCCTGACCAATGCCGGCGAAGGCGCGAGCCTTCAGCTCGACGGGACGAGCCTGATCGTCACCGAGAACGGCGTCTCCGCCCGGATCGACCTCGCCGCCCTCCCCGCGAATGCCGACGGCGTCGTGCTCGAAGGCCTCGGCTCCTTCGACCCGCCGACCATCCCGCTCGATGCTGACGGCCAGGGCGTGCCCTACGCCACCTATGGCTTCGCCGCGCAGATCGCCTCGCTCGACGTCGATCTCGATCTCGGCACGGTCAAGCTGAACCGCATCGTCGCGGCCCATGACGTCGGGCGCGCGATCAACCCAATGCTGGTCGAGGGCCAGATCCATGGCGGCATTGCCCAGGGCGTCGGGCTTGCGCTGATGGAGGAATACCTCCCCGGCCGCACCGAGAACCTGCACGATTATCTGATCCCAACCGCGGGTGACATTCCTCCGATCGATATCATCCTGATCGAGGATCCCGAGCCGCTTGGCCCCTCCGGCGCGAAAGGCATCGGCGAGCCGGCCTTGGTGCCGACAGCGCCGGCGATCCTCAGTGCAATCCGATATGCGACCGGCGTGACGCCGAGGCAGATACCCGTCCTGCCGCATCGGCTCTGGGAACTGATGCGGGAGAAGGACAGCAGCGGAACCACGACAGACTCTCCTCCCCCTCGTGGGGAGGAGTTGGAGGTGGGGGGCGCGCCGCCTGGTGAGCGGTCATCGAAGACGGAGCCTGCGCTGGGGGATGCCTCGCCAAGCGGCACGCCCCCCCTCTCCATCTCTCCCCCACAAGGGGGGAGAGAGGAGCGTTTGCCTGCGAGCGAGACGGAAACCACTGCCTCCGCCCTCGCCGAACGCTCGCGCAAATTCGGCGCGGCCGAGGGTGAGGACGGCATCATCCGCTGCGACGCCTGCCCGGTGCTGTGCCGGATCAGGCCCGGCCGCTCCGGCGCTTGCTCGCGCTACGCCAATCAGGACGGTCTGCTCGTACGCACCGATCCGGTCGTGTTGCTGGCGGAAGCAGTCGGGACCAGCCAACCGCTGGTGCCCTTCGCGCAAAGCGCCGGGGACTGGGACGGCTCTGCCCTGCCGGCAAATCGCGTCTTCGTCACCGGCATCGGCTCGGGCACGACCTATCCCGACTACAAGCCCGCGCCCTTCATCGTCTCGTCTCAGCACGAGGGCGTCGATACGGTCACCGTGGTGACCGAGGGCATCTTCTCCTATTGCGGGATCAAGGTGAAGATCGACACCGACCGGCATCTCGGCCCGGAGACGGCCGCGATCCGCAGCAAGGGCGAGCAGGTCGGCCATGTCACCACGGCCGAATACGGCTCGCAGATGCTCTCGCTCGGCGGTGTGCGCCATCTCACGGGCGGTTCCAAGAAAGAAGGCAACGCCACTTGCGAGGCGATGCTGCTGCTCGCCAATGGCGAGGCTGTGGAACTGACCATCGACGGCGGCCACAGCGTCGTCGTCCAGGCCGGCCAGCCGCCGATCGTCGACGGCAAGCCGGAGCAGCGCATGCGCGTCGGCTGTGGCTCGGCCACGATCGGCATTTTTGCGCAGCAATGGCGCGACCATGTCGACGAGGTCATCGTCGTCGACGACCACATCACCGGCGTGCTGACCGAGCACCAGGCCGGTCGCGTCCTCGACATGAAGCCCGCCGGCATCCGCGTGCGCGGGCGAAAATCGACGCCGGGGCGCTATTTTCAGGTCGCCGAGCCCGGCCTCGGCTGGGGCGGCACGGACATCACGCAGCCGCTTTCGATCATCCAGAAAATCGACGAAAAGCTGGCCTGGCCGGGCATGCGCCTGCTGATGACCTCGACCACAGGCGAGGACTCGGCCTTCTTCGTGCTCGACGAGACCTTGATTCCGGTGGAGGCACAGATGCCCGCAGCCGTGCGGCAGGTAGTCGAGCGCATCGGCGAGAACTGCGAGCCGTCGCTCTGCACCGTGACCTTCATGGCCGGCGCAGGCGGCTCGCTTCGCGCCGGCGTCACCGAGAACCCGGTGCTGCTGACGCGCTCGGTCCAGTCCGGCTCGACGCGGGTGACGATGGGTGGCGCGCCTGTCTTCGTTTGGCCGGGCGGCGGCATTACCGTGATGGTCGATGTCCTGCGGCTGCCGAGGAATGCCTTTGGTTCGGTGCCGACGCCGGCGCTGGTCGCGCCGATCGAGTTCACCTTGCCGCGCGCGCTTTATCTCGCGCTCGGCGGCCATGAAGACGAGATCGTCCCCATCGAGGATGTGCTGCGGGCTTATGGCGGGGACGCGCGGATCGAGCGGGCGCTGGCGGAGAACCCGTGGCCCCTGCAGCGAAACGCTAGCTCATGATACCCTCAACCCTCATCCTGAGGAGCCGCGAAGCGGCGTCTCGAAGGATCGCCCAGTGCGCTCTGGAGCATCCTTCGAGACGCGCCTTTGGCGCTCCTCAGGATGAGGCCTGAGAGAGGTGACGCGCTTCGTGAGCGGGCACCGCGTCGCCCGCCTGCCCGGCAACCGGCTGCACCTCAACGAAGGCCCGAGCGATCTCGTCATCGCCGCCTTTGGTGAACCCGGCGAGATCGAACGCGCGTATGCAGCCGCCGAGGCGGCGTTCGACGGCTTGCTTGCGGAACTCGCCTCCGAACTGCCCCTCCTGCGCCAGTCGCTCGACCACCAGCCGCCATCGCTGCATGGCGAAACGGCCCGGCGCATGGCCCGCGCCTGCTGGCCGCATCGCAGCCGGTTCATCACCCCGATGGCGGCGGTCGCCGGAGCGGTCGCGGACACTGTGCTCGCCGCGATGCTCGCCGCGGCGCCCGGTCTGGAACGCGCCTATGTCAACAATGGCGGCGACATCGCGGTGCATCTCACGCCGCAACACACGCTCGACATCGGCGTCGTGCCCTCGCTGGCGCGCGCGCGGCCGGAAGGTTTTCTGCGGTTGGAAGCACATCATCGCGTTGGCGGCGTCGCGACCAGCGGCTGGCGTGGACGCTCCTTTTCGCGCGGCATCGCCGATGCCGTTACCGTGCTGGCGCGCTCGGCCGCCGAGGCCGACGCGGCCGCGACGATCATCGCCAATGCTGTCGATATCGACGACCCGGCAATCGTTCGGAAGCCGGCTTATGAACTCGATCCAGACAGCGATCTCAAGGGCTTGGCGGTGACGGTGGATGTCGGGCCGCTGGCTCCGGAGGCTGTGGCGGCGGCTCTGGCGAACGGTGTCGGAGTTGCGCAGGCGCTGCTGGCGGAAGGGCTGATTGAGGGAGCGCTGCTGGCTCTTGCGGGCGAATGGCGCAGCGTTGGTGGCGCAGCAATCCCGTCTTTGCGAGCGTAGCGAAGCAATCTAGGAGACGTAGAGCGAGACGCTGGATTGCTTCGCTGCGCTCGCAAAGATGGCCTAAACCGACAGATACTGCGTCCGCACTGCCTCGTTCGCCTTCAGCTCGTCCATCGTCCCGGTGAACCGGATCATGCCCTTCTCGATGATCGCGGCGCGGTCGGCTACGTTGCCGGCGAAATGCAGGTTCTGCTCGGAGATCAGCACCGTCAGCCCCTCGCCTTTCAGCGCCAGTATCGTCTTCGCCATCTCCTCGATGATCACCGGCGCGAGACCTTCCGATGGCTCGTCGAGCAGGACGAGCTTGGGGTTGCCCATCAGCGTGCGCGCGATCGTCAGCATCTGTTGCTCGCCGCCCGACATCGCCCCGCCCGGCCGGTCGCGCATGCGCCCGAGATTGGGGAAGAGCGAAAAAAGCCGCTCCGGCGTCCAGTGCGGGGCATCGGGACGCGGCGGGCGCTGGGCGACGGAGAGGTTCTCCATCACCGTAAGCTCGGAAAAGACGCGCCTGTCCTCCGGCACATAGCCGATGCCGAGCCTCGCGATCTCAAAGGGCTCGCGGCCCTGCACCGGCTGCCCCTCGAAGCTGACGCTGCCGCCGGCCGGAGGTACGAGCCCCATCACCGCCTTCATCGTCGTGGACTTGCCGGCGCCGTTGCGGCCCATCAGCGCCAGCACCTCGCCGCGATTCATCGAGAACGCGACGCCCTGGAGGATATGGGCGCGGCTGTAATAGGCATCGAGCCCGGTGATTTCCAGCATGGCGGTCACGATCCGACCTCGATGAAGGCCGCAACGCGTTCCCTTCCCCCCGCTTGCGGTGGGGAAGGGCTAGGGATGGGGGGGCGTGCAGGACGAGCCCAGACGCATGTCGCAAAGCGACGGCCTGGACTCTCCCCCCCACCCCGACCCTCCCCACCGCAAGCGGGGGGAGGGAGACACGCGCCATACTGTTCGACGAACAAGGCCATGGCTCAATGCCCTCCCGAAGTCGCGCCGGATCCGAGATAGACTGCCCGCACATTGGGATCGTGGCGCACCTGCTCAGCCGTGCCATGGGCGATCAGGCGGCCGCGATCGAGCACGATGACGCTGTCGGAATGGGTGAAGACGACGTCCATGTCGTGCTCGGTGAAGAGCACGGCAATGCCCTTGGCGGCGGCGATCTCGGCCGTCAGCGCCATCAGTTCGATGCGCTCGCGCGGGGCCATTCCCGCCGTCGGCTCGTCCATCAGCAGGAGTTTCGGCTGGTTCGCAAGCGCCACCGCGAGTTCGACGCGCTTGAGGTCGCCATAGGCGAGCACGCCGCAGGCGCGATCGGCCTGGCTCTCCATTCCGACCTGGCCGAGCAGCGCATCGGCCGCCTCGCGGTATTTGTCGCGGGCGCGGCCGAACGGGCTGAAGATTTCGCCCGCATGCGAGATCAGCGCCATCTGGATGTTCTCGCGCACGGTCATCGAGGTGAAGGTCGCGGTGATCTGGAAGGTGCGCCCCACCCCCATGCGCCAGACGGCGCGCGGCTTTATGCCGGTGATCGGGCGGCCCGCCAGCACGACCTCGCCCTTGTCGGGCTTGAGCTGGCCGTTGAGCATGTTGAAGCACGTCGTCTTGCCAGCGCCGTTCGGCCCGATCAGCGCCAGCATCGTCCCGGCCTCGACCGAGAACGACACGCCGTCGACCGCGCGCACGCCGCCGAAGGATTTCTGCAGGTCGCGGACCACGAGCACGGGCGCGCTCGCATCGACGGCGGTGGCGACCTGCGAAGGCGTCATGACCACGCTCATCGTCCCGCCTCCGTCGCGAGAACGGGCTTGGCGGCTGCCTCGGGCCGGCCGCGCCAGCGCTCCAGCCCGAGCAGCGAGGCCCCGACCAGCCCGCGCGGGAATGCGATGACCAGCAGCACGATCGAAAAGCCGAGCACGAAGCGCCAGTACATCGTCGCCTTCATCAACTGTTCTGAGAGTCCGGCGAAGGCGAAGGCCCCGACGATCGGCCCCGACACGGTCTGCACGCCGCCGAGCAGCACCATCAGCAGCGCATCGACCGAGCGCGGGATCGCCATATAGGTCGGGAAGACCGAGCCCTTGAAGAAGGCGAACAGCGCGCCGGCGATGCCGGCCGCAAACGCCGCGACGATGAACGCGATCCACTGGATGCGCATCACGTCGATGCCGATCGCCTCCGAGCGCAGCGGGTTGTCGCGGGCGGCGCGCAGCGCATAGCCGAGCGGCGAGAAGATCGTCAGGCGCAAGGCGAGGATGGAGGCCGCGCAGATGATCAGCGCCAGATAATAGAAGGCGAATTTCGACGCGGCCCAGCTTGAGGGCCAGACGCCCAGAATGCCGTTGTCGCCGCCCGTGACCTCGACCCATTGGAAGGCCGTCGCCCAGGCGATCTGCGCGAAGGCGAGCGTCAGCATCGCGAGATAGACGCCCGACAGCCGCACGCAGAACCAGCCGAAGACGACGCCCGCGATGCCCGCAAGAAAGGGCGCGAAGAGCAGCGCCGGCTCCATCGGCGCGCCCAGCCATTTGACCGCCAGCGCCGCGCCATAGGCCCCGAGGCCGAAATAGGCGGCGTGGCCGAAGGAGGCCATGCCGCCCGGCCCCATCATGAAATGCAAGCTGGCGGCGAAGAGCGCGAAGATCACGAGCTCGGTCAGCGTCAGCAGGATATGGTCCGGCGCGACCAGCGGCGCGAGCGCCAGCACCGCGAGGCCGATCAGCCCGGCGAGCTTGGTGAGGTTGTCGGCGGGCAGCAGGAGCGGCTCGGCCGGCCCATGGCCGCGCGCATGGCCGACGGGGGCCTTGCCCATCAGTCCATAGGGCTTCACCACCAGCACCACGGCCATGACGAGGAAGACCAGCACCAGCGTGATCTTCGGGAAGATCAGGATGCCGAAAGCGTGCAGGATGCCGATCAGGATCGCTGCGAGATAGGCCCCCGTCACGCTGCCCAATCCCCCGACGACCACGACGACGAAGGCCTCCGAGATCATCGCGAGGTCCATGTGCAGGTTCACCGCCTCGCGCGGGAGCTGGAGTGCCCCGCCCAGCCCCGCCAGCATCGCGCCGAAGAAGAAGACCGAGGTGAAGAGCAGGCGCTGGTTGACGCCAAGCGCGCCGACCATCTCGCGGTCCTGCGTCGCGGCCCGCACCAGCGTGCCCCAGCGCGTCTTCTGGAACAGCAGCCACAGCACGAGCAGCACCAGCGGCCCAACCGCGATCAGGAACAGCTCATAGGTTGGGAAACGGTTTCCGAACAGGATCACGAAGCTCTTGAAGCCCGGAGCCCGCGGGCCGAGCTTGTCCTCCGCCCCCCATGTCGCCAGCGTCAGATCCTGCAGCATCAGCACGACGCCAAAGGTGGCGAGGAGCTGGAACAGCTCCGGCGCCTGATAGATCCGGCGCAGAATCAGGACTTCGATGACGACGCCGATCATCCCGACGAGCAGCGCCGCCAGCACGACGCCACCCCAGAAGCCGAGCGCATCAGCCGGCCCGAAGCGCGAGACCAGCGTCCAGGCGATGTAGGCGCCCAGCATGTAGAGCGAGCCATGCGCGAAGTTCACGATCCGCGTCACGCCGAAAATGATCGAGAGCCCCGACGCGACGAGGAACAGCGACGAGGCCGAGGCCAGTCCGTTCAGCGTCTGGGTGAGGATGAGGTCGAACATGCGCGTGCGGCCTTCTCGTCGTCACGCGAGGCAAGCGCAACGGGTTCCCCTCCCCCTTGTGGGGAGGGGTTTGGGGTGGGGGGCGTGGGGCAGGAACGAGCGGTCGAAATCGGAAGCGAGCCAGACATGCAGGTTCCGCTCAAACGAATGAGGGTTCATCCGGTCGTTCGCCCCCCACCCCTAACCCCTCCCCACAAGGGGGAGGGGAACAGGTCGAGCATCCCTCGCCTACCCCGCCGGGCGCAGCGTCTTCACCACGTCGTCGGCCGGCAGGTATTTCGCGCCGTCGCGATAGGTCCAGTCGACCATCACGCCCTTGCCGTCCTTCACAGCCGTCCGGCCGACATAGGCCCCGAGCGTCGACTGGTGATCGACGGCGCGGTATTCGGCCTGACCGAAGGCGGAGGGGAATTCCAGGCCTTTCAGCGCATCGACCAGCTTCTCGGTGTCCGTCGAGCCGGCCTTGGTCAGCGCGGCCGCGATCGAGTTCATCGTGTCGAAGCCGACGACCGAGCCCAATCGCGGATAGTCGCTGAACTTCGCCATATAGGCGTCGCGGAACTTCACATGCTCGGGCGTCTTGATTTCAGCCTGCGGATAGCCGGTGACGATCCAGCCGACCGGAGCCTCGGCCCCGAGCGGATCGAGATATTCCGGCTCGCCGGTGAGCATCGAGGCGACCACCCTGCCCTCGAACAGCCCGCGCGTATTGCCCTGGCGGACGAAGTTCGAGAGGTCCGCGCCGAAGGTGACGTTGAAGATCGCGTCGGGCTTGGAGGCTTCCAGCGCCTGCACGGTCGCGCCAGCGTCGATGCGGCCCAGTGCCGGGAACTGCTCGGCGACGAACTCCACATCGGGCTTGGCCTTCTTGAGCAGTTCCTTGAACCACTTCACCGCCGACTGGCCGTATTCGTAGTTCGGCGCGACCACGGCCCATTTCTTGGCCGGCAGCTTGGCGGCCTCCTCCACCAGCATCGCCGCCTGCATGTAGGTCGAGGGGCGCAGGCGGAAGGTGTAGCGGTTGCCCTTGGCCCAGACGAGCGCGTCGGACAGCGGCTCGGAGGCGACGTAGAGCTTCTTGTTTTGCAAGGCGAAGTCGGCGATGGCGAGGCCGACATTGGAGAGGAAGCCTCCGGACAGCAGATCGACCTTCTCGGCGTTGATCAGGTCGCCGGCATGGCGCACCGCATCCTCCGGCTTGCCGCCATCGTCGCGGAACACGGTCTCGATCTTGCGGCCGAGCGCGCCGCCTGCGGCGTTGATCTGCTCCAGAGCGAGCTCCCAGCCCTGGCGATAGGGCTTCAGGAAAGCGGGCTGCGCCGTATAGCTGTTGATCTCGCCCACCTTGATCGGGCCGGTCCCTTGCGCCCTGACGAGCGAGGGGGCCGCGATGAGGGTGACGCCGGCGGAAGCGCCGGCCAGAAAATTCCGACGGTCGATCGTCATCGCTGGTTCCCCGTTCTGGCCCGGTGGCGAAGCGCCCCGCGCTCGTTGATAGGTTTCGCATGCCGGCGACGCTGGGTCAGCCGGGAAATTCATTTGTATACCTATGAATTTGAAGAGGCCTAATTCGCTTGTCAACGCCTAAAAATCAGCACGGCGTGAGCACGGGACAGGCAGGTTTCGGGAGGTGCAAGGGCAGGACGAAGCGCGCAGGCACGGCTTGCCGATGTCACAGGGAGACACCGCGTCAGCCCGGACAACCAACGCCTGTCATTCCGGGGTATCGCGGAGCGATGAACCTGGAACCCACGACCGGGCGAGCCCTTTTAAACCGAAATCCAGCCTGATCACCCGGTCGTGGGTTCCGGGTTCGGCCCTTCGGGCCGCCCCGGAATGACAGCGGGGGCTCAGCGCAAGATCAAACAAAAATGGCGGGGCGGCCTTTCCTGGGACCGCCCCGCTCCTGTTCCGATCGGCGGGGTCTCGCGGTTGCCGATCGAAGACGGAACCTGCTGAATTCAGTTGTTGAGATAAGGCGTCGGATCGACCGGGGTCGAACCCTTGCGCAGTTCGAAATGAAGCTGTGGCGAGGAGACGTTGCCGGTCTGGCCTGCGGTGGCGACGACCTGGCCGCGCTTGATCGTATCGCCGCGCTTGACGTTCAGCGCGCCGTTATGGGCATAGGCCGAGACATAACCGTTGGGATGGCGGATCAGCACGAGATTGCCATAGCCCTTCAGTTCGTTGCCGGCATAGGCGACGGTGCCGGCCTCGGCCGCCTTGATCGGCGTGCCTTCCGGCACGGCGATGTTGATGCCCTCATTGCCGCCCTTGCCGCTGAAGCCGGCGATGACGCGGCCCCGGGCCGGCCAGCGGAAATCGGCCTTCTCGGCGGCCGGCTCCTCGGTCTTGGCGATGCTGGCGGTGGTCTTCGGATCGGGCTTGGGGTCGACCTTCGGCTCGGCGACGATGGTCTTCGCGACAGGCGCGGCCTTGGGCTCGGCCGGCGCGCTCGCTACGACGACAGGCTTGGCCTTCTCGGCGACGGGCGCCGGCTTCCTGACCTCGGCGACCTTCGGCGCAGGCGCTGCGGCCGCGACCGGCGCGGCCCCAGCCTTCTTCGCTTCGGCCTTGGCCTTGGCCTCGGCGGCGAAGCGGGCGCGAGAGTCGCGCATCGCCTGCGCATCGGCGGCGGCCTTCACCTTGGGATCGACGGCCGGAACCGGGGCGGCGCGGGCTGCCACGACCGGTGCGGCGCGCACGGGTTCGGGACGGGCGTCGCTCTGGATCTGCATGCTCTGCGCCGTCTGGCGCGGCGCTGCGGCCGGGGCGGATGCACCGGCTGCATTGTAGACCGGAATCGTCAGGCGCGAGCCGGGCGCGACGTTTGGGCTGCTGAGGCCGTTGGACGAGATCAGCGCGGCCTTGGGAACGCCATAGCGCGAGGAGATCATGTCGAGCGTCTCGCCCTGCGCGACGACGATCGGCGTGCCGCCGGTGGCCGACCAGCCCGAGGCGCTGCCGCCGGTGGCGATCGGGGCGGCGCTGCGCAGCGCCACGGCCGATTGCGGCGGCGGCAGCGGCTGCGAGCGCACCGAAGCGACGGCGGGAGCCGCCGGCAAGGGCGCATCTTGGGTGACGCCGGCGCTGGCGGAGCGGCCGATCGAGCCCGTGGTGGCGGGATCGCGCGCAGGGGCGGACTGGGCCGTCTTGAAGGGGCTGGAGAACGGCGCATCGGTAAAGCGCATCGCGTCCGACGAGCAGGCGCTGACGCTGAGCGCCAGAAAGCACGCCGCCGAAAGGCGCAAGCGGACGCCGGGCTTGGCCGAACCTGACAGGCTGTGCATGACGACTTGGCTACGCATGACTTGCACTCGCGAACAACGCAACTCGATAGCCAGCATTAAAGCCGCGTTCAGGTTACGAAACCGTTTCGCGTCCGCGATCGCCCTTCATCTTTTTGGGGCGTTCGATGGTCGGCCGCGCCTCACAGCGCCAGCGCGACTCCGGTCGCCAGCGGCGAAAGCCGCAAGGCCGGACCGACCGCCTGCGAGACCCCGCCATCGCCCTGCCGCGTCATCACGGCGCGCAAGCAGACGCCATCGACCCGCAGGGCCCCGACCAGTCGCCCGCCGGGCGAGAGCCGCGCCAGCAGCGTCTCGGGAACCTCGTCGACGACCCCGTTCATCAGGATGCGGTCGAAGCGTCCCAGCGTCCGGTCCGCCTGCAAGCCGTCGCCGTGGCGCAGATCGACGAGCTTGCCGAAACCGCTGCCCGCCAGACGTTCATGCGCCGCCAGCGCCAGCGTGCGGTAGCGCTCCAGCGAGACGACCTCCCCGCCCATCGCCGCCAGCAGCGCCGCGACATAGCCGGAGCCCGCGCCGATCTCGAGCACGCGCGCGCCGGGCTGCATTTCGAGCGCGCCGAGCATGGCGGCGACGGTGTGCGGCGCGGTCATGGTCTGCCCGCAGGGCAGCGGCACCGAGACGTCCTGCCGCGCGAGATCGGCGAAGCGCGAGGGGGCGAAACGCTCGCGCGCGACCTTCTCCATGGCGCGCAGCACCGCGAGATCGCGCACGCCCTGAGCGCGCAGCGAAAGCAGGAAGGCGACGGTGCGCTCACCCTCGCTGGCGGCCGCGTCGGTCATGTCCCCGCCCCCGCGTTCTGTCATGGTTCAGGTCATGTCGATGCGAAGGCCACCTTCTCCGTCATGCTCGCCCTTGTGGCGAGCATCCACGTCTTCGTCACGGAGCGCGACGCCGGAAGACGTGGATGGTCGGGACAAGCCCGACCATGACGGAAGAGGGCGACCCTGCAGGTCGATCACGCAAACACCTGCGCGAACCGCGTCAGCGTCGGCTCGTGAGTCAGGTCGAGCTCGATCGGCGTGATCGATATCTTTTGCTCCGAGAGCGCGCGCAGGTCGGTGCCGTTGGCGGGCTCGCTCTTGCTGCGCTGGAACGCGATCCAGAAATACGGGTTTCCGCGCCCATCCGAGCGCGGTTCAAGCCGCATCAGCTCCTGGTCGCGCCGCCCCTGCGCCGTCACGGCGACGCCCGCGACCTCGGCCGGGGGCACATTTGGGAAATTCAGGTTGAACAGGATGTCCTTGGGAATGCCCTCGTCCAGCAGCCGGCGGATGATGCCGGCCGCATGGTGGCGGGCGCAGTCCCAGTGGATCTGCTCGCGCCCTTGCGGCCCATAGGCCTGGCTCACCGCGATCGAGGGAATGCCGAGCAGCGTGCCCTCCATGGCGGCCGCGATTGTGCCCGAATAGGTCACGTCCTCGGCGACGTTCTGGCCGCGATTGACGCCCGACAGCACGAGATCGGGTTTCTTGTCGATCATGATCGAGCGCGCCGCCATGATGACGCAATCGGTCGGCGTGCCGGCGACCGCATAGCGCCGCTCGCCGATCTGGCGCAGCCGCAGCGGGTTCGACAGCGACAGCGAATGCGCGACGCCGGACTGGTCGGTCTCGGGCGCGACGACCCAGACCTCGTCGGAGAGCTGCGCCGCGATGGCCTCCATCACGGCAAGCCCCTCGGCATGGATGCCGTCGTCGTTGGTCACGAGAATGCGCATGGGTTCAGGCTTTCGAAGCAAAGTATCGTGGGGCGAAAAGCGCGAGGAACCCCTCTCCTGTAAGGAGAGGGGCAGGGGTGAGGTGACGGACGTGTGACCAGTCAGACGCTGTCGCCTCACGACGCTGCGGCAAGGTCTCGCCCAATGCGGATAAGGGCCGACCCCTCACCCCTGTCCCCTCTCCCTCCGGGAGAGGGAGACCCGCGCCCTGATGGATGAAAGGCGGCATCACGCCTTCCCGATCCGCGTCACGCCGCGCATATACGGCACCAGCGCGTCCGGCACCGAAATCGATCCATCCGCGTTCTGATAGTTCTCCATCACCGCGATCAGCGCGCGGCCGACCGCCGTTCCCGAGCCGTTCAGCGTGTGGACGAAGAACGGGCCCTTGCCGTCCTTCGTCTTGAACCGCGCGTTCATCCGCCGCGCCTGAAAGTCGCCGCAGACAGAGCAGGACGAGATCTCACGATAGGTTTTTTGGCCCGGCAGCCAGACCTCGATGTCGTAGGTTTTCTGGCTCGCGAAACCCATATCGCCGGTGCAGAGCGTCATCACGCGATAATGCAGGTCGAGCGCCTTCAGCACGTTCTCGGCGCAGGACAGCATGCGCTCATGCTCCTCGCGCGATTTCTCGGGCGTGGTGATCGAGACCAGCTCGACCTTCTCGAACTGGTGCTGCCGCAGCATACCGCGCGTATCGCGCCCGGCCGAACCGGCCTCGGCCCGGAAGCAGGGTGTCAGCGCGGTGTAGCGGCGGGGAAGCTCTTCTTCCGAGAGGATAGATTCGCGGACGAGGTTGGTGAGCGGGACTTCGGCTGTGGGGATGAGCCAGTGATGATCGTATTGACCCAACAGCTCTTCAAATCGTTTACGGCCCAACTCCGAAAGTTGACAATCAGCCGAAGCAAAATACGAGCCTTTGTCGCCAATTTCGTAATGCCGTGACAAACCCTCATTGATGACGGTGCCGTGTACACGTCCAAGCAGATCAGCAGACTGATTGCTGGCTGCTTTAAACTGGTCATCCCTAAACTTCGGCAACTGCGCCGTCCCGAACATCGCGTCATCCCGCACCATCAGCGGCGGGTTGACTTCGGTGTAGCCGTGCTCCTCGGTGTGCATGTCCAGCATGAACTGGCCGATCGCGCGGGAGAGCCGCGCCACGCCGGAGTTCAGCACGACAAAGCGCGAGCCCGAGAGCTTCGCCGCCGTCTCGAAATCCATCTGGCCAAGCGCCTCACCGAGCTCGAAATGCTCTTTCGGCGCAAAATTCTGGCCGAAGAGCCGCCCGCCAGCTTCCTCGGGCCTCTCGCCATGCGTGGACTTGACCACGTTGCCGTGTTCGTCCGCGCCGTCCGGCACATCGTCATGCGGCGTGTTGGGGATCGCGGCGAGTGCCGAATCCAGCGCCTCCTTGGCGGCCTTCTCCTGCGCCTCCAGCGCCGGTTGGCTCTCCTTCAGCGCCGCGACTTCGGCTTTCAGGCTCTCGGCAAGCGCAGTGTCCTTCGCGCCCATCGCCTTGCCGATCTCCTTCGACAGGGCGTTGCGGCGTTCCTGCGAGGATTGAGCCTTGGCGATCGCGGCGCGTCGCGCATCGTCGAGCGCGAGCAGGTCCGACGACGCGGTCTCCGTAAAGCCCCTGCGCGCGAGCCCTCTGTCGAACGCCGCGGCGTTCTCGCGAATCCATCTGATATCGTACATCGTCGTCAGGCCATGCCGTCGCTGCGGACTGCAGCGAGGATGCTCTAGACCGGGAGCGGGCAGGAGGGAACTGCCGATGTTGCGAACCGACCTTCCCCCACCCTCCACGTCATCCCGGACAAGCCGCGCAGCGGCGTAGCTCCGGGATCCATCGTAGAACGCCGTCGTTCCCTATAATGGATCCCGGAGCTCCGCTTCGCTACGTCCGGGATGACGGAAGAGGGTCAATCGAGATGGATGGTGTCGTACAAGTCGCGCCATGTCGGATTGCCGGCCTCGATCAACGCGATTTTGCGGTCTCGACGCCAGCGCTTGACGCGCTTTTCCTGTTCGATGGCATCGCGGATGCTCATAAATTTTTCGGCGTAGACAGGGTGGATCACGCCATACTTGCGGACGAATTCCGAGCCCTTTCCCTCACGATGCTCACCGATCCGCCGGCTCAGGCTGTTCGTGATACCGACATAGAGCGTCCCGTTCCAGCCGCTCGCCATGATGTAGAGCCACATCGCTGCCGCCCCCTCCCCGTCATCCCGGCCGTAGCGAAGCGGAGCGCCGGGATCCATCATAGAGCGCCATCGTGTCTTACGATGGATCCCGGAGCTGCGCGGCTTCGCCGCTTGTCCGGGATGACGTAGAGCAGTTGTGGCGACGCCGGCTACAGCCCCGCCGCCTTCTCAGCCGCCTCTTCCGCCGCCTTCTTGGCCGCACGCTTGCGCTCGACGTATGCCACCGAATGCACCGACAGCTCGTAAAGCAGCAGCATCGGCACGGCGAGCATGAGCTGCGAGATCACGTCGGGCGGAGTCAGGACGGCCGCCACCACGAAGACGAAGACGATGGCGTAGCGGCGCTTGTCCTTGAGGAACTGCGAATCGATGATGCCGGCCTGGCCGAGCAGCGTCAGGATCACCGGCAACTGGAAGGAAATTCCGAAGGCGAAGATCAGCGTCATGATCAGCGAAAGATATTCGCTGACCTTGGGCAGCAGCGCGATGCCGGCCGTGCCTTCGGTCGCCGCCTGCTGCATGCCGATGGAGAACTTCATCAGCACCGGCATGGCGAAGAAGAACACCATCGCAGCGCCGGCGACGAAGAAAATCGGCGTCGCCGCCAGATAGGGCGCGAAAGCCTGCCGCTCGTTCTTGTAGAGACCCGGCGCGACGAATTTGTAGATTTGCGTCGCGATCACCGGAAAGGCGAAGAAGCCGGCCCCGAAGGCGGCGATCTTGATCTGGGTGAAGAGATATTCCAGCGGCGCGGTGTAGATGAGCTGCACGTTCGCGCCCGGGCCCGCCGCCCAGACATAGGGCAGCACCAGCACGTTGTAGATCTGCGTCGCGAAGGCGAAGCAGACGAAGAACATAATCAGGAAGGCGATCAGCGACTTGATCAGCCGCGAGCGCAGTTCGATGAGATGATCGATCAGCGGCGCGCGGGAGGCCTCGATCTCGTCCTCGCCCTCGCGGACATTGGCGACGCTCATGCCGCGCTCCCATCGTCGGGTTCGGAGACCTTCGCCTTGCGCTTGCGCGGAGCCCTGGGCTCCGGAAGGTCGGTGTCGACGGGCGGCGGGGTCGAGTCGGCGCTGGCGGTGCGCCGGCGCGTCGGCTCGGCGGCCGGGGCCGGATCGAACACGATCTCGGGCAGCGGCTCAGGCCCCGGCAGCGCCGCGAGCTTGGCCTCGGCTTCTTTCATCGCGGCGTCGTCGAGACCGGCCGAGACGGTCGAGGTCGGCGGATCGGTGATGCCGAAATCGTCTTTCGGCATCTCGATCGGCTTGTAATCCGGGTTCATGGCGGTCGAGACCGAGCCGCCGACATCCTCGACCTGCTTCTTCAGTTCGTGAAGCTCGGCCTCGCGCATCGCATCGTTGAACTGGCCCTGGAACTCGCCCGCCATGCGTCGGATCTTGCCCACCGCCTGTCCGACGGTGCGCATGGCCTTGGGCAGATCCTTGGGACCGATCACGACCAGCGCGACCGCCCCGATCAGCATCAGCTCGCTCCAGGCGATGTCGAACATCGATGGCTCGTCCTCTCGGCGCGCCTGCCGCCGGGCTGAATCTCAGCCGGCCGGACAGGCCTCGCGCCTCATCAATCCGGTGAGCCACCCGCCTCGCGGCGGGCAGCGGGCCATCAGGCCTTGTGCTCTGCCTTGGCCTGGGCGGCGGTGGCGGCAGCCGCCGCGTTGCTCGCCTGCACCTGATCGATCACCTTGGGATCGACCGGAGCCTGCGCCGAAGGCGGGGTCTCGTCCTCGGCCATGCCCTTCTTGAACGACTTGATGCCCTTGGCGACGTCGCCCATGAGCTCGGACACCTTGCCGCGCCCGAACAGCAGCATCACGACGACGCCGACGACGATCCAGTGCCAGATACTGACGCCACCCATGGCGATCTCCCTTGAACGTCTCAGTTTAGAGCATGGCTTCTTGCGAAAAACCGGTTCCCACTTTCTCGCGCCATGCTCGGCCGGGCCGGCTGAACGCCCGCCCCTTCTGCTTGCGGCGGAACCTATGTGTCCCCCGCAGGGAACACAAGAACTTCGTCCGTCGCGATGTCGACGCCGACATCCTCGCCTTCGCGCAGGGTTCCGGGCCGCGAAACCCGCGCGGCGAGCGGCTTGTCGAGGCCGGATACAGCGATCAGGACGTGATCGACCTCGCCGAGGAAGCGGCGCGTCACCAACCGGCCCGGCAGGCAGAAGCCCTTCGGCACGAGCGTGATCGCCTGCGGGCGGATGCAGACGATCGCCTCCGCGCCCTCCGCCAGCCCGCCCGCCGGAAAGCGCCCGACCGGCGTATCGACCGCGCCGCGCGCGACCTTGCCGGCGATCTCGGTGAAATCGCAGAAGAAGCGCGCCGCGAACAGGCTGGCCGGCCGGCGGTAAAGCTCCTCGCCGGAGCCCACCTGGATGACGCGGCCGGCGCGCATCAGCACGATGCGGTCGGCGATGCGCATGGCGTCCTCCGGGTCATGCGTCACGATGATCGAGGTTGCGCCGGTTTCCTGCAGCAGGGCGGCGGTCTCGTCGCGCACCACGTCGCGCAGGCGTCGGTCGAGATTGGAGAAGGGCTCGTCCATCAGCAGCACGCCAGGACGCGGCGCGACGGCGCGCGCCAGCGCGACGCGCTGCTGCTCGCCGCCCGACAGCATATGCGGGTAGGCCTCGCACAAATCGGCGAGGCCTACGCGGGCAATGGCGCGCCGCGCCGTGGCGTCGGCGGACGCCTCGTCAAGCCCGCGCAAGCCGAAGCGGACGTTTTCGCGCACGGTGAGGTGCGGGAACAGTGCATAATCCTGGAAGACGAGACCGACGCCGCGCGCTTCAGGCTCGACGAAGCGGTCCGGCGAGGAGACGTCCCTGCCCTCCAGCAGCACCTTGCCCGCGCTCGGCCGCTCGACGCCGGCCGCTAACCTGAGCAGCGTCGTCTTGCCGCAGCCCGACTGGCCGAGCAGGGCTACGATCTCGCCGGGCTCGACCGAGAGCGTCACCCCCTCCAGAGCCGTGACGTCGCCGAAACGCTGCGTCACGCCTTCGAAGCCAAGCGCCATCGGGATCGACGCGCCCGCCGTGCCGCGCCGGCCCCAGCTCAACCACCGCGCCACGCTTTCGCTGCGAGCCAAGGGATGTCCTCTTCCGAATTGCCACCCTCAGCCCGCATCCTGAGGAGCGCCGCAGGCGCGTCTCGAAGGATGCTCCAGCGGGGCGCTTCCGGATCGGGCTGGAGCATCCTTCGAGACGCGCTCCTGCGGAGCGCTCCTCAGGATGAGGGCTGAGGAGGCTCGCGATGTTGCCTACTCCCCCGCCCCATGCGGGGCTGCGTCGCCGTCGTCAAGCGGCGTGAAGAGATCGCCGAGCGGGTCCTCGTCGCCGCGCAGGGACGGATCGTCGTCGGGAACCGGCACGGTCAGCCCCTTCGGCAACTGCCCGTCGATGAAGCCGGAACCCTTCAATTCGTCGAGGCCGGGCAGGTCGTCGATGCGGTCGAGCCCGAAATGGTCGAGGAAGCCGGGCGTCGTGCCGTAGGTCACCGGCCGCCCCGGCGAGCGACGCCGGCCCCGAAGCCGCACCCAGCCGGCCTCCAGCAGGATGTCGAGCGTGCCCTTGGCGGTCGCGACGCCCCTGATTTCCTCGATCTCGGCCCGCGTCACCGGCTGGTGATAGGCGATGATCGACAAAACCTCGAGCGCGGCGCGCGAGAGCTTGCGCGGCGGCTCGGCTTCCGCCGCGAGCAGATAGCCGAGATCGGGCGCGGTGCGAAAAGCCCAGCCGCCGGCCAGCGGGCGCAGATTGACGCCGCGCGGCTCGTAGAGCGCCACCAGCCGCTCGATCACGCGAGTGATGTCGATGCCCGCCGGAATCGAATGCGCCAGCACCTCGGCCGACAATGGCGCGGCGGACGCAAACAGCAGCGCCTCGACGATGCGCAGCGCTCGCGCAAAGGCCTCCGCGCCGTCGTCATCCTCGAAATCCTCGTTTGCCGCGACGCTCATAGCGGCAGCACGGGCGGGCGGGCCGAGCGGCGGCGGACCTGCAGCGGCGCGAAGGCGTCGTCCTGGCGCAGGTCGATGACGCCCTCGCGCACCATCTCCAGCATGGCCGAGAGCGCCGAGGCACGCACCGTCGCCGCCATCTCGCTGGCGGGCAGCCCATGCGAAGCCATGTAGCGCGTGAGATAGGGGTCGATCGCGGTCCAGTCGCCCGCCTCGCCGACGAGCCGTGTCAGCGCCTCGCGCGCCTCGACCAGCGACCAGACCAGCCGGTGCCCGACGGATATGTGCCCTTGAGCCTTCTTCTGGCGCTGCTGCGCATAGGCCGCCAGCAGGTCATAAAGCTCGGCCTCCCAGGCCGGGCGGCTTCCCGCCGCGATCTCTTCCGGCGCGCCGCGCGCAAAAACGTCCTGCCCCAGCCGTTGGCGCGAGGCGAGTCTGCGCGCCGCCGCGCGGATCGCCTCCAGCCGACGCAGCCGCAGCGCAAGCGCGGTGGCGAGATCGGCCGCGCTCGGCTCCTCGCCTTTTGGCGGCTCGGGCAGCAGCAGCCGCGATTTCAGATAGGCCAGCCAGGCCGCCATCACGAGATAATCGGCCGCGAGTTCGAGCCTGAGCGAACGCGCCTGCTCGACGAAGACGAGATACTGTTCGGCCAAGGCAAGGATCGAGATGCGGGCGAGGTCGACCTTCTGTCGCCGGGCGAGATCGAGCAGCAGGTCGAGCGGGCCTTCATAGCCGTCGACGTCGATCACGAGCCCGGCTTCGCCGTCGCGCAGCGCGCCGTCCTCCTCGAATGGCAGTTCAGCGGCCATGCGCGGCCAGCCCCTTGGTTCCGATGGCCCCGTCGCAGGTTCCGCCGTTCAAGCCGCCAAGGCAAGCGCGCTGGCAACTCTCGCGCGGGCGTCGTCCACATCGAGCGGCTCCGGCTCGTGCCGGAGGCGGCCGAGCGCGGTCGCGGCGCGCCGGCCGCGCGCGCCGGACATCTCCGGCACCGCGCCTGCGATCGCGACCATCTCCTCCATGATGCCGTGGCAATGCAGCACGACATCGACCCCGGCGCGGATGGCGGCGCGGGCCTTTTCTGCGAAGCCGCCGGACAGCGCTTTCATGGAGATGTCGTCGGTCATGATCAGCCCGTCATAGCCAAGCTCGCCACGCATGATCTCGCGCACGATCGTTCGCGAGACCGTGGCGGGGCGCTTGCTATCCAGCGCCGTGAAGACGACATGGGCCGTCATCGCCATCGGCATGTCGGCGAGATGCCGAAACGGCCGAAAATCCTGCGCCCGAAGGTCATCGATCGACGCCTCGACGACCGGCAGGTCGTGATGGCTGTCGGCCCCGGCCCTTCCATGGCCGGGCATGTGTTTCACCACAGGCAGGACGCCGCCGGCCAGCAGGCCCTCCGCTGCGGCCCGGCCGAGCCGCGCCACCATGTCGGGATCATGCGCGTAGGCGCGATCCCCGATCACGTCGTGACTGCCCGCGACCGGGACATCGAGCACCGGCAGACAGTCGACGTCGATACCCACCGCCTTGAGGTCATGCGCCATCAGCCGGGCCGAAAGCCGAACGATCTCACGCTGTTGCACGGGATCGTTGATTCGCAGGAAATCGCGCGCCGGCGGATATTTCGGCCAGAGCGGCGGCCCCATGCGCTGCACCCGCCCGCCCTCCTGATCGATCAGGATGGGCGCATGCCATCCGACCGTCTCGCGCATCTGCGCCGTCAGGGCCGCGACCTGCTCGGGCGATTGCGTATTGCGCCGGAACAGGATGAAGCCCCACGGCCGCGCCTCCCGAAAGAAGGCGCGCTCGTCGGGGTTGAGGCTCGTGCCGAGGCAGCCGGCGATGAAGGCGCGCGAGGTCATCGCTCAGGCTTAAGGAAGCGGCGGCCCGCCGGTCAAGCGAGCCGCCGCCTTGTCCTGTTGGTTCACCGCATCTGCTGCGACATCTGCGCGTTGAAGGCGTCGAAAGGCAGCTCGGCGACCCGGAACCAGAGGTTTTCCTTTTTCCAGTAGGGCAGCCAGGACTCATAGAACGTCTTGAACGCCGGGTTGCTGGCGGCGAGCTCGGCATAGAGCGCCATCGCCTCCTTGAAGGCGGCCTGCATCACGTCCTGCGGGAAGGGCCGGAGCTCCGCGCCGGCCTGCACCAGCCGCAGCAGCGCGTCGGGATTGCCATGGTCATATTTTGCGACGCAGAGCGCATTCGCCTCGGCGCAGGCGGCTTCCAGAACCGCCTTGTAGGCGGGGGGCAGGCCTTCCCATTTCTCCAGGTTCACGAGGAAGCTGACATTGGCGCAGCCTTCCCAGAAGCCGGGGTAGTAATAGTATTTCGCCACGCGCTGGAAGCCGAGCTTCTCGTCGTCGAGCGGGCCGGAGAATTCGGCGGCGTCAATCGTGCCGCGCTCCAGCGCCGGATAGATGTCGCCGCCGCCGATCTGCTGTGGCACCACGCCGAGCTTGGCGAGGATGCGCCCGCCCAGCCCGGCGATGCGGAACTTCAGGCCCTTGAGGTCATCGACGCTTTTGATCTCCTTGCGGAACCAGCCGCCCATCTGCGCGCCCGTGTTGCCGGACGGGATGGTGTGCAGGTTGTGCGTCTTCATGAAGGCGCGACAGAGTTCGAGCCCGCCGCCCTGATAGAGCCAGGCATTGTTCTGGCGCGTGTTGAGACCGAACGGCAACGAGGTCTCGAAGGCGAAGGCCGGATCCTTGCCGATATAGAAGCTCGACAGTGTATGGCTGCATTCGACCGTGCCGTTCTGCACCGAATCGAGCGCCTGAAGCGCCGGCACGATCTCGCCGGCCGCGAAAGGCTGGATCTGGAACTGGCCGTCCGTCGCCTCGGCGACGCGTTTGGCTACCTGCGTGGACAGTCCAAACAACGTGTCGAGGCTCTTGGGATAGCTCGACGTCAGCCGCCAACTCACCTTGGGCAATGACTGCGCGACGGCCGGAGCGGCCATAGTGGCGCTGGCCGCGACGCCTGCGCCCGTCGCCTTGACGAATTGACGGCGATCCATGGTCTTCCTCCGGATGGTTTTGCTTGGCCGCTCGCCTGCGAAAGCGCGGAGCGGCATCGGGCGCGACGCTACAAGTCATCGAAGCAGCCCAGAAACCATCCGCGACGCAGGCGGGCATGCGCCCGAGACAGGGCGCGCGCACGAAAAAACCGGCGGCGCAGGGCGCCGCCGGTCGATGATCGAAGCGGGTTTCGATCAATTCTTGGCTATGAAGCTCAGTTCTTGGCGATGAAGCACTGTCCGCCGGAGCTTTGCAGCTGGCTGCACATCGACGTCGCATCCTCGCGCGAATAGGGGCCGACCCGCAGGCGATAGACGGTCTTGCCGCCGGCGAGTTCGGTCTTGCGCACGATCGGGGCCTGACCGCCGAGTTGTTCGGGAAACTTCCGCTGGAGCGCGGCAAAGGTGGCGCGAGCCTCCGATTCGCTGCCGGGCGCGGCGAGCTGGACCGTGAAATCGCCTGAGCCGCTGCGGATCGCTGCCGTTGCGGGAGCCGGCGTCGCGGCCGGTGCGGGCGTCGGCGCAGCGCTGGCGAGGCGGACAGGGGTCGAGGTCGTCGTGGCGGGCGCAGGGGTCGCGGCGCGCTCCTGCGTCTTCGGCGGCTCGACGTTCCGCGGCCGCGGCGGCGGAGCGCTGGCGGTCGTCGTCGGCACGGCGGGCTGCGGACGGGCCGCTGCAAGCCCGTTTGCGGCGGGCGCCGTGCCATTCGAATAGGCGGCATTGGCGGTCGGGGCCGGCGCTGGCGTGCCGTCGGGCCGAATCGAGACGGTGCGCACGCGGCGCGGCTCGCCGAGGCCCGGCACCGGCGGCGACGGCGTCAGGATGGGCTCGGCAGGGGTCAGGCTGCGTTCGGGCGCGGCGGGCGCCTGCGCCAGCGGGTTGCCGTTGGCCGCGTCGGCGGTCGCGGCGCCGGGACCGGCCAGCACGACGCGCGGCGGCAGCGAGCGGGCCGCCTGCTGCACATCGACCGGCTGCTCCTCCCGGCTGACAACCGTCGCCTGCTTGGCGGGCGTCTCGCCGGCGCGCTCGTAGATCTGCTTGTTCTGGTTGGGAATCTCCGCGCCGCCCGGATTGGCGGGGGCGACCTTGGTCGGGCCGGCATCGGCCGAAATCACCGGCGGCTGGCCGTTCGTGCCGGCAGGACCGTCGCGCAGCAGCATGGCCGCGCCGACGCCGATGACGCCGACCGCGATCAGCGCGGCCGCCGTCCAGAGCCCCTTGCGCGAGCGTTGCGGCTCGAGCTCGGGCATGTCGTTGTCGGCCTGAGGCGCATCGTTTTGATAGCCCGCGGCGGAGGCCTGCTGCTCATAAGCATAGTCGTCGTAGCGCGCCTGCGGAGCGTAGCCGGCCTCCTGGTCGAGGTCGCGCGGCTGCTCGGCCTGGGGCGCCGGCTGGCGGGCATAGGCTTCGGCGACCAGATTGTCGAAATCCGGCATGGGCTGCGGAGCCGGAGCGGCCGGCTCGACCGGCAGCGGAACGGGAGCCGCGGCAGGCGCGGCGCGCGCCGGCTCGCTGCGGCGCAGCAGCGCCTCGAACTCGTCGAGGGCGCCGCGCAGTTCGGCAGGCGGCGCGCTTGGGGCTTGGGGCGCGGTCTGGGGCGCCGGCTCGACAGCGGCGAAGCTCGGCTCCTGCCTCACCGCGGCAGGGCCGCGGACGCGCTGGGCGAACAGATCCTTCAACGGATCATCCTGCCCGACGATGCGTGTCAGCTCGACCAGCGGATCGACGGCGTTGGCCGGGCGCTGCGGCTGCGCCGCGCCGCGAAGCTGACGCTCGAGATCTTCGAGATCGAGCGCGAAACGGTTTCTAGCTGGCTCACTCATGGCATGATCCATTCCAGCACAGGGCCGACGCCACGATGGAACGCCGAACGCATTGCGCGGTCAATTTTTTGACCTCGTGCGCGCCGGCGGAAAGCGTCCGTCAGCGCATCTCTTCCGGCGCCGCGACGCCCGCGACAGCCAGACCGGAGGCGAGAACGCTGCGCACGCAATGAACGAACGCCAATCTCGCCAGGGTCAAGTTTCGATCAGTTTGATTAACGAACCGTAATTGCGGCGAGTCTTTGCCCTTGTTCCAGAGCGAATGGAACGCGCTCGCCAGCTCATGCACGAAAAAGGCCACGCGATGCGGCTCGCAGGCCAGCGCCGCCGCCTCGATCATCCTCGGATAGGCCGCGATCATCTTGACGATGCCGATCTCGGCCTCGTCGTCGAGGTGTTCGAGTTCGGCCTGCGCCAGGCTCTCGGGGCTGAGGTCGAGATCGGGAAAGGCCTCCCTCGCCTGCCGGAAGATCGAGGCGCAGCGCGCATGGGCGTACTGGACGTAGAAGACCGGGTTGTCCTTCGACTGCTCGACCACCTTGGCGAGGTCGAAATCCAGCGTCGCATCGTTCTTGCGGAAGATCATCATGAAGCGCACCGCGTCGCGGCCGACCTCGTCGATGACGTCGCGCAGGGTGACGAAATCGCCCGAGCGCTTCGACATTTTGACGGGCTCGCCGTTGCGCAGCAGCTTGACGAGCTGGCAGAGCCTGACGTCGAGCGAGCCCTCGCCTCCCGTCACCGCCTTCACCGCCGCCTGCATGCGCTTGACGTAGCCGCCATGGTCGGCGCCCCAGACGTCGATCATCACGGGGAAGCCGCGCATGAATTTCGAGCGGTGATAGGCGATGTCGTTGGCGAAATAAGTGTAGCTGCCATCCGACTTCAGGAGTGGCCGGTCGACATCGTCGCCGAACTGCGTGGCCCGGAACAGCGCCTGCTCGCGGTCTTCCCAGTCCTCGTCCTTCTGGCCCTTGGGCGGCGGCAGCCGGCCCTGATAGATCAGGTCGCGGGCGCGCAGATCGGCGATGGTCTCGGCCACCTCATCAACGCCGCAGTTGTCGTGCAACGAAGCCTCGGAAAAGAATTGATCGTGAGCAACGCCCAACGCCAACAGGTCGGCTCTGATCATCGCCATCATCTCGCCGATTGCCTCCGATCGGACGAGGGGAAGCCATTTCGACTCGGGCATGTCTAGCAAGGACCGGCCATACTGGTGTTCCAGTTCCTTGCCGACCAACACCAGATAGTCGCCCGGATACAGGCCCTCCGGGATCGTGATCGTCTCGCCCAGCGCCTCGCGGTAGCGCAGGAAGGCCGAGCGGGCGAGCACGTCGACTTGCGCGCCGGCGTCGTTCACGTAGTACTCGCGCGTCACGGCATGGCCGGCGAAGCTAAGCAGATTGGCCAGCGCATCGCCGAACACCGCGCCCCGGCCATGGCCGACATGCATCGGCCCGGTCGGATTGGCCGAGACATATTCGACATTGACCGCCGGCTGCGGCTTTGGCGTTCCCCGGCCGAAATCCGGCCCCTGCTGCACGGCATGCTTGAGGATCGCGGTGAAGATCGACGGCTTCAGCGTGAGGTTGATGAAGCCCGGTCCCGCGATCTCGACCTTGACGATGTCCTCGTCCTTGACCAACTCGGCGCGCAGAAGTTCGGCCAGGGCGCGCGGGTTGGTCCCCGCCTCCTTGGCCAGCACCATGGCGGCATTGCATGCCAGATCGCCATGGGCCGGATCGCGCGTCGGCTCGACCACCACGCGGGAGAGGTTCAGACCCGCCGGCAGTGCGCCACGCTCGGCCAGCCCCGCCAGAATGGCGGCGACGCGGGCGGAAAAGCTCTCGAACAGGTTCATTGCAGCCTGACTTGCCTGATAATCGTGGCGAAGTGCGGCCCCTATCGCAGCGAGGGGGTGGCGTCAAACAGGCGGCGGTGCTCGTCCAGCGCATACCAGTCGGTCATGCCGGCGATATAGTCGGCGATGCGCCGCGCCCGGCGAGATTCGTCGAGGCTTTCGCAGCCGGCCGCCCATTCGCCGGGCATCGCCGACGGTTCGGCGCTGAGGCGGCCGAACAGGTCGCGCACGACGCCGGCCGCCCGGGCCCTGATCGGGCTGATGCGCGGATGCCGGTACATGTTGGGATACAGGAAGCCCTTGATCGCGCGGTCGGCAGCCGCGACCGGCTCCGAGAAGGCGACGACCGGCGCGGCGGCATGCCGGATCGCGTCCACATTAGCGGGAGCCAGCGTCGCGATTCGGCGTTGCGACTCGCCGATGACGTCCTCGACGAAACGGGTGATGACGCGCCTGACCAGCTCGTTGGTGGCGCGCTGCGGCTCCAGACCCGGATGCAGGGCATCGATCTCGTCGAGCAGCCCGGCGAGAAAGGGCTGGTCGCGCAACGTATCGAGCGAAAACAGACCGGCGCGCAACCCGTCATCGATGTCGTGCGCGTCATAGGCGATGTCGTCGGCGAGCGCGGCGGCCTGCGCTTCCGCCGAGGCATAGGTGCCGAGCCAGAGATCCTGCCGCGCCTGATACTCGACGATCGCCGCCGGAATGCCGGCTTGCGCGTAGCGTTCGGTCGGCAGCCCTTGCGCATCCAGCAGGGGGCCGTTGTGCTTGACCAGCCCTTCGAGCGTCTCCCAGCTCAGGTTCAGCCCGTCGAATCCGGCATAGCGCCGCTCCAGCCGGGTCACGATCCGCAGCGTCTGGGCGTTGTGGTCGAAGCCGCCGAAATCCGCCATGCACTCGGCCAGCGCATCCTCGCCGGTGTGGCCGAAGGGGGTGTGGCCGAGGTCGTGCGCCAGCGCCAGCGCCTCGGCCAGATCCTCGTCGAGCCCCAAGGCGCGGGCGAGCGCGCGGGCGATCTGCGCGACCTCGATCGTATGGGTCAGCCTCGTGCGGAAATGGTCGCCCTCATGCGAGACGAACACTTGCGTCTTGTGCTTCAGCCGGCGAAACGCGGTCGAGTGGATGATGCGGTCGCGGTCGCGCTGGAACTGGTTGCGCGTCGCCGAGCCCGGCTCGGCGACGAGACGCCCGCGGCTCGCGCTGGAGCGGCATGCGTAGACGGCGCGCCAGCGCTCGCCGGGCTCGCGGTCCTGCAACGTCTCGAAGCTGTCTCGAAAAGGCATGGCAGACCTGTGCTGGCGCGCGTCTTGCCGCAGGCCTGCCGCGCAATTACCTTCTGGCTTAACCGGGGTGCAAGCTGCATCTGCGATGGAGGCGTCATGTCGATCGATGTTCTCAGTCATCCGCGCGGCATTTCCGTGACGGACAAGGCCGCGACCCGCATCCTCAGCGTGATGGCGCATGAGCCGCCGGGCTCGATGCTGCGCGTCAGCGTCTCGGGCGGCGGCTGCTCGGGCTTTCAGTACATCTTCGACGTCGACCGCGAGACCGCTCCCGGCGACCTCGTGGTCGAGCGCGGCGGCGCGACCGTTCTGATCGACGAGACTTCGCTCGACCTGCTCGCGGGCTGCACCATCGACTTCGTCGACGATCTCGTCGGCCAGTCCTTCAAGATTACCAATCCCAACGCGACGGCCTCCTGCGGCTGCGGGACGTCGTTCGCGATCTGACGGCGCGGGAGGCGAGCCGTCGTCCTAATCGCCCAGCACCACGACCTTCGCGCCTTCGGCCACCTGCCCGCCCGGCTCGCCTGCGACCTCGGTGACGGTACCGTCGCGCGGCGCGGTCAGCACATGCTCCATCTTCATCGCCTCGACGATGGCGAGCCGCTGGCCCTTCACCACCGCCTCGCCGGCCGTGACGAACAACGCGATCAGCTTTCCGTGCATAGGCGCCTTGATAACTCCGCCCGAGCCCGAGGCCGCGTCGAGATCGACGCTAAAGGGGTCGAACAGCGAAACCGCCGTCTGCCGGCCGCGATGCAACGCAAGGTATGTGCCGCGCTCCCCTTGAGCCAGCGTGATCTCGTGCTCGCCTTCGCCGATCTCGTGGCCGGGCAGGCTGACGCGGGCGCTATCCTCGTCCCATTCGATCCGGGCCTCAACGCGCTCGCCATCGACCAGAAGCGGCAGACCCAGCAGCGGCTGCGGCATCAGCGCGAAATTATCCGCGACGAGCCAGGGCGAACGGTGCTCTCCATCGACCCGCTCTGCCGCCTGCATCAGGCCCGCAAGCTGGCGCTCCTCCTCGAGCTGGAGCGCGGCGGCCGCCACCGCCGCCGCATCGAGCGGCTGCGGCTCCGCGCCGAGGCCTGAGATGTTGCGCTCGATGAAGCCCGTGTCGAACGGCCCCTCGCGAAACCCTTGCGACTCGGCGAGTTTTTTCAGAAAGGCGAGATTGGTGCGCGGGCCGGCCACCACCGTCTCGCCCAGCGCCCTCGCCAGCCTGTCCAACGCCTCAAGGCGTGTTGGCGCATGGGCGATGACCTTAGCGATCATCGGATCGTAGAACGGCGTCACCGTGTCGCCGGCCTCGACGCCGGTGTCGATGCGGATGCCTTCGCCTTCGGGAAACTGCAGCGCCCAGAGCTTGCCTGTCGAAGGCAGAAAACCCTTTTCGGGGTCTTCGGCATAAAGCCGCGCCTCGACGGCATGGCCGGTCGCGGTCACGTCGGCCTGCGAGAAACCCAGCGGCTCGCCGGCCGCCACCCGTAGCTGCAGTTCGACCAGATCGAGCCCGGTGATCGCCTCCGTCACCGGATGCTCGACCTGAAGCCGTGTGTTCATCTCCATGAACCAGAAACCGTCGGCTTTAAGCCCGTCGCGCCCATCGGCGATGAATTCGACCGTGCCGGCCCCGACATAGCCGACCGCCCTCGCCGCTTCGGTGGCGGCCTTCCCCATGGCGGCGCGGACCTCGTCGGTCATGCCCGGCGCAGGCGCTTCCTCGATCACCTTCTGGTGGCGGCGCTGCAGCGAGCAGTCGCGTTCGTAGAGATGCACGACATTGCCAAAACTGTCGCCAAAGACCTGGATTTCGACATGGCGCGGCGAGAGCACATATTTCTCGACCAGCACGCGCGCGTCGCCAAAAGCGTTCTTGCCCTCGCGCTGGGCGCTCGCCAGCGCGTCGTCGAACTCCTCCGGCCGGTCGACCTTCTTCATGCCCTTGCCGCCGCCGCCCGCGACCGCCTTGATCAGCACGGGATAGCCGATGCGCCGCGCCTCGGCGCGCAGGAAGTCAGCGCCCTGCTCGGCCCCATGATAGCCCGGCACCACCGGAACGGACGCCTTCTCGACCAATGCCTTGGCAGCGTCCTTCAGCCCCATCGCCCGGATCGCCGAGGCCGGCGGCCCGACGAAGACGATGCCGGCGGCCTGGCAGGCCTCGGCGAAATCGGCGTTCTCGGAGAGGAAGCCGTAGCCCGGATGGATACAGGCCGCGCCGCTCTCCTTGGCCACTTTCAGGATGATGTCAGCGTCGAGATAGCTTTCGCGGGCCGATGCGGGGCCGATCCGATACGCCTCATCGGCCATCTGCACGAACAGCGCCTCGGCGTCGGCGTCGGAGTAAACCGCGATCGTGCGCAGGCCGAGCCGCTTCGCCGTGCGGATGACGCGGCAGGCGATCTCGCCGCGATTGGCGATCAGGATGGAGGGCAGCTTGGCGGCAATCGGCATGAGGCGGCATCCCGGAAGGTGTTGCCGCCTTTATAGCGGCAAGGCGGCGTCTGTCGCGGCCTTGTTGCGCACAGCGCCCTGCGCCCGTACCGATCGCCAGATCGCCCAGGTCGCCTGGAAGCACAGCCCAGCCACGACGACGTCGAAGACGTATTCCGGCCAACGCACCGGCAATATGCGGGCGACGAGCCCGACGATGGCGAAGCCGAAGGTTGCGACCGCGTCGTTGCGGGCCGAGAGCCAGGTCGCCTTGATCACCGGGTTGCTCTCGCGCCGGAAGCGAAACAGCGCCGCGACCACGCAAAGCCCGATCAAGACCATGCTGACCGCCGCGAAGCCGAGCGTCCAGAACTCGATCGGGCGCGGCCGGACGATCTTGTCCCAGAGGTCGTAGAGCGTGTGCAGGCCTGCGACCGCCATCACCGCGCCGATGCCTAGCGCGGCGAGCTTTTCGGCGCGGGAATCGCGGCCGAAGACGAGCGCCGCGATGCCGTAGAGGATGACGTCGTAGACCCAGTCGACGCCGTCCTTGAAGAGCTGGTCGTTCCTGATTGAAAGCGCCCAGGCGACGGTCGCCGCCGCCTGCACGAAGATGCCGAGCGCGATCGCCCAGATCGTCAGCGTGTAGGCCCGAGCGGTTGCCGGGATGGTCACATTCCCAGCAGCGCCCTCCCCATCATGGTCGGGCCTGTCCCGACCATCCACGTCTTCCGGCGTCTGGGGCGAACTCACGATCGACAAGCGGGAAACTCCGGCACACGCAGCCTACGTGTCACGCTTGGCCTCGCCGTCGCAAGATATGGATGGTCGGGACAGGCCCAACCATAACGGCGGAGGGTATACGGGTTGCCGAACCGACCGCTCTCACCCGCGCCCGACGAACGGCATCTTGCTGGCCATCACCGTCAGGAACAACACGTTGGCCTCGATCGGCAGGCTCGCCATGTGCAGCACCGAGGTCGCGACATGGTCGACGTCCATGACCTGCTCGATCGCGATCGAGCCGTCAGCCTGCGGCACGCCCTGCGTCATCCGCCGCGCCATCTCGGTCAGCGCGTTGCCGATATCGACCTGTCCGACCGCGATGTCGTATTTGCGCCCGTCGAGCGAGGCGGTCTTGGTCAGACCGGAGATTGCATGCTTGGTCGCGGTATAAGCGACCGAGTTGGGGCGCGGCGCGTAGGCCGAGATCGAGCCGTTGTTGATGATGCGCCCGCCCATCGGGGTTTGGTCCTTCATCAGCTTGAAGGCCTCCTGCGTGCACAGGAACGGCCCGGTCAGGTTCGTGTCGACGACGGCCTGCCACTGCGCCAGCGTCAGGTCTTCCAGCATGATGCCGCCGGGCGCGTTGACGCCGGCATTGTTGAACAGCACATCGAGACGGCCGAACGTTTCCTTGGTCCTGGCGAAGAGGTTCTGCACCGAGACCTGATCGGTCACGTCGGTCGGCACGGCCAGAGCCTGGCTCGCCGGCGCGCCCGAAAGCTGGATCGTCTCGGCCAGCGCATCCGCGCGCCGGCCTGCGAGCACGGTGCGATAGCCGTCCTTCAGGAAGGCGAGCGCGACCGCCCGCCCGACGCCCGATCCCGCCCCGGTGATGATGGCGACCTTATTGTGCCCAGACATGCGTATTCCTCGTCATTTCTTCGGCTAAACCGTTTCAGATGGCGGACCGACCATAGCAGCGTGTGCAGCATGCGGAACAGCCGCCGGCGCATTGCCGACAGCCGCTTGCCAGCGGAGCCGGCCCCCATAGAGTTGTAGGCAGGGAGGATACGACATGACCAGCCTCAACCGCAGAAACCTGATCGCATCGGGAGCAGCCGCGCTCGCCGCCGGCCCGGCTCTGGCCCAGCAGGCCGGCCATGAGCATCATGGCGGGCACTATGAGCGCCTGAACCAGCCCGGCCGTATCCCGAAGCCCGCTCTGGCCGACAGCCAGAACGTCTTCGACTCGCCTGTGCCCAAGGCGGCCAATCCCGGCCGCTGGAGCGCCAAGGCGCTGCTGCCGCTGCCGCGTTCGGAAATGGCGTGGGCGGCCGCCGATGCCGAGGGCATGCACATCGTCGGCGGCTATGCCGAGCAGCGCGTCGACCGGCCCTACCACCATGTCTACCGCCCGAAGGAGGACCGCTGGAGCGACGCCGCCCCGCTGCCGCTCGGCGCAAACCATGTCGGCGTCGCCTTTCTCGACGGCAGGCTCTACGCCATCGGCGGCTTCACCGAGCAGAACCGCAAACCCCATCCACGCTGTTTCGTCTGGGATCCGAAGACCGACCGCTGGGCCGAGATCGCGCCTTTGCCCCACGCGGTCGGCTCGGCCGCGATCGTCGGTCTCGGCGGGGTGCTGCACGCCATCGGCGGCGCGATCGGCGACAGCTTCGACACCAAGCGCTCGGTCGACTGGCATCTGGCCTACGATCCGAAGGCCGACCGCTGGAGCGAGCGCAAGCCGATGCCGACGGGGCGCGACCACACCGGCACGCTGCCGATCGGCAACCTGATCCACGTCATCGGCGGGCGTGTCGATTCGTTCCACACCAACTCGAACCTGCACCACGCCTACGACCCGGCGAAGGATGCGTGGGCGCCGCGCAATCCGCTGCCGACCGCCCGCTCGGGCCATGGCGCGGTGCTCTACCGCGGAAAGGTCTTCGTCATGGGCGGCGAAGGCACCAACCGGGTCTTCGGCCAGATGGAGGCCTATGACCCGACCGCTGATGCCTGGGAACAATACGCGCCGATGCCGACGCCGCGCCATGGTCTGGGCGCGGCGCTGGTGGGGGATGCGATTTATGTCGCAGGTGGCGGCCCCGTGATGGGCGGCGGCGTGCAAAGCGCCGTGCATGAGGCGTTCACGCTGGGGTGAAGCACTCTTCGATAGAGCTTCGGCCCGGCGCAGTTTTGCGCCGGGCCGAAAAGCCTCAGCCCGACTTCTTCGTCACCAGCGTGAGCGCGCCGGTCTGGCTGACCTGAGCCACGATCACGTCGCGCGAGGAGAGACCCTTGGCTTCGAGCGCCGACCTGATCTCCGGCGCGGCCTCGACGGCGTTGCGCAGTTTCTGCAGGTCGTCGGCCGTGCGTGACGCCAGCGCCTGATTGACCTGGGCCTTCGTCGCCTCGGGCAGTTCGTCGAGATCGACGACGTTTACCGAGGTGATCGCGGGCGGGGTCGCCGGGCGCGGCGCTTCGCTGGGCGCGGGGGCCGGCGCCTGGGCGATGGCCGGGGCCTGCAGGCCGAAGGCGCCGAGCGCCGCGAAGGCAGCGCCGATCGTGAGAGTGGAAATCCTGCGCATGAACATCTCCTGTCATGGGTGATGGACGAGCGCCGCAGTTCACAGGGTCATTTGGGTCGCAAGCCGGGCATCGCATGGTCATTCCGTGATGATGTCGCGGCGAGAATGCGGGCGATCATACGCAAACACAGCAAATGACGGCGCTGCACGGTGCCGAATCGTCCATCTGGGAACCGGCTTCTCCTGAAATCGGACGAAAGCGAGACGGACGCTTGCGAATGATGCGCAATCCCTTCAAACGAACAGCGTGCGTTTCGCTTTCCCGACGCTATCTCCCATGACGGCCATGGACGTGACCGACATCGACATCCTCCTCCCCCATGGCGGCGAAACAGGCGCGCTGATACGCCGCTTCGACTGGTCGGCGACCGCGCTGGGGCCGATCGAAGCCTGGCCGCAGAGCCTGCGCAGCACGGTCGCGCTGGCTCTCAGCACGCCCTATCCGGTGGCCATGCTCTGGGGGCCTGACGGCATCCTGATCTACAACGACGCCTATGCCGGCTTCGCCGGCAGCCGCCACCCCGGCCTGCTCGGCGCGAAGGTTCTCGAAGGCTGGCCCGAGGCAGCCGATCTGAACCGCTGCGTGCTGGACACGGTGCTGGCCGGCGGCACGCTCTCGCTGCGCAAGCAGCGCCTGACGCTGAACCGACACGGCGCCATGGAGGATTGCTGGCTCGATCTCGACTACATGCCGATCCGCGACGAGGGCGGAAAGCCGGTCGGCGTCTTCGCTATCGTCATCGAGATCACCGAACGCCTGCGCGCCGAGCAGCGGCTCAAGATCGCGCAGGAGGCCGGCAGCGTCGGCGTCTTCGAATGGTATCCCGAAAGCGGCAAGCTCGACGTTTCGGACACGTACCGCCGGATCTGGGGCCTTCCGCCGGAGATCGAGGTCACCGACGCGCTTCTGATCGCGATGCTCCACCCCGACGACCGTGCGCTCTCGGGCTCGAACCGTCTCGGCGAGGCCAACCCGCTGGCCTACACCGAGTATCGCAGGCTGGACCCACTGACCGGCGAGATCCGCTGGATCGCCCGCCAGGGCGAGGCGGTCGCCACGCCCGATGGCGGCCGGCGGCGGTTCGTCGGCGTCTGCTTCGACGTCACGCAGCGCAAGCTCGCCGAGGAGGCCCTGCGCGCCAGCGAGACGCGCTGGCGCAACCTGTTCGAGCAGATGCAGGAGGGCTTCTTCATCGGCGAGGCCGTGCGCGACGCCTCCGGCGTCATGGTCGATTTCCGCTTCGTCGAGATGAACCCGGCCTTCGAGGCGCGCACCGACGTGAAGATGGAGGACGCGCTTGGCAGGCGCGTCAGCGAGGTGATCCCGAACCTGCCGCCGGAGCTGATCGCGACCTATGCCCGCGTCGTCGAGACCGGCGAGCCGGCCCGCTACGAGATCAACGTCCCCGCGCTCAAGGACAAATGGTTCGAGGCGCGCGCCCGCCGCCTCGCCCCGGAGCGCTTTTCGGTGCTGTTCCTCGACATCACCGGCCGCAAGAAGGCCGAAGCCGCCCTGCGCGAGAGCGAGGCACGCTTCCGCAGCCTCTCGCAATCCATGCCCAACCACGCCTGGACCGCCCGTCCCGACGGTTTGCTCGACTGGTTCAACGAGCAGGTCTACGCCTTTAGCGGGATGAACGCCGGCGCGCTCGACGGCGAAGGCTGGGCGGCGATGGTGCATCCCGAGGATGTGGCGAGCGCGGCGGCCGCTTGGGAGAACGCGCGGCGCGACGGATCGCCCTACCAGACCGAGTTCCGGCTGCGCCGCCATGACGGCGTCTTCCGCTGGCATATCGCGCGCGCCGTCCCCGTGCGCGGCGATACCGACGTGGTCACCCGCTGGATCGGCACCAACACCGATATCGACGACCAGAAGACCGCCGAGGCCGCGCTCGCCGACCTCGCCGAGACACTGGAGGAGCGCGTCGAACAGCGCACGGCCGAACTCGCCAAGGCGCAGGATGCGCTGCGCCACAGCCAGAAGATGGAGGCGATCGGCAACCTCACCGGCGGCGTCGCCCACGATTTCAACAATCTGCTGCAGGTGATCAGCGGCAACCTGCAATTGCTGATGCGCGAGATCGCCGGCAACGAGAAGGCCGAGAAGCGCGTCGCCAACGCCATGGCCGGCGTCGGGCGCGGCTCCAAGCTCGCCTCGCAACTGCTCGCCTTTGGCCGGCGTCAGCCGCTGGAGCCCAAGGTCGTCAATATCGGTCGGCTGATCCGCGGCATGGACGATCTGCTGCGGCGCACGCTGGGCGAGGCTGTCGAGATCGAAACCATGATCGCCGGCGGGCTCTGGAACACGCTGGCGGACCCGACCAATCTCGAAAACGCACTGCTCAACCTGGCGATCAACGCACGCGACGCGATGGAGTCCCAGGGCCGCCTCACCATCGAGGCCGGCAACGCCTTCCTCGACGACGCCTATGTCCGCAGCCATGCCGAAGTCGAAGCCGGGCAATATGTCATGGTCGCGGTCACCGACACCGGCTCGGGCATGAGCGCGGAGGTACTGGAGCAGGTCTTCGAGCCGTTCTTCTCGACCAAGCCGGAAGGCAAGGGCACGGGGCTTGGCCTCTCGATGGTCTACGGCTTCGTCAAGCAGTCCGGCGGCCATGTGAAGATCTACAGCGAGCCCGGCCAGGGCACGACGGTGAAGCTCTATCTGCCGCGCTCGACCCAGGCCGAGGACGTGCTGGTCGAGAGCGAAACCGGGCCGGTCAGCGGCGGCAACGAGACCATCCTCGTGGTCGAGGACGACGAGGGCGTGCGCGAGACCGTGATCGCCCTGCTCGGCGAACTCGGCTACCGCGTGCTGAAGGCTCCCGATGCCCAGAGCGCGCTCGCCGTCATCGAGAGCGGCGTGCCGATCGATCTGCTCTTCACCGACGTGGTGATGCCGGGCACGCTCAAAAGCCCGGAACTCGCCCGCAAGGCCAAGGAGCGCCTGCCCGATCTCGCCGTGCTCTTCACCTCCGGCTACACCGAGAATTCGATCGTCCATGGCGGCCGGCTCGACGAGGGCGTCAACCTGATCTCGAAGCCCTACAGCCACGAGGCGCTGGCGCGGAAGGTCCGGCAGGTGCTCGCGCAGACCGGCAAGCGCGCGGTCGCCGAGCCGGCTCGGCCTGCCGAGAGCCAGACTCCGCCGCCAGCTCCCAAACCCGAGCGCCGCCTTACCGTGCTGGTCTGCGAGGACGAGGCCATCATCCGGATGGACACGGTCGATCTGGTCGAGGAACTCGGCTATGCCGTGGTCGAGGCCGATAGCGGCCAGCAGGCGCTGGAGATCGCCTCGCGGCAGGAGATCGACATCCTGCTGACCGATATCGGGCTGCCCGACATTTCAGGCCTCGACCTCGCCCGCCGCCTGCGCGACCTCAAGCCCGGCATCGGCGTCGTCTTCGCGACAGGCCGGGACCGCATCGAGGGGTTTTCGTCGGAGCCCCGCACGGAGCTGCTGAAGAAGCCCTACAGGCTGGACCTTCTGGAGAAAGTGCTGGCGCGGATTCTGGATTGAGGCACGCGTCGCGACCGTTCAGAGGCTCGCCACAACCACCAGCCGCTTGATCTCGCCCCGCAGATAGGCCTGCAGGAAACGGTCATAGTCCTTGATCGAGACGCAGCCATTGGACTGGCCGCTGGGGCCGAGCAGGTAGCTGTGCGCCAGAAGCCCGGCGCGGCCGAAGATCGCGCCGCTGCCGCCGACCGGGTGCAGCCGGATGGCCCGGACGCCATGGAACAGCGCCTCGCGCTCGACGAGGTTGTAGGTGTGGGGCGGCGTCACGCCGTTCATCCTGACATGCGAGTAGCGGATGTCGTCCATCTTCTCGCCAAAGCCGGAATGGGCCTCGAGCCGCTCGCCATTGGGCAGATAGACCATCTGCGCCTTGATGTCGTAGATCGCCGTGCCGGCGCTGAGGCTCGATGGCGGCGGTCCTGCCGGGCGGGGCGTCAGGCGCAGGCCGAGACCGGGCCCGAGCGCAGCGCCACGGTCGAGCTCCCCGTCCTGCGGCGCGGCGTAGGCGAGCTGCGTGCCGGCCTCGCGCGGCGACACGCCAAACAGCTTCTGGATGAAGTTGCGGTTGTCCTCGGGCGCGGCGGCGGCGACCGGAGCCGCCTTGCCGCGACGGACCGCGGGCGTAGCCGCAACGCGCGCCTTCTCGGCGGTGGCGGCGGCCTTCGGCTCGGTCGCAGCGGGAATTTTCAGATCGGCGGGGCGCGGCACCGGAAGCGGCGCATCGATCAGGCGCGAGGTGATCAGCGGCGGCAGCGCGGGCTGCGCGGATGCGGCGGGCTCGCCATCGGGCGCATGGCGGGAAACGGATATCGAGGACGGCAGGCTCGCGGTCCGCATCGGGTCGGCGATCGCGGGCCTGAGAGCCGCGCTCAGGGGGGCCTGCTCGGCGAAGGTCAGCGGCGTCGCGCCGATTGTGACGCGGGCGTCCAGCAGGGCGCTGTAGCGAGCCGGGGCCGGGTTTGCGCTCGCCCGTTGCGGGGCCGCCTGCTCAGTCCGGGCGGGGACGGCGACGGGCAGCGCCGCCTGCTCCGGCCAGCCCGCCAGCGCGAACAACCCGAGCGCCACCGATGTGAGCAGCAACCTCGCGCAGAGCGCGCGCCGCCTTTGGCCATGCGAGCCGGCGCGGATGCGCCCGGCCCGGCGTATCGAGAAACCCATGCGACGCCACTCACGCAACCACCGGGATCGCCGCGGACTTGGCGGCGGAAGACCCGAAACTCAGACGCGTCGATCAGACGCGATCTTGGTTAAGCGCGGGTGAATGGAAGAGCAGGAATTGACGGCGTTTTTGCGCCCTCACATCCGGAACACGCCGAACTTCGTCTCCTGAACCTGCGCGTTCAGGCAAGCGGAAAAAGCCAGCGCCAGAACCCGGCGCGTCTCCGAGGGCAGGATGATGCCGTCGTCCCAGAGCCGCGCGGTGGCGTGGTAGGGCGAGCCCTCCTCCTCGTATTTCGAGCGGATCGGCGCCTTGAACGCCTCCTCCTCCTCAGCCCTCCAGCTCTTGCCCTCGGCCTCGATGTTGTCGCGGCGCACGGTGGCGAGCACGCTGGCGGCCTGTTCGCCCCCCATCACCGAAATGCGCGAGTTGGGCCAGGTGAAGAGGAAGCGCGGGCTGTAGGCCCGGCCGCACATGCCGTAATTGCCCGCCCCGAACGAGCCGCCGACCAAAACGGTGATCTTGGGCACCCGCGCCGAAGCGACGGCGGTGACGAGCTTGGCTCCGTCCTTGGCGATGCCGCGCGTTTCGAAATCGCGGCCGACCATGAAGCCGGTGATGTTCTGTAGGAACAGCAGCGGAATCCGGCGCTGGCAGCACAGCTCGATGAAATGCGCGCCCTTGAGCGCGCTTTCTGAGAACAGAATTCCGTTATTGGCGATGATGCCGACGGGAATGCCATGGATGCGGGCAAAGCCCGTGATCAGGGTCTGGCCGTAGAGCCGCTTGAACTCGTCGAATTCGGAGCCGTCGACCAACCGGGCGATGACCTCGCGGATGTCGTATTGCTTCTTCAGGTCGGTCGGGACGACCGCCTCCAGCTCCTCGACGGGGTAAAGCGGCTCGACCGATTGCGCGATGTCGATGTCGGGGCGCTTGACGCTGTTGAGGTTGCCCGCGATGCGCCGCGCGATCGCCAGCGCATGCGCATCGTCGCCGGCATAGTGGTCGGCGACGCCCGACAGCCGCGCATGGACATCCGCGCCGCCAAGGTCTTCCGCCGTCACGACCTCGCCGGTCGCGGCCTTCACGAGCGGCGGGCCGCCCAGAAAGATCGTGCCCTGGTTCTTTACGATGACCGTCTCGTCCGACATCGCCGGAACATAGGCCCCGCCGGCGGTGCAGGAGCCCATCACCACCGCGACCTGCGGGATGCCGGCCGCCGACAGATTGGCCTGGTTGTAGAAGATGCGGCCGAAATGCTCGCGGTCGGGAAAGACATCGGTCTGGTACGGCAGGTTCGCGCCGCCTGAATCGACCAGGTAGATGCAGGGCAAACGGTTCTCGGCCGCGATCTCCTGCGCGCGCAGATGCTTCTTCACCGTCATCGGGTAGTAGGTGCCGCCCTTGATGGTGGCGTCGTTGCACACGACCATGCATTCGCGGCCCGCAACCCGGCCGATGCCGGCGATCATGCCCGCCCCATGGACGTCGCCCTCATACATGCCGAAGGCGGCAAGCGAGCCGATCTCCAGAAAGGCCGAGCCCGGATCGAGCAGGCGCAGCACGCGCTCCCTCGGCAGCAGTTTTCCGCGTGACGTATGCCGCTCGCGGGATTTGGCGTTGCCGCCGAGCGCGGCCGTGGCGCGGCGCGCCTCCAGCTCGGCGCGAAGCTGGCCCCAGGCCTGCGCATTAGCTTTCGTCTCGGCCGAATCCAGATCGACCTTGCTCTCGATGACCGGCACGTCGCGCTCCCTCGTCGGCTTGACGAAGCCCCTCGATCGAATCCTCAGCCCTCATCCTGAGGAGCCGCGTAGCGGCGTCTCGAAGGATGCTCCATATCGCGCGGGCTGGAGCATCCTTCGAGACGCGCTCCTGCGGAGCGCTCCTCAGGATGAGGGCTGAGGGTCGGGGACTCTCTGATGTGCCTTATGAACCGCAGCGCAAGAGCTGCCAACAGCCTCTTGCGCCAATGTCGGCAGCCCAAAGAAGCGCTCGAATGGCGCTTTTCAGTCGATACGGCTTGGATCGCCGCGCCGCAGCCATAGGGAAACGAGCGAGTATAGCGACCACAGGACTGACACAAGGCTCGCGACCGCCAACAGCGTCGTCCACCAGTATCCGCTCAACCTCCGCTCAAGAACAGAAGAATGGTGGTAGGCAGACAGAGAGCGACGCTGATCAACTCTTTGTAGATTTTCGAGCGCCTCTCGAATGGAGGAGACAACTGGCGGGCGGCGACCAACTCGGACCGTGTTTGCGCGCTCGCCTCGGCGAACCATGCGCGCTCTTGCTTGCGAAGACTCTGGTCTCCGGAAGATCCATGCTCCGCAGGCGCATCTTTCGGATCCATGGAAACTCTCCGCAAGGAGGACACACGCTATCCGACAAGCCTCGGCAGCGACACGACCTGAGTAGGACGTCCCTTCGATGACGTAAATGCGATCGGCGGCACGCATATCATGCCAGAACCGTCGCCCCGAAGATGCGCTCGAACTCCGCTCTCAGAACCGAATCCACCTCCGCCATCGCCACGGGCAGCCCGAGATCGACCAGCGAGGTCACGCCCTGATCGCTGACGCCGCAGGGCACGATGCCGTCGAAATGCGACAGGTCGGGCTCGACGTTCAGCGATATGCCGTGAAACGAGACCCAGCGACGGACGCGGATCCCGATCGCGGCGATCTTGTCTTCGGCAAGCTCTACGCCAAAGGCCGCCGCCTTGTCCGGCCGCCGGACCCAGACGCCGACACGGTCCTCGCGTCGTTCGCCACGCACGTTCATCGCGTCGAGCGTGCCGATCAGCCAGGCCTCCAGCGCCGCCACGAACCGCCGCAGGTCGGGCGCGCGGCGCTTCAGGTCGAGCATGACATAGGCCACGCGCTGACCCGGCCCGTGATAGGTGTACTGCCCGCCCCTGCCCGCCTGATGCACCGGAAACCGGCCCGGCGCGACGAGATCGGCGTCCCTGGCCGAGGTTCCGGCCGTATAGAGCGGCGGATGCTCGACCAGCCAGATGCGCTCGGCCGCCTGCCCGTCGGCGATCAGGGCGATGCGCGCCTCCATCTCGGCCACGGCGTCCTCATAGCCCGTCAGCCCCTCGGCAACGACCCATTCGACAGGCGGCGATCCCGGCTCGGGCGAAAACAAAACCGACAACTTGGCGCGGCTCTTCACTTGCGCTTAACCATGTTTGGCCGATGCTCTCTTCACCCGATGCGGCGCGGCTCTCATGCGCCGGATTCCGGTCGGCAGACAAGTTTCGTTGGTCGAATTGAAAAGTTAAGGTGCCGGAGGCAGGACTTGAAGGCCGATCTCGATCTCGTTCCTGTCGAACTGACCGTCGTTCTGGGCCAGACCCGGATGCCGATCTACAAGCTGCTGCGCATGGGCCGGGGCGCCATCATCGAGCTCAACGCCACCGAGAGCGACGAGGTCGAAATCCTCGCCAACAACCACCCCTTCGCCAAGGGCAACGTCGTCGTCAGCGGGGCCAGGATCTCGGTCGAGATCACCCAGATGCTGATGCGACCAACGGTCTACTCGCTCCAGACCGTCGCGCAAGCGGCCTGATTGGGCGGCACGCTCATCTCCTGAGCCCTCATCCTGAGGAGCAGCCGCAGGCTGCGTCTCGAAGGATGCTCCAGATGGTGCTGACCGAGTGATCTGGAACATCCTTCGAGACGCGGGCTCGCGCCCGCTCCTCAGGATGAGGGCTCAGGCAGTTTGCGACGCATTCTTGACGCGACGCACTTGTGGCGGCGGATTCGATTTGCTAGACCCGCGCCGCTCACCGATACGGCGCTTCAGCGCGGCCCCGGTGAGCCGCTGCGGTCATGGCGGAATTGGTAGACGCACTACCTTGAGGTGGTAGCGGGGAGACCCGTGGAGGTTCGAGTCCTCTTGACCGCACCAGTTTGGGGCGCAAGCCCATGAAAACGGCGATCCGCAAGGATCGCCGTTTTCGTTTTCGGCGCCACCGCCGCCATGTTGCGTTGCAAGAGCCGCGCGCCGCTGACACAAGGGCCGAGCCTCTTGCTGGCAAGCCCCTTTCTCGAATCGCGGAGCCCAAGCGATGGCCGACACCGAGAAAGCTTCGGACGACGTCCTCGAACGCCCGATCCGCGACGAGGATGGCGCGTTCGACCACGAGCTGGTCGAGAAAGTCTCGCAGGCGCTGCTGCTGTCGGACCTGACGACGCTGCGCGGCGTCGTCGAGGACATGCACGAGGCCGATCTCGGCGCACTGCTCGAGGCGCTCGATGTCGATGAGCGCCCGCGCCTGATCTCGCTGCTCGGCGCCGATTTCGACTTCACCGCGCTGACCGAGGTCGACGACGCCGTCCGCGAGGAGATTCTCGAAGAACTCTCGGCGCAGACCGTCGCCGAGGGCGTGCGCGAACTCGATACCGACGACGCCGTCTACATCCTCGAGGACATGGACGAGGCCGACAAGCAGGAGGTGCTGGACAGGCTCACTCCCGCCGAGCGGATCGTGCTGCAACAGGGCCTCGACTATCCCGAGAACAGCGCCGGCCGGCGCATGCAGAGCGAAATCCTCGCGGTGCCGGCGTTCTGGACGGTCGGCCAGACCATCGACCATCTGCGCCAGACGGAAAACCTGCCGGAGCGCTTCTTCGAGGTGCTCGTCGCCGATCCCGCGCATCATTTCGTCGGCTCGGTCCCGCTCGACCGGCTGCTGCGCACGCAGCGCCCCGTGGCGATCGCCACGCTGGTCGACGAGGACAGCCGCGCGGTCAACGCGACCGACGACATCGAGGACGTGGCCCGGCTGTTCCAGCGCTACAACCTGATCGCGACGCCCGTCATCGACGAGGCCGGGCGGCTCGTGGGCGTCCTGACCATCGACGACATCGTCGACGTGATCGAGCAGGCGGCCGACGACGACGTGAAGCAGCTCGGCGGCGTCGATGCCGACGAGGAGCTGTCCGATTCGGTGCCGCAGATCGCCAGAAGCCGCTTTCGCTGGCTCTTCGTCAATCTGATCACCGCCTTCCTCGCCGCCGCGGTGATGAGCCTGTTCGAGGCGCAGCTCACGCAGCTCGTGGCGCTCGCCATCCTCGCCCCGATCGTCGCCAGCCAGGGCGGCAACGCCGCGACGCAGACCATGACGGTCGCGGTGCGCGCGCTGGCGACGCAGGAACTCGGCTCCTGGAACATCCGCCGCTTCTTCACCCGAGAGCTGATCGTCGCGCTGATCAACGGTGTCGCCTTCGCGCTGATCACCGGGGTGGTCGCGGCCTTCTGGTTCGGCAATCTCTGGCTCGGCTTCGTCATCGGCATCGCCATGGTGATCAACCTGGTCGCGGCCGCGCTTGCCGGCGTCGCCATTCCGTTCCTGCTGGACCGCGCAGACATCGACCCTGCGGTCTCGTCGGGCACCTTCGTCACGACCGTGACCGATGTGGTCGGCTTCTTCGCCTTCCTCGGCACTGCGACGATTTTGCTCGGCCTGCGCTAGAAACAGGCGGGCAAAAACAGGTAACGTAAACCGGCCGTCAAGTTTTCTCCTCAATGCTTTGCGAGATGACGACCCGCCGCATGACACATCCCCGTCCCGTCCCGCTCCTGCTCGCCGCCGCCTTCGCGGTGCTGGGCGGCTGCGTCGCGATGGAGAGCCACTACCCCGCCAAGGGCGACAACCGCCCTCACCCGGGCGTGGCCGCCGCGCACAACTATCCGATCCACGGCATCGACATCTCGCGCTGGCAAGGCGAGATCGACTGGACCGCCGTCAGGGGCGCGGGCACCCGCTTCGTCTTCATGAAGGCGACCGAGGGCGGCGATCACATCGACCCCGCCTTCCTGCGCAACTGGGAGGGCGCGCGCCGCGCCGGCATCGCGCGCGGGGCCTACCATTTCGTCTACTGGTGCCGCCCGGCCCATGAGCAGGCGGTCTGGTTCAAGCAGCACATTCCCAACGACCCCGACGCCCTGCCGCCGGTGCTCGACGTCGAGTGGAACGGCCATTCGAAGACCTGCCCCAAGAAGGTCGACCGCGAACTGGCGCTGGAGAAGATCCGGCTCATGCTGACCGAGCTCGAACAACTCACCGGCAAGAAGCCGATCATCTACACCGACATCACCTTCCACAAGGACGTGCTGGAAGGCCAGTTCGACGACTATCCCTACTGGATCCGCTCGACCGCGGCCCTGCCCGAGACACGCTATGTCGATCGGCCCTGGGAATTCTGGCAGTTCACAACCACCGGCCGCGTGCCCGGCATCAAGGGCGATGTCGACCGCAACGCCTTTTTCGGCGGCGAGGCCGAGTTCGTCGGCTGGCGCAACGGCGAATACGACATCGGCACCCGTCGCTGGACGACGCGCCGGGGCGTGCCGCCGCAGCCCTCGCCGGGGCCGGAGCGCCCCGCCGCGCCGCCGCCGGTAGCGACCATTCCGGGCGGAATCGCGCCGGTTGCTTCGTCGTTCGAGACGACCGAAGCCGAAGCCGAGTAGCGTCGGCGGCTCAGTCGGACGCGTTGCGTCACTCGCTTAGGAGCGGCGCGCGCCACAAGCCCAGCATGACGAAATAGGCGGCGCAGGCCAGCAATAGCGCCTTGATCGCCCAGCCCGGCTGCATTCCGTGCCAGATCGACACGACAGCCGCGACGCCCCACATAGCGAGCACGCCGAAGGTGACGCTGCGCCAGCGCCGCACCCGCACCGGATGCACGAACAGCACCGGCACGAACATCAGCACCGTCGCGAGGCCGATCACCGCCAGCGAGAGCCAGACCGGCGGCGCGAAGGCGACGATGTAGAACAGCACGATGTTCCAGACCGCCGGAAAGCCGCGAAACCACCAGTCGTCGGTCTTCATGCCGGTGTCGGCGAAATAGAGCGCGCTGGTCAGCGTCACCACCAGCGCGGCGATCAACCCCCAGGGCTGGACCATCACATCCGCGCGCAGCAGCATCGCGGCCGGCACGAAGACATAGGTGATGAAGTCGACCACGAGATCGAGCTGCGCGCCGTCATAACGCTTCGCCAGTCTGCCCACATCGAGCCGGCGCGCCAGCGGCCCGTCGAGCGTATCGACCGCGAGCGCCGCGCCCAGCCAGATGAAGGCGAGCGCGAGATCCCCGGCGATCACGGCCTGCAGCGCCAGCAGCCCGAGCGCCGCGCCCAGCGCGGTGAAGACATGGACGCCATAGGCCAGCGCCTTGCGCCAGCCTGCCCGCCGGGTCTCGTTCACGCGCACGCTCCCCGGTTAACCACTGTTGAAACAACCCTGTCGCATTCGAGCGAGGTCTAACCGGCTTTTAACCCTGCCGCCCGCATCTCGAAAGCACAGGGAGGATCGAAATGCCGGCGCGACGCACAGCCATCTCAGCCTTCAGGCGCGCGCTCGCCGCCATGGGACTGCTCGCGCTGCTGGCCGAGCCGGCCGCTGCGCTCTATCCCAAAAAGGGCGACAGCGAACCCCATGCCGGAGTGCGCAATGCACGCCGCATGACGATCCAGGGCATCGACGTGTCGCGATGGCAGGCGCAGATCGACTGGAGCAAGGTCAAGGACGCCGGCACGCGCTTCGCCTTCATCAAGGCGACGGAAGGCGGCGACCATCTCGACCCGAATTTCCGCCGCAACTGGGCCGAGGCCAGGAAGGCCGGCGTGCCGCGCGGGGCCTACCACTTCGTCTACTGGTGCAGGCCGGCCAAGGATCAGGTCCGCTGGTTCAAGAAGAACATCCCCCGTGATCCCGACGCGCTGCCGCCGGTGCTCGATGTCGAGTGGAACGGCGAATCGGCCAAATGCGGCAAGAAGATTCCGCGGGACAAGGCGCTGGCGAAAATCCGCGAGATGCTGCGCGGGCTGCAGGAGCACACCGGCAAGAAGCCGATCATCTACACCGACATCACCTTCCATGAGGATGTGCTGGAAGGCGAGTTCAACGACCACCCCTACTGGCTGCGCTCGACGGCGGCCCCGCTCAAGCATCGCTACGAGCGCGAGAAATGGGAGTTCTGGCAGTTCACGACCACGGGCAAAGTCCCGGGCATCACCGGGGACGTCGATCGGAACGCCTTCTACGGCACGGAAGCGGAATTCGCCGGCTGGCGCGAGGGCCGCTTTGACATCGGCGCGCGCAAATGGCGCGGCGGCGAACCAAAGGTCGCAGGACCGAAGCCGCCCGCCACTTCGGCCGGCTCATTCGCCCCCAAGGCCGCCGGCGGCACGCCGCTCAGGATGGCCCCGCCCGCGAAGGTGCCGCAGCGCACCGTCGCCAACCGCGATGTCGAGACGACGGGGTCGATCGTGGCCGACTGAGCGGGATCGGTCGAGCCGCTCTCGGTCCGAATATCACCCAGGAAAGATGTCGCGCGGCAATCGCTCGGGATCGTAGGCGCCGGGTTTGGCCTTCCGGATCGACTGCACGATCCACGCGCCGAACATGACGATTCCGGCCAGCGCGCCGACGACCTCCAGCCCGGACGCGCCTCGCGACAGGGCGGTCGACAGGATGAACAGTCCCACGCCACCGAAAGCCGCCAGGAAGAGCACGAACGCGCCAATCATGACCTGGTGGCGGCCATCCGACACGCCGCGCAGGAAGCGGATGCGGCCGCGCTCGGCCGACGGGATGCGCCGATGCAGATCCTCCGCGAAGGCGATAAAGCCGACGTCTCGGGCCGGGTCGTTCGTTCCCCAGGGCGAGGTCGAATAGATGCTGAGCGGCCGGCCGCGCCGGAACCTCAGCTCCATCATCGATTCCCACGGCGCGTTCTTGCCGCCATGCACGGCCTGGATGCGGATGCTATCGAACTCCTCGAAGGAGCGAAGGCCGCCATCTCCGTCCAGATCATAGGCGATGCCGTCGTCGCTGACTGTGACAGCGACCTCGGCATGCTTCAGCCGAAAGCCCTCGGAGCGGACGCAGAGATCGTAGGATCGCGATGCGACGGGTTCGGGCGCGGCGGTCATGACGTATGGTGAGCCCGCTCCGCCCGGGACGCAACCTTGTCACTCCAGCGGCTTCTGGTCCGCGATCGCCGCCGCCGTCTCCTTGCGGGCGCTGAACGGCCGGTGGCCCGAGACCTCCGCGCCGGCATCGGGCGCGAGCCGCGCCATCCAGATCACCGACGAGGCCGAGATCAATCCGACGAGGACGAAGGCCGGCCAGAAATCGCCCGCGCCCAGCGCCTTGCCGCCGTTGAACAGGTTGGCGCTTTCCAGCGCGAAGGCCCCGATGGTGACGCCGAGGCTCAGCGACAATTGCTGCGCCACGCTGGAGAGCGAGGTCGCACCAGACATCTCCTTGTTGCTGACGTCGGCATAGCTGAGCGCGTTGATGCCGGTGAATTGCAGCGAACGGAAGCAGCCGCCGACAAGCAAGACGGCCAGCATCAGCCAATGCGGCGTCGTTGGCGTGAACAGGCCCGACGCCGCGAGAAACGCCGCGCCGATCACCGCGTTGACGGTCAGCACGCGCCGGAAGCCGCCATAGGACAGGATGCGCTTGGCCAGCGTCTTCATGATCAGCGCGCCGGCCGCCGAGGCGAATGTGATCAGGCCCGATTGCAGCGCGTCGAGCCCGAAGCCGAGCTGCAGCATCAGCGGCAGCAGGAACGGAATCGCGCCGATGCCGGTCCGGAAGACGGAGCCGCCGATGACGCCGATGCGATAGGTCGGGATGCGCAGCAGCGCAAGGTTCAGCACAGGATGGGCGACCCGGCGCGAATGCAGCCAGTACGCGTAGAGCGCCGCGATCCCGGCCGCGACCATGCCGTAGGACGCCGCTTCCGGCACGAGATGACGCCCGCCGGTGGCGAGCCCGAGCATCAGGGCCGCGAACCCGAAGGAGGAAAGCAGGAAGCCGCGTATGTCGAGCGGCGCGACGTCCTCCTCGCGGACATCCTCGAAGAACAGGCTCGCCAGCACGAGGCCGACGATACCAATCGGAATGTTGATGAAGAAAATCCAGCGCCAGTCGAAATAGGTCGTGATGAAGCCTCCAAGCGGCGGGCCGACCACGGGCCCGACCAGCGCAGGCACCGTCAGATAGGCCAGCGCCGAGACGAGCTGCGATTTCTCGACGCTGCGCAGGATCACGAGCCGGCCGACCGGCACCATCATCGCCCCGCCCATGCCCTGCACGAAGCGCGCGCCGACGAAGGCCCCGAGCGAATTCGACAGCGCGCAGAGCACCGAGCCGAACATGAAGACGCAGAGCGCGGCCCGGAAGATGGTGCGCGCGCCATAACGGTCGGCCATCCAGCCCGAGATCGGGATGAAGACGGCGAGGCTGACGAGATAGGAGGTCAGCGCCAGCTTCAGCGCGATCGGGTCCTCGCCCAGCGACTGCGCGATCACAGGCAGCGCGGTCGCGATCACGGTCGAGTCGGTGTTCTCCATGAACAGCGCGCAGGCGACGATCAGGGGCAGGAGTTTGGCGCGCTGCAAGACAGGGAACTTTCGAAACGACGTGCTGGCAGGCTTAGCGAGCCGAAAACGCGCTGGCGAGCCCCGCCCACGCACGACGACCAGCACCAAGAATGTCCAACGCATCAACAGGTCATGCGATCCCGGCACGCCAGATAAAGAGCGGCACATCGGGCATGCAACCAGCGCAACGGCCATCGCGCCTCGCCCACCCTATCTGATGATCGACTCGGGATGACCTTGGGCCTTCGACAACCGGCGGCTGGCGACGAGGTGCCGGCCAGGGAGGTGTTTCATGATCGGAATTTGCATTAAAGGCGCGCGTCTTCGCGGCCCTGTGTTCGCGGCGCTGTTCGGGCTGGTGTTGGCGTCGAGCGGCCTGCTCTCCGGCACGTCGGCGCTCGCACAGGAGCCGAGGCAGAGCTGGGAGATCGGCTGCGCCATGCGCAACGTCACGCCCGGTCCCGGCGATTTGCTGCGCACGATGAACTGCGACCGTCAGAAAGGGTGCCAAGAGATGGCGAACGCCAAGGGCGCCATGATGATGGAGATGGGCTGCATCGGGGTGATGCCGATCGGGCGCGGCCCTGCGCGCGACGCCGGCCGCCAGCAGCCGGCCCAGCAGCAGTGAAAATGGCCTCCCGCGCCGGCCTCGGCCGGCGCGGGGCCTGCCGTGACACAGGTTTTTTGCGGCGCACTCTAGCGGCACCGTCACACGCGTGATAACGGGCCTCGTCAACTCGGCTATGGGCTGCTTCCGCCCGGTCCGATCAAAGCCGGCAGCGCCGGCCCGGAGTTGACGATGGCGAACCTCACTGACATCCGCGATGGCCTGACCTTCGACGACGTGCTCCTGGAGCCCGGCCCCTCCGAAGTGATGCCGGCCGATGTCGACATCGCGACGCAACTGACCAAGACCATCACGCTCAACATGCCGATCATCGCCTCGGCGATGGACACGGTGACCGAGGCGCGGATGGCGATCGCCATGGCGCAGGCCGGCGGTCTCGGCGTGATCCACCGCAATCTCGAGGCCGACCAGCAGGCGCAGCAGGTGCGGCTCGTCAAGAAGTTCGAATCGGGCATGATCGCCAACCCGATCACGATCTTCCCCGACGAGACGCTGGCCGATGCGCTCGCGATCATGAAGCACAATTCGATCTCCGGCATTCCGGTGGTCGAGCGCGGGCCGCAAGGCCACAAGGGCAAGCTCGTCGGCATCCTGACCAACCGCGACGTGCGTTTCGCGGCAAATCCCGACCAGCCGGTCTCTGAGCTGATGACCAAGGACCGCCTGATCACCGTCCGCGAGGGCGTCAGCCAGGACGAGGCCCGCCGGCTGCTGCATCAGTTCCGCATCGAGAAGCTGCTCGTCGTCGACGATCATTACCGCTGCATCGGCCTGATCACCGTCAAGGACATGGAAAAGCAGGTCGCGCACCCGACGGCTGCGAAGGATTCGCATGGCCGGCTGCTGGTCGCGGCCGCCACCACCACCGGCGATCTCGGCTTCGAGCGCTCGGAACTGCTGATCGACGCGGGCGTCGACATCATCGTGGTCGATACGGCGCATGGCCATTCCGCCAAGGTGCTGGAAGCCGTGACGCGGGTGAAGAAACTCTCCAACGCCGTGCAGGTCATCGCCGGCAACGTCGCGACAGCAGGCGGCGCGCAGGCGCTGATCGACGCCGGCGCGGACGCCATCAAGGTCGGCATCGGGCCGGGCTCGATCTGCACCACCCGCATCGTCGCGGGCGTCGGCGTGCCCCAGCTCACCGCCGTGATGGATGCGGCGGCGGCCGCCCAGAGGCACGGCATTCCGGTCATCGCCGACGGCGGAATCAAATACTCAGGCGATCTCGCCAAGGCCCTGGCGGCAGGGGCTTCCTGCGCCATGGTCGGCTCGCTTCTGGCCGGCACCGACGAAACGCCGGGCGAGACCTTTCTCTATCAGGGCCGCTCCTACAAATCCTATCGCGGCATGGGCTCGGTGGGCGCGATGGCGCGCGGCTCCGCCGACCGCTATTTCCAGCAGGACATCAAGGACGCGCTGAAGCTGGTGCCCGAGGGAATCGAGGGCCAGGTCGCCTATAAGGGCCCGGTGTCGAGCGTCCTGCACCAGCTCGCCGGGGGCCTGCGCGCCGCAATGGGCTATGTCGGCGGCAGGGACCTCGCCGACTACCAAGCCAAGGCCCGCTTCATCCGCATCACCAGCGCCGGCCTGCGCGAGAGCCATGTCCACGACGTAACGATCGTGCGCGAGAGCCCCAACTACCCGACCCGGTCCTGATGCATCGCCGTCTTTGCGAGCGCAGCGAAGCAATCCAGCGTCTCGCGCAAACCTCTGGGTTGCTTCGCTGCGCTCGCAATGACGGATATGGCAGCGCCATTCCCTTCATGAGGCAACACCCATGACCATCAAGCTGATCTACCCGGCGCTCGCCCAGATCCTGTGGACCTTCGTCGTGCTGGTCATCATGTTCCTGCGCCGGCGCAAGGCGCTGGTCGGCAAGGAGGTCCGGATGGCCGACGTTGCGGTCTCGACGGACGCTTATCCCGACCGCGCCAGGCTGGCGGCGGCGAATTTCACCAACCAGTTCGAGACGCCCGTCCTGTTCTTCGCGCTGATCATGCTGGCGATGGAGGTTGGCGCGACCGGCTACATCATGACGGCGCTGGCCTGGGCCTTCGTCGCCACCCGCGTCGCCCATACGCTGATCCACACCGGCTCGAACCGGCTGCAGACCCGCGCGCTGGTCTTCGCGGCCGGTCTCGTCTGCCTGTTCCTGATGTGGGTCGGCGTCGTCGCGACAGTTATCTAGCTCTTCGCTTCGGGCGCGAACTTCCCCTGCGCCAAGCCCTAGAGGAAACCTGTCACATCCGCGCGACATCGCCGGATAAACCGTGTTTAGCGCTTGCGCGCAAAAACGCGTCTCGGCATGCTAAATGCTAGAGGGCGGAACGGTTTGGGGGACAACCGTTCCATTTGGTACAGACGAGCCAGGTCCCCCCTCTGGCGCAAGGCTTTTCGGCATGGCGGTTCTGACGTTCGGACGTGTTTTCGTCCTGGCAGCGGTCGGCGTCGTCGCCACCGGCGCGGGGCTTCATTATACGGGCCGCCCCGTCCCTGCTCCGCTCGACAAGATTCCCTACGGCAAGGTTATTCCGCCCTACACCGTCGCTGAGGCAAAGCCGGCCACCGGAGCGGGCGGCCCGCGCAGCGCGGCCCCGCAGCGACCGCCCGCCACGATCGTCACCGCGGTCGCCGAGCGCCGACCGATGCCGGTCAGGCTGGAGGCGATCGGCACCGCGCAGACGATCTCGGCCGTCACCGTGCGCACCAGGGTCGAAAGCCAGATCATGGAGGTCGGCTTCAAGGATGGCGACGTCGTCAAGAAGGGCGATCTGCTGTTCAGGCTGGACTCACGCCAGCTCGAGGCGAGCCTGCGTCAGGCCGAGGCGAACGTCGCGCGCGACCGCGCCTCGCTGGTCTCGGCGGAGGCCGATCTGCGCCGCGCCGAGGAACTGGCCAGGCGCGAATTCGCCACCGACCAGCGTCTGGAGACGGCGCGCGCCACCGCCGCGACGCTGCGCGCCTCGATCCGTGGCGGCGAGGCCGCGGTCGACGGCCTGAAGGTTCAGTTGACCTATTACACGATCACGGCCCCGGTCTCGGGCCGGATCGGCGTCGCGGCCCTCAAGGAAGGCAACATCGCCAAGACCGGCGACAATTCCGGTGCGCTGGCGACCATCAACCAGATCGACCCGATCTATGTCTCATTCGCCCTGCCGCAGCGCCATCTGCCTGAGATCAAGGCGGCGATGACGGCCGGAACGGCCACCGTGCGCGCCACCCAGCAGGGCGTCACGGAAGCCGCCGAAGGCAAGATCGCCGTCATCGACAATCTGGTCGACGCCACGACCGGCACCATCCAGATGCGCGCGATCTTCGACAACGCCGGTGAGACGCTCTGGCCTGGCGCACTCTGCCAGGTGCGGATCACGCTGCGGGTCGAGCCCGACGCCATGACCGTTCCGCGCGAGGCCGTCCAGAACGGCCAGAGCGGCGCCTTCGTCTTCGTCATCGAGGATGGCATCGCCCGCACGCGGCCTGTCGTGGTCGATCGCAGCATCGACGGTCGTGTCGTGCTGGCCTCGGGCCTCAAGGGAGGCGAGGCGGTCGTGGTCGACGGCGCGCTGCTCCTGACCGACGGCGCCCGCACGGTCGAGCGCAATCGCGGCGGCGGCGCAGGCGGCAGGCCGCCCGGCAACCTGACCTCGCAGCGGGGGAGTTCGACCTGATGAGCCTGCCCGAAATCTGCATCCGCCGCCCGGTCATGACCACGCTGATCATGGCCACCTTCCTGATCTTCGGACTGTTCGCCTTCAAGCAACTGCCCGTGGCGGCGCTGCCGCGTGTCGATTTCCCGACCATCAATGTCAGCGCCCGCCTGCCGGGCGCGAGCCCCGAGACCATGGCCTCCTCGGTCGCGGCCCCGCTGGAGCGTGAATTCGCCTCGATCTCGGGCATCACCTCGATGTCCTCGGTCTCGCAGCAGGGCTCGACCTCGATCACGCTGCAGTTCGACCTGAACCGCAATATCGACGGGGCGGCGCTCGACGTGCAGGCGGCGTTGAGCGCGACCGCGCGGCGGCTGCCGCCGGAACTGCCCTCCCCGCCCAGCTTCAGGAAGGTCAACCCGGCCGATACGCCGATCCTGTTCATGGTGCTGACCTCGGCCACCAAGCCGCTCTACGAGGTCCACGAGTTCGGCGAGAACATCCTTCAGCAGCAGATCTCGCAGCTCAACGGCGTCGCCCAGGTCAACATCTTCGGCGCGCAGAAATATGCCGTCCGCATCAAGATCAATCCGGATGCTGTCTCCTCGCGCGGCCTCGCTCTGCAGGACGTCCGCAACGCCGTCGCCGCCGCCAACTCCAACGCACCCGTCGGCTCGCTGAACGGCGAGAACCAGCGCCTGACGCTCGGCGCCACCGGCCAGCTCGAACGCGCATCGGAATACGGTAACCTGATCGTCGCGCAGAAGAACGGCGTGCCGATCCGGCTCGAGGATCTCGCCACCGTCTACGACTCGGTCGAAAACGACCAGACCGCAAGCTGGTTCAACGGGCAGCGCTCGATCATCCTGGCGGTCTACCGCCAGTCCGACGCCAACACGGTCGAAGTCGTCGACAGCATCAGGAACCGCATCGACGCCTATCGCGCGCAGCTTCCCGCCGCGATCGACCTGCACATCCTCAACGACCGTTCGATCCCGATCCGCGAGGCGGTCGAGGATGTCGAGTTCTCGCTCGTGCTGGCGATCGTGCTCGTCATCATGGTGATCTTCCTGTTCCTGAAGAACCTCGCCGCCACCGTGATACCGGCGCTGGCGCTGCCGATCTCGCTGATCGGCACATTTGCCGCGATGTACGCGCTGGGCTATTCGCTCGACAACATTTCACTTCTGGCGCTGACGCTTGCGGTCGGTTTCGTCGTCGACGACGCCATCGTCATGCTGGAGAACATCGTCCGGCACATCGAGATGGGCAAGAAGCCGTTCCAGGCCGCGCTCGACGGTTCGCGGGAAATCGGCTTCACCATCATCTCGATCACCATCTCGCTGGTCGCCGTCTTCATCCCGGTCTTCTTCATGGGCGGCGTCGTCGGCAAGGTCTTCGTCACCTTCGCCGGCACGATCTCGGCGGCGATCATCGTCTCTGGCTTCGTCTCGCTGACGCTGACGCCGATGCTCTGCGCCCGCTTCCTCAAGGCGCATGACCACCACAGGAAGCCCAACATCGTCGAGCGCGTCTTCGAGGCCGGTTTCCAGGCGATGCTGACGGCCTATCGGGTCACGCTGGACTGGACGCTGAAAGCCCGCTTCCTGATGCTCCTGCTGACGCTGGGCACCGTCTGGTATTCGGCTCATCTCTACACGACCGTGCCCAAGGGCTTCTTCCCGATCGAGGACACCGGGCTTTTGCGCGGCTCGACCGAAGGCCCGCCCGACACCTCCTTCGAGGCGATGGCCTCGCGCCAGCAGCGCGTCGCCGAGATCGTGCGCGCCGACCCGGCGGTCGATTACCTGACCTCGAACATCGGCGGCTTCAACGCGGTCAACAACGGCTTCATGTTCATCGCGTTGAAGCCGAAGGACCAGCGCGATAAGGCCGATGTCGTGATCGCGCGGCTCAGGCGCGCGACCTCGGAAGTGCCCGGCATGACGGCCGTGTTCCAGCAGGTCCAGAACATCAACCTCAACGCCGGCCGCGCCTCGCGCGCGCAATATCTCTACCAGTTGCAGGGGCCGGACCTGAACCAGCTCTTCTCCTATGCGCCGATCATGCAGCAGCGGCTCTCGCAGATCCCGCAACTGCGCGACGCCAATATCGACCTGCAACTGCGCAACCCGCAGCTTTCTATCGAGATCGACCGCGAGCGGGCCGCCAGCCTGGGCATCTCGTCGGACCAGATCAGGCAGGCGCTCGGCAACGCCTTCGGCTCGCGCCAGATCGCGACGATCTTCACGCCGGCGACAGACTATCAGGTCATCATGGAGGCCGACCGGGCCTACCAGCAGGACCCCGCAGTGCTGTCGCGCCTGCTGCTCAAGGCCTCCAACGGGCTGAACGTCCCGCTGGAATCGGTCGCCACCATCAAGCCCAGCGTCGGCCCGCTGGCCGTCAACCGCATCGCACAGCAGCCCGCCGTGACGATCTCGTTCAACACCGCGCCCGGCATTTCGCTGGGCGACGCCGTGAACGCGATCCGCGCCGCCGAGCGCGACGTCAACCTGCCGGCCACGATCAACAGCAGCTTCGCGGGCTCGGCCCAGCTCTTCCAGGACGCGCTGAAAGGCCAGGGTCTGCTGATCGTTGCCGCGATCCTAGTGATCTACATCATCCTCGGCATTCTCTACGAGAGCTTCATTCACCCGATCACGATCCTGTCCGGCTTGCCCTCGGCCGGTCTGGGCGCGCTGCTGGCGCTGCAGTACTACGGCATGGACCTGTCGGTGATCGCGATCATCGGCATCCTGATGCTGGTCGGCATCGTCAAGAAGAACGCCATCATGATGGTGGATTTCGCGATCGAGCGTCGCAAGATGGGCGACGACGCGCTCGCGGCCATCCGCGAGGCGGCGCTCGTCCGCTTCCGGCCGATCATGATGACGAGTTTCGCCGCAGTGTTCGGCGTGCTGCCGATCGCGATCGGCCATGGCGCGGGCGCGGAACTGCGCCAGCCGCTCGGCATCGCCGTCGTCGGCGGGCTGCTCGTCTCGCAGCTCCTGACGCTCTACATCACCCCGGTGGTGTATTTCTATCTCGACAAGGTCGATAGCTGGCTTTCCGGCCGCAACCGGCGCGAGCCGATCGAGATCCTCGGCCCGGCCGCGCCCGTCGCGGTGCCGAGCGCGGTCCACAAGCCAGATTTGTAGTCGCCCGCACTCCGGCCCCCCCCCAATGAAAAGCCCGCCGCAACCGCCCGTTGCGGCGGGCTTTTTCGTCGCGTCGGCGCGTTAAGCATCCTTGTCATTGCGGCGGGATAGGCCGCATGCGGCGTTGTGCCTTAACGAAAAGTAAACTAGAAAAATCCGGCGGCGGACGAGTGGACAAGCGTGCAGTGGAGTTGACGCGATGTTGCGTGTCCGTGACGACCAGAAGGCGGACGCGCGCGCGCCCGCCGGCCAGTTCTTGACCCGAGACAGGATAGGCAGACCCGCAGGCGCGATGCGCAGTGCGGCGCTCGGTCTGTTCGGGCTTGCGCTCGGCGCAGGCGGCGTGGTGCTGACCGTCTCGGTCGTCCAGGCCGAGAATGACGCCGGCATCCGGGCCTTCTTCACCGATCAGGCCCCGCGGCATGCCGTGCGCTACGCGGCCCCGCCGCCGGTTGCCTACAGCTCGACCAGAGCCTATGCCCCCGCAGAAGGGCGCTGGTACCAGAACGTCTTCCAGCAGCGCCCGGATGGTCGCCTCGCCCAGCCGGCGCTCGAGCTCAATCCGTTCAAGCCGCGCGGCACGGCCGCCGCCGCGCCGCCCCGGCCGAAGAAGACCCAGCAGGTCGCCGCCCGGCTTGACACCGTCTCAGGCGCGGCGGATGTGGCGCGCACCATCTGCGTGCGCCTCTGCGATGGCTTCCATGCGCCGATCGGCTATCTGCGTTCGCAGGCCGAGATGAAGGGCCATGAGGCGCTTTGCCAGGCGATGAACCCCGGAATCCCGGTCAAGGTCTTCCGCGTCGCCGCCGGCGCCGACACCATCGACGACGCGCAGGCCGCCGACGGCAAGCGCTACCGGGCCCTGCCCGTCGCCTATGGTCACGAGAAATCCGCCGATCCGGCCTGCCGCCCGGCGATCGTCCAGGCTGGCGAGCGCCGCGTCTCGCTGTTGCGCGACTTCACGCTGCGTCCCGGCGACAGCGTCGTGCTCGACGGCAAGGTGCGGACCTTCGCCGGCTCGCAGCGCTGGCCCTATCGGGCGCAGGACTTCCGCGATTTCCGCAGCTCCGCCGAGCTCAGCACGGGCCAGCGTCGGCAAATCGACGCGCTGGTCGGCATTTCCCGGAAGGAAGCGCAGGCCACAAGCCTTCGCCGCCAGATGCGCCTGCGCGAGGCGAGCGTCCAGGACGACACCGTCGCCAACGACGCGACAGCCCTGCGCGGCACGCTCGATCCGGCGGCGCGCGGTACGGTCCGCATCATTCCGATCTCGCGCTGAGCCGGCATCGGCATAGTCCTGCGGCATGTGGAAGGAGCGCGAAGCGCCCCTTCCAATGACTGTGACCACAATCCAACTTTGATGAATTCTAATCTCGATACAGCTTAGAAGACTTATAACTATCTGATTTGACAGTCTTTTTTGTTGACGATCGAGATTGGTCGCTCTACCGCTCCGGCTCATCGCGCCGCCTGACTTGGCCTGATCCCGAAGGAGCGAACCATGAAGCCGACGACCTCCCTCTCCGCTCTCGCTGTCGCGTCGTGCCTGTTTGCCGCGCCCGCGCTCGCCCAGAGCGTCAATCTCTACACCACCCGCGAGCCCGGCCTGCTCAACCCGGTTCTGGAGGCCTTCACCAAGGACACCGGCGTCAAGGTCAATGCCGTGTTCCTGAAGGACGGGCTGCAGGAGCGCGTCGCGGCCGAGGGCGCCAACAGCCCCGCCGACGTGATGCTGCTGGTCGATGTCGGCCAGATCGACGCGCTGGCCCAGGCCGGCATTACTCAAGCCATCCAGTCGCCCGCCGTCGACAAGGCGGTTCCGGCCCAGTTGCGCGGCGCCGGCAACAACTGGGTCACGCTGACCAAGCGCGCCCGCATCGTCGTCGTCTCGAAGGACCGCGTGAAGCAGGATGCGATCACCTATGAAGAGCTTGCCGACCCCAAATGGAAGGGCAGGTTCTGCATCCGCGCCGGCCAGCACCCCTACAACAACGCCTTCTTCGCCGCCTATCTCGCCCGCAACGGCGCCGAGAAGACGGAGACCTATCTCAAGGCGCTCAAGGCCAACACAGCCCGCAAGCCCGGCGGCGGCGACCGCGAGGTGGCGCGCGACATCCTGTCGGGCCAGTGCGACATCGCCATCATCAACACCTACTATATCGGGCTGATGAGCCAGGCGAAGAACGAGCAGAAGGGCTGGTACGACGCGATCAAGCCGCTCAAGACCACCTTCGCCAATGGCGGCACGCATGTGAACGTCTCGGCCGCCGCCATCGCCAAGAACGCGCCGAACAAGGCCGAGGCCGTCAAGCTGATCGAATACATGCTCAGCGAGAAGGCCCAGACCCTCTATGCCGACGGCAATTTCGAGTTCCCGGTCAACCCGGACGTGAAGGAAAGCGCCGCCGTCAAGCTGCTCGGCGCGATCACGCCCGATACGACACCACTGGGCGACGTCGCCAAGAACCGCAAGGCCGCGGCCGATCTCGTCGACAAGGTTGGCTTCGACAATTGAGCCTGAGCCTTCCTGCCTCTCATCCGCGACGGTCGCCACCCCAGTGGCGGCCGTCGAGCCGTTTCGTCTGGGCGGTGCTGCTGGGGGCCTGCCTCGTCGCTCTGCCGCTGCTGGCCCTGGCCGCGACGGCCCTGTCCTGGCAGGCTGCGTCGATCTGGCCGCATCTGGCCGCCAACGTCATCCCGCAGGCGCTGGGCGGCACGGTCGCCTTGCTCGCGGGCGTCGGTCTTGCCTGCGCCGTCATCGGCGTCGGTACGGCCTGGCTGGTGACGCAGTACGAGTTCCCCGGCCGCCGCGCCTTCGAATGGGCGCTCGTGCTGCCGCTGGCGATGCCGACCTACATCACGGCCTATATCTACGTCGATTTCCTCGGCTTCCAGGGTCCGCTGCAGACCGCTCTGCGGGCGCTGACAGGCTGGCGCAGCCTGCGGGACTACTGGTTTCCCGATCCGCGCAATCTCGCGGGCGCGATCTTCGTGATGGCGATCGTGCTCTACCCTTATGTCTATCTCAGCGTCCGGGCGCTGTTTGGGCTGCAGAGCGCCAGCATCGTCGAGTCCGGACGGACGCTGGGCGCGACGCCTCGGCAGCTCTTCTGGCGCATCGGCCTGCCGCTGGCGCGGCCGGCGCTGGCGGCCGGCCTGACGCTGGCGCTGCTGGAGGCGCTCAACGACATCGGCGCCAGCGAGCATCTCGGCGTGCGCACCCTGACGCTTTCGATCTATACGACCTGGCTAAACCGCGGTTCGCTGGCCGGCGCGGCCCAGATCGCCTGCATCATGCTGCTCTTCGTCGTCGCGCTGATCCTGATCGAGTCCAGGCTGCGCGGTCAGCGGCGATTCGCGCTGTCGGTGCGCCAGCCGCGTGCGGTCGGCCGCACGCGGCTCGGCGGCCGGGCTGCGGCTCTGGCCATGCTGGCCTGCGCCCTGCCCGTTCTGCTCGGCGCCGTCCTGCCGATCACCTTTCTGGCCTCGGAGGTGATCCGCCGGAATCTTCTGACGCAGATCGATGGCGCTCTGCTGGTCCATCTCGGTCACACCATGCTGCTCTCGGGGCTGGCGGCCGCGATCGTCGTGGCGCTGGGCTTGAGCATCGCCGCCGGTGCGCGCCAGGGCCGCGAGCCCTGGCTGCCGGGCGCCCTGCGCATTGCCTGCCTTGGCTATGCCCTGCCCGGCGCGGTGCTGGCGCTGGGCCTGCTCGGCCCGCTAGCAGCCTTCGACAACGGCTTCGCCAATGCGATGATCGCATGGTTCGGGCTCAATCCCGGCCTGCTCCTGATCGGCTCGGGCGCAGCGCTGGTGATCGCCTATGTCGTGCGTTTCCTCTCGATCGCGATCGGCGGAATCGAAAGCGGCCTGTCGCGAATTTCTCCGCGCGTCGACGATGCGGCGCGCGCGCTCGGCGCAGGCTCAACCGAAGTGCTGCGCCGCCTGCATTGGCCGCTGGCGCGGCCTGCGATCGCGGCCGCGGCACTGCTCGTCTTCGTCGACTGCATGAAGGAACTGCCGGCCACGCTGCTGTTGCGGCCGCTTAATGTCGAGACGCTGGCCACGATCGTCTACGGGCATGCCTCGCGCGGCTCCTTCGAGGACGGCGCGCTGGCCGGGCTGCTGATCGTGCTGGCCGGGCTCTACCCGGCGATCATCCTGGCGCGCGCCGGGGCAAAGCCGTGACGGCCACCGTCTAAGCGGAAACCTCGCGTAACTCGACAATCCTCCGGCATCGGCATACACCGGACATCGCCTTTCCGAAGCCGGCGCGACGCCGGATTCGCCGTTCTCCCGGGCTCATGACACGACGCTTCAAAATCCTTGCCGGATGTCTCGCCATTGGAGTGGCGCTGCTCGGGCTGCAATCCTGGGGCGTCGCCGTCGGCCGGGTCGAGACACAGGTCATCGCGGCGATCGAGCGCCGCACCGGCCTCGTCGTGACCGGGCTCGACAAGGCCGAGATCGCCCTGCTCCCGCTGCCCCGGATCAGCCTCTCCAACGTCGCCTTCAACCAGAAGGCAGGCCCTCTCGCCGGCAAGGCGCTGCGGCTGCGGGCGCGGCTGCGTCTGCTGTCGCTGGTCTCAGGCGAAATCGCTTTCGACCGGATCGATCTCGTCACCCCGCAGATCGACATCGCCGCCGGCGGCGAAGGCGACACGCTCGGGGACTGGTTCTCAGGCCCGCTCGCCCTGCTCGAGCCCCTGCTCAGCCAGAGCAAGATCGTCATCAGTTCGGGCTCGGTCTTCGTCAGATCGCAGGGTGCGATCCGCACCATCCTGCGCGACGTCAATCTCGTCGCCGGCGACCGCACGGCGCGGGATCCCCTCGTCATCGACGGATCGCTCAACTGGCGCGGCGTCCGCACCGAGGTCGCTCTGCTCTGGCCGATGGCCGGCGAGCGTGCCCGGCTGAGCCTGAGCGCGACCTCGCCCCTGCTTTCGCTGCGCTTCGACGGCCTGCGCGCCGGACTGACCGAACCGGTGGTCAACGGCCAGTTGACCCTGACGACACGCAGCCTGCCAGCCCTGCTCGAATGGTTCGGCGAGACGCCACGGCTCGCTGGCGCGATCGGCGCGCTGAACCTGTCCGCCGAGGCGTTGCTGAAGCCGCGCGAGGCTTCACTGAGCCAGGTCGTGGCCAGCCTTGATGGCGAACGGCTCGACGGCGCGATCAAGCTCGCCGATCTCGGCCCGCGCTGGGCGCTGTCTGGCACGCTTGCCGGCGCGACCCTCGATGTCGGCCGCGCCGCCGGGCGGCTCGGCCTGACGCCCTCGGCCTTCGGCCAGCGCGATACGACGCCGCTCGATTTCGAGGCCTGGACCAGCCACGACATCGACCTGCGGGTTTCGGTCGATGCGGCGCGCTTCCACGGCGCACGGCTGACCGACCTCGCGACGCAGCTTCTCGTCCGCAAGGGGCGGTTCGAGGCGGCTCTGCTGCGCGGCAGCCTCTATGGCGGCGCGGCCAAGGGGCGCGTGCTCGCCGTGCAGGCGCCAGGCGGCGTCGATCTCAGGCTTCAGGCCGGTTTCGACCGGGTCAATCTCGGCCAGGCCGCGGCCGACATGCCCGATCTTGGCCGGCTGAGCGGAACTGGAAACCTGCAACTGGCGCTGGAGGGTGTCGGCGGCAGCTGGGAGGACATGCTGGCCTCGTTCAACGGCAAGGCCGGGCTCGTGCTGCGGCAGGGCGAGATCGGCGGCGTCGCCTTCGCCGATCTGCTGCGCCGGATCGAGCGCAACCCGGGCCTGGCCCTGCGCGACTGGCGGCAGGGCAAGACGGCGTTCGAGACCGCGGCGCTGCAGGCCAATGTCGCAAACGGCATCGCGACGCTGTTCGATTCGCAGATGGCAGGGACCGCCTTCCGCCTTGCGCTTTCAGGGCAGGCCTCACTGCCGGGTCGCTGGCTCGATATCGCCGCCCTGCTCTCGCCGCCGGGCGGCACGCCGAGGGTGCCCTTCCTGCTGCGCGGCCCGCTCGACGCGCCGACGCTCGAACTCGACGCCGACAGCGCCCGGCGAAACCCCGGCGGGCTGACCTTCCCGATCCAGCTCTCGCGCTGACAGGCAGCCGGCGGCGGTTACTTGCCGCCGGCCTCCCCGGCTTCGGCCTCGCCCTCGGCCGCCGCTTCATCCTCGCCATCGTCGCCGATGCGCTCGACCGAGACGACCTTTTCGCCTTCCGCGGTGTCGAAGATCGTCACGCCCTGCGTCGAGCGGCCGGCGATGCGGATCGGCCTGGCGCCTTCCACCGGCATGCGGATGGTCTGCCCGCCATCCGAGATCAACATGATCTCGTCGCGCTCCTCCACCGGGAAGGAGGCGATCAGGCGGCCGTTGCGCTCGTTGACGACCATGGCGACGATGCCCTTGCCTTTGCGTCCGGTGACCCGGTATTCGAAGGACGAGGTCCGCTTGCCGTAGCCGTTCTCGGAGACGGTGAGGATGAACTGCTCGGCAGCGCCCATGGCGGCATATTTCTCCTGCCCGAGCTCGATGTCGCTCCCGTTCTCCTCGCCATCGCTATCCACGGCGACGCTGGCTTCGGCCTCCTCCTCGGCCTCGCCGGTGAGGGCGCGGCGCGCAGCGGCGGCGCGCTTTAGATAGGCCGCCCTCTCGTCCGGAGTCGCGTCCAGATGGCGAAGGATCGCAAGCGAGATCACCTCGTCGCCCTCGGCCAGCTCGATGCCGCCCACGCCGGTCGAATCGCGGCCCTTGAACACGCGCACTTTGGGCACCGGGAAGCGGATGCACTGGCCCTTCGCGGTGGTCAGCAGCACGTCATCGTTCTCGGTGCAGATCTGCACGTCGACGATATGGTCCCCCTCGTCCAGCTTCATCGCGATCTTGCCGGCACGGTTGACGTTGACGAAATCCGACAGCTTGTTGCGCCTGACGCCGCCCGAGGCGGTGGCGAACATCACGTCCAGCGTCTCCCAGCTCTCCTCGTCCTCGGGCAGCGGCATGATCGTGGTGATGCGCTCGTTCTTTTCCAGCGGCAGCATGTTGTTGAGAAACTTGCCGCGCGCATTGGGCGCCGCCAGCGGCAGCCGCCAGACCTTCTCCTTGTAGACCTGCCCTTCCGAGGAGAAGAACAGCACGGGCGTATGCGTGTTGGCGACGAACAGCCGCGTGACGAAATCCTCGTCGCGCGTCGCCATGCCCGAGCGGCCCTTCCCGCCGCGCTTCTGGGCGCGATAGGTCGAGAGCGGCACGCGCTTGATATAGCCGGCATGGGACACGGTCACGACCATGTCCTCGCGGGCGATCAAATCCTCGTCGTCGAGGTCGGAACCCCAGTCCTGGATCGTCGTGCGACGCGGCGTGGCGAAGGCGGCTTTCACCTCGGCGAGTTCGGTCTTGATGATCGCCTGGATCCGGACGCGAGAACGCAGGATGTCGAGATAATCGGCGATCTCGGCGGCGAGCTTCGACAGCTCCTCGCCGATTTCCTCGCGGCCGAGCGCCGTCAGGCGGGCGAGGCGCAGCTCGAGGATCGCCCTCGCTTGCGCATCCGAGAGCTTGTAGGTGCCGTCAGCGTTGATGGGATGGCGCGGATCGTCGACCAGCGCGATCAGCGGCGCGATGTCCTCGGCCGGCCAGTTGCGCTCCATCAGCGAGGCGTGGGCGGCGGCCGGGTTCGGCGCGATCCGGATCAGGCGAATCACCTCGTCGATATTGGCGACCGCCGTGGCGAGGCCGCACAGGACGTGAGCCCGCTCGCGCGCCTTGTTGAGCAGGAAGCGGGTGCGCCGCGAGACGACCTCCTCGCGGAACTCGACGAAGGCCGAGATGAAGTCCTTGAGGTTCAGCACCTCCGGCCGGCCGCCGGTCAGCGCCACCATGTTCGCGCCGAACGAGGTCTGCAGCTGGGTGAAGCGGTAAAGCTGGTTCAGCACGACGTCCGACAGCGCATCGCGTTTGAGCTCGATGACGACGCGCACGCCCTCGCGGCTGGATTCGTCGCGCAGGTCGGAGATGCCCTCGATGCGCTTCTCGCGCACCATTTCGGCGATCTTCTCGACCATCGAGGCCTTGTTCACCTGATAGGGCACCTCGGTGACGATGATCGCCTCGCGCTCCTTGCGAAGCTCCTCGATATGCGTCTTCGAGCGCATCACGATCGAGCCTCTGCCCGTGTGATAGGCCGAATGGATGCCGCTGCGGCCCATGATGGACGCGCCGGTCGGGAAATCCGGACCGGGCACGATCTCGATCAGCTCGTCGATGGTGATCTCGGGATTGTCGATCAGCGCGACGCAGGCGTCGATGACCTCGCCGAGATTATGCGGCGGGATGTTGGTCGCCATGCCGACCGCGATGCCGCCCGCGCCGTTGACCAAAAGGTTCGGGAAGCGCGCAGGCAGGACCGTCGGCTCCTGCTCCTTGCCGTCATAGTTCGGCTGGAACGCGACCGTGTCGGAATCGAGGTCTTCGAGCAGCGTCATCGCCGCCTTTTCGAGCCTTGCCTCGGTGTAGCGGTCGGCGGCCGGGCTATCGCCGTCCATCGAGCCGAAATTGCCTTGCCCGTCGATCAGCGGCAGCCGCAGCGAAAAATCCTGCGCCATGCGCACCAGCGCGTCATAGACCGCGAGATTACCGTGCGGGTGATAGCGGCCCATCGTGTCGCCGACGATGCGGGCGCATTTGGTATAGGGCCGGTCCGGCGTGTTCTTGTTCTCGTGCATCGAGAACAGGATGCGCCGGTGGACGGGCTTGAGGCCGTCGCGAACGTCGGGCAGAGCGCGGCTCACGATCACGCTCATGGCGTAATCGAGATAGCTCTTCTTCATCTCGTCGGTGATCGCGATCGGCTTGATGTCGCCGCCGAACTGGGGCTCGTCCGGGCGCTTTATGTCGTCGTCTTCGGCCAAGGGGAAAGGTCCCGATTCCTGTTGTTTTTCAGGCTTCTGGCTATCCGATTCCGTGTCAGGAAGCCAGCGAAACAGGCCAATCTCAACATGAATTTTTGCTAATCTAAATCAATAGCTTAGACCTGTTTTCTGAATCGATTCCGGAACCGCCGCAGCAATCCCGCCGCAATTGCCGGGTGACGGGCGCGACACGGCGTGCCTAACTCGTCGCCATGACCCTTGATTTCCTCACCTCCGCCCTCGTCACGCTGTTGGTCACGGTCGATCCGCCGGGGCTGGCGCCGATCTTCCTGTCGCTGACGCGCGGCATGTCCGACGGCGAACGCCGGCAGGTCGCGATCCGCGCCTGCATCATCGCCTTCGGCATCATGGCCTTCTTCGGCGTGGCGGGAGACGTGGTGCTCAACGCGCTCGGCGTCTCGCTGCCGGCCTTCCGCATCGCCGGCGGGCTTCTGCTGTTCTGGATCGCCTTCGAGATGGTGTTCGAGCGCCGCAACGAGCGCAAGGCGCAGACGGTCGAGACCGCGATCACGCAGGATCACATTCGCAACGTCGCCGCCTTCCCGCTCGCGATCCCGCTGATGGCCGGCCCCGGCGCGCTGACCGCGATGATGCTGCTGGCCGGCCGCGCCGGCGGCGACCCGCTGCTGCTCTCGGGGCTGGCCGCGATCTGCTTCCTTGTCGTCGCGAGCTGTCTGCTCTGCTTCTTCGCGGCGACGCCGATCGCAAAACTGCTCGGCGTCACCGGCAATGTCGTGCTGACGCGCCTGCTCGGCGTCATCCTGGCGGCGCTGGCCGTCCAGTTCGTGATCGATGGGGTGCGGGCGGCGATCCGGGCCGTTTGACGGAGCCCAAGTTGCGCGGCTTCGCACTGACAAAGCCCGCGACCGCGCTATAACGCGAGCCAAGGAGCGACGGCTCCAGCCTGACATCCGGGAGGACAGAGACATGCTCGCCAACGCGCCGCGCCCGTTCAATTTCGATCTCGGCGAGACCGCCGACGCGATCCGCGACACGGTCCAGAGCTTCGCGCAGGAGAAGATCGCCCCGCGCGCCGAGGCGATCGACCGGGACAACCAGTTCCCGCGCGATCTCTGGCCGCAGATGGGCGCGCTCGGCCTGCACGGCATCACCGTGAAAGAGGAAGATGGTGGCGCCGGGCTGGGCTATCTCGAGCATGTCGTGGCGATCGAGGAGGTGTCCCGCGCCTCGGCTTCGGTCGGCCTGAGCTATGGCGCGCACAGCAATCTCTGCATCAACCAGATCGCCCGCAACGGCAACGCCGCCCAGAAGGCGAAGTACCTGCCGAAACTGATCTCGGGCGAGCATGTCGGCGCGCTCGCGATGTCGGAGCCCGGCGCGGGTTCGGACGTCGTCTCGATGAAGACGAAAGCGGTCAAGAAGGGCGACCGCTATGTCCTCACCGGCAACAAGATGTGGATCACCAACGGGCCGATCGCCGAGACGCTGGTGGTCTACGCCAAGACCGATCCGGAGGCCGGCTCGCGCGGCATCTCCGCCTTCCTGATCGAGAAGGGGATGAAGGGTTTTTCGACCCATCAGAAGCTCGACAAGCTCGGCATGCGCGGCTCCGACACCTGCGAGCTCGTCTTCGAGGAGTGCGAGGTGCCTGAGGAAAACGTGCTTGGCGCGGTCGGGCGCGGCGTCAACGTGCTGATGTCGGGGCTCGATTACGAACGCGTCGTGCTCTCGGCCGGCCCGCTCGGCATCATGCAGGCGGCGCTCGACGTGGTCATGCCCTATGTCCACGAACGCAAGCAGTTCGGCCAGTCGATCGGCCAGTTCCAGCTCGTGCAGGGCAAACTCGCCGACATGTATGTGATGATGAACGCCTGCAAGGCTTATGTTTACGCGGTGGCCAAGGCCTGCGACCGGGGCGAGACGACGCGGGAGGACGCAGCCGGCGCGATCCTGATCTCGGCCGAGAAGGCGACGCAGATCGCGCTCGACGCGATCCAGCTTCTGGGCGGCAACGGCTATATCAACGACTATCCGACCGGGCGGCTGCTGCGCGACGCAAAACTCTACGAGATCGGCGCAGGCACGAGCGAGATCAGGCGCATGCTGATCGGCCGGGAGCTGTTCGAGAAGACGAAGTAGCCGATGCCCCTCTACTTCGCCTACGGCCTCAACATGGACCCGGTCGGGATGGCCGATCGCTGTCCGCGCGCGCGCGCGCTCGGCCTCGCCCGCCTGCCGCGCCACCGCTTCATCGTCACCACGGACGGCTACGCCTCGGTGATCCGCGACCCGCGCGATGAGGTCAATGGCGTTCTCTGGGATTGTTCGCTCAGTGACATCCGCACGCTCGACACCTTCGAGGACATCGCCAGCGGCCTCTACGTCAAGATCAGCCAGCCGGTGATCGTGCCCGGCGGGGCGAAGCGGGCACTGGTCTATATCGGGCGCTCGGGGACGGTCGGGAAACCGAAGCCGGGGTACATGGAGACCGTGATCGCCAGCGCCAGACACTGGGGATTGCCCGAGGCTTACATCGCCAACATGACTCGGTTCGCGAAGGGACCGACTCTAGATGTGAAGGGGCTTGCCGCCGGCGACGAACCGCTGCCTCCCGGCCCGGTGAACGGCGTGCGACCGAGGGCATTCGCGCCGAAGTAGCGCATGTTTCCTCTCCGCCTCGATCGCTCGCCGAAACGTACTCCTCCCTTCCCCACAAGGGGGAGGGGCTCCCGCATTTCGACTGCCTACCGGACAGAGCCACAGGCTGGCAGCCTCACGCCGCCAGCCCCTTCGCCAGTTCGCTGACCTGCTTCTCGAACAGGCCGCGATAGACGCCGCCCTGGCGGGCGAGCAGCGCCTGATGCGGGCCCTCCTCCACCACCTCGCCCCGGTCGAAGACCAGGATGCGGTCCATGGCGCGGACGGTCGAGAGCCGGTGCGCGATGACGATGGTGGTGCGGCCCAGCATCAGCCGCTCCATCGCCTGCTGGATCAGCGCCTCCGATTCCGAATCGAGGCTGGAGGTCGCCTCGTCGAGGATCAGGATCGGCGCATCGGCCAGGAAGGCGCGCGCCAGCGCGACGCGCTGCCTCTCGCCGCCCGAGAGCTTGACGCCGCGCTCGCCGACCAGCGTGGCGTAGCCCTTGGGCAGTCGCATGATGAAGTCATGCGCGTTGGCGAGCGCCGCCGCCTGCTCGATCTGGGCGAGCGACGCGCCGGGCCGGCCATAGGCGATGTTCTCGGCCAGCGAGCGGTGGAACAGCACCGGCTCCTGCTGCACGATCGCGATCTGCTGGCGCAGGCTCGCCTGCGTCACGCCGGCGATGTCGATGCCGTCGATGGCGATGCGTCCCGCCGTCACGTCGTAGAGCCGCTGCACCAGCTTGACGAAGGTCGTCTTGCCTGAACCGGAGCGCCCGACCAGCCCGACCTTCTCGCCGGCCGCGATCCTCAGCGAGAAATCGCGGTAGAGCGGCTGCGCATGCCCGCCATAGTGGAAGGTGACGTCCTCGAAGGCGATCTCGCCCGCCGTCACAGCCATCGCGGTCGCGCCCTTCCGATCCGGCACGCCATAGGGCTGCGCATGCATGGCGACGAGTTCCTCCATGTCGTTCACCGAGCGCTGGAGATTGTGCACATGCTGGCCGACATCGCGCAGATAGCCATGCACGACCGCATAGCTCGTCAACACGAAGGCGACGTCGCCCGGCGTCGCCCGCCCGTTCGCCCAGAGCCAGATCACGAGGCCGATCACTGCGCCGCGCAGGGCCAGCAGGATGACCTGCTGCGCCGTGCCGGAGATGGTGCCGCGCACCCAGGTGCGGCGCGTCCTGAGCGACCATTTCGCCAGCACGCCGGCGAGGCGGGCATCCTCGCGCAGCTCCGCGCCATAGGCCTTCACCACCGGGTTGCACGAGATCGCATCCGCCAGCGCGCCGCCGACGCGGGTGTCCCAGCTATTGGCGAGGCGGGCCGCCGGCGCGACATAGTGGAGCGACAGCGAAACCGTGAGGCCGATATAGGCGAGCGCGCCGACGAGCACGACCGCGCCCATTGCCGGCCAGTGCCAGGCGAGCAGCAGCGTCGTGCCGGCGAGCACGATCAGCGAAGGCAGCAGCGCGATCAGGATCGTGTCGTGCAGCAGGTCGAGCGCCCACATGCCGCGCGTGATCTTGCGCACGGTCGAGCCGGCGAAGTTGTTGGCGTGCCAGTCGGTCGAGAAGCGCTGCAGGCGCGCGAAGGCCTCCTGCGCCACATCGCTCATCGTCCTCAGCGTCATCACGGTGATGCCGATGAAGGACAGGTGCCGCGCCGCGACCGTGATCGCGCCGAGCGCCAGCATGGCGGCGAGCGCGGCCAGCGCGGCCGCGCGCGCGGCCTCGCCCGAGCCCGCCACCGCATCGACGAGGCGGCCGGCATAAAGCGGCATGAACAGGTCCGCCGCCGTGGCCACCATCACGGTCGCGACGACGGAGGCGACGCTGCGCGGCGCGCGCGCCCAGTAACGAAAGGTAAAGCCGAGAACGGCCCGGAACGGCTCTTTGCGAGCGGCGTCCTGCCGCCCGGTCTTGGCATCAACGGACATGAGATCATCCAGCCCCGCCAAGGGCAGGCTCCGAAAAACGCGGAGTCGGCAAAACGCGCCGGGCTCCAGCAAAAAATGACGACGCGATGGAAAAAGGCTCAGGGACCGCTCAGGCGGGCCACGGGCGAATCCGGCCTAGCGGCGGGACATTCGCGGGGAGCTGAACTTGATGATGAATTCCATTCAGCCCTCCCTTTTCTGATTTGGAGCCTGCAGGCACGATAAGCGGGCGGATGCGGATCGCGCAAGTTGTGTTTCGCGCATGGGGCGATTGCGGGAGACGCTAGGTGTCACCTTCTCCCCTGGGGAAGGGAAAACCCGCCTCACTTCCAGAACAGCGCCACCAATCTCACCGCGATCAACAGCGCGAACGCCAGGATGATCGTGCCGACGACGCGATGGCGCTTGGCGCGGTCGGGAAACTGTTTCGCGAACATCCGCCCCAGCGGCTTGCGGAACAGGAAGCCGATGACGGCCAGAACGATCAGGATATGGGACAAGAGCGCGCCTAGACCTTCGGCTCTTTCGGCTCCGCCGCCTCGAATGGCGCGCCGGCCTTCTTCCACGCGCCAAAACCGCCAGCGACATGCGCGACGGGCTTCAGCCCCATCTCCTGCGCGACTTGGGCCGCGAGCGCCGAGCGCCAGCCGCCGGCGCAGAAGAAGACGAAGCGCTTGTCTTGGGCGAAGACCGGCTTGGCGTACGGGCTCTCCGGGTCGATCCAGAACTCCAGCATGCCGCGCGGGCAGTGGAACGCGCCGGGCATGCGCCCTTCCCGCTCCAGTTCGCGCGGATCGCGCAGATCGACGAAGACGACATCGTCGCGGCCATGCAGCGCCTGCGCCTGTTCGATGGAGAGCGTCTCGACTTTTGCCTCGGCCTCGGCGAGCAGCGCCTTATAGCCTTTGGTGATGGTTTGCGGCATGCGCCTCGTCTCCGTTGCGAGGTGACACTTGCCGCTTCAGCGGCATTCCCGCAAGCTGTTCCGCATCATTGGATGCGTCCCGCCACGCGTGGCATCGGGCGGCAAGGGACGTGAATGATAGGATTTTCCTCGCTCGACGTGATCGCGTTCGCCGTCTTCGTGGCGGCCTGGCTCGGTTATCACTATGCGGTCGAGATGGGCCCGCATGCGGCCCGCAGCCTGAACATGAAGATGAACCTGCGCCGCGCCCGCTGGGTGCGCGAGGCGATGGCGCGCGACAACCGCATCGTCGACACGCAGGTGATGAACGGCCTCCAGAACGGCACCGCCTTCTTCGCCTCGACCTCGCTGATCGCCATTGGCGGCGCACTGACGCTGCTGCAATCGACAGACCGGGTCGTGGCGCTGTTCGAGGACCTGCCTTTCGGCACGGTGACGACGCGCGCCGCCTGGGAGATCAAGGTGATCGGGCTCGCCGTGATCTTCGGCTACGCGTTCTTCAAATTCGCCTGGAGCTACCGGCTGTTCAACTATTGCGTCATCCTGATCGGCGCGATGCCGCCGGCCAAGGAGCATGATCCGCAGGACGCCGCCCGCGCCATCCACGAAATGGCCGAGATGAACATCGCCGCCGGCCGGCATTTCAACCGCGGTCAGCGCGCCTTCTTCTTCGCCCTCGCCTATATGGGCTGGTTCCTTGGGCCGGCGACCTTCCTCGCCTTCACCATCGCCGTGCTGGTGGCCATGTATCGGCGGCAGTTCGCCTCCGACGCCGCCCGCGTCTTCCGCCATCCAGGCGCGCCATGAGCACCGATCTCGAGGCACTCGAAGCCGCTATGCTGTCGCTGACCGCCGCGCGCGGCCCGGGCAAGACGATCTGCCCGTCGGAGGCCGCGCGCGCGGTGGGCGGCGACCATCCCGACGGCTGGGGCCCGCTGATGCAGCCGGCGCGCAAGATTGCGGTCAGGCTGATGAAGGAAGGCCGCATCGTCATCACCCGCAAGGGCCGACCTGTCGATCCGGACGATTTTCGCGGCGTGTATCGACTGAGGCTGCCGGAGTAGCCGTTCAAGGCCCTGGAAACAGCGCGTCGGTATAGCCTACGAGCCAGTAGGCCAGCAGACCGGCCCATTCCTTGAAGCCGTCATCGGCGATGCCGAGGCCGCGCGGCGCGCGCCCCGACACTCGGACAAACTCGGAGAGCTTCTCCTCCGTCAGATAGTCGACCGGGAACGCCTCGACGGCCAAGCCGGCCTTGCGAAAGACGCCCATGGCGCGCGGCATGTGCCAGGCCGAGGTCACCAGCAGCCAGCGCTCGCCGGGCTTGGGATCGACCAGCGCCTTGGTGAAGAGCGCGTTCTCGCGGGTGTTGCGAGACTTGTCCTCGAAGATGAGCCGCTGCGGGCTGAGGCCGAGCCCCTCGAACATCAGACGCGCGCCATCGGCCTCGGTCTTCGTCACCGGCGAAATCAGATTGGCCGCGCCCCCGGCGAAGACGATCCGCGCTTGCGGATGCAGCCGCGCCAGTTCGACCGTCTTGGTCATCCGCGCGCCGGCGCTGGTCATCACCACGTCGCCGCGCGCGACGCCGATCGCGCCGCCGAGCAGGATCACGCCCGCGACCGGCCCCTTGGCCGCATCCTGCTGCGGAAAACGGTTCTCCAGCGGCCACATGATCAGCCGGGGTAGCGGGCTGAAGGCCATGATCGCAAGCACGGCCAACGCGACAAGGCCGAGCCAGCGCGCGGTCCGCGCAAAGCGCGTGAAGGCGAGCAGGCCCGCGGCCAGCGCCAGCAGGACGGCGAGATTCACCGGCGAAACGACGAACCAGATGATCTTGGACAGGACGAAGAACATGGCTGGTTTCCGCGCGAAGACGGAGCTTTACCGCGCGAAAGCTGACGCCGGCCTAACGCATTCACTCCCCGCGAAAAATGCGCGGCTGCTGCTGCGGGCGGGATGGCGTCGCCTGCGGCTGGGAGCGCTCCAGCTCCAGCGCGCGGGTCGCGACCTCGCGCAGTTCGCAGCCGGCCTGCCGGCCGAGTTGAAGCCCTTCGCGCTGGCTCGCGCCATAGAAGGCGCATTTCTGCGCGACATAGCCCTCCCAGGCGACCTGCAGCGAGGCGAGCTTGCTGCGCTGGCCGGCATCCATGGCGCGGCTGACGGCCTGCGTCGCCTGTCCGAGACGCTCGCGCCAGACCGCTTCCTCGCGGCGTGCGCAGGAATGCTCGGCGGCGCGCCGGTCGGTGCTGGCGGCGCGCACGCAGGCGACCGCAACGAGCCCGATGCAGGATGTCGCGACGGTCCCGCTCTGGCGCAGGCAGGCCACGAGCTGGGCCCTGTCGGCAGCCAGCGTCGGGCTCGGCGTCTGCGCGGCAAGCGGGGTGGCCGCCAACGCGACGAGGGTGAACAGCGCGGCTTTTCCGAGGTTCATGGCTCTGTTGAAGCGTGCTTTCGCGGCTGGATCAAGGCAGGGCGACGCAAGGCCACAGCGCAAGCGATCACACCACCGGGAGCGGCAGCGCGGGAATGGCGGCGGGCCTCGCCGCACAGGCCTCGTACCAGCGTCTCAGATTGGGCCGCACGACCTGCTTGACGGGCATGTTGAGCCAGCGATGCGCGCCGGGCGCGACGGTGAGGTCGGCCATGCCGAAGCGATCCCCCGCCAGATAGGCTCGCCCGGTTAGATGCGCCTCGAGGATGTCGAGCTTGCCTTCCGTCCTCGCGATCGAGGCCTCGATCTCGGCCGGCCCGGCGCGGACCGTGTCTTTGCGCACCAGTCCCCAGAATGCCGGCGTCAGCGCCGGCTGCAGTTCGGCGATCATCCAGTCCATCCAGCGGTCGGCCTCGGCCCGCAGCGCCGGATCCTCCTCCCAGATCCAGCCCGCGCCATAGCGCGCCGCCAGATAGCGCACGATGCTGTTGGATTCCCAGATGCAGACCTCGCCGTCTTCCAGCGTCGGGATCTGGCCGTTTGGATTCTTGGCGAGATAGGCCGGCTCGCGATTGCCGCCGAAGGCCCCGCCGACGTCGATCCGCTCGAAGACCTGCCCGACTTCGCCGGCGGCCCAGACCGCCTTCTGCACATTGATGGAGCTGATACGCCCCCAGATCGTCAGCATGCCGGCGCGTTCCTCGTTGTCGTTCTCGGGATTGTCGGTTTGGCGAATGCGAATGGCAAGACGAACCAGCAGCGTCTTTGGGCTGCGCCCAAGTCACACCCTCCACGTCATCCCGGGCAAGCGAAGCGCAGACCCGGGATCCATCCTAGAGTGCCGTCCTGCTTTACGATGGATCCCGGATCGGCGCGGCTTTGCCGCTTGTCCGGGATGACGGCACGGACGAATGGTCGAGGCCGCGACAATCCTGCGCTTCACGCGAACTCCATGATCACCGCATCGACCGCGAGCGAATCGCCTTCCTTCGCCAGAATCTTGGCGATGGTGACGTCCTTCTCGGCGCGCAGCACATTCTCCATCTTCATCGCCTCGACCATGCACAGAGCCTCCCCGGCCTTGACCTCCTGCCCGACAGCGACAGAGATCGCCTTGACCAGTCCCGGCATCGGGCAGAGCAGGGACTTGCCGGTGTCGGCCGCGAGTTTGACCGGCATCAGGGCAGCAAGCTGCGCCTCGCGCACGGTGTAGACATGGGCGTCGGCATAGGCGCCGGCATGGCCGAGCGCCACGCCGTTCAGGATGGCGCGCACCTGCGCCGCCACGGCCAGACCGTCGATGGCGCCGCGCCAGACCGGGTCGCCCGGTATCCAGTCGCTGGAGAGCGTCAGCGCGCGCTGGCCGAACGCGATCGTGATCGAGCCGCCCTGCCCCGTCACGCTTTCGGTGACGCTCTCCGTGACCTGGCCCTCGAAACGTTCGCCGCCGAGCGTGACGATGCGCGTGCGGTCGAAGGCGACCTTGCGCCAGCCCTGCATCTGCGCCGAAACGTTGCGCTTGCGTTGGTTCAGCCGGTGGTCGCAGGCGATGGCGATCGCGGCCATCCGGAGCGCGACCTCGCCCTGCGGGGCGGGCAGCGAGAAACCCTCCGGGAATTCCTCGGCGATAAAGCCGGTCGAGAGATTGCCTTCGATCCAGCGCGGATGATGCATCAGCGCCGAGACGAAGGGGATGTTGTGCCGAATGCCATCGATGGCGAAGGCGTCGAGCGCGCGGCCCTGCGCCTCGATCGCGGCCTTGCGCGTCGGCGCGTGGGTGACGAGCTTGGCGATCATCGGGTCGTAATAGATCGAGATTTCGCCGCCCTCGAAGACGCCGGTGTCGTTGCGGACGGTCGCCTCGCCGTCGCGCCCCTCGGCCGGGGGCCGGTAGGTCACGAGCCGCCCGGTCGAGGGCAGGAAGTTGCGCGTCGGGTCCTCGGCATAGACGCGGGACTCGACCGCCCAGCCGTTCAGCTTCACATCGGCTTGGCTCATCCGGAGCTTCTCGCCATAGGCGACCCGGATCATCTCCTCGACGAGATCGACGCCGGTGATCATCTCGGTGACCGGATGCTCGACCTGAAGCCGGGTGTTCATCTCGAGGAAATAGAACGACCTGTCCTGGCCGGCGACGAACTCGACCGTGCCGGCGCTGTCGTAATTGACAGCCTTTGCCAGCGCGACCGCCTGCTCGCCCATCTTCGCGCGCGTCGCCTCGTCGAGCAGCGGCGACGGCGCCTCCTCGACGACCTTCTGGTTGCGGCGCTGGATCGAGCATTCGCGCTCGCCGAGATAGATCACGTTGCCATGCTTGTCGCCGAGCACCTGGATCTCGATATGGCGCGGATCGACGATGAATTTTTCGACGAAGACGCGGTCGTCGCCGAAGGAGGACGCCGCCTCCGATTTGGCGCGGGCGAAGCCCTCGGCGACCTCTCCCGCCGAATGGGCGATGCGCATGCCCTTGCCGCCGCCGCCGGCCGAAGCCTTGATCATGACCGGATAGCCGATGCCGTCGGCGATCGTGACCGCGTGCTCGGGGCTCTCGATGATGCCGAGATGACCCGGCACGGTGGAGACGTTCGCGGCCGCGGCGGCCTTCTTCGATTCGATCTTGTCGCCCATCGCGGCGATCGCGCCCGGATTGGGGCCGATGAAGACGATCCCCTCATCCTTCAGCGCCTGGGCGAAGGCCTCGCGCTCCGACAGGAAGCCGTAGCCCGGATGCACCGCCTGCGCGCCCGTCGCCTTGCAGGCGTCGATGATCTTCTCGATGACGAGATAGGACTGGGCGGCGGCGGGCGGCCCGATATGCACGGCCTCATCGGCCATCTCGACATGCAGCGCGTCGCGGTCGGCGTCGGAATAGACCGCGACCGTCGCGATCCCCATGCGGCGCGCGGTCTTGATGACGCGGCAGGCGATCTCGCCCCGGTTCGCGATCAGGATCTTCGAGAACATCGGTTGCGTCTCCCGGCGGCCAAAAGGCACTGTCACAGCCGGGGTTTATGCGACGCCGCAGCCTGCGTCCATTGATGCAAAAGTTTGGCCGCTGGCAAGTCGCGGGACGGTCCGAAAAGCCGGATGCGGCCTCGGCGATCGGGCACGTGCCCGATCGCGACCACTCTTGCGCGCTCAGCTCGCCAGCAGGATGCGGCCCGCGTCGAAGCCACGCGGCTTGGCCGCGCCCTTGCTCAGGGCAAAGCCCAGCAGCGCCTCGTCGCAGCGTTCGGCCTCGCGGACGATCTCGAAGGCGATGCGCTGGGCGGTCGCGGTCGGGCCGTCGCCGGCCGACAGCGTCGTGACCAGCCAGTGCGCCTTGTCGCGGTCGATCACGCCGGTCGGCCGGCTCTCCCAGACGGCGTAATCGACGACCAGCGCGACGAGATAATCGGCGAAGGCGCTGCAGCTCTCGCCGACGGCGCGGTCGAGCGCGATCAGGACGTCGATCGCGTCCCGATTGACGCTGCCATCAACCATGACGTCACGCTGAAGCATCTTGACGTCTTCTTCGTCGATCATGTGCTTATCCAGCACACGATCGACGAATTCACAAAGTTCATGACCAATCATAATTCGACCCCTGTCCGGCTTTGTTATACGCCGGTATGTCCCTGTTGCAGGAACACTATGGAGTCCGGTTGCCAGCAAGAGGTTAATGCCGATGTCTGAACGGATATTCAGGTTAAACGGGCGTGAGTCGAGATGGTTGCGCAAAGATGACTGCAGGATTCTGGAAAGCACCCTGACGCCTGAGACTCCTCCAACTCACCCAACCATGCCCTGCGTCATGCCATGGATCAGATCCGGCAGGTCGGACGCGTGCGAGATCGTGAAGCGCGCACCCAGCGCCTGCAGCCGCGCCACCGGCTGGAAACCCCAGGACACTGCGACCGGCACGACCCCGGCGGCGACCGCCATCTCGATGTCGAACGAGCTGTCGCCGACCATCGCGGTGTGTCCGGGCGCGGCTCCGGTCTCGGCCATCGCCCGCAGGATCATGCCGGGATCGGGCTTGGAGGGCGCGTCGTCGGCGGTCTGGATCGTGGCGAAGAGGCCCTGCCAGCCATGGCGCTCGACGATGTAGTCGGCCCCGCGCCGCGACTTTCCCGTCGCGATGCCGAGCTTGAGGCCCGGTCGCGTCTGCAGCGCAACCAACATCGCGGCGACTCCGGGATACAGCGGCTCGTCCAGCGCAGGATCGGTTTCAGCGCGATGGCGCATCGCGTTGAAGACTTGCTTATAGGTCGCCGTCAGCCGGTCATCGGGCTGCTGAAGCCGTGCCAACTGCATCAGCGCGATCTCGAGCGTCAGCCCGACAACGCCTAGGCCCGCCTCGCGGCCGGGATGGACCAGCCCGCATTGCGCGAACGCCTCGACCTGCGCACCGAGGATGATCGCCTCTGAATCGATCAGCGTGCCGTCGAGGTCGAAAATCACGAGGTCCATGCCGACGCCGTAGCGCGGATCGACGCGCATCGCCATCGAGACCGGCGCGCCCCGCTCATGCACGGCGCGCCGTGTCTCAAAATCAGGACTGCCGGCTGCGGACGCAATCGTTGACGGCGCTGCGCAGCGCTTCGCCGTCGAGCCCTTTGGCGCGACCGTCCCTGCGGCATTCCGCCAAAGCCGCGAGATCCGGACGCTTGCCGTTGAAGCAAGCGACCAGCGCCGCCGTACGGGCCGAGCCGGACAGACCTTGCGCGTCGATCTCGGTCTTGCAGGCTGCGCGCGCCGTCGCCGCCGTCGGCTTGCCGTCGCGCGTCAGCCCGTCGCGGGCATAGAGCTGGATGCCGGGAAACTTCGCCTGCATGCACACGCGCATGGCGCCGCGCAGATCGTCGCCCGACAGCGCGACATGATCGGACAGGCATTCCTGCCGCGCCTTGGCGCGCGCGGCGCGCGGAATGGGGTCGTTCGCGTCGCTTGTTGCAGCGGCTGCCGCGGGACGCGGCTGAGCCGTCTGGGCGGCGATCGGCTGAATGGCGAGGACAGAAAGAGACAGACCGGCGAGCACGGAGACGAAACGGATCATCGGAGCACCTGCGTCAGAGCGATGGGAACAAAATTAGAACATAATCCGATTTGTTCCGCAACTGTTCTATTACGCTCCGTCAACTCGAAGCCTATTCGTCGGGTGCGTCGACGATCGGGTCGTAATGCGCGTCCTCGAAGCCGAGCAGGTTCCAGGACTGGCGCATATGCGGCGGCAGCGGCGCGCTGACGTCGATCGTGCCCTTCCCGCGCGGATGCGGCAGCACGATCCGCCGCGCCAGCAGATGCAGCTTGTTCTGGATGCCGCCGGGCATCTCCCAGTTCTTGATGTTGAAATATTTCGGGTCGCCGACGATGGGATGGCCGATATGGGCGGCATGGGCGCGGAGCTGGTGGGTGCGCCCCGTCACCGGCTTGAGCGAAAGCCAGGCCAGCTTCTGCGCGGCGGTCTCGACCACGGCGTAATAGGTCACGGCATGCATCGCGCCGTCGTCGCCGTGCTGGGCCACCGCCATGCGCTGGTCGCCGTCATAGGCCTCCTCGCGGGCGAGATAGGTCGAGACCCGGCCCTGACGCACGCGCGGCACGCCGGCGACCAGCGCCCAATAGACCTTGCGCGCCGAGCGCGAGCGGAAGGTTTTTGCCAGCGTCGCGGCGGCGAAGCGCGACTTCGCAATCACGAGGCAGCCCGCCGTGTCCTTGTCGAGCCGATGGACCAGGCGCGGCTTCTGCCCGTCCTTGCCCGTCATCGCCTCCAGCATCTGATCGACATGGCGCGTGGTGCCCGAGCCGCCCTGCACGGCGAGCCCCGCCGGCTTGTTCAGCACGATGACGTCGTCATCCTCGTAGAGCGTGATCGAGCGCAGGAAGCCGAGCGTGTCGTCATCTGCCTTCAGTGAACGCGGCCTCTGCTCTTGCGGATCGAGCTTCAGCGGCGGAATGCGGACCGTCTGCCCTTCTTCGAGCCGGTCCTTGCTGTCGGCGCGCTTGCCGTTGACGCGCAATTCGCCCTTCCGGACGATGCGCTGGATATGGCTGAAGGAGAGCTGCGGAAACCGGTTCTCGAGAAAACGGTCGATCCGCATCTCGTTTTCGTCCGCCGTGACCACGAGCTGCTGCACGCCGGTCGCCAGCACCTGCGCGGTTTCGGCCTTTACCTCCGCGCGAGTCGGCGCAGCGGTGACGGGCAGCTTGCGTATTGAGGCGGATTTGCGCGGCCCCGCCGCGCTCGGCGCGGCGGTTGCCGCCACGTCCGGCGTTTCGGCGATACGGGGATCGCCGGTCCTCGGTGCATCGCGGCGCGGTCTGGGATTGCGCGTCGGCTCGGTGCGGACGACGCGCTCGTCCCGCTCCGACCGGGGCTGCGCCGAGGCGCGGGCCGGACGGCGCGCGTCATGGCCCGGCCGATTGCCCTTGGGTGCGCCCGAAGCCGACGGTCGGCCCCCGCGAGAAGGGCTCTTGCCTTTCGGGCCTCCCGTTCCCTTGCCACCCACGCCCCTGCCGCCAGCCCTCATGTCAGCCCCCGCATGATCGCAAGCCCGCCGACCAGCGCCGCCAGCGACACGCCGACCGATGCAAAGACATAGGCCGCAGCCAGCAGCGCCTCGCCGCACTCCCAGAGCAGGATGGCGTCGAGCGAGAACGCGGAAAACGTGGTGAAACCGCCGAGAATGCCGGTGGTCAGGAACAGCCTGAGATCAGGAGACCAGCCCTCGCTCGCCTTGAAGGCAAACCAGCCGACGACGAGGCCCATCAGCCCCGAGCCGACGACGTTGATCGCCAGCGTGCCGAAGGGAAAGCCGGCGCCGAGCCAGCGCGGCGAAACGAGATTGACGCCGTGCCGCAGCACGCCGCCGATGCCGGCGCCGAGAAAGACGAGAAGGGCGGAGGTCATGGGTGTGGCATAGGGCGTGGGAGGACGGGGCACAAACGAAATTGCTACAGCTCTCCGCTTTCAGCGCACGCCGAAAATCCACCCTTCGCCGGCGGGCGGCTTTTCGGGCAATACGAAACAATCCGCGTTTGCAGACAGACGACGCAGCGCTGCGGACGAGATCAGCGCGTCGCCCTCGTCCTCTGTACTCGGTGGTTCAACGACGGGATCGCTATCGAACGCCGCAAGCGCCCGATTTAGGTTAGCGTGAACCTTCATGGCCGGCGGTACCCCATGCAAAAGTGGGAAGAGTCTAGGAAAAATCTCGACGATGACACTGCGTTGCATGGAGATGGGAGAGAACGGCCAGATCGACAGGTGCGCAGCACCCTGTACAGCCAGCGTCCCGAGCATACGCATGCCAGAGATGGAGGAGGGCCCGACCTGCGCCGCACCAATCGCGTTGAACACTGTCTGAGGGGTTGCGCCTTTCGTCAGCGCTGCCCGAATCTCGGTGGCCCTATGCGCCTTCGCCCGATACCGGGCACCTTTGTGTTTAGGCGAGTTGATAAAATCAGCGTGCTCAGCTGCGGGGGTATGGAAGAAGCGCCCGCCATAGAAGTTCGCGTCTGCCGCGCAGTGCGCCTCGACATAGGCCCAGTCGAAAGGCCCGTGCTCGGCCGGGAACCCAAAAGCAAAATCGAGACCGACGAGACAACGCTCTCGGGCACACCGTTCTAGAATAAGATGCATGACCGCGGTTCTCGACCAGCGCCCGTCTCTCCCGGGGCCGGCGACGAGAGCCGGGGCTTGTCGGCCTGGCTGGACCTCCGCGACCTTTATCCCCTTCTGAAACGAGCTCTTGTCGCCCGACCAGTCGATGCCGATGAACCGGCTAAATGTCATCTTACCCCCCTCTCCTCCCGCAACTTCGCCCAATACTCCAGCCGCTTCCTGATCTCGCGCTCGAAGCCGCGCTCCGGCGGGTCGTAGAACACCTGCCGCCCCAGCGCCTCGGGCCAGTAGTCCTGGCCCGAAAACGCGTCGGGCGCGTCGTGGTCATAGGCGTAGTCCGCGCCGTAGCCCTCCTCCTTCATCAACTTCGTCGGGGCGTTCAGGATGGTCTTGGGCGGGGTCAGCGAGCCGCGCTCCTTCGCCACGCGCCGCGCCGCCTTGTAAGCGGTGTAGGCGGCGTTCGATTTCGGCGCGGTCGCGAGGTAGATCACCGTGTTCGCGAGCGCGAGTTCGCCCTCCGGCGTGCCGAGCTGCTCGTAGGTTTCCGCCGCCGCCCGTGCATGCACCAGCGCGTGCGGGTCGGCGAGCCCGATATCCTCCACCGCCATCCGCACCAGCCGCCGCGCCAGAAAGCGCGGGTCCTCGCCAGCGTCGAGCATGCGGGCAAAATAGTAGAGCGCCGCATCGGGGTCGGAGCCCCGGATCGTCTTGTGGAGCGCCGAGATGAGGTTGTAGTGCCCGTCCTGCGCCTTGTCGTAGATCGGCGCGCGGCGCTGGATCACCTCGCTCAAGCCCGCCTCGTCGAAGATTTCGCCCGGCTTGGCCGCGCGCCAGATCTCCTCGGCGAGCGTCAGCATGGCGCGCCCATCGCCGTCGGCAAAGCGCGCGAGCTGCAGGCGCGCCTCCGGCGTCAGCGGCAGCTCGCGGTTTTCCAGCAGTTCGGCCCGGCCCAGCAAAAACAGCAGCGAGCCCTCGTCCAGCGCCTTGAAGGTCAAGACGCGGGCGCGCGAGAGCAATGCGGCATTGAGGGCGAAGGACGGGTTCTCGGTCGTCGCGCCAACGAGCGTGATCGTGCCGTCCTCCATCACCGGCAGAAAGGCGTCCTGCTGGGCCCGGTTAAAGCGGTGGATTTCGTCGACGAAAAGCAAGGTGCCCTTGCCGCCAAGCCTGCGGCCCCGCGCCTGCTCGAAGACTTTCTTCAGATCGGCGACGCCCGAAAAGATCGCGGAGATCTGCTCGAAGCCGAGATCGACCTGCCCCGCCAGCAGCCGCGCCACGGTGGTCTTGCCGGTGCCGGGCGGTCCCCAGAAAATCAGGCTGCCGAGCGAGCCCGAGGCAACGAGCCGGGTCAGCGCGCCGTCCGGCCCGGTCAGGTGCTCCTGCCCGGCGACCTCCGCCAGTGTCGTCGGCCGCAGGCGGTCAGCGAGCGGGCGTGGGCCGGATTTGTCGAGGCCCGAAGCGGAGAAGAGGTCGGTCATGGGAGCCTACCCTGTCATTCCGGGGCTTCGCGCAGCGAAGAACCCGGAACCCACGACCGGGTGAGCGTTTCCGCCGGCGATGGCGACGGATCGCCCCGTCGTGGGTTCCGGGTTCGGGCCTTCCGCCCGCCCCGGAATGACAAAGGAGGTTCTCACCCGGGAAAGACCGAGGTCACGCTCTGGCCGGCACGCGAGATCGTCACCTCCCATTGCCGCTTGCGGTCCTTCAGCGCCGTATCGAGTTCGCGCGTCGTCGCCATGCGGTCGCCGTTGATCGCCTGGATGATGTCGCCCTTCTGGAAGCCGACGCGGGCGGCCGTACTGCCCTCCTCGACCTCGGCGACGACGACCCCCTCGCTGACGGTGTCGATCGAAAGCTCCTCGGCAACGGCGGGCGACAGGTTCAGCGCCGTGATGCCGGCCAGCGGCGAGCGGCTGGAGAGCAGGACGGGGTCGCGCGGGCGCGTCTCGGGCGCGGGGCCGAGCTTGACCGGCACGACGATGCGCCGGCCGCCCCGCAGCACGCTGAGCGAAGCTACGCCGCCCAGCGGACGCGTCGCGAAGCGGTAGCCGAACGCCTCCGGATCATCGACAGCGACGCCATCGACCGCAAGGATCACGTCCGAGCGGCGCAGGCCCGCTTCCGAGGCCGGTCCTTTCTCCACGACGCTGGCGACGACGGAGCCCGCCGGCCGGTCGAGCCCGAGCCCGTCGGCGACGTCGGCGGTCAGCACCTGCAGCCTTGCGCCAAACCAGGGGCGACGCACTGTCGTTGCGCCGGATTTCGCGCTTTCGACCACGACCTTGACCATTGCGGCGGGAATCGCGAAGCCGATGCCATGGCTGCCGCCCGAGCGCGAGAAGATCGCGGTGTTGATGCCGATCACCCGACCCTGCATATCGACCAGCGCGCCGCCGGAATTGCCGGGATTGATCGCGGCATCCGTCTGGATGAAGGACTGGGCGTCGCCGACGCCGATCTGCGTGCGCGCCAGCGCAGAGACGATGCCCTGCGTCACCGTCTGGCCGACGCCGAAGGGATTGCCGATGGCTAGCACCAGATCGCCGATTTCGACCCTGTCGGAATCGCCGAGGTCGATCGGGCTGAGATCCCTGGCGCCCTTGAGCTTGAGAATGGCGAGATCGGTGCGCGGATCGCGCAGCAGGATCGTCGCCTCCATCTCGCGCTTGTCGGCGAAGGCGACCTTGACCTCGCTCATGCCCTCGATGACGTGGTTGTTGGTGACGACGAGCCCGGTTGCATCGACCACCACGCCAGACCCCAGCGAGCGCTGCACCCGCTCCTGCGGCACGCCAAACCCGCGATCGCCGAAGAAGCGGCGGAAGAAGGGATCGTCCATGAAGGGGTTGCGTGGCTGCTTTTCGACGCGCGCGCCATAGACGTTTACCACCGCGCCGGCCGTCTGCTTCACCACCGGCGCGAACGACAGCGAGATCTGCTGGCGCGTTTCGGGTGCCTGCTTCGCCTGGCCGAGCGCGGAGCCCGGCAGAACAGTCCCGGCCAGCAACGCGGCGAGCATGGCAGCGAGCCCACAGGCCGGGGAAAAAATACGCCGATCGGTCATGCCAAGCCTCTGTCTGAAACAAAATCGCCCGATTTGCGTTCTTTCATGGTCAATCCATCGGCTCGACACCTGAACCGGCCCTGCCGTGAGCCCCCATTCCGGAACGTGGCCATCCGGCCGGACGCTCCTGCAGACCAAAGCCAGAGGAGCAGGCCATGAGCCTGATGAGACTTGTCTATGCCAGCCGCAGCCGCCTCGTCGAGGGGCATCGCGCCGAGGAACTCCAGCGGATCGTCACATCGGCAGAACGACTGAACGCTCGCAACCGCATCACCGGCTTCCTGCTTGCGACGCCTGGCGCCTTCGCACAGGTGCTTGAAGGCGCCCAGATCGACGTCGCCGAAACCTATGGCAGGATCGTGACCGACCTGCGCCATGCCAATATTCGCCTGCTGGTCGAACAGCCCATCGTCGCACGCGGCTTCGGGCAATGGTCGATGGGGCTGGCCGAGCGCGACGAGACGACGGCCTTCATCTTCGGCCTCTATGGCGTCACGCCGGAAAACGACCTGATCGAGCAACCGGTCGATACCCTGCTTGAACTGGCCGGTGAACTAGCGCGCGGCCGCGCGTGACGCCGCATCCTGTCTATTTCTCCCGAAGCAGCAGCTTGTAGCGCTCGATCTCGCCTGGCACCATCGCCGCGACGAAGGCCGGTGCGAGTTCATCTGGGCCGGGCGGAATCGACGACAAATCCTTGAATCGGCTCTTGAGGTTGTCGCTGGAAAGCGCCGTCCGCAAAGCCTCGTTCAGCCGCGCGACGATCGGCTCCGGCAGGTTCTTGGGGCCAAACAGCGCGTTCCAGCCCTGAGCCTGGAAGGCCGGCAGGCCGGCCTCCGCCGAGGTCGGCACATCGGGCAGGCTCGGCAGCCGCGCCGGCGTGGCGACGACCAGCGCCTTGACCTTGGCGCCCTGCACCGCCCCCGACAGCGAGGTTGCCGCATCGCAGACGCCGTCGATCTGCCCGCCCATCAGGTCGTTCAGCGCCGGCCCCGCCCCGCGATAGCTGACGAGCGCAACATCGACGCCCGCAGCCTTGATGAAGTTCCGGCAGATCAGATAGTTCGAAGAGCCGACGCCGGCATGGCCGAGGCTGACCTTGCCGGGATTGGCCTTGGCGTAGGCGACGAATTCCATCAGCGTCTTCGCCGGGAAATCGAGCTTCAGCGCGATCATGGGCGAGGTTTTCGCGACGAGTCCGATCGGCGTGAAATCGGCGTTGGTGTATTTCAGGTCGGGATAGATCGAATAGGACGCGGCATTGGTGCCGCTGTTGCCGATGACGATGGTGTAGCCGTCGGGCTCGGCCCGCGAGGCGCGCGTCAGCGCGGTCGCGCCGCCCGCCCCGCCCATGTTCTCCATCACGATCCGCTGGCCGAGCACGCGCTCCATCTCGGCCCCGACGAGACGCGCGATCACGTCCGACGAGCCGCCGGCCGCGAAGGGCACGATCATGGTGATCGGCTTGGAGGGGTACTTGTCCTGTGCGGCGGCGGGCGCCAGCGCGCCGACTACGAAAGCAGCGCCAACTGCCGCGATCAGTGAAATTCTCATCTTGTTATCCTCCCAGCCACGATCTCTGCCGCAAGCGTCGTTCAGCCTAGTCGCGAATGCAGCGGCGGCCAATGCCGTCTGGCAACTGCGACGAAAAAGGGCGGCCCGAAGGCCGCCCTCAAAACATTCAGCGCCGAGCCTAAACTCAGGCCGCCTCGTCGTCCGCCGTGAAGACCGGCCCGGAATCCTGACCCTTTGCATCGACATCGCGATCGACGAACTCGATCACGGCCAGCGGTGCGTTGTCGCCGAAGCGGAAGCCCGCCTTCATGATACGCAGATAGCCGCCATTGCGCTCCTTGTAACGCGGACCCAGCGTCGCGAAGAGCTTGCCGACGAGCGCGACATCCTTGATCTGCGCGATCGCCTGGCGGCGGGCATGCAGGTCGCCGCGCTTTGCGAGCGTCACCAGCTTCTCGACGACCGGACGGAGGTCCTTCGCTTTGGGCAGCGTGGTGGTGATCTGCTCATGCTTGATCAGGGCCTGGGACATATTGGCGAACATCGCCTTGCGATGCTCAGCCGAACGGTTGAAACGACGACCGCGAAAACCGTGACGCATTTTGGCTCTCCATTGATTTTACGGTCGCCGTGCCACGGTACGACCGTTCGTTGTGATAGGGGCAGTCGGGAGTAGGCAGTCGGCAGTCGGGCCGGCAGTGTTCACGACTGCCGACTGCCTATTGCCTCAATAGTGTTCCTCGAAGCGCTTCGCGAGCTCTTCGATGTTCTCCGGCGGCCAGCCCGTCACGTCCATGCCGAGATGGAGGCCCATGGTGGCGAGCACTTCCTTGATCTCGTTCAGCGACTTGCGGCCGAAGTTCGGGGTGCGCAGCATCTCGCCCTCCGACTTCTGGATCAGGTCGCCGATATAGACGATGTTGTCGTTCTTCAGGCAGTTCGCCGAGCGCACCGAAAGCTCGAGCTCGTCGACCTTCTTGAGCAGCGCCGGGTTGAAAGGCAGCTGCGGCGCGGTCGAGACGGCTTCTTCCTTGCGCGGCTCCTCGAAGGTGATGAACACCGCGAGCTGGTCCTGCAGGATGCGGGCGGCAAGCGCCAGCGCGTCCTCAGGCGAAACCGAGCCGTTGGTCTCGATCTGGAGCGTGAGCATGTCGCGGTCGAGATTCTGGCCCTCGCGGGTGTTCTCGACGCGGTAGGACACCTTCTTGACCGGCGAATACAGGCTGTCGACCGGGATCAGGCCGATCGGCGCGTCTTCCGGACGGTTCTGCTCGGAGGGGACATAGCCCTTGCCGGTGTTGACGGTGAACTCCATGCGGATCTCGGAGCCTTCGTCCAGCGTGCAGAGCACGAGGTCGGGGTTCAGGATCGAGACGTCGCCGATGGTGTTGATGTCGCCGGCCGTGACAGTGCCCGGCCCAGTCTTGCGCAGGGTCATGCGCTTGGGGCCGTCGCCCTGCATCTTCACCGCGATCGCCTTGATGTTGAGGACGATGTCGGTGACGTCCTCGCGCACGCCGGGGATCGAGGAGAATTCATGCAGCACGCCGTCGATCTGCACGGCGGTGACGGCCGCGCCCTGCAGCGAGGAGAGCAGCACGCGGCGCAGCGCGTTGCCAAGCGTCATGCCGAAGCCGCGCTCCAGCGGGCGCGCGACGACGGTCGCCTGACGCTTGGGGTCGTCGCCGACCTTGATTTCGAGCTTGTTGGGCTTTGACAGATCCTGCCAGTTCTTGCTGATCACGGCCGCACTCCTGGTGCTTCAAATTCAATGGCGGCGGCGGGCCGCCCCGGACAGGCGCCCGCCGGTGCGGACGCCTCGATATCAATCGCGAAGATCAGACGCGGCGGCGCTTGCGCGGCCGGCAGCCATTATGCGGGATCGGCGTCACGTCGCGGATCGAGGTCACGGTGAAGCCGGCCGCCTGAAGGGCGCGCAGGGCCGATTCGCGGCCCGAACCCGGACCCGTCACTTCCACTTCCAGCGTACGCATGCCGTGCTCGGCGGCCTTGCGGGCGGCGTCCTCGGCCGCGACCTGCGCGGCGTACGGGGTCGATTTGCGCGAACCCTTGAAGCCCATCGTGCCGGCGGACGACCACGAGATCGTGTTGCCCTGCGCGTCGGTGATGGTGATCATGGTGTTGTTGAACGAGGCGTTCACATGGGCGACGCCTGAGACGATGTTCTTGCGTTCGCGGCGACGAACGCGTTGTGCTTCCTTGGCCATAGGTCTTTCATCCTTCGAGCGCGCCCGTGATGCCAGGCGCTGGGGAGTAGATAAAGGCAGCCGGCAATCGGCAATCGGCAGTCGGCCTTTACGACTGCCTACTGCCCACTGCCTACTGCCCGAAAATCACTTCTTCTTGCCGGCGATCGGCTTGGACTTGCCCTTGCGGGTGCGGGCGTTGGTGTGCGTGCGCTGGCCGCGGACGGGCAGCGAGCGGCGATGGCGCAGTCCGCGATAGCACCCAAGATCCATCAGGCGCTTGATGTTCATCGAGACCTCGCGGCGCAGATCGCCCTCGACCAGATAGTCGCGGTCGATCGTCTCGCGGATCTGCAGCACTTCGGCGTCGGTCAACTGGTTGACCCGGCGCTCGGCGGCGATACCGACCTTGGAGCAGATTTCCTCGGCCTTGGCCGCGCCGATGCCGTGGATATACTGCAGGCCGATGACGACGCGCTTGCCGGTGGGAATGTTGACGCCTGCGATGCGGGCCATGGTCTCGTCTCTCCATGTCGGCCGCGACGCCCGATGGCGGCTGCGGCGGTGAAAGATGCCCCGCGCCGGTGGAGGCCGGCCCTTGCGGTGCGTTGAGCCGGGACCACGCGAGAATGCGACGTCGTTCCTTCTTGCGAAGGCAACGGCATCGCTCACATGAAACCGGATGAGGCGTCGCATAGTCAGTTGCGCGGCCTGAGTCAACCCTGCGTCTTTCGACGACGACCGACTGGATCAGGCTCCCTGCGGAGAGCCGCGACGCCGCAGCACCAGCACGCCGAACAGCACGCCCGTAATGTACATCGAGATGGAGTAAAGTGCCGCCGGCAGGCCGATCGCGACGCTGCCCAGAACCGACAGCGCGATGTAGATCGCCAGCGTCGAGTTGTGGATGCCGATCTCGTAGCTGATCGCGATCGCGATCGGCCGGTCGAGCCCCGCCGCCCGCGCCAAGTAGAAGCCCGATCCCAGGCTGATCAGGTTGAAGAGGACCACGGCCGGCCCAAGCGATGCCAGGCTTCCGAGCAGCAGCTTACGCTCCTGCACGATGGCGACGAGCGCGAACACGGCCAGAACCGCGATGCTGAACAGCTTGAACGGCTTCTCGGCGCGCATCGCGAAATCCGGCCGGCGCGCCGCGACGATCATGCCGAGACCGACCGGAATCAGCACGACCGCGACGACCTGCAGCACCTTGCCGAACTGCAGCGGCACCACCGGCAAGGCTCCCGGCCCCGCCGGCGCGAACTGGCCGATCGCGAGATTGGCGACCAGCGGCATGCTGACGATCGACAGGACGGTCGTGATCGCGGTCAGCGACACATTCATCGCGACATTGCCGCCGAAGAGATGGCTGAACAGGTTGGCCGAGACGCCGCCCGGAGAAGCTGCGAGGATCAGGAGCCCGACGGCATAGGCCGGCGACAGGCCAAACAGCACGACAACGCCGAGGCAGACGACCGGCAGCACAACGAGTTGCAGCACGAGCGCCAGCGTCAGAGCGGCGGGATGGCCGAGGACGCGCGTGAAATCGTCGATGCGCAGAGACAGGCCGAGACCGAGCATGACCAGCGCCAGCGCGATCAGAAGCATCGTCGGCAAAATGTCCAGAAAGGTCACCGCGATCGCCCTCCCCGCCGCGTCGGGGCCGTCGCAGGACCCGGCTTTTTGGCCGATCGCCCGCGTGCACCGCCCGCTAATCGTTCTGCATGGAACCATACATGGAGAGGACGCTCAAAGCATCCTCCGGTGACGATCATTGTATGGAATTACAGAACGTGACAGCCCAGCTTGCTGGTCCCGATCCGCCAAGGGCACGGCGCCTAGCACGCGGTGGGCAGGGCATCCCGCCGACGGCGTCGGCAGGATGCGATTCGGATCAGCCTGCCAGCGCGGTCTCGATCGCCGCGGTCACCGCATCGATCGGCTGCATGCCGTCGATGTCGATCACCTGCCCGCGCTTGGCGTAATAGGGCGCAACCACCGCGGTGTCGCGGTTATAGGCCTCAAGCCGTGTCTTGAAGACCTCTGGGTCGTCGTCCTTGCGGACCGGCTGGCCTGCGGCCTTGGCCTCGTCGGCGCGCTTGACGATGCGCTCAACGAGCTTGCTCTGGTCGACCTTGAGCTCCAGCACCCGGTCGAGCTTGAGGCCCTTGGAGGCGAGCATGGCGTCCAGCGCCTCGGCTTGCGCCAGCGTGCGCGGAAACCCGTCGAGGATGAAACCCTTCTTCGCATCGGGCTCCTCGATGCGGTCGGCGACGATGCCGATGACGATCTCGTCGGAAACCAGAGCGCCCGAATCCATCACGGCCTTGGCCTTGACGCCGACAGGCGTGCCGGCCGCCACCGCCGCGCGCAGCATGTCGCCGGTCGAGAGCTGCGGAATGCCATGCTTCGCGACGATGCGCGCTGCCTGAGTGCCCTTCCCCGCCCCCGGAGGTCCCAGAAAGATCAGTCGCATCAGCGCTTCGCCCCTCGCAGTTTCGCTTTCTTGACCAGCCCTTCATATTGATGGGCCAGCAGATGTCCGTGAACTTGCGCCACGGTGTCCATCGTCGTCGTCACCACGATGAGCAGCGACGTGCCGCCCAGCAGGATGATCGGTATCTGGGCATAGGTGATCATGAACTCGGGGATAAGGCAGACGATAGTCAAATAGCCGGCTCCGAGCACGGTGATGCGGGTCAGCACCCGGTCGATATGCTCGGCCGTGCGCTCACCGGGGCGGATGCCCGGCATGAAGCCGCCATGCTTCTTGAGGTTGTCGGCCGTCTCGACCGGATTGAACACGATCGCAGTGTAGAAGAAGCAGAAGAAGATGATCAGTGCCGCATAGAGGATCATGAACAGCGGCCGGCCATGGGCGAGATAGGTCGCCATGGTCGAGAGGAAGCCGGTGCCTCCCGATGCCTGCGAGAAGCTCGCGATCGTCGTCGGCAGCAAGAGCAGCGAGGAGGCGAAGATCGGCGGAATCACGCCTGCGGTATTGAGCTTCAGCGGCAGGAACGAGGTCTGGCCCTCATACATGCGGTTGCCGACCTGGCGCTTGGGATAGTTGATCAGCAGCCGGCGCTGCGCCCGCTCCATGAACACGCAGAAGGCGATGACGCAGATCGCCATGACCAGGATCAGCAGCAAAAGCCCGGTCGAGATCGCGCCCTGGCGGCCGAGTTCCAGCGTCTGGGCGAGCTGCGCCGGGAACTCGGCGATGATGCCCGCGAAGATGATCATCGACGTGCCGTTGCCGATGCCGCGGCTGGTGATCTGCTCGCCGAGCCAAAGCAGGAACATCGTGCCGCCGACCAGCGTGATCGTGGTCGAGAGCAGGAAGAACGGCCCCGGCTCCAGCACGAGATTGCCCGAGCCCTGCAGGCCGACGCCGATGCCATAAGCCTGGAACAGCGCCAGGAACAGCGTCAGGTAGCGCGTGTACTGGTTGAGAACCTTGCGGCCCTGTTCGCCTTCCTTCTTCAACTGCTCGAAGGTCGGCACCACGCTGGACAGAAGCTGGATGATGATCGAGGCCGAGATGTAGGGCATGATCGCGAGCGCGAAGATCGCCAGACGCCCCACCGCGCCGCCCGAGAACATGTTGAACAGCCCGAGCACACCGGACTGGGTCTGCTTGAACAGGTCCGCCACGGCATCGGGGTTCATGCCCGGCAGCGGAATATAGGTGCCGAGCCGGTAGATGATCAGCGCGCCCAGTGTGAACCAGATCCGCTTCTTCAACTCGTCCGCCTTTGCGAACGCGCCGAAGTTCAGGTTTGAAGCAAGCTGTTCAGCCGCCGATGCCATGCGTCTGGTCCCTGGGTCTTGTAATTGGCGAGTCCGGAGCCGTTGTCCGCCCGCCGCGATGCGGAGAGGCGGTCGAAGGTCCGTCAGACAGTCGAACGGCGGCCTGGGCTTCGGGCCCGGCCGCCGTTCGCACTCTTCATCTAGTCGTCCGGCTCACGCCTGTGAAGCGGTTGCCAGAATCTTGATCGAACCGCCGGCCTTCTCGATCGCCTCGACGGCCGACTTGGAGGCTCCGGCGACCTCGAAGGCGAGCTTCGCCTTGAGTTCGCCGACGCCCAGGATCTTGACGCCGTCCCTCGCCTGACGCGTGATCACGCCCGCGGCGACCAGCGCCTCGATGGTGACCGCGCCCTTGGCGTCGAGCTTGCCGGCCTCGACTGCCTGCTGGATCCGGCCGAGATTGACCTCGTTCAGCTCCTTGGCGAAGAGGTTGTGGAAGCCGCGCTTGGGCAGGCGGCGATAGAGCGGCATCTGGCCGCCTTCGAAGCCCTTGACCGCCACGCCGGCGCGGGCCTTCTGACCCTTGACGCCGCGGCCGCCGGTCTTGCCCTTGCCGGAGCCGATGCCCCGGCCGACACGGATGCGCGACTTGTGCGCGCCTTCGTTGTCACGAATGTCGGTGAGTTTCATCGAACGCTCCCCTCACTTCGCATCGACGACGCGCACGAGGTGCCTGACCTTGTCGATCATGCCTCGCACGGCCGGGGTGTCGACCAGGGTCGACTGCCGGCGGATCTTGTTCAGGCCGAGACCGATCAGGGTCTGGCGCTGGGACGCTTCGCGGCGGATCGGCGAACCGATCTGCTCGACGACGACAGTCGCTTCAGCTTTCTTTGCCATCGTCGCCCCCTCACGCTTCAGCCGCGGCGTCGGTGCCCGCATCGCGGCGACGCGTCTGCAGGGCCGAGACCTTGAGCGAACGGCGCGCGGCGACGCCACGCGGCGAATCCTCGTTCTTCAGCGCGTCGAACGTGGCGCGGACGAGGTTGTAGGGGTTCGACGAGCCGAGCGACTTCGACACGACGTCCTGCATGCCGACCGCCTCGAAAACGGCGCGCATCGGACCGCCGGCGATGATGCCGGTACCGGCAGGCGCAGCGCGCAGCACGACCTTGCCGGCGCCGTGACGGCCCTGGACGTCGTGATGGAGCGTGCGGCCCTCGCGCAGCGGAATGCGGACCAGGCCGCGCTTGGCGGCTTCCGTCGCCTTGCGGATGGCTTCCGGCACCTCGCGGGCCTTGCCGTGGCCGAAGCCGACGCGGCCCTTCTGGTCGCCGACGACGACGAGGGCGGCGAAGCCGAAGCGACGGCCGCCCTTCACCACCTTGGCGACGCGGTTGATGTGAACCAGGCGGTCCACGAATTCGGAATCGCGCTCTTCGCGATCCTGACGGTCTCTCGGCTCTCTCGCCATGGTCTTCCCTCTTACTTGCGCGGTCGAGCCCTCAAAGGCTGCGCCGCTCGCTCGAGCGCCCCGTGCGGGGCGACGTAAAATGCGCTGCGGAGAACCGGATTTCCGGCTCCCCGCAGCGCGGTCTCAGAACTCAGAAGTTCAGCCCGGCCTCGCGCGCGGCTTCCGCCAGCGCCTTGACCCGGCCATGATACATGTAGGAGCCGCGGTCGAAGACCACGTCCTTCACGCCCGCCTTGACGGCGCGCTCGGCGACGAGCTTCCCGATGGCGGCGGCCGCCTCGACATTCGCGCCCGACTTGATGTCGCCGCGAACGTCCTTGTCGAGCGACGAAGCCGAAGCGAGGGTGACACCCTTCACGTCGTCGATGACCTGGGCGTATATCTGCTTGCCGGTGCGGTGCACCGACAGGCGGGCGCGGCCATTGGCGACCGCCTTGATGGCGCGACGGACGCGGGCCTTGCGGCGCGCAGTCGCAATTGTCTGCTTGCTCATGGCTGGCGTCCTTACTTCTTCTTGCCTTCCTTGCGGAAGATGAACTCGCCGGCGTATTTGACGCCCTTGCCCTTGTAGGGCTCGGGGCCGCGATAATCGCGGATCTCGGCGGCGGTCTGGCCGACCACCTGCTTGTCGATGCCGGTGATGACGATTTCGGTGGGCTTCGGCGTCACGATCGCGACCCCTTCCGGGATCGGATAGTCAATGTCGTGGCTGTAGCCGAGCGACAGCTTGAGCACCTTGCCGGTGACGGCGGCCTTGTAGCCGACGCCGTTGATCTCGAGCTTCTTCTCGAAGCCGGCGGTCGTGCCGACCACGAGGTTGTTGATGCGGGCGCGCGAGGTGCCCCAGAGCGAGCGGGCGCGCTTGGACTGCGAGCGCGGCTGGACCGCGATCGCGCCGTTCTCCAGCGCCACCGACACGTCGTCGGGAACGGTGAAGGACAGCTCGCCCTTAGAGCCCTTGATCTTGACGAGCTGGCCGGCGACGTTGGCGGTGACGCCAGCGGGAACCGGGACTGGCTTCTTGCCGATACGGGACATTGGATTTCTCCTGAAAATGAGCGGCGTGCGAAAAATCTTCAGAAGACCTTGCAGAGCACTTCGCCGCCCACGTTCTGTTCGCGGGCAAGGTGATCGGGCATCACACCCTTCGGCGTCGAGATGATGGTCACGCCGAGGCCATCGGCCACGCGCGGCATCGTCTCCACCGAAGAATAGACGCGGCGGCCGGGCTTCGACACGCGCGAGATGGACCGGATGACCGGCAGCCCCTCGTGGTACTTCAGCTCGATGTCGAACTCGGTCCGGCCGTTGCCGAACTCGGTCTGGGTGTAGCCGCGGATGTAGCCCTCGGACTGAAGCACGTCGAGCACGCGGGCCCTCAGCTTCGAACCGGGCGTCGAAACGCGCGACTTGCGCCGCATCTGCGCATTGCGGATGCGGGTCAGCATATCTCCAAGCGGATCGATGATCGCCATGATGCTATCTCCTCACCAGCTCGACTTGACGAGGCCGGGAACCAGCCCCTTGTTGCCGAGCTCGCGCAGAGCAATGCGCGACATCTTCAGCTTGCGGTACACGGCGCGCGGACGGCCCGTGACTTCGCAGCGGTTGCGCACGCGGGTCGGAGCCGAGTTGCGCGGCAGTTCGGCCAGCTTGAGGCGAGCGAGGAAACGCTCGTCCATGGACTGGCTTTCGTCATTGGCGATCGCGAGAAGCCGCGCGCGCTTGCCGGCGAATTTCTTCACCAGCCGCTTGCGGGCGTTGTTGTTCTCGACGGAGCTTTTCTTAGCCATCGATCTCTCCTGGTTTCCGCGTATGAGCGGTGAGGCTCACTGCCGGAACGGGAAGTTGAAGTGCTTGAGCAAGGCGCGCGCCTCGTCGTCCGACTTCGCAGTCGTGCAGACGATCACGTCCATGCCCCACACGGCGTCGACCTTGTCGTAGTTGATCTCCGGGAACACGATGTGCTCCTTGATCCCGAGCGCGAAATTGCCGCGCCCGTCGAACGACTTGGGGTTAAGGCCCCGGAAGTCGCGCACGCGCGGCAAGGCGATGGTGACGAGCCGGTCGACGAACTCGAACATCTTGGTCTTGCGCAGCGTGACCTTGCAGCCGACCGCCATGTTCTCGCGCAGCTTGAAGCCGGCGATGGCGAGGCGGGACTTGGTGATGACCGGCTTCTGGCCGGCGATCAAGGCGAGGTCGCCGGCGGCGCTGTCGACCTTCTTGCGGTCGGCGGTCGCTTCGCCAACGCCCATGTTGATGACGACCTTCTCGATGGTCGGCACTTCCATGACGTTCTTGTAGCCGAACTCGGCGATCATAGCCGGACGAACGACGTCCTCGTAATGCTTCTTCATGCGCGGCGTGAGGGCCGCCTGCTTATTCTCAGCCATCGATCAGATCTCCCGAGCGCTTGGCGAAACGGACCTTGCGGCCATCGTCCAGGATTTTGAAGCCGACCCGCGTCGCCTTGCCGTCCTTGGGATCGGCCATGGCGATGTTCGAGAGGTCGATGGTGGCCTCTTTCGAGATGATGCCACCCTCGGAATTCTGCGACTGCTTGGTGTGCTTCTTGACCATGTTGACGCCGCGAACGACGGCGCGGCCGTCTTTCGGCATCACCTGGAGAACCTCGCCTGCCTTGCCCTTGTCGCGGCCGGCCAGCACGACGACCTTGTCGCCCTTCTTGATTTTCGCAGCCATCACAGCACCTCTGGCGCAAGCGAGATGATCTTCATGTGGTTCTTGGCGCGGAGTTCGCGCGGGACCGGTCCGAAGATGCGGGTGCCGACAGGCTCCTTCTGGTTGTTGATCAGAACGGCCGCGTTGCGGTCGAACCGGATCACCGAACCATCGGCGCGCTTGACGTCCTTGGCGGTGCGAACGACGACCGCCTTCATGACGTCGCCCTTCTTCACGCGGCCGCGGGGAATGGCTTCCTTGATCGAGACGACGATGATGTCGCCGATGCGGGCGTAGCGCCGCTTCGATCCGCCGAGAACCTTGATGCACATCACGCGACGGGCGCCGGAATTGTCCGCGACCTCGAGATTCGTCTGCACCTGGATCATGGCCTTGATCCTTCCATACTGAATATCAGCGCGGTTTCCGGCACGGCATCAGCGCCGACCGGACTTCGACTGACGGGGGTCGATCGCCCCCTGGCCTCACTTCATGCTTAGTCCACGAACTCCGACTGCCCGGTCCGGAGACCGGGCAGAGCCCGTGCGTCTTACGCTTTTGGAGCGCCGTCGAGCAATATCCAGCTTTTCAGCTTGGAAATCGGCTTCGACTCCTCGATCCAGACCTGGTCTCCGACCTTCACCACCTGCGCCTCGTCATGGGCGTGATAGTTCTTGGTCCGGCGAACGGTCTTCTTGAGCAGCGGGTGCGTATAGCGCCGCTCGACCTTCACCACAACAGTTTTGTTCTGCTTGTCGCTGACGACGACGCCCTGCAGCACGCGCTTCGGCATGATCGTTCTCCTCAGGCGGCCGCGGCGGCGGTCTTGGACCGCTGCAGCGTCTTGATGCGGGCGATGTCCTTGCGGACCTCGGTGACCCGCGCGGTGTTCTCGAGCTGGCCGGTGGCGCGCTGGAAACGCAGGTTGAACTGCTCCTTCTTCAGCTTCAGGAGCTCGTCCTGCAGCAGGTCCACGCTCATGGCCTTGAGGTCGGAGAGGCGTTGTGCGGCTTTCATATCGTCCTCCCTTACTCTGCGATGCGCTGGATGAAGCGGGTCTTGATCGGCAGCTTGGCTGCGCCCAGACGCATCGCCTCGCGGGCGGTGTCCTCGGGCACGCCGTCGATCTCGAACATGATCCGGCCCGGCTTGACCTTGGCTGCCCAGAATTCAGGCGCGCCCTTGCCCTTGCCCATGCGGACTTCCGTCGGCTTCTTCGAAACCGGCACGTCCGGGAAGATCCGGATCCAGACGCGGCCGGCGCGCTTCATCGCACGCGTGATCGCGCGGCGGGCCGCCTCGATCTGACGGGCGGTGACGCGCTCGGGCTCCTGCGCCTTCAGGCCGAACTGGCCGAAATTGAGGTCCGTGCCGCCCTTGGCGACGCCAGCGATGCGCCCCTTGAACTGCTTGCGGAACTTGGTCTTCTTTGGTTGCAACATGGCTCTTCTCGATCAGCCTTACGCGGCATGGTCGCGACGATGGCCACCGCCGGAGCGGCCGCCTTCATCCGACATGCGCTTGTCCTGGGCCATCGGGTCGTGCTCGAGGATCTCGCCCTTGAAGATCCAGACCTTGATGCCGCACGTTCCGTAGGTGGTGAAGGCGGTGCCGACGCCGTAATCGACGTCCGCGCGCAGCGTGTGCAGCGGCACACGGCCCTCGCGGTACCATTCCAGCCGCGCGATTTCCGCGCCGCCGAGACGGCCCGAGCAGTTGATCCGGATGCCCTCGGCGCCCAGACGCATGGCCGACTGCACGGCCCGCTTCATGGCGCGACGGAAGGCGACGCGGCGCTCGAGCTGCTGAGCGATCGAATCGGCGACCAGCGTGGCGTCGATCTCGGGCTTGCGGACCTCGACGATGTTGATGGTCACATCGGCCTTGGTCAGCTTCATCACCGACTTGCGCAGCTTCTCGATGTCGGCGCCCTTCTTGCCGATCACCACGCCCGGACGCGCCGAGTGGATGGTGACGCGGCACTTCTTGTGCGGGCGCTCGATGATGATCTTCGAGATCGCGGCCTGCTTGAGCATCTTCATGAGCATGGCGCGGATCGCCATGTCCTCATGCAGGAGCTTGCCGTATTCGCCCTTCTGGGCGAACCAGCGCGAATCCCAGGTGCGGTTGATGCCGAGGCGGAGCCCGATCGGATTGATTTTCTGACCCATCGTTCTCTCCTCAGGCCTTGGCCGCGGCGACTTCGCGCACCACGATCGTGATATTCGCGAAGGGCTTCAGGATGCGGGCGCCACGGCCGCGGGCGCGGGCATGGAAACGCTTCATGACCAGCGCCTTGCCGACGAAGGCCTGCGCCACGACGAGATCGTCGACGTCGAGATCATGATTGTTCTCGGCGTTGGCGATCGCGCTCTGCAGGCACTTGCGCACGTCCAGCGAGATCCGCTTGCGCGAGAACTCGAGGTCGGCGAGAGCGGTCGAGACCTTCTTGCCGCGGATGAGCTGGGCGAGGAGGTTCAGCTTCTGCGGGCTGACACGAAGATTGCGGGCGACCGCAACGGCTTCATTGTCAGGCAGCGCACGGGGGAAGGATGCTTTTCCCATGGCTTACTTCCTCTTCGCCTTCTTGTCGGCGGCATGGCCGTGGAAGGTGCGCGTCGGCGAGAACTCGCCGAACTTGTGGCCCACCATTTCCTCGGACACGGACACCGGCACATGCTTGTGGCCGTTGTAGACGCCGAACGTCAGACCGACGAACTGCGGCAGGATCGTGGAGCGGCGGCTCCAGATCTTGATGACCTCAGACCGGCTCGCCGAACGGGCGACCTCGGCCTTTTTCAGAAGGTATCCGTCGACGAACGGACCTTTCCAAAGCGAACGCGCCATGACGGACCTCAGTTCTTCTTCTTGCGGGCGTGACGGCTCGACACGATGAACGTATCGGTCCGCTTGTTCGAGCGGGTCTTCTTGCCCTTGGTCGGCTTGCCCCAGGGGGTGACCGGGTGACGACCGCCCGAGGTGCGGCCTTCGCCGCCGCCATGGGGATGATCGACAGGGTTCATCGAGACGCCGCGGTTATGCGGACGACGACCGAGCCAGCGCGAGCGACCCGCCTTGCCGTCATTCCGGTTCATGTGGTCGGGGTTCGAGACCGCGCCCACAGTGGCATAGCACAGGCCGCTGATCAGGCGCTGCTCGCCCGAGTTCAGGCGGACGATGACGTAACCCTGGTCGCGGCCGACGATCTGGGCATAGTTGCCTGCGGACCGGGCGAGCGCCCCGCCCTTGCCGATCTTGAGCTCGACATTGTGGACGATCGTGCCGATCGGCAGCGTGCCCATCGGGGCCGCGTTGCCGGGCTTCACGTCGACCGACGGACCCGAGATCACGCTGTCGCCGACGGCGAGGCGCTGCGGAGCCAGGATGTACGCCTGCTCGCCGTCCTCATACTTGATGAGGGCGATGAACGCCGTGCGATTGGGATCGTATTCGATCCGCTCCACGACGGCGGAAACGCCATCCTTGCCGCGACGCTTGAAGTCGATCAGGCGCAGCGTCCGCTTGTGTCCGCCGCCGCGGAAGCGGACGGTGATGCGGCCGAGATTGTTGCGGCCGCCCGTGGACGACTTGCCCTCGGTCAGCGCCTTGAGCGGCTTGCCCTTGTAGAGCTCGCTGCGGTCGACGATCACGAGCTGGCGAAGGCTCGGCGTGATCGGCTTGAATGATTTCAGAGCCATGATGACGATCTTTCCCTCAGAGGCCCGTGGTCACGTCGATGGAGTGACCTTCTTCGAGGGTCACGACCGCCTTCTTGACGTCCGAGCGCTGGCCGAGCCGGCCCCGGAAGACCTTCATCTTCCCTTCGGTGACGATCGTGTTGACGCTCTTGACCTTGACGTCGAAGAGCTTCTCGACCGCCGCCTTGATCTGCGGCTTGGTCGCGGTCTTCGCGACCTTGAAGACGACCTTGTTATGCTCGGAGAGCATCGTCGCCTTCTCGGTGATCACCGGCGCCACGATCACGTCGTAGTGGCGGGGATCGAGTTGCTTGGCCTGGCTCATTTGAAGCGCGCCTCCAGCGCATCGACAGCCGAGCGGGTCAAGACGAGCTTGGTGCGACGCAGGATGTCATAGACATTGATGCCCTGGACCGGCAGCACATCGACATTCGGGATCGAACGCGCGGCCAGGCCGAAATTCACGTCGATCTCGGCGCCGCCGATGACGAGCGCGCTCGACAGGTCGAGCTTGCTGAAATGGCCGAGCAGGATCTTGGTCTTCGGCTCCGCGAGCTTCGCGTCGTCGATGATGATGATCTCCGAACCCTTGGCCTTGGCCGAGAGCGCGTGGCGGAGCGCGAGCGCCCTCACCTTCTTGGGCAGGTCATGGGCATGATCGCGCACGATCGGGCCGAAGGCCTTGCCGCCGCCGCGGAACTGCGGAGCCGAAGCCGCGCCGTGACGTGCGCCGCCGGTGCCCTTCTGCTTGTAGATCTTCTTGCGGGTGCGATCGACTTCCGAGCGGCCCTTGGACTTGTGCGTGCCGGCGCGGCGCTTGGCGAGCTGGTAGCGCACCATCCGGGCCAGGATGTCGGCGCGCGGCTCGAGGCCAAAGATCGCATCCGACAATTCGACGGAGCCGGCCGAGCCGCCCTCGAGGGTGGTGATATCGAGCTTCATCACGCGTTCTCCTCGACGGTCTCGGTGGCGGGAGCCTGCGCCTGGCCAGCTTTGGCCTCGTCGCCGGCGGTGCGGAACTTGCCCGGAAGCGGAGCATCCTTGGGCAGCGCGCGCTTGATCGCGTCGCGGACATGGATCCAGCCGCCGGCATGGCCGGGGACGGCGCCCTCGACCAGGATCAGCCCACGCTCGACATCGGTCTGGACGACGCGCAGGTTCTGGGTGGTGACGCGCTCGGTGCCGAGATGGCCGGGCATCTTCTTGTTCTTGAAGGTCTTGCCCGGATCCTGACGGCCGCCGGTCGAACCGATCGAACGATGCGAGACCGAGACGCCGTGCGTGGCGCGCAAGCCGCCGAAGTTCCAGCGCTTCATGCCGCCGGCAAAACCCTTGCCGAGCGTCGTGCCGGAGACATCGACGAACTGGCCGACCACGAAATGGTCGGCGGTGAGCTCGGCGCCGACCGGGATCAACGCGTCGTCGGAGACGCGGAACTCGACGATCTTGCGCTTGGGCTCGACCTTGGCCACGGCGAAATGGCCACGCTCCGCCTTCGAGACGTTCTTGACCTTGGCCAAGCCCGACCCGAGTTGCACGGCGACATAGCCGTTCTTCTCGATCGTGCGATGCGCGACAACCTGGCAGTTGTCGAGCTTCAGCACGGTGACCGGGATATGTTCGCCGGCATCGGTGAAGATGCGGGTCATCCCGACTTTCTGTGCAATCACACCGGAACGCATCGGTGCATACCTTCCCTTGGGGTCTTACTCGTCCAGCCAACACGCTGGAGGCAGAGGACCCGGCTAAAGTTTCAGAGCTTGATTTCGACGTCGACGCCGGCGGCGAGATCGAGCTTCATGAGGGCGTCGACCGTCTGCGGGGTCGGGTCGACGATGTCCAGGACCCGCTTGTGGGTCCTCATTTCGAACTGCTCGCGCGACTTCTTGTCGATGTGCGGCGAGCGGTTGACCGTGAACTTCTCGATGAGCGTCGGCAGCGGGATGGGGCCGCGGACCTGCGCGCCAGTCCTCTTCGCGGTCGACACGATCTCGCGCGTCGAGGCGTCGAGAATGCGGTGGTCGAACGCCTTGAGGCGGATCCGGATGTTCTGACCGTTCATGGTCTTATCTTCCTCGTGACGTGAGTGGCAAAGGCCGCAGGGCCTTCGCCCTCACGAAAACGCGTGTTACGCGATGATGCTTGCGACGACGCCTGCGCCGACGGTGCGTCCGCCTTCGCGGATGGCGAAGCGCAGCTTCTCCTCCATGGCGATCGGCACGATCAGGTGGACCTCCATGGTGATGTTGTCGCCGGGCATCACCATCTCGGTGCCCTCGGGCAGATGCAC
>JAIETL010000009.1 GCA_019745195.1 Beijerinckiaceae bacterium
CGCGGCGCGCCATCGGGAGCGCGCGGCGGACGCTCGCCACTGTCCTGACGGTCGCCGCGACCGGGCCGTTCGGCGCCGGCCGGACGCTCGCCGCGCTCGGGACGTTCGGCTCCTGCGGGACGCTCGGGGCGCGCCTCGCCGGGCGCACGCGGCGCAGCCGGAGGACGGGGGCGCTGCGGGCGCTCGCCATCTTCGGCGGGAGCCGGGGCCTGCGCGGTCTGGAATGTCGAGGGAGCGGCGAATCCGCCCTGCGAAAGCGTCAGCGCCGGAAGAACCGTGCCGATGAGCAGCCAGGTCCTCGCCTGAGCAAGAGTTTTGGCGCGCATCCGTGTGTCGTTTTTCAAGATGATGATCCGTTTTCCGTTTCACTGGCGGGCATCAGCGCGCCGGAGCGCTGAACCCGTGGTGAACCGAAAACGGCCGAAATCGGGCGGTGTTCCGCCTGCCGTTTGGGCAATCAGGGTCGAAAACCGCGCTCAGAGCCCGGCCTGGCCCTTCACATAGGCGGCGATCTCGTCATGACGCGCGAACCAGACCGAGCCCCGCGCCTTGGCGTGGGCGATCAGTTTCTCGAGGATCCAGAAGCGCGAGCGGTAGGTGATGATGTGCGGGTGCATGGTCAGCAGGAAAAGCCCGCCGGCCTCGTAAGCGCCATCGAATTCGCGCCGGAAGATGTCGTAGACGGCCTCGGGCGCGGTGTAGGGCCTTAGGCTCTGAAAGCGGTTCATGTTGAAATAGACCGCGTCGTCGCGGATCCATTCGACCGGCAGTTCGACCATGCCGGTCGGCTCGCCCCTGTCGATCAGCTCATAGGGGTCGTCGTCGGCGAAGAGCGAGGAATCATAGAGCAGGCCGAGCTCGCGCTGGATCGCCAGCGTGACTTCGGAAAAATCCCAGGAGGGGGTGCGCATCCCGACCGGGCGGATGCCGGTGATCTTTTCCAGCGTATCGGCGGCGCGGAAATGCAGTTCGCGCTCCTTCTCCGGCGGGACGGCGGTGTTGACCTCATGGATCCAGCCATGCAGGCCGATCTCGTGGCCTTCCGCGATGACGCGGCGCTGCTCGTCGGGGTGCAGCAGCGCGGCGACCGCAGGCACGAAGAAGCTCGCCTTGATGTCCTCGCGCTTCAGCATCTCGAGGATGCGCGGCACGCCGACGCGTGTCCCGTACTGCCCCCATGAAAGCCGGCCGACCGACTTGCCGCCGTCGCGCAATTCGTTGGTTTCGTGGTCGGCGTCGAACGACAGCGCCACCGCGCAGCGCGCGCCACCCGGCCAGGTCGCGGGCTTGAGGCTGCGGCCGGCACGGACGCGGTCGACCTTTGCGCGCCAGGTTTCTTCCGGCCACTGCCAGGGTTCGAGCGGAGTATCGGTCATGATCGTCGCCTTCTGGCCGGAGCGCTTCGCCGGCAGCAAAGCACGGCTATGACCGTGAAGGCGACAAAGCGGCGGTTGCGCCGCTGCTCATTCCTGCCGGGCCGCCATGCGCGCCCGGCAGGAGGTCAGCCAGCCTCAGCTCACCGGCGCGTATTTCACCGCGCAGCCATAAGCCCGGGTCGCGGCCTCCGAGACCGGCTTGCCGGCCTTGAGTTCCGCCACCGCCTGCCGGACATAGCTCTTGGCGCCATTGAGGCTCGCCGCGCTGGCGGACGGCTTGTCGTCGATCGCGCCCATATAGGCGAGCGTGCCCTTGGGATCGACGATATACATGTGCGGCGTCGTGGTCGCGCCATAGGCGCGGGCGACCTTGCTGTTGGGATCGAGCAGGATCGCGGCGGGCGCGGCGTCGCGCTTGGCGCTCAGCGCCTTGGCCTCGGGGCCTTCGACATGGCCCTGCTCGCCGACGGGCGAGGAGATCACCGAAAGCCAGACGATGCCCTCCTTAGCCATGTCCTTCTGCAGCGTCTGCATCGTCGCGCTGCTGTAGTGCTTCTTCACATAGGGGCAGTCGTGATTGGTCCATTCCAGGATCACGGTCTTGCCCGCGAACTCGGAGAGCGAGCGCAACTTGCCGTCGGCGTCGACCGCCTGGAAGGCCGGCGCGGGCGCGCCGATCTTGGCCGCGCTCTGGGCGAAGGCGGAACCGGAGGCGAGGACGAGGCCTGCGCAGGCAAGGCCGGCAACTGCGAGGCCGGCAAGAACACTCTTTCGGGTCAGGCCTGATGTCATGGTCAGTCTCCTTCGTGAGTTGCGTTTCGATATTCAGGATCAGGGCCGGCTGGCGGCCGTCCGGGCGTCACGGCCGGCCGCGCGGGCGGCGGCGACCAGCATGTCGGCGGTGAGAAGCTGCGGCAGGATCTCGGCCTGTCCGCCCTTCACCGCCGGATAGAACAGGTAGAGCGGCACGCCGGCCCGGCCCTGCTCGGCCAGGGCTTGGGCGATCTGGCTGTTGCGGTTGGTCCAGTCGGCCTTGAGGTAGACGACCTTGTTGGCGGCAAAAGCGTCCTTGACCTCCTGCCGCGAGAGCGCGACGCGCTCATTGGCGAGGCAGGTGATGCACCAGGCGGCGGTGAAGTTGACGAAGACGGGCTTGCCCTCCGCCTGCAGGGCCACGACGCGCTCGGGGCTCCAGGCCTGAGTGTCGCCGACTTTGGCCTGAGTATTGGCCTCGGGCACGGCGCTCTGGAGCACGAACCACCCGGCCCCGAGCGCGACCAGAACGGCGAGCGCCGAGGTGGCGAGGCGGATGCGCCCTGCCCCGCGCGAAACCCCGATCAGCCAGACGACGAAGCCCGCCGCCAGCACGGCAACCAGAGCCGCCAGCACGCCGCCGGGACCGGCCTGCACCGAGGCGACCCAGATCAGCCAGATCGCGGTCGCGAACATCGGAAAGGCGAAAGCCTGCTTCAACACCAGCATCCAGCGGCCGGGTTTCGGCAGCAGCCGCAAGAGACCCGGCGCGAAGGAGAGCGCCACCACCGGCAGCGCGAAGCCGAGCGCCAGCGACAGGAAGACGGACAGGCCCAGAGCGGGTGGCTGCGTGACCGCATAGCCCACAGCCGCGCCCATGAAGGGGGCGGTGCAGGGCGTCGCGACGACGACGGCGAGCGCGCCGGTCATGAACGCGCCGACGCGTCCGCCACGGCTGGCGAGGTCGCTGCCGACGCCGGCGACCGACGTGCCGACCTCGAAAGCGCCGAGCAGGTTGAAGCCGATCAGCGTCATGACCACGGCGAGCGCGATGACGAGCGGCGGCGACTGCAACTGGAAGCCCCAGCCGACCGAGGACCCAATCGCCGCAAAGCCGATGACGAGCCCGGCCAGCGCCATGAAGGTGACGACGACGCCGGCGAGAAAGAGCAGGCCCTGCTCGCGCACCTCGGTGCGGCTGGCCTGCGCCAGTTGCGCGAAGCCGAGCGCCTTTATGAACAGCACCGGCAGCACGCAGGGCATCAGGTTGAGGATCAGCCCGCCCAGAAAGGCGAAGGAGAGCGCGGCCCAGAGCGTGAGGGCCGCGCCTTCGACGGGTATGGGCATGCGCAATGTCGCGGCAGGCGGGGCGGCCGGCGTCGCGGATTGGGCGAGAAGCGCCGGCTCGGCTTCGGCCGTGACGAGCAGCGCGCGCGGCGTGCCGCCTTCGCGGAAGGTCAGGACGCCGATCTGCGCTGTCTGCTGCAGCTTGAAGGCGCTGGAGCGGGCGAGCGTCAGGCTCGCGCCCTGTCCGGACGCGGTCGCCGGCTGCGGCGCGGCATGGTCGATCAGCGTATCGGAATAGGGGAAGAAGCGCAGGTCAGCGGCAGACGCACTAACGCCGGGCAAGGAGAGCGCCAGCGCCTCGCCATCGGCCTTCAGCGAGGCCGTGAAGCCGGCCGGCTTCGGCAGGGCTGCGCGGGTCGCGTCGATGCGGGACTGCGCCGCGTCGTCCCTGACGGGCGCGGCCGCGACCGGCAGGTCGAGCGTAAAGGCGCCCTCCTCCGGAATGCAGATTTTTTCGCAGACGAGCCAGGTCGCGCTGGCCTTGAGCGTGATGGTCTGGCCAGGTTTCGCATCGGCCGGGACCGAAATCTCGACGGGCAGGAGAACCGTGCCCTCGAAGCCGAAATTGACCAGCGGCTCGACCGGCAGCGCCTTTGGCGCGGGCCACTGGATCTCGCCGGCGCTCATGCCGGCCGGCAGCGCCCAGTCGATCTTCGTCGCCTCGCCGGAATCGCCGGGATTGCGCCAATAGGTGTGCCAGCCGGGCGCGATCTTCTGGACGAGGGCGACATGGAAGCGCTCGCCCGGAGAGACCGCGTCGCGGGAGGACAGCAGCGTCGCCGAGACGCGCGGCGACGTCACGGCCGCCGATTCCGCAGCCAGAGCGAGGCCGGGCAAGGCGAGGCCGAGCGCCAGAAGCGCGCCGGCCAGACAACGATGTCGAGCGGTCGAGGCCATCGGCTGGGTCGTCACTCCGTTCAATGCGTCGATCTGATGCCCGAAATCGCCGGTCACCGCCAATGACAAGCGGGTGATGCCCGGCAAAGGCGGTCATTTTCGGGCAAGGCGGCAAAGGCCGCGCCAGAACAAGCCGATTGCATTCCCCTGCGCCCTCATCCTGAGGAGCCGCGAAGCGGCGTCTCGAAGGATGCTCCAGTTCTCACGGTCAGCACCTTCTGGAGCATCCTTCGAGACGCGCCTGCGGCGCTCCTCAGGATGAGGGCTGAAGGGAAACATGCGATTGGTCGGCGCGCCATGATGTCGCCCCTTGGCTCCCGTTGAAGTGCCGCCCCCAAGACTTCGAATCGCGAGCCTGCCGATGTCCCATGCGCAAACCGTCCTTGTCCCCAACCATGTCGCCGTCGTCACCGGCGGGGCGTCAGGCATCGGCTTTGCCGCCGCACGCGCCTTTGCGGGGCTGGGCATGAAGATCGCGATCGCCGACCGCGACACTGAGGCCCTGAAGGCGGCGGGGCAGGTTCTGGCGACGCTGGTCGGCGCGGAGAATGTGCTCGCCATGCCGACGGATGTGGGCCGGCGCGAGGACATCGTCGCGCTGCACGAGCAGGTGATCGCCCGGTTCGGGGCAGTGCATCTGCTGATGAACAATGCCGGCATGCAGCCGGGCAGCGCGATGTTCGGTCCGCATGAAAACTGGGAACGCATCCTGGCCGTCAATCTCGGCGGCATCGTCCATGGCACGCAGGTCTTCGCGCCCGGCATGATTGCCGGCGGGCAGCCGGGCCTGATCGTCAACACCGGCTCGAAGCAGGGCATCACCACCCCGCCGGGCGACCCGGCCTACAACGTCTCCAAGGCCGGTGCGAAGGCCTTCACCGAGGCGTTGCAGCACGAATTACGCGGCACGGAGGGATGCCGGGTCAGCGCCCATCTGCTGATCCCCGGCTTCGTCTACACGCCGCTGACCGCCAAGGGGCGGACCGAAAAGCCGGCCGGAGCCTGGACGCCGGAGCAGACGGTCGACTTCATGCTCGACAGCCTGAAGCGCGGCGACTTCTACATCCTCTGCCCCGACAACGACACACCGCGCGCGCTCGACGAAAAGCGCATGGCCTGGGCGATGGGCGACATCATCGAGAACCGCCCGCCGCTCTCGCGCTGGCACGCCGATTACGGGGAGGCGTTCAAGGCGTTTGCGGAGAGGCGCTGACGGCTCGCCTGCCCCTCTCCAAACCGACCTATTGACTGCAGGAGGAAGATTTATCTATCTAGCAATCTATGCGTGACGCCATAGAGATGATTATTCTCTCTGGATCCGATTCCAGAGGGGTAGTCTTCTCCCAGTCAATGGATTGCGAGAATGGATCAGATCGACCGGAAAATCCTGACGGTGCTGCAAGGCGACGCCAACATCTCGATCGCCGAACTGGCGGACAAGGTCGGCCTGTCGCAGACGCCGTGCTGGAAGCGGATCCAGAAGCTCGAACAGGCGGGCATCATCATCAAGCGCGTCGCGCTGGTCGCGCCGGAAAAGATCGGGCTCGGGCTGACGGTCTTCGTCCAGATCGAGACCGCCGACCATTCCGGCCCATGGCTGGAGAAGTTCGCGCAGATGGTCTCGTCGATGCCGGAGGTGATGGAGTTCTACCGGATGGCCGGCGATGTCGACTACATGCTGCGGGTGGTGGTGGCCGACATGGCGGCCTACGACACCTTCTACAAGAAGCTGATCGAGACGATCCCGCTGAAGAACGTCACGTCGCGCTTCGCGATGGAGCGGATCAAGGCGACGACGGCCTATAAGGTGCCGGAACTGGCGCGGGTTTGATGTCTCGATTTGCCGTCATGGTCGGGCTTGTCCCGACCATCCACGTCTTCCGGCGTGGAGCGCTGCGCCCAAGACGTGGATGCTCGGCACAAGGCCGAGCATGACGGGCCCAGTCGGGAAGGGGTCAGGACCGCCCCCCATCCACCGACAGCACCTGCCCGGTGATCCAGCCGGCCTGCTCGCTCAGGAAGAACAGCGTCGCCGTCGCGATGTCCTGCGGCGTTCCCAACCGGCGGGTGTGGATGCTCTCGAGCAGGCGCTTCTGGCCGTCTTCGCCATAGCTTTCCCATTGCCGCTCGGTCGCCGGATTGGAGCGGACGAAGCCCGGCGCGACGGAATTCACCGTGATCCCGTGCGGGCCGAACTCCCAGGCGAGTTGCTTCGTCAGGCCGACAAGGGCGTGCTTGGCGCTGGAATAGGCCTGGATGCCCGTCAGGCTGGGCCTGAGGCCGGCGCCCGAGGAGATGGTGACGATGCGGCCGTAGCCGGCCCGCTTCATCGCAGGGGCCACCGCCTGCGCCAGCCAGAACGCCGAATCGACATTGGCGGCGAAGATGACGCGCCAGTCGGCCTCGGAAATCGCCTCGATCGGCCGGCCGACCTGTCCACGTACGCCGCCCGCCGCATGGACCAGCAGGTCGAGACGGCCGCTCGCGCCGACGATGTCTGCCACCAGAGCCTGCGCGGCCTGCGTCGAACCGAGATCGACGGCGTGGGCGGTCGCGCCGATGTCGGCGGCGGTCGCCGCCACGCCGGCCGCGTCGATGTCGGCGAGATGGACGGTCGCTCCGGCCTCGACCAGCGCGGCCGCGATCGCGCGGCCGATCCCTTGCGCCGCGCCGGTGACGAGGGCTACGCGATTGTCGAGACAGATCTGCATCGGTCCATCAGCACTTTCAAGGTCTCGAAAGCCATCGGCCGGCGGCCGTCCTCGATATCGTGGATCAGCGCGACCAGCGTCTCGATCGCGGGCGTCGGCGCCCCGGCCTGCGCGCCCAGTTCCGCGATCACGCCGATCTGCGGATCGACCTCGGTCCTGCGCTTGCGCACGGCGAGATCGCGCCAGATGCCGGAATGGGTCTTTGCGGTTCTGGAGGTGTAGTCGGCGAGCCAGGCGATCGTGGCGACCTGGCGGTCGTCGGGCGCTCCCGGCGCGAAGACCAGCGGGTCGAACTCACCGAAGCCGAGCGAGGCGACGCCGCGCGCGGCCGCCACCGCGCCGACCTCGCGGCCGAGCGCGAGCCAGACCGGCAGACGATCGGGATCGGCGAAGTTCGCCGACATCGAGTCGTTCGTCAGCGCGGTGCCGAACAGCATCGCGCCATAGGCGAGCTTGCCCCAGAGATAGCCCCAGATGTTGTCGGTCAGGATCGCGTCGGCGTCGAAAAGCGTCAGCAGGCGATGCATCTCGCGGACACGCTGCGTCGCGCGGCCGTCGATCTCGCCGACGACGACCGCGCCGCGATTGCCGTAGAGAATCTCGCCATCCCTGAGCCAATCCGCGCCGAAATTGACGAAGCAGCCCATCGTTCGGGCCTCGCCGACGGCCTTGGCGATGGCGATCTCGTTGAGGCCGTTCTGGGCCGAGAGGACGTAGCCGTCCTCCGCGAGATGGGGTTTCAGCGCATCGAGCGCGGCCTGCGTCGCGCCGGCTTTCACCGCCAGCACGATGCGGGAGTAGGTTCCGGTCAGTTCGGCCGGCGTCACGGCCGGGACGATCTGGCGGAACTCCTCGATCGGCCCGGTGATCGCGAGACCCGTCGTGCGGCAGGCCTCGACATGCTCAGGCACGATGTCTACGAGCAGGACGGGAATTCCGGCGCGGGCCCAGTAGGCTCCCAGCGTGCCGCCGATCGCGCCCGCGCCCCAGATCAGGATGGGTTGCTGATCCGTCAAGGACAGACCCTCCCCGTCATCCCGGACAAGCGGCTCAGCCGCGCAGCTCCGGGATCCATCATAGAACGCCATCGTGCCCTACGATGGATCCCGGAGCTCCGCTTCGCTACGTCCGGGATGACGGGGAGGTTAATGAGAACTGGCTCGCGAGCCATCACGCCTGCCCCGCCGTTTCAACCTCGGCATGGGTCGCGACATGGACCGTCCCGTCCGGCGTGACCCAGCCGCGATACATGCCCTCGGAGTTGTAGGGCGCGACGATCGCGCCGTCGGCTCCGACCGCGACCAGCCCTGCGCCAATTTTATGAGCGGTCAGTTCGGCCAGCACCGCCTCGGTCGCGTCCTTCAGGCTCAGGCCCTTGTAGGCGACCAGCGACGCGATCTCGTGGCCGACGCAGTAGCGCATGAAATACTCGCCCTTGCCGGTGCCGGAGACGGCGCAGCGGCCGTCGCGGGCATAGGTGCCGGCCCCGATGATCGGCGAGTCGCCGACGCGGCCGACCGGCTTGTTGGTGTAGCCGCCGGTCGAGGTCGCCGCCGCCAGATGGCCCTTGGCGTCGCAGGCGACCGCCCCGACCGTGCCGTGCTTTTCGGCCTCCGACGCCTCGGACGCCGTGCCGACCAGCTCCCTGATCTTCATCGAGGACAGGTTCTTGCGCCTGCGCTCGGTCGAGAAGAACTCGTTCTCGACCATGTCGAGCCCTTCATGCTCGGCGAAAACGTCGCCCGCCGCGCCCGCCAGCAGCAGCGGATCGCCGCGCTGCATCAGCGCTTTGGCGGCGCTGACCGGGTTTCTGATGCGCCTGACGCCGGCGAGCGCGCCGGCGGCCAGGGTCGCTCCGTCCATGATCGAGGCGTCGAGCTCATGCTCGCCATCGGCATTGAAGGCCGCGCCGTGGCCGGCGTTGAAATGGGGCGAATCTTCCATGATGCGCACGGCGGCCTCGACCGCGTCGACGGCGCTGCCCTCCGCCCTGAGGATCGCCCAGCCGGCACGCAGCGAGGCGGCGAGATGGGCTTTCGCCTCGCTCCATTCGGCCTCGGTCATCTCGGATTTCGGCAAAGTGCCGCAGCCGCCATGGATGGCGAGAGCGATGGGCATGGTGTGAGCTTTCGGAATGGGCAGTCGCCAATAGGCAGTCGGCAGTCGGAAAAACAGCCGTCAGCCCGTTACGACTGCCGACTGCCTATTGCCGACTGCCCGTCTCTCACTTCTTCGCGGGCTTGATGTCCATCGCCAGCGTATCCTCGTCGACTCTGGGGCTGATCGTGACCTTGTCCTTCTGCATCGCCCAGGCCGAACCGACGGCGACGATCGGCAGGCGCGGCCGGTCCTTGGCGACGATGGCGTTGGCCTGCGCCAGCAGGTCGTTGCGCTTGGCCTCGTCGAGCTCGACGGCGGCGTCCTCGATCAGCTTGTCGAGCGTTTCGTTCTTGTAGTTCAGCACGTTGAAGGCGCCGAGCTTCTTGGCCGGATCGTTGGAATGCACCACCGAGGAGAGCGTGTAGTTCGCCTCGCCGGTCAGCGTGCCCCAGCCGGACATGGACAGCGAGAATTCGCCCCGCGTGCGGGCCGGGAAGAAGACCGCGCCGGGCTGGGCGTTGGCGTTCACCTCGATGCCGATGCGCGCCAGCATCTGCGCGATCGAGGTTCCGACCTGGCGGTCGCCCGGCAGGCGGTCGTTGGTGAAGGAGAAGGTGACCTTGAAGCCGTTGGCGTAGCCGGCCTCCTCCATCAGCTTCTTCGCTTTGGCGAGATCGGGCTTCAGCGCCGGAAGGCTCTTGTTGAAGCCGGCGATGTTGGCGGTGACGAGCTGGTTGACGGGCGCGCCGAGGCCCTCCATCGCGATCTCGACCAGCGCTGGACGGTCGATGGCGAGGTCGATCGCCTCGCGGACACGGGCATCCTGCAGCGGGTTCTTCGGTAGCGCGGAGCCATCCTTGGCGGTGACCTGGGGCGGCTTGTCGCGCAGGTCGATCTCCATGTTGAAGACGTAGACCGTGTCGATGGTCGCGACCGAGAGCTTGGGATCGCGCTTCAGCGTCGCGACATCCGAAGCCGGGGCGCGGACGATGATGTCGACCTGACCGGCCTTGAGCTGGGCGACGCGGGCGGCGTCATTGGGCAGTTCCTTGCGGGTGACGCGGGCCCAGGGCTCCTTCTCGCCCCAGTAGCCGTCGAACCGGTCGATCACCATCTGGTCCTTGGGCGTCCAGGAGACGTATTTGTAGGGGCCGGTGCCGATCGCCGCCTTGCCGGAGTTGAAAGCCTCGTTCGCGTTTTCCTTGGTCAGGCCGGCGGCGGCCTTGGCCGAGACGATGAAGAGGCGGATGAAGTCGTTGGGCAGGTTCGGGGCCGGGCCGTCGGTGACGATATGGACCGTCAGCGGATCGACGATCTTCACCTCCTTGACGCGGCGGACATAGATCGTCGTCGGGTTGGGGCCGGCGACGACCGGAATGCGCTCGATCGAGAACTTGACGTCCTCGGCGGTGAAGTCCGAACCGTCATGGAACTTGACGCCCGAGCGCAGCTTGAATTCCCACACGTCCGGCTGGATCGCCTTCCAGCTCGTCGCCAGCCGCGGCTCGATCTGGAGCTTGTCGCCAGACCAGGTCAGCGTGTCGAAGACGTGCTTGAGCGCCTCGGCATGGGTGCCGGTCGCGGTGAAATGCGGGTCGATTGAATCGGGACCGGCGCGGACGCCGATGGTCAGGTTCTGGGCGAGAGCCGCGCCGGAGACGCCGGCGCAGAGCAGCGCGGCGAATGCCGCGAGGCGCAAGGTGCGAATGGTGGTCATGACAAAGTCCCCTCTTGTTCGAGATCGTTTGGCCAGGTCGGCGAGGCAATGACGAGTTTGTCCATCAGTTCGCAAAGCTGCCGCTGCTCGGCGTCGGTCAGACCCGCCAGCATGGCGCTCTGCTGCTGCACCATCAGCGGCATGGTCTCCTCGAAGATGGCGCGGCCGGCGCTGGTCAGCCGCAGCACATAGCTGCGCAGGTCGTCGCGGTCGGTCTCGCGCTTGAGCAGGCGGCGCTGCAGCAGCTTCTGGATGGCGCGCGACAGCGTGTTCTTGGGCAGGCCCGAGGAGGAGACGATGTTCTTGGCGGCGACGCCTTCCTTCAGACCGACCGCGTAGAGCGCGACGAATTCGGGCCTCACCAGCCCGTAGCGCGTCTCGATCCAGCGATAGACCGGGTCGTTGAAGCGGAAGGCGACGAAGTTCAGGCGGAAGGACAGCCAGCAGGGATTGTCCCAGAGCTTGGTGATGGTCAGCGGATCGAGATCGCGAAGCGCCGCCTCGCGCTCATGGTCGAGACGCGACAAGGCGGTGGGAGCGCGGCGCATGGTCACCCTCGTTAGTTCCAGATGGAACTTGACGCTGTCGGTCGCCAGAGTCAAGGATACGCAACATAGAGCATTCCACTATTTGAAACAGCCTGTTGCCGCGGCCAGCCTTGCCCGTCGCCTGCGCTCAGCCAGCAAGGATCACGCCGTGCGCGTCGCGCAGATGAACTGGATGCAGATCGAGGCGCAGGCCGCCCGCGACGACCGCTGCGTGCTGCCGCTCGGCTCGGTCGAGCAGCATGCCTATCTGAGCCTCGCAACCGACCAGATCCTGTCCGACAGGATGGCCAACGAGGCCGCCGAACCGCTCGGGCTGCCGGTCTTTCCGGTGCTCGCCTACGGCATGACGCCGGGCTTCCGCTCCTATCCCGGCACGATTTCGCTGCGGATGAGCACCTATGTCGCGCTGCTGGAGGATCTGCTCGAGGGCTTCTATCGCTCCGGCTTCCGCCGTATCGTGCTGCTCAACGGCCATGGCGGCAATTCGCCGGCGATCAACTTCGCGACGGAATGGATGGGCGTGCGCAACGACACATCCGTCAAGATGCACAACTGGTGGGCGGGACCGCGCTTCCAGGCGGCGGTCAAGGCGGTCGATCCGGCCGCCTCGCACGCCTCCTGGATGGAGAATTTCCCGTGGACGCGGCTCGACGGCGTGACCATGCCCGAGGGCGCCAAGCCGCCCTTCAACGCGGCGCTCTACCAGGCCGCCAACCCCGACAGGAAGCGCGAGATCCTTGGCGACGGGAATTTCCTTGGGCGCTACCAGCGCTCCGACAACGAGATGCTGAGCCTCTGGCAGATCGGCGTGGAGGAAACCCGGGCGGTGATGGAGGGGGATTGGCCGTGACGGGTTGTCCGTCATTGCGAGCGCAGCGAAGCAATCCAGACGAGCGTAGAGCGCTGCGGCCCCTGGATTGCTTCGCTGCGCTCGCAATGACGCGAGAACCACAACACGCCGGCTCGATCCCGCCATGCTAGGCCACGTCATAGAGCGCGTGGCGCAGGCGCTGCTCGTCATGCTGGTGATGTCGATGCTGGTCTTCACCGGCGTCTACGCGATCGGCAACCCGATCGACGTGCTGATCGGGCCCGACGTCTCCCAGCAGATGCGGCTCGACACGATCCGCGCCTATGGCCTCGACCGGCCGCTGTGGGAGCAATATGTCACATTCCTCACACGCATCCTGCAGGGCGATTTCGGCCGGTCCTTCGTCTTCGGCCTGCCGGTGCTCGACCTGATCCTGTCGCGGCTGCCGGCCACGCTGGAGCTGACGCTGATGGCGGTCTGCGGGGCGGCGCTCATCGGCGTGCCGGCCGGCATCTATGCCGGCTACCGGCCCGACGGCGTTCTGGCCAAGGTCATCATGGCGGTCTCGATCCTCGGCTTCTCGGTGCCGACCTTCTGGATCGGCCTCGTGCTGATCATGACGTTTGCGGTCGAACTGCAATGGCTGCCGGCCGGCGGGCGCGGCGAGACGGCGACGCTGCTGGGCGTGCAGTGGAGCTTCCTGACGGCCAACGGGCTGAGCCATCTGCTGCTGCCCGCGCTGAACCTCGCCTTCTTCAAGCTCGCTCTGCTGACGCGGCTGGCGCGGGCCGGCACGCGCGAGGTGATGTTGACCGACACGGTGAAGTTCGCCCGCGCGGCGGGCCTGTCCGAATGGACCGTGCTGCGCCGGCATGTGCTGCGGCTGATCGCGATCCCGATCGTCACCGTGTTCGGGCTCGAATTCGCCTCGACGCTCGCTTTTGCCGTTGTCACCGAGACGATCTTCTCCTGGCCCGGAATCGGCAAGCTGATCATCGATTCGATCCAGTCGCTGGACCGGCCTGTGATGGTCGCCTATCTGATGCTGGTCGCCTTCGTCTTCATCACGATCAACTTCCTCGTCGATCTGACCTATCTCGCGCTCGACCCGCGCCTGCGAAAGGCGCGCGCCTGATGAAGCCCGCCTCGCCCCTCTCACGCTTCTGGGCCGAGTTCCGCGAAAGCAAGGTCGCGTTCGTGGCGCTCGCCATCGTCGTGGCGCTGGTCGGAGTGGCGCTGGCGGCCCCGCTGATCGCGCCGCAGAACCCCTATGCGCTGGCCGATCTCGTGCTGATGGATGCGCGCCGGCCGCCCGGCTATGTCGGTTCTGGCGGCTTCACCCATATCCTGGGCACGGATGCGCAGGGGCGGGACCTGTTCTCGGCCATTCTCTACGGCCTGCGCATCTCGCTGCAGATGGGGCTGATCGCCGGCTTCATCGCCTTCGTCGTCGGCGTCTCGCTGGGGCTTGGCGCGGCCTATATGGGCGGCCGGCGCGAGGCCTTCATCATGCGGATCATCGACCTGCAGCTCGCCTTCCCGGCGATCCTGTTGGCGCTCGTGCTGTCGGCGCTGCTCGGACAGGGCAAGGCGCAGCTCATCACCGCGCTGGTGGCGGCGCAATACGCCTATTTCGCCCGCACCGCCCATGGTGCGGCCGCAGCCGAGCGCGGCAAGGACTATGTCGAGGCCGCGCTATCCACGCCCCTGCCTGGCTGGAAGGTGGTGTTCCGCCACATCCTGCCGAACTGCCTACCGCCGCTGATCGTGGTCGCGACCGTTCAGGTCGCCAACGCCATCGCGCTGGAGGCGACCTTGTCGTTTCTCGGCGTCGGGCTGCCCGTGACCGAGCCATCGCTCGGGGCGCTGATCGCCAATGGCTTCCAGTACATGCTTTCGGGGCGCTACTGGATCTCGATCTATCCCGGCGTCGCGCTGATCGTGCTGATCGTCGCGATCAATCTGGTCGGCGACCAGATCAGGGATCAGGTCAATCCGAGGCTGAAGCGATGATCGCCTCGGTTTTGAGATGGCGACCGGGCTCTACGCGAACCCCTCCCCCTCGTGGGGAGGGGCAGGGGTGGGGGGCGAAAAGTCGAAGCGAGCGGCTGATAGGCTTGGCCTTGTCGCCGATACAGGCGGTCGCTCACCCGATCGTTCGCCCCCCATCCCCATACCCTTCCCCACAAGGGGGAAGGGAGGAGCTGTATCCTGCGCCGTGGACGCGCCCATGACCGCCCCCCTCCTCGAAGTCACCGACCTCGCCACCCATTTCCACACCCGCGCCGGCGTGGTGAAGGCGGTCGACGGCGTCTCGTTCTCGCTTCGCAAGGGCGAGGTGATGGGGCTCGTCGGCGAGTCGGGCTCAGGGAAAAGCGTGACCGGCTTCTCGCTATTGGGGCTGATCGACCCGCCCGGCCGCATCGCCTCGGGTTCGGTCAGGCTCGGCGGGCAGGAACTCGTCGGCATGCCGGGCGCACACCTGCGCAAGCTCAGAGGCAAGCGCATGGCCATGGTCTTTCAGGACCCGGCGACGACGCTGAACCCGGTGATCGCCATCGGCGCGCAGATGCGGATGGCGCTGGAGGCGCATGGCGTCACGGGCACGGAGCAGACGCGCGAGCGCAGCGTGCAGGTGCTGACCCGCGTCGGCATTCCCGATGCGGCGCGAAGGCTCGAGGCCTATCCGCATGAGTTCTCCGGCGGCATGCGCCAGCGCGTCGCGATCGCGATCGCACTTTTGCACAATCCCGAGTTGCTGATCGCAGACGAGCCGACGACCGCGCTCGACGTCTCGATCCAGGCGCAGATCCTCGCCGAGATGAAGAGCCTCGTCGCCGAGCTCGGCATGGCGCTGATCTGGATCAGCCACGACCTCGCCACCGTGTCCTCGCTCGCCGATCGGATCGCGGTGATGTATGCCGGGCGCATCGTCGAAGCCGGACCGACGGCCGCCGTGCTGCGCAATCCGCGCCATCATTACACGCAGGGGCTGCTCGACTCGCTGCCGGCCCGCGCCGAACCCGGACACGACCTCGTCCAGATTCCCGGCACGACGCCCTCGCTCCTCTCTCTGCCGCCGGGCTGCGCCTTCGCGCCGCGCTGCCCGCGCGCGGACGCGGCTTGCGGCGTGATGCCGGAACTTCTGACCGAGGGCGCGCGGCAGCATCGCTGCTGGCACCCGCTCGGGCTGGAGGTCGCGGCATGAGCGACGCTTTCCTCGATATCTGCAACGTCTCGCGCCGGTTCGCCCCGCGCATCAGCTTCGGCCAGAAGATCGCGGCGAAACTCGGCCAGCGCGTCGATGCGCGGGTGACCCATGCGGTCGACGGCGTGTCGCTCACCGTCGCCAGGGGCGAGGCGCTCGGGCTCGTCGGCGAGAGCGGCTGCGGCAAGTCCACGCTCGGGCGCGTCGTCGCCGGCATCCTGCCGCCCAGCGAGGGCACGACGGCGGTCGCGGGCGAGCCGGTGATGGCCCATGGCCGGAAGACCACGACGCGCGTGCAGATGATCTTCCAGGACCCGTTCGCCTCGCTCGATCCGCGCATGCAGGTCGGCGACACGATCGCGGAGGGGCCGCTGGCGCACGGGCTGACAACCAAGGCGCAGGCACCAGCTTATGTCGGCAAATGGCTGACGACGGTCGGGCTCGATCCCGCTTTCGCGGCCCGCTACCCGCACCAGTTCTCGGGCGGGCAGCGCCAGCGCATCGCGATCGCCCGCGCGCTCGCGATGCAGCCCGACATGCTGGTCTGCGACGAGCCGGTCGCCTCGCTCGACGTCTCGATCCAGGCGCAGATCATCAACCTGTTCCTGAAGCTCCGGCGCGAGCTCGGGCTGACCATGCTGTTCATCAGCCATGATCTCGGCGTGGTCCGCCATCTCTGCGACCGCGTCGCGATCATGTATCTCGGGCGGATCGTCGAACTCGGCGAGACGCAGGCCGTCTATGCCAAGCCGCAGCACCCCTACACCCAGGCGCTGCTCGATTCCGTGCCGAAACTGGTGCTGGCGGACGGGGTGACGACGTCGTTCAAGCCGATCGCGGGCGAACTCCCCTCGCCGCTTTCTCCGCCGGCCGGCTGCCATTTCCATTTGCGCTGCCCGCTGGTGCAGGAGCGCTGCCGGCAAGAGCGGCCAAAGTTGCGCGAGGTTGCGAAGGGACGGCTCTCGGCGTGTCATTTCGCGCCGTTGTGAGCATATTGGCCGATACGCTCGCGACCGTTGATGTATCACACAAGGCGTGATAATTTAGAGAGCATGCGGGAGCGGCGGCGTGCAGGTTCTGAAAACCGCGTGGTTTACGAAATTCGCTCGCAAGGAGAAGATCGATGACCCGGTTCTCTGCGAGGCTGTCGCGCGGGCCGAGAAGGGGCTGATCGACGCCGACCTTGGCGGGGGCCTGCTGAAGCAGCGCGTGGCTCGGCCCGGCGCCGGGAAATCAGGCGGCTATCGGACGCTGATCTTCTTTCGGGCCGGAGCAAGAGCGGTGTTCGCTTACGGCTTCGCCAAAAGCGGCAAGGCCAACCTCGACAGTCACGAAGAGGCGGTCTTCAAGAAGGCGGCGAAGCTCGTGCTGGCGTTTTCGGATGAACAGATCGCCGCGGAAATCGAGCGCGAGCGTCTCACGGAGGTGGATTGCGATGGCTGAGACCTACAAAAGCGAGGCGCTGGCGGCCGTTCACGAGCTGATGGAAGGCTTCCATCAGAGCGGCGCGATCGACAAGCAGACGATGCGCGAGTTCGACGAGGCCTGCCTGACGCCAGTCAATCCTCTCGCTCCGGCGGAAATCCGCGCGATCCGCGAGCGCGAGCAGCTGTCCCAGCCGGTCTTCGCCCGGTATCTCAACGTCAGCAAGAACCTGATCTCGGACTGGGAGCGCGGCGTCAAGAAGCCGGGCGGGCCGGCGTTGCGGCTGTTGACTGTCGTGCAGCGGAAAGGGCTGCAGGCCATCGCCTGACGAAGCCATTCGTCGCCGTCATTGCGGGTGGCTTCACAACCCCAGCCGCTGGCCCGTCGCCGGATCGAAGACATGCACCCGGTCAGGATCGACCGAGATCCAGAGCCGGCCGGGTTGGGCCGAGATCGTGTCCGTCGCCGCCTGCATGATGAAGGGCAGGCCGGCGAGCTGGCCGTGGAAGAGCTGCGTCGCGCCCAGCTCCTCGATGAACTCGATGTCAAACGGCAAGGAGCCGGCCTCGCCCTCGGAGGCGATCTCGATGTCCTCGGGACGCAGGCCGACCTCGACGCGGGCGCCGGCCGCCAGATCGGCGCGCAGGTCTCGCGCCTCGAGGATGGCGTCGCCGAGCGCGACGATGCCGGGGCCGTCGATGGTGCCTGGCAGGATGTTCATCGGCGGCGAGCCGATGAAGGTCGCCACGAACCGGCTCGCCGGCTTCTTGTAGACTTCCGATGGCAGGCCGATCTGCTCGACCTGGCCGCCATTCATCACCACGAGCTTGTCCGACAGCGTCATCGCCTCGACCTGGTCGTGGGTGACGTAGATCGAGGTGACGCCGAGCGCGCGCTGGAGCTTCTTGATCTCGACGCGCATCTGGACCCGGAGCTTGGCGTCGAGGTTCGACAGCGGCTCGTCGAACAGGAAGACCTGCGGCTTGCGCACGATGGCGCGGCCCATGGCGACGCGCTGGCGCTGGCCGCCCGAAAGCTGCTTGGGCCGGCGCTCCAGCAGCGGCTCGATTGCGAGGATACGGGCTGCCTCCTTCACACGCCGGTCGATCTCGTCCTTGGGCGTGCCGAGATTGCGCAGGCCATAGGCCATATTGTCGTAGACGGAGAAATGCGGATAGAGCGCGTAGTTCTGGAAGACCATCGCGATGTCGCGGTCGGCCGGCTCGATCTGGTTGACAACGCGGTTCCCGATCGAGACCTCGCCAGCCGAGATCGTCTCTAGCCCCGCGACCATGCGCAAAAGCGTGGACTTGCCGCAGCCGGACGGGCCGACGAGCACGCAGAAGCCGCCATCGGGAATGTCGAAGGAGACGCCCTTCACGGCTTCGACGCCGCCGGGATAGACCTTCTTGACGTTGGTGAGGGTTACCTGGGCCATAGACGCGCTACTTTTCGGTTTCGACCAGGCCCTTCACGAAGAGCCTCTGCATGGCGATGACGACGAGGACGGGCGGCAGCATCGCCAGCATGGCGGTCGCCATGGCGAGCTGCCATTCGGTGAGGGCGTCCGAGGTGACGATCATCTTCTTGATGCCGATGACGATGGTCTGCATCGAGTCGCGCGTGGTCACCAGCAGCGGCCAGAGATACTGATTCCAGCCATAGATGAACTGGATCACGAACAGGGCCGCGATCGTCGTCATCGAGAGGGGGATGACCGTATCCTTGAAGAACTTGAACGGGCCGGCGCCGTCGATCTTGGAGGCTTCCAGCAGCTCGTCTGGGATCGTCATGAAGAACTGGCGGAACAGCAGCGTGCCGGTGGCGGATGCGATCAGCGGCACGGCCAACCCCTGATAGGTGTCGAGCATGCGCAGGTCGGAGACGACCTTGAAGGTCGGGAAAATGCGCACCTCGACGGGGAGCATCAGCGTCAGGAAGATGATCCAGAACGCCGCCATGCGGAACGGGAAGCGGTAATAGACGATCGCATAGGCCGAGAGCACGGAGATGAAGATCTTCCCCACCGCGATCGCCATCGCCATGATGAAGGAGTTCAGCATCATACCGGCGACCGGCTCGCGCGTCGTCCCCGAGGTTCCGACGAAGAGGATCCTGTAATAATTGTCGAAGAAATGCGGGCCCGGCCAGAGCGGCAACTGGCCGTTGATGATGGTCGGGTTGTCCCAGGTCGAGGCGACGAAGGTCAGCCAGACCGGGAAGGCGACAATCAGCACGCCGATCGACAGGATGACATAGGCGATGGCGTCGCCCAGGCGGCGGTCCTCGACCATCAGTAGTTCACCCTGCGCTCGATGAAGCGGAACTGGATCGCCGTCATGCCGATGACCATGATCAGCAGGACCACCGACTGCGCCGCCGAGCCGCCCAGATTGGAGCCGCCCTTGCCGTCGGAATAGACCTTGTAGACCAGCGTTTCGGTATGCCCAGAGGGGCCGCCGCCGGTGACGGTGTCGATGATGCCGAAGGTGTCGAAGAAGACGTAGACGATGTTGACGACGAGCAGGAAGAAGGTCGTCGGCGAAAGCAGCGGGAAGACGATGGTCCAGAAGCGCCGCCAGGGCCGCGCACCGTCGATCACGGCGGCCTCGATCACGCTCTTGGGGATCGACTGCAGGCCTGCGAGGAAGAACAGGAAGTTGTAGCTGATCTGCTTCCAGGTCGCCGCCAGGATGACCAGCGTCATCGCGTCGTTGCCGTTGAGGCGCGGGTTCCAGGCGATACCGAGCCTGCCGAGGCCGCGCGCCAGCATGCCCAGCGACGGGTCGAACATGAAGATCCAGAGCACGCCGGCGATTGCCGGAGCGACCGCATAGGGCCAGATCAGCAGGGTCTTGTAGACCTCGGCGCCCCTGATCTGCCGGTCGGCCATCACCGCGAAGAGCAGCGCGATCGAGAGCGAGAGCACGCAGACGAAGGTCGAGAAAATCGCGGTGTTCCAGAACGCCTTGAGATAGCCGGGGTCGGTAAACAGGAGCTGGTAGTTCTCGAACCAGACGAATTCGGTCGAGGTGCCGAAAGCGTCCTGCAGAAGAAAGCTCTGCCAGACCGCCTGGCTCGCCGGCCAGTAGAAGAACACGACCGTGATGGCGAGCTGCGGCAGGAGCAGCAGCAGCGGGATGGTGAGGCCCTTGAAGGAGGCGTTCTTCTGCATCGTCTCGTCACGTCACGTCAAAATGTCATTCCGGGGCTTCGCGCCAGCGAAGAACCCGGAACCCACGACCGGGTGAGAGGTGTCAACGGGGCTGCCCGAAGGGCCCACCCCGTCGTGGGTTCCGGGTTCGGCCCTTTCGGGCCGCCCCGGAATGACAGACGAGGTCAGCGCGACGCCGTCCGCTCGAACTGGCGCAGCATGGTGTTGCCGCGCTCGGCGGCCGCATCAAGCGCCGCCTTGGCCGTCTTCTGGCCGTTCAGCGCCGCCTCGAGCTCTTCAGACCAGACATCGCGGATCTGGACCAGACCGCCATAGCGCAGGCCGCGCGAGTTCTCGGTCGGCTCCTTGTTGTTGAGCTGGAGCAGCGGCGTCTCCAGGAACGGCTTGTCCTTGTAGAAGCCCGACGCCTTGACCTTCTCGTAAGCCGCTTTGGTGATCGGCAGATAGCCCGACTCGGTGTGCAGCTTCACCTGCCGATCGACGTCCGAGAGGAAGGAGAAGAACTTCGCGACGCCCTTGTACTCGGCCGCCGACTTGCCGCCCATGACCCAGAGCGACGCGCCGCCGATGATCGAGTTCTGCGGGGCCCCGGCGGCGTCGGGATAATACGGCATCGGGGCGTTGGCCCAGTCGAACTTGGCGTTGGCGCGGACATTGCCGAAGAAGGCCGACGAGGTCAGGAAGATCGGGCATTCGCCGGAGGTGAAGCGGCCCTCGCCGGTGTTGGTGCGGCCCGAATAGCTGTAGACGCCTTCCTTCTGCAGATCGACCAGATTGGCCCAGTGCTTCTGGAAGACCGGGCTCTGGTTGAAGTTCAGAACCGCGTCGAAGCCCTCCATGCCGTTGACCTTCGTAGACAGCGGCACGTTATGCCAGGCGCCGAGCTGCTCGATGTTCGCCCAGGTCGCCCAGGCGTTCGAGAAGCCGCATTTGTCGAAGCCGGCGGCCTTGAGCTTCTTGGCGGCGTCGAACACCTCCGGCCAGGTCTTTGGCGGAGCGTCGGCGTTGAGGCCAGCCTTCTTGAAGGCGTCCTTGTTGTACCACATCACCATGGAGGAGGAGTTGAACGGCATCGAGAGCATGTCGCCCTTGGCCGTCGAGTAATAGCCGGTGATCGCGGGCAGATAGGACTTCGGATCGAACGTTTCGCCGGCTTCCTTCATCATCTCATGGACCGGCTTCACCGCGCCCCTGGCCGACATCATGGTGCCGGTGCCGACCTCGAAGACCTGCAGGATGTGCGGGGCGGCGTTGGCGCGGAAGGCGGCGATGCCGGCGTTCAGCGTATCGGGATAGGAGCCCTTATAGGCCGGAACGACCTTGTAGTCCTTCTGCGAGGCGTTGAACTCCTCCGACAGGCGCACGACGACGTCGTTGTTGGCGCCGGTCAGCGCGTGCCACCACTGGATCTCCGTCTGCGCCAGAGCGGGCGTCGCGCCGGCGAGCGCGAAAGCGGCGACCGACATCAGGATACGGGACTTCACTGTCATCATTCTCTCCCTTTTCGCCCGGGCGAGAGGCCCCGGCGCGTGTTGTTCTTGGTGCGCAAGCTAGCATGAAGGCGCGGCGACAGTTCAATGACAATTCGATGACGCTCTGTGAAGGCCCGATATGCGCCATGCGGCGCTTGCGGATTTGCGCGGAAGCGGCTGTTCTCGCGCACCTTGCCATTTCCGACGGATCACGCCGATGAAGCCGCTTTCGCTGACGCCGCAGACCACGCTGCCCCATGACGTCGCCGGCGCCGCGCTGCTCGGGCGCGTCTGGCGTCCCGATGTCGCAGGGCCTGCCGTGGTGACGCTGCGCGACGGAAACGTGATCGACATCAGCGCGGCCTTCGCCACCTCGCGCGACCTCTGCGAGAGCGCCGATCCGGCCGCCGCGCTGCGTTTGGCCGGTGGCGAAACCATCGGCACGCTGGCCGATATCCTCGCCAACACGCCTGTGGACAAGCGCGACGCCGGCAAAGCATGGCTGCTCTCGCCGCTCGACCTGCAGGCTGTGAAGGCGGCGGGCGTCACCTTCGCGATCTCGATGCTGGAGCGGGTGATCGAGGAGAAGGCGCGCGGCAATCCGGCTGCGGCCGCCACGATCCGGACAGAGATCGGCAAGCTGATCGGCGACGACCTGTCGAGACTCAAGCCCGGCTCGCCGGAAGCCATGCATCTCAAGCAGGTGCTGATCGCGCAGGGGGCCTGGAGCCAGTATCTCGAGGTCGGCATCGGGCCGGACGCCGAGATCTTCACCAAGGCGCCGCCGATGGCCTCGGTCGGAACCGGCTTCGACGCCGGTCTGCACCCGGCCTCGACCTGGAACAACCCGGAGCCCGAGGTGGTGCTGATCGTCGCCTCGGACGGGCGGGTCGTCGGCGCGACGCTGGGCAACGACGTCAACCTGCGCGATGTCGAGGGCCGCTCGGCGCTGCTGCTCGGCAAGGCCAAGGACAACAACGCGGCTGCCGCGGTCGGCCCGTTCATCCGGCTGTTCGACGACGGCTTCACGCTCGACCATGTCCGCAACACCACCGTGACGCTGACCGTCGCCGGCGAGGACGGTTTTACGCTGGAAGGCGCGTCCTCGATCGCAAAAATCAGCCGCGACCCGGCCGATCTGGCCGCGCAGATGATCGGCCCGCACCACCAGTACCCCGACGGGGCGGCGCTCTATCTCGGCACCATGTTCGCGCCGATCAAGGATCGGGATACGCCGGGCGGCGGGTTCACCCATAAATATGGCGACGTCGTCACCATCGCCGCGCCGGAACTCGGCGCGCTGGTCAACCGGATGCGGCGCACCGACGAATGCGAGCCCTGGACGTTCGGGACCTCGCATCTGATGCGCAATCTGGCGAAGCGCGGACTGCTGTGAGCCAGGCTACGATCCTCGTCACCGGCGAGGCGATCGGCGATTTCATCCCGCGCGACGGGGACGGCCGGCATTACGAGGCGGTGCTCGGCGGCTCGGGCTTCAACGCCGCGCTGGCGCTGGCGCGCTTCGGGGCGGATGTCAGCTATGCGGGCCCGCTCTCGACCGACGCGCTGGGCCGCCGCTTCCGGGCGTCGCTGGCGCAAGAGGGAATCGGGGTCGATCTGATCCGCGACAGCGCACTCCCGAGCGCGGTCGCGATCGTCTCGCCGCTCGCGGCCGATGGCGTGCCGGAGTTTGGGCTGCATCTAGAGGGCACGGCCCATGCCGAGCCGGAGGGGACGCCGCGCTCGCTTCCGGCAGGCGTGATCCATCTCCACGCCGCGTCATTCGGCGCGACGGCAGGGCCATCGGGCGAGGCGACGCTGATCCTGATGCGGGATGCGAAGGCGAAGGGCGCGAGCATCAGCTACGACGTCAATATCCGCCCCAGCGCCCTGCCGGCCCGCGAAGAAGCACTCGGCCTGATCGAGGCGCGGATCGCGCTCAGCGACATCGTCAAGGCGAGCCTCGACGATGTCGGCTGGATGTATCCGGGCGAGGAGCCGGAGGTCGCCGTGCGGCGCTGGCGGCGGCTTGGCGCGAGGCTCGCGCTGGTGACGCGCGGCCGGGACGGCGCGAGCGTCCATGGCGACGGGGAGATGGTGAGTGCGCCCGCGCCGGGTGTGACGGTCAGCGATACGGTCGGCGCCGGCGACTGCTTCATCGGCGGGTTTCTGGCCGTGCTGGGGGCGCGCGGACGGCTGGGCCCGGGCCTCGGCATGGCGGCGAAGGACGACATCGCGGCGGCGCTCGCCTTCGCCTGCGCGGTCGCGGCCGATAGCTGCACGCGGCCCGGATGCGATCCGCCGCGCCGCTATGCCGGAGACGAACCGCGATGACCGAACTGACCTGTCTCGACTATCACACCTGCGGCGAGCCGGTGCGCATCGTCATCGCCGGCTATCCTGTCCTCGACGCACCAAGCATTCTTGGCAAGCGCCGGCAGGCCCGCGAGCAGCACGATCACCTGCGCCGCGCGATGATGCTGGAGCCGCGCGGCCATGCCGGCATGTATGGCGTGATCCCGGTGGCGGCGAGCCATCCGGAGGCCGCTTTCGGGGTCCTCTTCACCCATAACGAGGGCTACTCGACCATGTGCGGCCACGCGACGATCGCGCTCGGCCGCTATGCGATCGAGCACGGGCTCGTCGCCGCTGTCGAGCCGGTGACGCGGTTTGCGATCGAGGCCCCCTGCGGCCTGGTGCGGCTCGCCTGCGCGGTTTCCGGCGGCAAGGTCGGGACCGTGACCTTCGAGAGCGTGCCGGCCTTCGTCCATGCGCGCGACCTCGTTTTGGATGTGCCGGGCCTAGGCGCGGTGACGACGGACATCGCTTATGGCGGGGCGTTCTACTGCATCCTGCCGGCGTCGCGCTTCGGGCTCGACCTGTTCGAGACGCCAGTGTCAGAGATCGTCGAGGCGGCCGGGCGGCTGACCGACGCGATTCGCGCGACGATGACGATCGCGCATCCGACCGAGCCCGATCTCGGCTTTCTGTACGGCACGATCGTCACCGACGAGGCTCAAGGGTCCGCGACGAGCTTCAACCTCTGCGTCTTCGCCGAGCGCCAGATCGACCGCTCGCCGACGGGGTCCGGTGTGACGGCGCGGATGGCGCTGGACCATGCCAAGGGTCTGATCGCGGCAGGGCAGGAAAGACTTTTCCGCAGTATCACTGGCGGGACGTTCTCCGGGCGGGTCGTCGGGCCGGCGAACTTCCCGGCGGAGGGCGCGGTGACGGTCGCGGTCGGCGGCACGAGCCATTTTTCCGGGACGAGCCATTTCGTCATCGAGCCGGACGACCCGCTGCGCCACGGCTTCGCGCTGCCCGCGCGTTTCGGCGAGATCGCGGATCGTTAACCGCGCCCGGCAACCCTAATCGCAGAATGGGCTCGACGACTGCGCGAAACCGCCGCCTTTCGTCGATCGCGGAAGGCTCGGGGTAAGCATTTTCCCGCATGCTTTCCGGCGAGCGAGCGCGGAGAAGCCTGATGTCGGTCGGAAACTGGGAAGCGCCCGCGACGGGATCGAGCGGCCTGTCCGCGCGCCTGTCGCGATTGCTGGGCATGCCCGGCTTCTGGCTGACCGCCTTCCTCGTCGCCGTCATCGCGGCGCTGACCTTGAAGCTGCGCCTGCCGCTCGGCCCCAATTACTGGGACACAGCGGTCTATCTCGACGCGATCCAGCGCATCCGCCTGGGCCAGGTTCCAAGCCTCGATTTCTTCGCGCCGGTCGGCCCGCTCGGTTATTACCTTGCCGCCGGACTGCACGCGCTGTTCCCGCAGGCGCAGCCGATGCTGCTGGTGAACTGGGCGCTGCTGCCGGTGCTGCTGCCGGTCATCGCGCTCGTCGCGGCCCATGTCGACGGCCGCTCGCGCGGACAGGCGCTGGCGCTGCTGCTGCCCTTCCTGCTCTTCGCCTCGCTGCCGATCAACCTGCACAGCCTCTATCCGCAGCCGGGCTTCGACGGGTTCGGCCATTACAACCGCCATATCGCGCTGCTGCTTTACGCGCTGGTGACGAGCCTGCTGTTCGTCCGCAGCCGCGCCCTGCTGGCCGGGCTCGTGGCGGCGCTGATGCTGGCGCTGTTTCTGACCAAGATCACCGGCGCGGTTGCCGGCGCGATGCTCGTCGGCCATGCCGTCATTGCCGGCCGGCTGAAGCTGCGCGAGGCGGTGGTCGCGGCGCTGGCCGTCATCGCGGCGCTGGCTGCGCTCGATCTTTCGACCGGGCTGGTGCAGGCCTATCTCGCCGACATCCTGACGCTGCTTTCGCTCAATACCGGCGCGCTGCTACCGCGTTTTCTCACCGTGGCGTCCGTGAAGTTCAACGTCATCGGCCCGGCGCTGCTGCTGCTCGGCGCGCTGGCGCTCGCGACATGGCGGGAGCGGCCCTCGCTTTCGGTAGCGGGTTTGCGCGCGCTTGCCGACTCGCCGCTCGGCTGGCTCGCCGCCGGCCTGCTGGCGCTGACCTTCTTCGAGACGCAGAACACCGGCTCGCTCGAGTTCATCGGGCTCTGGCCCGTGCTCATGACCGTGCTGCTGGCATGGCATGGCAGCCGCGACCGCTTGCGGCCCATCGTGCTCGTGCTGGCGCTGGCGGTCTCGCTCCCTAGCGCGCTGATCTTCGTCGAACGCAGCGCGCGGGCCGCGCTCGGCGCGCCGAGCTATGCGGCCCTGCCCGTGCCCGATCTCGGGCCGCTCGGGAGGATCAGCGTCAAGCGCGACATCGCCGAGCGGGCAGGCGCGATGCTATCGCATTACGCCGCCCATCAAAACGCCTATCGCGACCTCGTGGCGCGCGGCATGCTGCCCTCCTACATCCTCTATTCCGAGATCGACTATCAGGCGGCCTGGCTGCTCGAATTGCAGCAGGGGATCGGCGCGATCCGCGCCTGGGAGGCCTCGAGCGGCCGGCGGCTCAATGGCTTTTTCACGCTCGATTTCGTCGATGCGGTGAATCCGCTGCTCGACCGCACGCCGCCGCGCCATGTCCCGATCGGCATCGACCCCGGCCGCAGCAACCCGGCGCTCTCGGCGCAGACGCTTGCCGCGCTGGCCGAGACGGACGCGATACTCCAGCCCAAATGCCCGCCGACCACGGCGCGCGAGGCGATCGCCTCGCATTTCGCCAAGGCGCTGGAGGGGCGCAAGCTCGTCGCGCTCTCGCCCTGCTGGGACATGCATCTGCGGGATTAAGTTCTGGCCGTTCGAGCCCGCACCGTCTTTGCGAGCGTAAGCGAAGCAATCCAGCGTCTCGCGCTACGCCCTCCTGGATTGCTTCGCTTACGCTCGCAAAGACGGCTGAAGGCGCCTTACGAACTACCCCCGCGCCGCGACCGCCGCCGACCAGGGCGAAATCACGTCGCTGACGCCCTCGGCCCCGTCGCGATCGACGCGGATGATGTTGGGGCAGGCGAAGTTGATCGGCAGCACGCCATGCTCGACGACCGAGAGCGGCCCGACTGCTTCGAGCGCCGCGATCGTCTCCGGCGGCAGGCGCAGATCGGCGCTGGTCGAATCCGGACCGGACACGTCGATACGCGGCCAGTGCGCCGCCGTCTCGACATCCGCTTCGCAATCCAGCGTGAAGGCGAGCATCTGGTAGACGCTGGCGAGGATGCGCCGCCCGCCCGACGAGCCCGCCGCATAACGCGGCCAGCCGCCATCCCTCGGCGTCACCACGACGGGGCACATGTTGCAGAGCGGGCGCGCGCCCGGCGCGATCGCATTGGCGCTGCCGGGACGCGGATCGAACCACATCATGCCGTTGTTCATCAGCACGCCGGTGTCGGGCAGCACGACGCGGCTGCCCATCGACGAGAGCAGCGTCGTCGTCATGGCGACGAGATTGCCCTGCCCGTCGACCACGGTCAGATGGGTGGTGCAGGTGTCGCCGGGCTCGGTTGCGGCTTTCGCGGCGCCGAGCCCTTCGAGCCGGCTGGCATAGGCCTGCCGCATGACGGTCGAGAGCGTGGCGAACCAGGCGGCGTCGGGGCCGTCCCGACCAGGCTTTGCGTTCGCCATGCCTTCGACCACGGCTGCAAGCGTCGGCGCGGCGGTGAGGCCGCCGGCGGTGTGGATCAGATGGCTGCCGCGCCAGTCGATCGCCGGGGCGTCGCGCAAGGTCGCCCTACAATCGGCGAGGTCGGTCGCGTCGACGACGCCGCCGGCTCCGGCGATGTCGGCGGCAAGGCGCTGGGCGAACGCGCCGCGATAGAAATCGTCGAGGCCGGCCTTGGCCAGTTGCTCCAGCGTCTCGGCCAGCCTGCCGAGGCGGAAGAAGCCGGGCTCGCCTTGGTAGGGCGGCACGGGGGGCAGGCCGTTCGGCAGGTAGATGCGGGCGCTCTCCTCGTAGAGCCGCAGAACCGAGGCGGAGGAGGCGATCTTCAGCGTCGTGTACCAGTCCTGCGCCAGACCGCGTTTGGCCAGCGCGATGGCGGGCGCGAGGATGTCGGCGACCGGCAGGCTTGAACCAAACTCGCGCTTGAGCAGGTCGTAGCCCGCCACGGAAGAGGGGATGCAGAAGGAGAGCGGGCCGTGGATGTTGCGGTCGCCGACGACCTCGGGCCAGGTAAAGAGGTCCTTCTTCATCTCGCCCGTCAGCGGATAGTCGGCCGGGTCGGCGCGGCGCGGCGCGACAGGGCCGAAATCGACGACCTGCGCGCGTGTTTCGCCGGCCTTCAGCACCACCGCGAAGCCGATGCCGCCGAGCCCGCTGTTCCAGGGTTCCAGCGCCGCCAGCGCAAAGGCGGTCGCGACGGCGGCGTCGGCCGCATTGCCGCCGGCCTCCAGGATCGCGACCCCGGCCTGCGCCGCCTCGCGGTTCTGCGACACGACGATGCCGTTGCGGCCCTTCGCGCCGGGCTTTGCGAGCGTCCAGTTCTGGGTGCGGTAAGGGGTGGTCATGGGGTCACTGTCTCGCTCTTTTCGGACTTAGCGGCTTCCTCCGCCCTTATCCTGAGGAGGCCCGCAGGGCCGTCTCGAAGGATGCTCCAGCACGCGCTGAACGATCCTTCGAGACGCCGCTTCGCGGCTCCTCAGGATGAGGGTGATGGGGAATCGAAGAGTTCGTCACACCACCCGGTCCCTCTCCGGCACGGGCTCGCCGCGCGAGACGCGGACGATGTTGGCGTACATCTGGTTGACCGTCCTGTCGAAATTATCGGCCGCGCCGGCGGCGAGATGTGGTGTCAGGACGAGGTTGTCGAGGGTCAGCAAGGGGCTGTCGGCCGGCAAAGGTTCGACAGCGAAGACGTCCATGGCGGCGGCGTGGATCGTGCCGTCGCGCAGGGCCGCGATCAGGTCGTTCTCGACGACGACGCCGCCGCGGGCGACATTGACGAGCACGGCCGTCGGTTTCATTGCGGCGAGCGCGCCTGCGTCGATCAGGTTCGCCGTCTCCGGCGTCAGCGGGCAGTGCAGCGAGACGATATCGGATTGCGCCAGAATCTCCGCCAGCTTGGCGTGACGGACGCCGAACGCGGCCTCCTCTTCGGGTGAGAGCGGCGTCCGCTTGCTGTAGAGGATGGTGCAGCCGAAGCTCTTGAGCAGGCGGGCGACGTTCTGGCCGATCGCGCCGAAGCCGACGAGCCCGACCGTCTTGCCGGAAAGCATGTAGGTCTCGCCCGGCAGGCGGCCGCCGATCCAGTCGCCCTGCTTCAAGCGGGCATGGCTGTGGGAGATGCAGCGCAGCGCTGACAGCATCAGCCCGAGCGTGAACTCGGCGACGGGGATGGCGTTGCTTCCCGTGGTGCGGGCGACGCCGATGCCGAGCGAGCGCGCCGCCTCGATGTCGAGATTGTCGATGCCCACGCCCCATTTGTGCAGGAGCTTGAGCCTTTTGCCCGCCCTCAGCACTTCGCCGGAGACGCCGACCTGACCGGCGATGGCGTAGTCGGCGTCGGCGATGATCTCCTTGAGATGGTCGTCGCCGCGCGCGGTGCCGTGGGTCAGCACGAAGCCCGGCGGCAGGAGGGCGCGCAGCCTGGCGGCGCGCTCGGGCGTCAGCGGGTCGAGGACGAGGATGGTCTCGGTCATTCAGACATCCGGATCAGATGGAAAAGCGCACGCCGGCGCGCGCGAGCCCGCCGGAGATCGCAACCGGCGTGCCATCGGCGCGCCAGCAGGCAGCGCCGGTCAGCGTGCCGTCCGCGTCGAGCGCGATCGCGTTCATGCCGCCGGCGACGCGCTGGACGCGGGCGATGACGTGGCCGCGCGCGGCGAGATCGGCGGCGATAGCTTCGGGAAAAGCCTGCTCCAGTTCGAGCGCGCCGCCTTCGGTCCAGATGCGCGGGGCCTCGACCGCCTCCTGCAGGCTCATGCCGTGGTCGATCAGGTTGACGAGCGCCTGCATGGCAGACGGAAAGATGCGCAAGCCCCCCGGCAGGCCGAGCGCGAAAGCGAACTTGCCGCCGCGCAGCGCCATCATCGGGGCCATCGAGGTGAAGCAGCGCTTTCCGGGCGCGATCGAAAGCGCGCGGCCGGGATGGGGGTCGAAGTTGAACATGTAGTTGTTGGCGAGCATGCCCGTGCCGGGGATCTGCACGCAGGCGCCGAACAGGCCGTTGATGGTCTGCGTCGTCGAGACGACGTTGCCGGCGGCATCGGCGACCGTGACATGGGTGGTGTCGGCGGATTCGCCGCCAGAAAGGCCGGGAGTCCAGCGTTTCGTGCGCCCCAGGTCGATGCCGGCGCGGCGCTCGTCGGCATAGGCTTTCGCCGTCAGCCTTCCGACCGGGACCTTGACGAAGGCGGGGTCGGCGGTGGCGACCGCGCGGTCGGCGAAGGCGATCTTCAGCGCCTCGGCCATCAGGTGGACGGCGTCCGCCGAGCCGAAGCCGAGCCCGCCGATATCATAGCCCTCGAGGATGTTCAGCATCTGGACGATGTGGACGCCCGAGGAGGCCGGCGGCGGGGGGCCGACGATTTCGAAGCCGCGATAAGTTCCGCGTACAGGCTCCCGCGCGACAGGGTTGTAGGCCGCAAGGTCGGCCATGCCGATGAGGCCACCGCGCGTGGTCATGAAATCCGCCAGCGCCTCGCCGAGCGGGCCTTCATAGAGCGCGGCCGGGCCAGCCTGAGCGATCAGGCGCAGGCTTTGCGCATAGGCGGGCTGTATCAGGCGTTCGCCGGGTTTCAACGGCGAGCCGCCGGGCAGGAACAGGGCCGACAGGCCGGGGTCGCTGGCGATGTCGGGCGCGCAGTCGGAAATGCAGTCGCTCAGATAGGGGCTCGCGACGAAGCCGCGCTCGGCCAGCGCGATCGCAGGCGCGAGCACCTCCGCCAGCGGCAGCGTGCCGAAACGGGCGAGCGCCTCGCACCACGCCGCGAGCGCGCCCGGCACGGCGACAGCCCTGGGCCCGATGAGGTTCTCGCGGCCCCGCGTGTCGCGCGATTTGCCGATCTCGTCCGAGAGCGTCTCAAACATGTCGGGCGTAGCGGCGAGCGGCGCGGTCGAGAGCCCGTCGAGGATGAGATGGCGGCCGTCACTGAGCCGGATATGGGCGACGCCGCCGCCGAGGACGCCGACCATCATCGGCTCGACAACGGTCAGCGCGAACAGCGCGGCGATGGCGGCGTCGATCGCGTTGCCGCCCGCGAGCAGCATCTGCGAGCCGGCCGCCGAGGCGAGCGGATGGTTCGTCACCACCATGCCGCGCGAGCCGGTCGCGGGGCGCTTCTCGCAGGCGAAGGGGGCGGCGTGGGGCGGGCGGGCGCTCGTCATCACGCGAAACGATCCGGTGTCATGGCGCGATTCATCTGGCGCGAAGCTCCCCTGCCCTTCGTCAAGCATAGCGGCGAATGCGGCGACCGCGACATCCCGCAGGAGATGCGGGTCATGCGCGGGCGGCGGCCTCGCGGGCGATGGCGATGACCGGCGCGATCAGCTGCGAATCCGGACCCGCCAGCGCGCCCGCGACGAAGTTGAGGTCCGGCACGCGGGCGGGCGTGTCGATTTCCAGCAGCCGGCCCGTCGCGACCGCGTCGCGGGCGATCGAGGCGGGGATCAGCGCGATGCCGAGCCCGTCCAGCGCCATGCGCAAAGCCGTCGAGAGCGAGGCGCTGGCATGGACGCGGGACGGCGGCAGGGCCGGATCGGCCAGCAATTCGCGCAGGCGCACGAAGGGCTGGGTGTTGCGGGCGAAGGTGATGATCGGGAAGGCGGCGATGCGCGCGAGCGGAATCCGGCCCGGCTCCAGCCCGAGCTTTGGGGCGGCGAAGAACGCGATGCGCTCGCTGCGCAGGGCCTGCGTCAGGATTTCGGGCGCGCTCAGCGGCCCGAGCAGGAAGGCGAGATCAAGCTCGCGCGAGAGCAGGCGCTCGCGCAGGTTGGGCGAGATGTCGACCTCGATCTCCAGCGCGATCAGCGGATAGCGCTGCGCCATCGTCTCGAGGAAAAGCGGCAGCCAGGTGTGGACGATGGTTTCCGCCACGCCGAGCCTGAGCGCGCCGCGCAGTTCGGCCGGACCGGCGACGGAGGCAACCAGTTCGGCCCTGAGCTTCAGAAGACGCTCGGCCTGCCCCAGAACCGAGCGGCCGGCCTGCGTCAGCGAAAAGCTGCGGCCGGCGCGCTCCAGCAGGCGGACGCCGAGCTGGTCCTCCAGTTGCGCGATGCGCTGCGAGACCGCCGGCTGCGTCGTGTTGAGCCTGGCGGCAGCGCCGCGAAAGCTCCTGAGCTGAGCCACGCGCAGGAAGGTTTCGAGCGTGCGGAACTCGATCATGACAGCGCCTTTTCGATAAGCTGGATTTATCGGATTCGATCGCGAATGACAATTGGACGCGATCGAAACCTTGCGCCCATCATGACCTTGGGTGACGTGGAGGCTCAGGCGATGCTGGCGAGGCGGTTCGAGACGGCGACGCCGCGCGGGACGGGCCTCTCGGTTCGTCTGGATGCGCGGGCGGGCCGGCTGACGGGCCCGACCTCGGCGCTGGCGCGGGGCTTCGCGCAGGGCAATCTCGTGATCCTGCCCAAGGCCGACGCCGACGATTTTCTGCGCTTCTGCCAGCGCAACCCGAAGCCATGTCCGCTGCTCGGCGTCACGGAGCCGGGCTCGCCGCATCTGCCGGCGCTCGGCATCGATCTCGACCTGCGCAGCGACCTGCCGCGCTACCGGGTCTGGCGCGACGGCGAACTCGTCGGGGAACCGACCGACATCGCCGCGCTCTGGCGTGACGACCTCGTCGGCTTCGTCATAGGCTGCAGCTTCTCCTTCGAGGAAGCGCTGCTGGCGGACGGGCTGGAGATCAGGAATGTTAGCGCTGGCGTCAACGTCTCGATGTTTCGGACCTCGCTGGATTGCGCGCCTGCCGGGCGGTTCCACGGCCCGCTGGTGGTGAGCATGCGCCCGTACCGGCCGGCCGACGCGATCCGCGCCATCCAGATCACCGCGCGCTTTCCGGCCGCCCATGGCGCGCCGGTGCATATCGGCTTTCCGGAGATGATCGGCATCGCCGATCTCGGGCGGCCCGACTATGGCGACGCGGTCGCTGTCCATGACGACGAGCTGCCGGTGTTCTGGGCCTGCGGGGTGACGCCGCAGGCGGCGATCGCCGCAGCAAGGCTGCCCTTCGCCATCACGCATGCGCCCGGCTCCATGTTGGTCACGGATTTGCTTTCGAGCCGGATGGCGCTTTGAACTGGTCGAGCTGGATTGCAACGAGACAAGGGGAACTGAGATGAGACTGATTGCCGGATGCCTCGCCACCGCCCTGACGGGCCTTCCCCTTGCCGGCGTGCAGGCTCAAGGCCTGCCGCCCGGCCCGACGGTCAACATCCAGGCGGTGACGCAGGTGGGGCCACAATTGCCGCAATACACCAAGGTGGACATCCCGCTGCTGCGCGAGGGCGTGCCGCAGAAATCGGGCGGGCGCGTGCAGGTGACGCTGGCGAGCTGGCCCGAGCGCAGCCTGAACGGCCCCGAGATCATCCGCCTCGTCCGCTCCGGCCAGGTCGATATCGGCGCGGTGCCGCTCAACACCGTCTCCGGCGAGGTGCCGCTGCTCGACATGGTCGATCTGGCGGGCCTGAACCCGACCGTGGCGCAGGCGCGAAAAGTGGCGCAGACGCTGCTGCCCGAGCTCAACAAGGAGCTGGAGCGCTTCAACACCCGCATCGTCGCGATGTATCCCTTCGCGGCGCAGGTGTTCTTCTGCCGCGACAAGGTAACGAGCCTCGCCGACCTGAAAGGCAAGCGCATCCGCACCGGGGGCGGCTCGTCCAACACCTTCGTCACCTCGATCGGCGCGCAGCCGACCGCGATCGGCTTCCCGGAAGTCTATGCGGCGCTGGAGCGCGGCGTCGTCGACTGCGCGATCACGGGATCGAGCTCGGGCAATGGCGCGCGCTGGTACGAGGTCAGCCAGTCTCAATACGCGCTGCCGCTGTTCTGGTCGGTCTCGATGTATGTCGTGAACCTGAACTGGTGGAACAGGCTCGACCCGGCGGTGCGGAGCTTTCTCGACACGACGATGAAGGAGGTCGAGGAGGCGCAGTGGACGCTCGGCGAGGAGACGACCGAGGACGGGCTCGCCTGCAACAGCGGCGACAAGGCGGGATGCAGGATCGGCAAGGTCGTCGAGACCAAGCCGATGACGCTCTACCGCCCGGTGCAGGCCGACACCGACACGCTGCGCACGACGCTGACCTCGGCGATCCTGCCCGCCTTCATGGAGCGCTGCGGTGCGAGATGCGTCGAGATCTACAACCGCTCCGTCGCGCCGATCAGCGGCGTGACCTATCAGGCGAAGTGAGGCCTTTCCCCCTACCCAATCGAGGCGAGACCCTACCCGCCCCCTCCCCCCGCTTGCGGTGGGGAGGGGACCGGGTGGCGCTCAAATGATCGACTTTCTTCGCGCTCCACGTGCTTGCAGGCGCGGCGATTGCATCCATGATGCGAGAGCCGCGCCGCCAGCCTGCGGCCGCGCATCGGGAGGATGAACCCATGACATCGCGTTATCGCCTTGCAGCGACGGCCTTCGCCGCCGCCCTGACGCAGCTCGGCCCGGGCGCCGCCCAGACCCTGCCGCCGGGGCCGCCCGTCGCCATCACCATGGTGACGCAGCTTTCGCCGACCATTCCGCAATACACCAAGGTCGACATCCCGATGCTGCGCGAGGGCATCCCGGAGAAGAGCGGCGGGCGCATCAAGGTGACGCTGGCGAGCTGGCCGGAGCGGGCGCTGACCGGGCCCGAGCTGCTGCGCGTGATCCGCTCGGGCCAGATCGACATCGGCGCGCCGGCCCTGCCGACGGTGGCGGGCGACGTGCCGATGCTGGAAATGTCCGATCTCGCCGGCCTCAACCCCTCGCATGCGCAATCTCGTAAGGTGATCGACGCGGTGCTGCCGGAGGTCAACAAGGAGCTCGAGCGCTTCGGGGTGCGCATCATCGCGACCTTCCCCTATCCGGCGCAGGTGTTCTACTGCCGCGAACCGGTGACGAGCCTGGCCGACCTCAAGGGAAGGCGCATCCGCACGGCCGGCGGCTCGACCAATGATTTCGTGCAGTCCTTCGGCGCGCAGCCGACCGCGATCGGCTTTCCGGAGGTCTATGGCGCGCTGGAGCGCGGCGTCGTCGATTGCGCCATCACCGGCACCGCGACCGGCAACGGCGCGCGCTGGTACGAGGTGACGAGGCACATGTACGCCCTGCCCGTCTCCTGGGGCAACTCGGCCTATTTCGCCAATCTCGCCTGGTGGAACAAGCTCGACCCCGACGTGCGCGCCTTCCTGCAGGCGACCTTCAAGCAGGTCGAGGACCAGCAATGGGCGCTGGGGCTGGAGGCGACCGAGGACGGCATCGCCTGCAATGCGGGCAAGAAGGAGGGCTGCAGGATCGGCCATGTCGTCGAGAACAAGCCGATGACGGTGACGCGGCCGACCGAGGCCGACATGGCGACCTTGCGCGCCTCGCTCAGCACGGCGGTCCTGCCGGCCTGGGTCAAGCGCTGCGGCGAGCGTTGCGGCGAAGCCTATAACCGGCTGGTCGCCCCGATCACCGGCGTGCGCTACGAACCCAAGTAAGGACCAGACGCCGCGATGCTCTCATCCTCGATCGTCGCGGCGTCCTTCTGTCGAAGGACGATCGCCAGGCTCGGCACCGGCATGGGCTATGCGGCCGGCTGGGGCTTCATCCTCTGCGCCGCCTTCATCACCTTCGACGTGCTGGCGCGGCGCTTCCTCGGTTTCTCGTCGCAGGCGACGACGGAGCTGACCGGCTACTCGCTTGCCTTCGGCATCTCCTGGGCGCTGGCGCATACGCTGACCAGCCGCGCCCATGTCCGCATCGACGTGCTGATCAACTTCCTGCCACCGAAAATCCGTTACCCGATGCATCTGCTGAGCCTCGCGGCGCTGGCGGTGTTCATCGGCTTCCTCGCCAAGGGGGCGTGGGAGCTGGTCGACGAGTCGCTGCTGTTCGGCGCGACCGACATCAGCGTGCTGCGCACGCCGCTGTGGATTCCGCAGGGGCTGTGGACATTCGGCATCATCGTCTTCCTCGTGCTGATCCTGCTGATGCTGGCGGAGGCGACGCTGCTGGTCATCGCCGGCCGCGGGGCCGAGGCCGAGGCGATGCTGCATGCGCGCAGCTATGACGAGGAGGCGGCCGAGGCGCTGGAGGCGGTCGGGGCGCTGCCTGCGCAGGGCATGCCCAAGGAGACGCGGCCGTGATCGCGATCGTCTTCCTGCTCACGCTGGTCGGCCTGATGGTCGGCATGAGCTTCATGGGCGTCGGCCCCAACACCAACCTGATCGGCGAGGTGTTGCTGCTGGTCGGGCTGTTCCTCGTGTTCTTCGGAGCCGGCATCTATATCGGCGCGGCGCTCGGCGTGCTCGGGCTGATCGTCGGGTTCGCCTTCTCCGACCGGCCGTTCTGGACCTTCATCGGCCAGACCGTGTGGAACCCTTCTTCCAGCTTCGTGCTGGTGGCGGTGCCGTTGTTTCTGCTGATGGGCGAGATCCTGCTGCGCTCGGGGCTGTCGGAGCGGCTCTACCGCTCGCTCAATGTCTGGCTCGACCGGATGCCCGGCGGGCTTCTGCACACCAACATCGCCGCGTCGGGCGTGTTCTCGGCGATCTCGGGCTCGTCGGTCGCGACGGCCGCGACCATGGGCTCGGTCGCGCTGCCTTTCTTCCAGGGCTCGCGCTACGACCCGAAGATGGTGCTCGGCTCGCTCGCGGCCGGCGGGGCGCTCGGCAACCTGATCCCGCCCGGCATCACCTTCATCATCTACGGGCTGATCACCGAGACCTCGGTCGGGGCGCTCTATCTGGCTGCGGTGGGGCCGAGCATCCTCGTGGTCGTGCTGTTCGTGCTGGTGATCCTGTGGAAGGCGCGCACGGCCGCGCCGCTGGTGGACAGGGACGCCCCGCGCATTCCCCTGAAGGTGAAGCTGCGCAGCCTGCTCGACCTGCTGCCGACCGCGCTTTTGATCCTGATCGTGCTCGGCACGATCTATGGCGGGCTCGCCACCGCGACGGAATCGGCCGCGCTCGGGGTCATCGGCGCGATGGTGTTCGCGGCGATCGAGGGCCGGCTGAATTTCCGGATGCTCAATGCCTCGGCGGAGGCGACCGCGCGCAACACGGCGCTGATCGGGCTGATCCTGTTCGGGGCCTATGTGCTGAACTACGTTTTCGTCGGCTTGGGCGTGCCGCAGGCGCTGGCCAAGCTCGTCAGCGAGATGCCGCTGCCGCCCTGGGCGATCATGCTGCTGATCATCGGCTTCTATCTGGCGCTCGGCACCTTCATGGAGGGGTTCTCCATGGTGGTGACGACGATCCCGGTGGTGTTTCCGGTCGTCGTCGCGCTGGGCTACGACCCGATCTGGTTCGGCGTCGTCGTCACCATGCTGGTCGAGATCGCGCTGGTCTCGCCGCCCGACGGCACGGTGCTCTATGTGCTGCAGGGCATGCGCCGCGATGGCGGGCCGATCACGGACGTGTTCTCCGGCGTGATCCCGTTCGTGCTGGTCTACATCCTGGCGGTGCTTATCCTGATGGGGTTCCCGCAACTCGCGCTCTGGCTGCCCAAGGCGGTAATGTAGCCGGCGGTTCCGCCGCGCCTACGGCGCGTTGCGCGCGCCATAGGCGGCGGCGGCCGCGCGGTTGGGCAGGCGCAAGGTCCGCAGCAGCGCCGCGACATGGATCTTGACGGTGCCCTCGCCGAGGCCGAGCTGGCGCGCGATCTCCTTGTTGGAGCGGCCGAGCACGAGCGCATCGAGCACCTCGCGCTGGCGCGGCGTCAGCTTGGCCGTGCTGGCCGAGGCCTGTTCGGAGGAGAGCGGCGCGGCGGAGGCGTCCGAGGCCGGCGGCTGGGCGAGAACCGCCGGGACATAGATCTGCCCGGACAACACCGTCTCCAGCGCGCGGCAGAGTTCGGCCGGCCCGATGACCTTGGGGATGTAGCCATGCACGCCGGCCCCGAGCGCGCCGAGAATGTCTTCCCGCGCCGTCGAGCCCGAGACGACCGCGAGCGTGACGTGCTCGGCGCATTCGCGCACGGCCGCCAGACTCGCCGCCTGCTTCATGCCCGGCATCGAGAGGTCGAACAGCGCCAGCCTGATGTCGGGGCGGGTGCCGAGCAACTCCAGCGCATCGTCCAGGGAGCCTGCCTCCAGCACGGTCTCGAAACCGAGCTGGCGCGTCAGGATAGCGCTGAGCGCGATGCGGAAGAAGGCGTCGTCATCGGCGATCAGGGCGCAGGAACGGGAAACGGCCATGGCGAGCGGAGCCTTGAGGAAACGAACTGGCGGCGGGCGGATCAGCCGAGAAAGCGCCTCCCGGTCTTCACGACGGGTTAACGCTAACGGCAGAACGGCCAGCGGTCCAAGCGCCTTGCAGCGGAGGCGCGGGCGCGGGCGCGGTCCCGGAGAGCGGCGGCGCTTCCGGACGGACTAGGCTGATCGGACGGGTCGGCAAGGATCGGCAGCGCAGGGTGAGCCGCCCGAGCGGCATGGTTACGCGATGATGACCGCGAAACCGCGCATTTGCGGCGATCGCCCCTCTCCGAGGCGGACGCCATGCCCGCCGGTCACCGCGCGTTCATGCGTCGCGGGCCGCCCTCGCCCGTCCGAATGGCCTAGTCCGTCCGCACCGGCCCTGCGACCGTCGCGGGCAAGCCTTTGTTTACAGCGCCAGCCCGAGTTTCGGCCTGTCCGGAAGAGCTTCAGCGAGAAGCGCCGCCCGGGCTGAAACGGGGTTGTCCGCGTCATGTTGCGTTTGCGTCTTCACACGGTTCCACGCGACCTCGCGGTGCTGGCGGCGCTCGCCCTGTCGACGAGCGCTGTCCGTGCGGCCGACTGGTACACCGGCGCCACCGCGCCCAAGGGGTCCGAGGACTGGATCGTCAGCCTCGACGCCTCGACCACGGTGACCTCGAACAACTCGGTTTTCGCCAATGCCGGCGGCACGGCCGCGATCGGCGGCTCGCTGCGCGACAGCGGCGCGCGCATCCGGGTCGAGGCGCTGGCGGGGACTTACGAGTATCGCGCCGACAACGGGGCGAAAGTGCGCGGCGAGCAGATCGAGGGCGCGGCGCTCGCCGGCTATGAATGGGTCTGGCGCGAAGCGAAGCTCGCGGGCTTCGTCGGCCTCTCGGTACGCGACACCTCGCTTTCGGTGGCCGACCCGGCCAACCCGGTCGTCGGCACGAGCTATGGCCTGAAGGGCGCGCTCGACTTCTACGCGAAACCGAGCGAGCGCACGATGGTGCAGGCCTATGGCTCGTTCAGCACCAACGACATGGCCTATTTCGGCCGGATCAAGGCCGGCTACCGCGTGGGCGGAAACGTCTATCTCGGCCCCGAGGTCGCGGTCCTCGGCAATGATTTCTACAACCAGTTCCGCATCGGCGCGCATCTGACGGGGCTGCAGCTCGGCCCGATACAGGCCTCGCTCTCGGCCGGGTACCAGTACGACCGCGAGCAGAAGAGCGGCGTCTATGGCGCTGTCGATGTCCGGGCGCAGTTCTGACGCCATGACCGACGCGACCTTAACCGACACAACGCTCTCCACACCTGCCGCCATGGCGCGGTTCCGGCCGACCCGCCTCGTCGCGGCGCTGCGCTGGAGCTGCTGGCTCGTCTGCGGAGCCTTGATGTTCGTGCTGGTGACGCAGCCGGTCAGCGTCCAGGCGCAAGGCGCGCTCGGCCTCGTCGTCGTCGCCGGGCTCGTTGCCCTCGCGCGGCTGCCGCGCCTCGCCTGGACGCGCTATCTCTTCCTCGCGCTCGGCTCGACCGTGCTGCTGCGCTATCTCTACTGGCGGCTGACCTCGACGCTGCCGCCGGTCTCGGACGCCGTCGGCTTCGGCTTCGGCGTCGTGCTGCTGGGCGCGGAGCTGTTTTGCGCCTTCGTGCTGGCGATCAGCCTCGTCATCAACGCCGACCCGTTGCGCCGCAAGAGCCTGCCGCGCGACGAGGACGCCGCGCTGCCGACCGTCGACGTCTTCATCCCGAGCTACAACGAAGACGAGACCATCCTCGCGATGACGGTCGCCGCCGCGAAGAACATGGACTACCCGGCCGACAAGCTGACCGTCTGGCTGCTCGACGATGGCGGCTCGGACCAGAAATGCAACGACAGGGACGCAGCCAAAGCCGCCGCCGCCCGCAGCCGCCGCGCCACGCTGCAGGCGCTGTGCCGTGAACTGGGCGCCGTCTATCTGACGCGGGCCAAGAACGAGCACGCCAAGGCCGGCAACCTCAACAACGGGCTGGCCCATTCGAAGGCCGAGATCGTCGTCGTGTTCGACGCCGACCATGCGCCGTTCCGGCAGTTCCTGCGCGAGACGGTCGGCCATTTCGCCCGCGACCAAAAGCTCTTCCTCGTCCAGACGCCGCATGTCTTCCTCAATCCCGATCCGATCGAGAAGAATCTGCGCACCTTCCAGCGCATGCCGTCCGAGAACGAGATGTTCTATGCGGTCACGCAGCGCGGGCTCGACAAGTGGAACGGCTCGTTCTTCTGCGGCTCGGCGGCGCTGCTGCGGCGCTCGGCGCTGGCCACCACCGGCGGCTTCTCCGGCATCACCATCACCGAGGATTGCGAGACCGCCTTCGAACTGCATGCGCAGGGCTGGACCTCTCTATACGTCGACAAGCCGCTGATCGCCGGCCTGCAGCCGGAAACCTTCGCGAGCTTCATCGGCCAGCGCTCGCGCTGGTGCCAGGGCATGTTCCAGATCCTGATGCTCAAGAACCCGGCGATCCGGGCCGGCCTGAAGCCGATCCAGCGCATCGCCTATCTCTCGAGCATGACCTTCTGGTTCTTCCCGGTGCCGCGGCTGATCTTCATGGTCGCGCCGCTGCTCTACATCTTCCTCGACGTGAAGATCTTCGTCTCCAGCATTGACGAGACCATCGCCTACACGCTCTCCTATGTCGCTGTTAACATGGTGATGCAGAGCTATCTCTACGGCCATGTCCGCTGGCCGTGGATGTCGGAGCTCTACGAGTACGTGCAGGGCGTGTTCCTGGCCAAAGCGATCGTCTCGGTCGTCGCCTCGCCGCGCAAGCCGACCTTCAACGTCACAGCCAAGGGCCTCTCGCTCGACAACGACCATCTCTCGGAACTGGCCTGGCCGTTCTTCGGCGTCTTCGCGCTGCTGGCGCTCGGCGTCGGCACGGCGGTCTTCCGCTACCTGTTCGAGCCCGGCGTCACCGAACTCATGCTGGTCGTGGGCCTGTGGACCGGCTTCAACCTGCTGGTGGCGGGCGTGGCGCTCGGCGCCGTCGCCGAGCGCAAACAGGTCGACCGGCATCCGCGCCTCGCCGTGGCGCGCAGGGGCACGCTGACCGTCGATGGCCATGCCATTCCGGTTTCGATCGAGAACGTCTCGGCCGGCGGCTGTGGCGTCGTGATCGCGGCGCTGCCTACCGGGCTCGTCCTCAAGACGGGCGAGACTTCGGGCCTGCTCGCCGTGGAGCCCGGCGAGGGCGTCAGCCCGCAGCCGCCCGTCAAGGTGTCGCTGAGCCATGTCGCACAGCTCGGAGACTCCAGCCGCTGCGGGCTTTCCTTCACCGCGCTGAAGCCGGCGCAGTACCGCGCCGTCGCGGAGCTGATGTATGGCGATGCGGCTGCGATCGCGCGCTTCCTGGAAGGACGGCGCAAGCCGATCGGGCTGGTGCGCGGCAGCGCACGCTTCATGTTTTGGGGCGTCACCGAGCCGCTGCGGGCGCTGGCCTATGCGTTCAGGAAGCCGCCCGAGGCCGAGACTGCGACCGTAGCGGCCGAGACTGCGCCCGTAATCGCACCGGCCTTCGACCCAGCGGCTTTTGCGGCGACCATCCAGTCGCTTGCCGACAAGACGCGGCCAGTCGCCACCGCCGAGCCCAAGCTGGCGGCGCAGGACTGGCTCGCCTCGATCGCGACCCTGTCGGGCGCGCGGCCACCCGTCGCTAGCGACGATGCGCCCCTGCTGGCGGGGGGCTGCCTGAGCCGATGCGCCTGCGCCTTACCCATCCCGCTGCGCTCAGCGCCGGCATCGCCGCCATCATCCTCGCGGCGGCGGCTGTGCATGCGCAGAGCTTCGTTGGCGTCGGACCGGTGCGCAGCTTCACGCTGCCGACCGAGCCGCGCGGCGAGCCGGCGCCCGAGCCGGCCGTGATCGCGCCGCCCGCCGTGACCGTCGCGCCGCGCGACGAGGGCCTGCGCCGCCTGCCAGCGACGCTGAAGGGGTTCCGTTTTGCGGGAGAATGGGCGCAAAACCAGTGGCCGGTCTATCTGACAGCGCAGCAGGCGCGCGAGCCGGCGCGCTTCCGGCTGGCTTTCCTGTCCGCGATCTCGGTGATGCCGGAAGGCTCGCGGGCGACGCTCAGCATCAATGGCGCGGTGATCGCCAGAACCGCGCTCGCCCCGCCCGACGCCGTGACGACGCGGGAATTCGCCGTTCCCGCCGGCCTGCTGAAGCCCGGCTTCAACGCGGTGCGCCTCCTGATCGAGCAGCGCCACCGCGTCGATTGCTCGCCGGCGGCGACCTATGAACTCTGGACCGCGCTCGACGTCGCGCAGACAGGGCTGCTGCTCGGGACCGCCGGCGGCTTCGCGACGCCCGCCGACATCGCCGCCGTGCCGCCGCGCCGCGACGGCGCGAGCGCGATCCGCCTCATGCTCGCGGGCAAGCTGTCGCCGGAGATGGCCGGGCGCGCCGTCAGGGCGGCGCAGATCGCCGCGCTCGCGGGCGGCTCGCTGCAGCCGGTGGTCGACATCGCCGGAGCCGAGCCCGACACAGGCGGGCTCATCCTCGCCATCGGCACGGCCGAGGAGTTGCAGACCCGGCCCGAACTGGCCGATCTCGGGCTCGTCGCCGGGCCACGCTACGGTTTTCTGCCCGCAGTAGCCGGGCGCGGGCCGACATTCGTCGTCACCGGCGTCAACGCGGCCGATCTCGATGTCGCGCTGGCGCGCTGGAACGCCGAGCGCCTCGCTACGGCTGCGACCGGCACAGAGGCAGGCCTGCGTGCGGCGGCGCTCCTGCCCGGACACGCCGCCAGCGGGGCGTCCGAACGGATCGCGCTGCGCCAGACCGGATTCTCCGGCGCGGAATTCTCGGGCCGGCTGTTCCGGCTCGGGCTCGACATCGCCATGCCGATGGATTTTCTGCCGGCCGATTACGACCGCATGGCGCTGAACCTCGCCGGCTCGCACAGCGCCGAGCTCGCCCGGCAGGCCAACATCCTGGTCGAGGTCAATGGCCATGCCGCCGCGACGCAGATGCTGCGGGCGGGCGCGGCCGACGACCTCGAACGCAACCAGATCTTCCTGCCGCTGCGCCTGCTGAAACCCGGGCAGAACCGCATCGAAATCCTGGCGCAGACGCCGACGCAGGCCGACGAAAGCTGCACGGTCTCGCGCGCCTCCTCCCTGCGCCGCCTCCAGATCCTCGACCGCAGCGAACTCGTGCTGCCGCGCATCGCCCGCATCGGCCGCGCGCCGGAGCTTTCGCTGATGGCGGCGGGCGGTTTTCCGTTCTCGCACGAGGGCGCGCGGCCGATCCTGTTCGTGCCCAATCCCGACCGCCAGACCATGGCGGCGGCGCTGACGCTGGCCGCGCGGCTGGCGGTGGCAGCGGGCCGGCCGATCGACTTCAGCTTCGCCATGACTGCGCCCGCGCGCGACGCCGGCGAGGTGCTGATGGTCTCGCCCGCACAGACGCTCGATCCGGCGCTCTTGCGCGCCGCCGGCGTCGATCCGGCCGGGCTCGAAAACGCGTGGCGGGCGGCGTCCCAGCCGGGAACGATGCGCCTTGCCGCGCAGATGTCCGAGGCCGAGGCGCTGGCGCAGCGCTGCAGCCTGCCGCAGCCGGCTCTCCAGACCGCGGCCACGCGGGGACTTGCCGCAGCGCCTGCCGCCGGCCTGTCGCTCGCCAGCATCGGGCTCAGGGCGAGCTTGCCGGCCCTGCCCTTCTGGGCTCCGGTCGAGCCCGGCGCGGCCGCGTCCGAGGCCGAGGTGGTGCAGGCGCGCGCGGCGCTGATCGTCGGGCAGGATTTCCCCGACGCCGCGTCCCGCAATCTCTGGACCGTGGTCACGGCGCCCGACGCCGCCGCGCTGAAGGCCGGCGTCCAGTGCCTGACGCACCCGCAGATCTGGGGCCGGCTCGGCGGACGGATGGCCGCGCTCAATGCCGACGAGAGCGTGGTTGCTTTACCTGCCGGCGAGCGGCTGCGCCATGTCGCGACGCAAGGGTTCGACCTCCTGAATCTGCGCCTCGTCGCCGCCGGCTGGCTCTCGCTGAACCCGCTCTCCTATGTCGGGCTCGCGCTGGCGCTGGTGCTGTGCCTGGCCGCCGCGACGCTCTGGCTCGTGCTCAACACCGGCAGGAGGCAGGAATGAGCGGCTTTCGACTGAGAACCGTCACGCTCTGGCTCTGCCTCGCGTTCGGCGTGCTGGCGCTGCCTGCAGCGCATGCCGCCGCCCCGACGCAAGGGGGCGTATCGCTTCACGGCATGCTGCCGAACAAGGAGGCATGGCGCGCCTACAAGTCGCGTTTCGTCACCGAGACCGGCCGGCTGGTCGACACGGCCAACGGCGCTATCAGCCATAGCGAGGGCCAGGGCTACGCCATGCTACTGGCCGTCGCGGCCGACGACCGCGCCGGTTTCGAGCGGATCTGGGGCTGGACGAGGGCCAATCTGTTCGTGCGCGACGACCAGCTCGCCGCCTGGCGCTGGGAGCCGGAGAAGCGCCCCGCCGTCGCCGACATGAACAACGCCAGCGACGGCGACCTGCTGATCGCCTGGGCGCTGACGGAAGCCGCCGAGGCCTGGGGCGATGTCTCGCACAAGGTCGCGGCGCGGCGGATCGCGGTCGAGATCGGGCGCAAGCTGATCCTGCTCAAGACCGCGCATGGCGCGCTGCTGCTGCCGGGGCTTTCCGGCTTTGCGGCGGAAGACCGGCCGGACGGGCCGGTGCTGAACTTGTCCTACTACGTCTTCCCGGCCTTCGCCCGCCTGCCGCTGGTCGCGCCCGAATTCGACTGGGCCGGGCTTGGCCGCGCCGGGCTGAAGCTGATCGAGAAGGCGCGCTTCGGACCGGCAAAGCTGCCGAGCGACTGGATCACGCTGACAGGCGGCGAGCCGCAGCCGGCGCAGGGCTTTCCGGCGCAGTTCTCCTACAACGCCATCCGCATCCCGCTCTATCTCGCCTGGGCGGGATACGACCAGCCGCGCCACCATGCGAGCTATCTCGCGGTCTGGACGGGCAAGCCGCGCAAGGGCGTCGCGCTGGTCGAGATCGCGCAGGGTCAGACCGCGACGCTGCTGGAGGAGCGCGGCTACGAGGCGCTGCCGGCGCTTTCGGCCTGTGCGAGCACGGGCGCAGCGTTCCCGCGCCATCTGCGCGGCGCGCAGGCGGCCGAGCACTATTATCCGGCGACGCTGCATCTGCTGGCGCTCACCGCCGCGCGCATGAGGTATCCGTCATGCCTGCAGGATTGAAGCTCGCCATCCTCGCGGCCGGTCTCGCGCTGCTCGGCGGAGCGGCCGGCGCGCAAGCCGTGGACGAGACGGCTTTGCGCTTCTACGCCGCCCATGGCCAGCGCGCCCGCGCCGAGGCCGAGGGCAAAAGGCTGGCCGCGCTGCATCCGGGCTGGAGCGTGCCCGACGACATCTGGACGGCGCGGCCGGGCCAGGCCGGCGAGAAGCCGCTCTGGGCGCTGTTCGCGTCTGGCGATCTCGACGGGCTCAAGCGCGCCATCGCGACCCGCCAGCGCGCCGAGCCCGGCTGGCGGCCCTCCGACGACCTCGCCCGCAAGCTCGCGCGCAAGGAGATGCGGATCGCGCTGCTGGGCAAGGCGAAGGCGTCGCAATGGCTCGCCGTCGCCGATCTCGCCGGCGAATTCGGCAAGAGCGGCGATGTCGAGGATGTCGAGCTGGCCTGGGCCGTGGCGGAAGGTTTCGCCCGCAGCGACCGCCAGCCCGAGGCGTTTGCGCTCTATGCCGCGATCCTGACCCGCCGGAGCGACCCGAAGGAGCGCAGCGCCACGATCCACAAGGCGATCTCGCTTTTGCCGATGGCCGATGTCGAACTCCTGCTCGCCATGGGCAAGACCGACAGCAACGGCGCGCCGGAATTCGCTGCGCTCGCTATCGACGTGACACGCGGGCGGATCGCCGCCCTGCTGCATGACGAGCGCCAGACGCCGCTGGAGCCGGCGGAGCTGGCTGCCTTCGAGGCTTATGCGAAATCGGCCGAGGACGCCGGGCAGGCCGGGCTGGTGGCGTGGCTCGCGCTGAAGCAGAACCGCAACGCCGAGGCGCTCGCCTGGTTCAAGCTCGCGATCGCGCGCGGCGGCGACGCCATGATCGCGCATGGGCTGGCGCATACGCTGCTGCGGCAGGGCATGCGGCGCGAGGCCGAGGAGGTCGCCTTCGCCTGGCGCGAGCCGCTGGTCAACAACGCGATCCTGTTCATCGACGTGCTCGAAGGCGAGCTCACGAAGCCGGTTCCGCCCGCGATCGAGCCCGAGCGGCTTTCGCGCTATGCCCGCGTCACGCTTGAGAGCCGCTCCGGCGAGGGCGCGCAGGCGCTCGGCTGGTACGCCTACAACTCCTGCCAGTTCGAGACCGCGCTCGACTGGTTCCATCGCGCCTCCGCCTGGCTGCCCAAGGAGGCGACGGTCTACGGCCAGGCGCTCTCGCTGCAGCGGCTGAAGCGCCAGCGCGACTTCATCGAGCTGGTCAACCGCTATGACGGGCTGTTCCCGAAGGTGGTGGCGCTGATCTTCCGCGACGGGCGCGAGCCGCCGCCCGGCCCGTGCGACCAGCCCCGCGCCCGGATTGCCGAGGATACGGCTCGGCCGGCGACGCTCGCCGCCATCCGCGTGCCTCAGCCCGGTTCGGCGCTGGCGCAGGAGCCGCATGCGGCGGTCAAGCGCGGCGATTTCCCGATCGCGGTTTCGCCCGAGAACCCGCTGCGCTTCCCCGACGCGGCGCGCGGCGCGACCGAGGGCTTCCGGCCGCGCGGCGGCGAGGCGCGCCCGCTGGTGGCGCGGCGCGTCGGCGGCGTCACCGCCATGCCCTATGAGGCGCTCGGCTTCACGCTGCTGCCGGGCTGGAACGGAGCCGCAGAGCCGGCCGGCATTTCCGCCAGCGAGCAGCGGCCCGCGCGCGGCACGCTCTGGGCGGCGAGCCCTGTCCAGAACGATGCGCCGGCGCGACAGCCCGCGCCTTCCGACCCCTCTTCCGGCCAGGGCGAATCCGCCGCCCTGCGCTTCCGGCGCTGAACCGGATGATGACCATGAGACAGACCATCCGCGTTCGCTCGATCCCGCTGCGACCCGTCGCGGCCGCCGTGCTGATGCTGGCCGCCGCCGGCTGCACCGCGCGAGACGAGGCGCGCAGCACGCGCTCGCTAGAGGCCTTCGCCTCGTCTTCGGCCGCCGCACCTGCCTTCGAAGCCATGCCGGCCTCGGCGACATCGCTCCCGGTTTCCGCCGCGCTCCTGCGCCTGCCGCCGGGCACGGAGGCTGCCGTCTCAGTCGGCGAACGCCGCGAGGACGGGCGGCGCGTGCAGGAGATCGCGCTGGCGCGGCGCGAGGGGGGCGAGCGGAACCGACTGCTCCTGACGCTGCATGCCGGCAGGACCGCCGCCGCCGAGCGGCCGAGCGAGGCCGGGATCAGGGCGGAGCTCGCCGAGGTCTTCCCGGGCGACCAGCCCCGCGTGCTGACGCAGCCGCGCCACAACGGCTTTGGGCCCTATGGGCTGGCGCTCGTCGCCGGCCCCGGCGCGCGCCGCTGCGTCTATGCCTGGCAGTGGCTCGACGGGGCGGATGCGCGCGTGCGCAGCCGGCTCGGCGGGGATGCCTCCTGGCGCGGCCTGATCTGCCGCGACGACGCCACGCTCGACCAGATCGCGGGCGGCTTCGACAGGCTCGACATCGGCAGCGCCAGCCGGGGCGAGTCAAAGCCCGCGCCAGTGCGCCGCGCGGCGACGGCCCATGTGGCGGCGAGGCCCGTCGCGCAGGTTCCGATCGTCACGCCGGAGCGCCACCAGCCTGCTCCGCAGGCGGCCTTTGGCGGCGGGCGCTATCTCGCACCCGTCACCGCACTGCCGCCCGGCGCGGCGCAGGCGGCCGGACAGGCAGCGCCCGCGCTCGATGCCAGCCTGCCCGCCGAGGCCTATCGCGGCCCGACGACACGATCTGCGGCGGGCGGCCCGGTGCGGGTCATCGCGCTGCATGGCCGCACGCCTGCACCGACCGACTGAGACCTTAGCCGCTTTCGCCCGTTTGCCCGCCACTCCGAGAGGTCAGCCCATGTCGCGCCGCATCCTTCTCATCGAAGACGATCCGATCTCTCAGGACATCATCCGCTCGCTGCTCACCGGCCAGGGGCATGAGGTCGATGTCGTCACCGACGGTTTCAGCGCGCTCGATCGCGCGCGCCGGACCCGCTACGACGCAGCCCTGATCGACTACCACCTGCCCGAGATGGACGGCTACACGCTCGGCCGGCTGCTCTGCGAGCAGCATCCGAGCGAGGGCGCGACGCCGGTGCTGATCGGCCTCACCGCCGACCGCAACGGGCTGGCGGCGCGGCGCGGCTCCGACGCAGTGTTCAGGGCGATCCTGCCCAAGCCGATCAAGCCGGCGGAGCTGTTCGAGACGCTCGAGCGGCTCTGCGCCGGCGCGCAGGCCGGCGGCTCGGGCGCGACCGGTGCCGCCCCGCGCGAGGCGACGCTGTCGCTCTGGCGCAATCACGGCCTGGGCTTGCACCCGCGCGCCTGCATCTGCCCGGCTCCGACGCCGGAGCAGGCGACGGCGCTGGCCCTGTGCTTCGAGCTGGTCGAGCCGGCGCAGGCCGAGCTCGTGCTGCTGCTCGAGCGCCACGGCATCAACGAGGCGATCCGGATTTCGCGACGCGATCCCGATCGCAAGCGGCCGGTGATCGGGCTCTCCGACGACCATGCCGATATCTGCGACGGGCTGTTCAAGGTCGCCGAGCCGCAAAGCTGGCGCAAGGTCGCGACGCTGCTCGGCGCAGGGCCGGGCCGGGTCGCCGCGCCGGCGCCGGCCGAGGCGAGCGTGATCGTGCTGACGCCGCCCGCAGCCAAGGCCGAAGCGCCATCAGCGCCGGCTGCCGAACCCGCCCCACAGGTGGAGCCCGTCGCCAGGACCGCGCCGGCCGGCGCGCCCGGCCCCGCGCTGCGGCCGATCCTGCTCGACGGCGTCGCGACGCCGCTTTCGACGCTGCGCTCCGCGATCGAGAGCCATCTGCGCCGTCCGCCGGCCGAGGCGAGCGGGGCGCACGACCTGCTGACCCGCGCGCTGGCCTCCCTCTCGGAGGTGCTGCTGGTCACCGAGACCGTGGTCGACTTTCTGAAGGAGCCAGCGCCGCAGGACGCCAGCCTGACCGGGTTCGACCCGGCCGAGCTGGTCGAGAACGCCGTCACCATGATCCGCGATGTCGCGCCCGCAGGCGCGCCGCGCCTCGCCTGGCGCATCGACGCCTCCGTGCCCGGCCATGTCCGCGGCGACGCCCACCGCCTCAGCCAGATCCTGCTGACCATGCTCGACGATGCGGCGCATCTGGGACCGGGCGCGGCGACGCTGCATGTCGGCTTCGCCGATGGCGACGACCCGGCGCTCGGCTTCAGGCTGGCGTATTTGCCCGATGCGACGGCGGAAACCGGCGCAGGGTCGCAGCGCGACGCCGGCGTGATCGCGCAGTTGCGGACGATCCGCTCGGCGACGCTGCGGCGGCTGATCGCGCTCGTCGGCGGCGATGTCGCGCCCCAGGAGCGGGCGAGCGGCCCGCTGACCGGCTTCACCCTGCCGGCGACGCGCGAGGCCGCGCCGGCCAGGACGTCGCCGGCCAGGATGTCGCCGGGCGTTCCCGGCGGCGGGCAAGTCGCCACGGGCGCGCGCGTGCTGCTGGTCGATGACGGCGCGGTCGGCGGTGAGATGCTGACCCTGCTGCTGGCTCAGGCAGGCCACAATGTCTGCCGCGCGCCCGATATCGAAGCGGCGAGCTTCGTCGCGACCGGCTCACGGCAGGACGTCGCGCTGGTCGATGTCTCCGCGACGCCGGCGGCGCGGGAGACGGCGCTGACCGCCCTGCGGGGCTTGCGCCAGGCGCATGCGGCGATGCCGCTGATCGTGATCGCGTCGGGCCTCTCCGACCAGGACCACGCCGGTTTCGCGGCGCTGGGACAAACGACGCTGCTCGCCAAGCCGTTCTCACCCGAGACGCTGGCCGGAGCGATCGCCGACGCCCTGCGCGAGCCGGCGCGACCGGACGCGCCCACGCCAGCCCCGGCCGAGCCGGCGCTCGACCATGCCGTGCATGACGCGCTCGTCGCGGCGCTGGGTCAGGCCTCGGTCGAGCGGCTGACGCGACAATTGCTCGGCGAGATCGCCACGCTCGCCGAGGCCGAGGGGTTCGACGCACAGCGCGCCGGCCGCATCGCCGAGCTCGCCAGTTGCGCCGGCATGCTCGGCCTCGCGGACCTCAACCGCGCCTGCGCGGCGACCGGGCGCGAGCCTGCCGCCTGCGCTGCGGTCAGGACGGCCCTGACGCGGGCGCAAGCCGCCGTCGCTGCCCTGCGCATGGCGGCCTGACCTGACCTGGATTGACGCTTCGTTAACTACGCATGTGCTTGGATTTGCGGGGCTTTGCGTTTGCGAGGCCGACCGCCGCACCAGTTCCGGACTGCGGCGGAGAGCGGAGCTGACAGGCGCATGACGACAGGATCGTGGCAGCTAAGGTCGCGGCGCATCACCGCGCCGGCGATCCTCCTCGGCGTGCTGACGGCCGCGAGCCTGCTGATCGCGACCACAGGCTGGTTTCTTTGGCACTCTGGCCAGCGGGCGCTGCGCGACGCCGGAGCCAACACCGAGAACCTCGTCGCGGTGCTCGACCGGCATGCGGCGCGGATGATCGACTCCATCCAGATCGTGATGACGACGGCCGGGCAGCAGCTCGGCCCCGATCCCTCGGACACGTCGCGACGCAGCTTCCTCGACGCCTGGCTCGCCGATGTGGCGCGCAGCCTGCCGCATCTGCACTCCGTCGCGCTGATCGACCGGCGCAGCGGCGCGATCCTCTACGACTTCGTGCGGTCGCGGGAGGCCGGCGCCGGCCCGCTGGCGACGCTGGCCGAGGCCGCGCGAGCCGACACGACAGAGGGCTTGCGCACGGGAAAGGCGGTTCTCGACGAGCCGTCGGGGCGCTGGCTGCTGCCGCTGAGCCGGATCGTTCCGCCGAGACAGGGCATCGACGACACGATCATCGTGGCGAACCTGTCGCTGGCCTATCTCCAGCAAGTCTACGATTCGCTCAGCATCGGCGCCAACGGCACGGTCGTGCTGTTTCGCGACGATGGCACGATCCTGGCGCGACGGCCCTATGACGCCGCCAAGGTCGGCCAGAACATCGCGACGGGGCCGCTGTTTCGCGATCATCTCCCGCATCGGCCGACCGGCACCTTCCAGGCGCGCTCCGCGATCGACGGCATCGACCGCATCATCAGCTATCGCCGTCTCGAGACGACCGCGCTGGTCGCCGTGGTCTCGCAGTCGCAGGCGGAGGTGCTGGCGCGCTGGACGCAGGAGCTCTCCAGCGACTTTCTGGTCGCGGGCCTTTGCGCCATGTCGCTGCTCGGGCTCGGCCTGATGCTGATCCGCATGCTGCGCCAGCGCGACCGCGCCGACGCCCATCTGCGCACGACGCTTCAGCACATGCAGCAGGGCCTGCTGATGGTCGGCCCCGACCAGCGCACCGAACTCTACAATGCGAAGGCGCTTGAACTGCTCGACCTGCCCGAGGCGCTGATGGCCAGCCGCCCGCTGCCGGGCGAGGTCTTCGCCTGGCAGGACAGCCAGGGCGAGTTCGACGAACTGACACCCGAGATGCGCGACCGAATCGTCCGGGCTGCGCTGGCACAGACCCCGGGCTGCTACCAACGGGCACGGCGCAACGGCACGGTGCTCGAGATCAGGACCACGCCTCTGCCCAATGGCGGGGCGGTGCGGACCTATACCGACGTCACCGAGCAGCGCCGGGCGATCGACGAGATGAACGCCAGCGTCGCCTTCGCCAATACGCTCGTGAATTCGAGCCCGGACTGCATCCAGCTGCTCGATCTCGACGGCCATATCACCTTCATCAGCGATCTCGGCCAGGAGCTGTTCGAGATCGAGGATTTCGAGAGCGTGCGCGGCCGACACTTCTCGCTGCTCTTTCCCGAAGAGCACCGCACCCGCGTCGATCTCGCCCTGCGCCGGGTTCGCGGCGGCCAGACCGACCGCTTCATCCGGATGTGCCCGACGCTCGGCGGGGTCGCGCGCTGGTGGGAGTTCATCATCACGCCGGTCCACGAGATCGGCCGCGAAAGCGAACGGCTCTTCGTCGTCGCGCGCGACATCTCGGAGCGGCAGGCCCATGCCGACGAGCTGAGCCGGGCCAAGGAGGCGGCCGAGCGGGCGAGCCAGGCCAAGACGCAGTTCCTCGCCTCGATGAGCCACGAGATCCGCACGCCGCTGAACGCGATCCTCGGCTTCGCCGCGCTGGCGCGGGCGCGTCAGGGACGCGACCCCGAGCTAAGCCGCCAGATCGGGCTGATCGAAAAAGCCGGCGCCTCGCTGCTGACGATCCTCAACGACGTGCTCGACCTCGCCAAGATCGAGGCTGGAAAGGTCGAGCTCGAACTGCTGCCGCTCGATTTCGCGGAGCTGGCCGATGATTGCGTCGCGCTGACGCGCGGGCTCGCCGACCAGAAGGGCTTGCGGCTCGACTGCGTCTTCGCCGCCGATTTCCCCGCCCGCATCGTCGCCGACGAGGCGCGGGTGCGTCAGGTGCTGCTGAACCTGCTCAACAACGCGGTCAAGTTCACGCCTTCAGGGACTGTGACGCTCTCGGTCGCGCGCTCGGCCGACGGGACGCGGATGGGCGTCTGCGTCAGCGACACCGGCATCGGCATCTCGCAGGAGCGGATCGCGCATCTGTTCCAGGACTTCGTGCAGGTCGATGGTTCGATCAGCCGGCATTACGGCGGCACCGGGCTCGGGCTCTCGATCTCGCGGCGGCTGGTCGAACTGATGGGCGGATCGATCGGCGTCGAGAGCGTCGTCGGCGAGGGCTCGCGCTTTCATTTCGACCTGCCGCTGGTCGAGGCCAGGGAGGATGAAGGCTGCAAGCGCCGCGACGAGGCCGTGCCGGCCGCCGCCATCGTCCCGCGCAGCATTCTGCTCGTCGACGATCTCAGCATCAATCTGGAGATCGTCAGCGAGATGCTGCTCTCGGCCGGCCACAGGGTCGACCTCGCCGATAGCGGTCCCCAGGCGATCACGCTTTTTCGCGAGCGCCGGCACGAGATGATCCTGATGGACGTCCAGATGCCCGACATGGACGGGCTGGAGACGACGCGGCGTATCCGCGACATCGACGAGCCGGCGCGGCTCACGCCGATCGTGGCGCTGACCGCCAATGTCTTCTCGCAGCAGGTCGAAAGCTATCGCGAGGCGGGCATGAACGACCATCTCGGCAAGCCCTTCGGCCGCGACGCGCTGCTGGCCATGGTCGAGCGCTGGTCCGACCCGGAGAAACGACCGGCCGCCCCGCCGCCGGCCGACCCTGCGCCGGCCGCGCTCGACCGGGCCTGCCTCGACGAACTGACGCAACTGCTTGGCCCCGCCAAAGTGCGCGAACTGCTGCGGCGCTTCCGCACCGAACTGCCCGACCGGCTGCGCTCGGCCGCATCGCCGGCGCTGCGCGCCGACGCCCATGCCATGATCTCGACCGCCGGCCTGCTCGGCTTCGCCCGGCTTTCGGCCGCCGCGCGCGCGCTCGAACAGGCGGTCGACACGGGCGGCGACGTCGCGCCGCCTTTGACCAGCCTGCTCGCCGCCCGCAAGGCCGCGATCGCGACGCTCGACGATCTGCTCGCCTCCGCCGACGATGCGAGCCTCGCCGCCTGAGGCCATCGGCGGCGCCGGCGCGTCGAAACGCCCTTGCCACTGCCCATTTTTCAGGCTCAATCCCCAGCGGCACCGCGCTGCACGATTGACGCACGCGTTGGCACATGGCTTGCTCGCGCCTTGGGGAACGAGCGGCCCAAGCGCCGCCGAGACATCGGCCATTGTACCAAGCGGAGGATTTTCCATGAAAGAGCACGAGATTCGCCATCTGATCGGGCAGGTGAAGGATGGCGCGATGTCGCGGCGGTCCTTCATGCGAAAAATGCTCGCGGTCGGGATCGCGGCGCCGATCGCCTCCCAGATGCTGGTCTGGCACGACGTGGCGATGGCGCAGAGCACGCGCGTCTACAAGCCGACCAAGGCCGGCGGCGGCGGCCCGCTCAAGATCCTCTACTGGCAGGCGGTGACGCTGCTGAACCCGCATTTCGCCACCGGCACCAAGGACCAGGACGGCTCGCGCGTGTTCTACGAGCCCCTGGCCGGCTGGGACAACGAGGGCAACCTGACGCCGATCCTTGCCGCCGAGGTGCCGACGCGCGCCAATGGCGGCCTCGCTGCCGACGGCCTGTCGGTGACCTGGAAGCTGAAGCCCAACGTCAAATGGCATGACGGCAAGCCGTTCACCGCCGACGATGTCGTGTTCAACTGGGAGTATGCGAAGGACCCGGCCACGGCGGCCGTGACCAGCGGCTCCTACAACACCATCACCGTCGAGAAAGTCGACAACCTGACGGTCAAGGTCGTGTTCAAGCAGCCGACCCCGTTCTGGGCCGACGCCTTCGTCGGCGTCGTCGGCATGATCATTCCCAAGCATGTGTTCGAGCCGTTCATCGGCGCGAAGTCGCGCGAGGCCCCGGCCAACCTCAAGCCGGTCGGCACCGGCCCCTACAAGCTGGTCGATTTCAAGCCGGGCGACATCGTCATCGGCGAGCGCAACCCCGACTATCACGTCGCCAACCAGCCGCATTTCGACACGATCGAGATCAAGGGCGGCGGTGACGCCGTCTCCGCGGCGCGCGCCGTGCTGCAGACCGGCGAGTTCGACTACGCCTGGAACATGCAGGTCGAGGACGAGGTGCTGAAGCGCATGGAGACCGGCGGGCGCGGCAAGGTGCTCTCGGTGCCCAGCGGCAATATCGAGTTCATCATCCTGAACACCACCGACCCGTGGACCGAAATCGAGGGCGAGCGCTCGCACGCAAAGAGCAAGCACCCGACGCTCTCGGACCCCAAGGTGCGCGAGGCGATCAACCTGCTGATCGACCGCGATTCGGTGCAGAAATTCATCTATGGGCGCGGCGGCACCGCGACGGCCAACTTCGTCAATGCGCCGGCGCAGTATCGTTCGCCAAACATGAAATACGAATTCAACATCGACAAGGCGAACAAGATCCTCGACGACGCAGGCTACAAGCGCGGCTCCGACGGCATCCGCGAGAAGGACGGCAAGAAGCTGAAATACGTCTTCCAGACGTCGATCAACGCGCCGCGCCAGAAGACCCAGGCGATCATCAAGCAGGCCTGCCAGCGCGCCGGCATCGACATCGAGATCAAGTCGGTGACGGCCACGGTGTTCTTCTCGTCGGATTTCGCCAACCCCGACACCTATACCAAGCTCTATGTCGACATGGAGATGTACACCACCACCATGACGCAGCCCGACCCGGAGCGTTTCCTCAACCAGTTCGTCTCCTGGGAGGTCGCGACGAAGGAGAACAAGTGGCAGGGCCGCAACGTCTCGCGCTATGTCAGCGCCGAATCGGACGAGGCCTATCGCGCGGCCCAGAAGGAACTGGACCCGGTCAAGCGCGCGGCGCTGTTCATCAAGATGAACGACATCTATTGCGGTGCAAACGTCATTCTCCCGGTTCTGGCGCGCACCCGCGTCGCCGTCGCCGGCAACACACTGACGCCGAACTACAGCGGCTGGGACAGCGACACCTGGCAGATCGGAACCTGGTATCGCGAGGCATGATCGCGCCGCTTTCGCGGATCATCGACCGCGGCGGCTTCGGGCTCCTCAGCCTGAAGCCGCCCTCCTCACCCGCAACCAAACTCCCGGAGCATGGCGGCCGCCATGCTCCGGCATCTTTCACGGAGCGTCCCTGATGGGCCCCTATCTCATCAGGCGTCTGCTGATCGCCCTGCCGAGCCTGCTCGGGATCAGCCTGATCCTGTTCACGGTTCTCGCCCTTGCGCCGGGCGACCCGTTCGAGGAGCTGGCGACCAACCCCAACATCCCGCCCGAGGTCCGCGCCAACCTGCGCGCCAAATTCGGGATCGACGACCCGGTGCTGGTCCGCTACGTCCGCTGGCTTGCCGCCATGGCGCAGGGCGACTGGGGCTTCTCCTTCGCCAGCCGCATCAATGTCGATACGCTGATCCTGCAGCGGGTGCCGACGACGCTGTTCATCGTCGGCTCGTCGCAGATCCTGGCGCTGGCGATCGCGCTGCCGATCGGCATCTATGCGGCGACGCGGCCCTATTCGATCTTCGACCAGATCGCCAACACGCTGGCCTTTGTCGGCTTCTCGCTGCCGACCTTCTTCACCGGGCTGCTGTTCATCCTGGTGTTCTCGGTGACGCTGGACTGGCTGCCCTTCGTCTACCGCTCCGATCTCGCGGCGACCGGCTGGCGCTGGTACTGGGAGATGTTCCGGCAGTCGATCATGCCGATCATGGTGCTCGCCCTGTTCCAGGCGGCGTCCTACACCCGCTATGTGCGCTCCGCCGTGCTCGACGTGGTCAGGCTCGACTATGTCACCACGGCGCGCGCCAAGGGGCTCGGCGAAAAGACGGTGACGCTTCGGCATGTCACGCGCAACGCGCTGATCCCGGTCGTGACGCTGGTGGCGCTGCAGATGCCGGCGGTGTTCGGCGGCGCGATCGTCACCGAGCAGATCTTCCGCGTGCCGGGCATCGGCTCGCTGCTGATCAGCGCCATCCTCGCCAACGACACGCCCGTCATCATGGCGGTGACCTTCGTGTTCTCCTGCCTCGTCGTCCTGTTCAACCTCATCGCGGACCTTCTCTATGGCTGGCTCGACCCTCGCATCTCCTACAACTGAGACGCCCGGCGTCCCGGTTGCCGGGACCGTGTCGATCTCTCCGGCGCGCGAGACCTGGCGGCGGTTCCGGCGTCACAGGCTCGCCATGGCGAGCGCGACGATCCTCGGCCTGCTGATCCTCGGCGTCGTGATCGGCCCGTGGCTCTGGCCGATCGGGATCGACGAAATCGACTTCACGGCACGGCTGGAGACGCCGTCCTGGCGGCACCCGTTCGGTACGGACGATCTCGGCCAGGACCTGCTGGCGCGGATGATCTATGGCGGGCGCATCTCGCTGGCCGTCGGGCTCGCGGCGATGGTGGTCGCGACGCTGGTGGGCGTCATCATCGGGGCGCTCGCGGGCATGTCGCGCGGCTACCTCGACACGGTGCTGATGTGGCTGACGGACCTCTTCCTGTCGCTGCCGCAGCTGCCGCTGCTGCTGCTGGTGATCTATCTCTTCCGCGAGCAGCTCAAGGCGATCTTCGGCCTCGAGGGCGGCGTCTTCGTGCTGATCGTCATCGTGATCGGCGGCCTGCGCTGGATGCCCGTGGCGCGGCTGGTGAGGGCGCAGTTCTTCTCGCTGCGCGAGAAGGAGTTCGTCGAAGCGGCGCGCGCGCATGGCGCATCGCGGCGCAGGCAGGTGGTCAGCCATATCCTGCCCAACGCGATCGGCCCCGTGATCGTGGCGAGCACGATCGAGGTGTCTTCCGCGATCATCGCGGAGTCGACCTTGTCGTTCCTCGGCCTCGGCTTTCCGCCCGACATCCCGACCTGGGGGCGGCTGCTGTTCGACGCCAAGGACTATCTCGACGTCGCGCCGCACTGGGCCCTGTTCCCGGGCGCCGCGATCTTCCTGACCGTGCTCTCGATCAACTTCATCGGCGACGGGCTGCGCGACGCGCTCGACCCGCGCCGCGTGAGCTGACGAGCGGAAAGAGTCTCATGACCCAGCCCATCCTCTCCGTCTCGAACCTGACCACGGCCTTCCGGGTCGAGGGCGTCTGGAAGCCGGTCGTCCGCAACGTCTCCTTCGACATCGCGCCGAAGGAGACCGTCGCGGTCGTCGGCGAATCCGGCTCGGGCAAGAGCGTCACCGCGCTCTCGATCATGCGGCTGACGCCGGCGGGCAACAGCCGCGTCGAGGGCTCGGTCAAGCTCAACAGCCGCGAACTGCTGACGCTGCCGAATGCGGAGATGCGCAAGATCCGCGGCGACGACATGGCGATGATCTTCCAGGAGCCGATGACCAGCCTAAACCCGGTGCTGACCATCGGTTTCCAGATCGCGGAATCGCTGATCCTGCATCGCGGCATGTCGCGCTCGGAAGCCGAGGCCGAGGTCGTGCGGCTGCTCGAGAAGGTCCGGATTCCGGCGGCGAAATCGCGCTTCAACGAATATCCGCATCGCTTTTCCGGCGGCATGCGCCAGCGCGTCATGATCGCCATGGCGCTGGCCTGCAAGCCCAAGCTGCTGATCGCCGACGAGCCGACCACCGCGCTCGACGTCACGATCCAGGCGCAGATCCTGCAATTGATCAAGCTGCTGCAGGAGGAGGAAGGCATGTCCGTCCTCTTCATCACCCACGACATGGGCGTCGTCGCCGAGATCGCCGACCGCACGGTGGTGATGTATAATGGTGAGGCGGTCGAGACCGGGCAGACGCCCGACATCTTCGCCCGCGCAAAACACCCCTATACGCGCTCGCTGCTCTCGGCCGTGCCCAAGCTCGGCGCGATGACGGGCAAGACCCGGCCGATGCGCTTCCCTGTGGTCGACCGCGCCACCGGCGAGTCCGACGTGCCGGTCGAGGTGCCCGACACGGTGGAGGCCGCCGCACGTCCGGTGCTGGAGGTCTCCGGCCTGACGACGCGCTTCGACATCCGCGGCGGCATCCTGTCCCGCGTCACCGGCCGGGTCCACGCGGTCGAGAACGTCTCCTTCAGCGTGCAGGGCGGCGAGACGCTGGCCTTGGTCGGCGAATCCGGCTGCGGCAAGTCGACGACAGGGCGCTCGGTGATGCGGCTGATCGAGCCGATCGCCGGCTCGGTGCTGCTCGACGGCGTCGACATGCTGACGCTCGACCAGACCGCGCTGCGCGAACAGCGCAAGCGCATGCAGATGATCTTCCAGGACCCGTTCGCGTCCCTCAATCCGCGCATGAATGTCGGCACCGCGATCGCCGAGCCGCTGATCATCAACAAGCTGGCGACCCGCACGCAGGCGCGCGAGCAGGTCGACGAGCTTTTGCGCCGCGTCGGGCTCAATCCCGACATGGCCAACCGCTTCCCGCACGAGTTCTCCGGCGGCCAGCGCCAACGCATCTGCATCGCGCGCGCGCTCGCGGTCGAACCCCGGCTGATCGTCGCCGACGAATCGGTCTCGGCGCTCGACGTTTCGGTCAAGGCGCAGGTCATCAACCTGATGCTGGAACTGCAGGCGCGCATGAAGCTCGCCTATCTGTTCATCTCGCACGACATGGCGGTGGTGGAGCGCGTCAGCCACCGCGTCGCGGTGATGTATCTCGGCGAGATCGTCGAAATCGGCCCGCGCGAGACGATCTTCGGCAACCCGCAGCACCCCTACACCAAGCGCCTTCTGGCGGCGGTCCCGGTCGCCGATCCGACGCGCCGGCACGACAAGCGCCCGGTCTCCAACGACGAGATCAAAAGCCCGGTGCGCCCGGCCGACTACGTGCCGCCCGAACGCATCTTCCGCGAGGTCTCGCCCGGCCATTCGGTCATGGTCTGGGGCGAGGAATGGGAAAGGCCGACGCAGCGCGACGTGGCGGCGTAGGCGAAGCTACTCCGCCGGCGCGCGCCTGAGCGCCGGCAACGCCGCTCGCAATAGCGGCGGAAGGGCTTCAGGCGCGGCCTCGAAGGCCGCGATGAAATCGGCGCGCATGCGCCGGCTCCAGAACTGGTTGATGTGGTCGGCGATGGCGGGCGCAGCCTGTTCGTCCGGATAGGCCTTGAAGAAATCGGCGATCTGCCCAGCCATATGCGCGAGTTTTTCACGCTTCTCCGCGTCGGCGTGAACGATCTCCGTCATCGCGCCGCGGACTCGCTCTCGCGCTGCCATTCGCCGGCGAAGAGCACCGCGCCATCCTCGCGGGCGACGCAGACCAGCGCCAACCCCAGCGCCCGCGCCCGCTCGATCGCCAGCGAGGTCGGGGCCGAGATCGCAACCAATGCGCCGGCCCCGAAGATCGCCGCCTTCTCGACCATCTCGAAGGAGGCGCGGCTGGTGACGAGCACGAAGCCGTCCTTCGCATTGTGGCCGACGCGCAGGCGCGCGCCGATCAGCTTGTCGAGCGCATTGTGGCGGCCGACATCCTCGCGGGCGGCGAGGATGCGGCCGTCAAGGTCACACCAGGCAGCGGCATGGACGGAGCGGGTCAGGCGGTTCAGCGGCTGATGACGCTCGATCTCTCCCAGCGCGTTACGGATAGCGGCCGGCGTCAGCGCGGTTTCCGCATTTGCTCCGCGCGAGGCCCTGGGCATGTCGGACAGGGTCTCCACGCCGCAGAGCCCGCAGGAGGTGCGGCCCGAGAGATTGCGGCGGCGCGCCAGATGCTCGCGGAAGCGCCCCGGTTCCAGATCGACCGTGACGACGATGCCGTCGGGCTGCGGCGACACGGCGATACCCCGGATTTCGGCGGCTATACGGACGATGCCCTCGGTCAGGCTGAAGCCGGTAACGAAGTCCTCGAGATCGGACGGCGTCGCCATCATCACCGCATAGGGCTGGTTGCCGTAGACGATGCTGACCGGCGCCTCGACCGCGACCTCGGCAATTCCTGACCCAGGCGCAGGCGAGGCGAAACGCAGCGGCGCGACCGAGACAGCCTGCGAGGCCGGAGGCTGGGCGGGGATGCCTTCCGACGATTTGCTATTCCGCCGCATCGGGCAGCCTCCCCGCATCCCGGCCGGCGATCAGGCGCAGCGAGACGTCCTCCTCGCGGTTGCGCTCCTGCCATTGCGAATAATAGTTCGTCCGCCGGACCTCGACGGCCGTGACCTTGTATTCGGGGCAATTCGTCGCCCAGTCGGAATAGTCGGTCGTGATCACGTTCGCGCCCGTCTCGGCATGATGGAACGTCGTGTAGACGACGCCCGGCTGCATCCGCTCCGAGACCTCCGCGCGCAGCGAGATGTCTCCCGAGCGGCTGGCGAGCGAAACGAGATCGCCGGTCTTGACGCCCCTGTTCTCGGCGTCGAAGGGGTGGATTTCCAGCACGTCCTCGTCATGCCAGGCGGAGTTCGCGGTGCGGCGCGTCTGCGCCCCGACATTGTATTGCGAGAGGATGCGGCCGGTCGTCAGGATCAGCGGGAAGCGCGCGCCGGTGCGCTCCTGTGTCGGCACGAACTCCGTGATCATGAAGCGGCCCTTGCCGCGCACGAAGCGGTCGACATGCATCAGCGGCGTGCCCTCGGGCGCGGCCTCGTTGCAGGGCCATTGCACCGAGCCGAGCGCATCGAGTTTCTCGTAGCTGACGCCCGAAAAGCTCGGGGTCAGGCGGGCGATCTCGTCCATGATCTCGGACGGGTGCGAATAATCCATCTCGTAGCCGAGCGCCTTTGCGAAATCGGCCGTGACCTGCCACTCGGCCTTGCCCGAGAGCGGGGCCATGACCTGCCGGACGCGGTTGATGCGGCGCTCGGCATTGGTGAAAGTGCCGTCCTTCTCCAGGAAGGAGGAGCCCGGCAGGAAGATATGGGCGTATTTCGCGGTCTCGTTCAGGAACAGGTCCTGCACGACGACGCATTCCATCGCCGACAGGCCGGCCGTCACATGCTGGGTGTTGGGGTCGGACTGGGCGATGTCCTCGCCCTGGACATAGAGCGCCTTGAAGGTGCCGCCGACCGCCTCGTCGAGCATGTTGGGGATGCGCAGGCCGGGCTCGTCGTCGAGCGCCACGCCCCAGATCGTCTCGAAGATTTGCCGCGTCGCATCGTCGGAGACATGGCGATAGCCGGTCATCTCATGCGGGAAGGAACCCATGTCGCAAGCGCCCTGGACGTTGTTCTGCCCGCGGAGCGGATTGATGCCAACGCCCTCGCGGCCGATATTGCCGGTCGCCATGGCGAGATTGGCCATCGCCATCACCATGGTCGAGCCCTGGCTGTGCTCGGTGACGCCGAGCCCGTAGTAGATCGCGCCATTGCCGCCGGTGGCGTAGAGCCGCGCCGCGGCCCGGAGATCGGCCGCCGGCACGCCGGTGAACTGTTCCGTCGCTTCGGGCGAGTTTTGCTCCTGCGCGATAAAGCGGGCCCAAAGCTCGAAATCGGCGAGGTCGCAGCGTTCGCGGACGTAATCCTCGTCGATCAGACCCTCGGTGACGACGACATGCGCGATGGCGTTGGTCAGCGCGACATTGGTGCCGGGCTTGAGCTGGAGATGATAGTCGGCCGCGACATGGGGCGTGCGGACGATGTCGATGCGGCGCGGATCGGCGACGATCAGTTTCGCGCCCTGACGCAGGCGCTTCTTCATGCGCGAGGCGAAGACCGGGTGGCCGTCGGTCGGGTTCGCGCCGATGATCAGGATGACGTCGGCCTTGGCGACCGACTTGAAGTCCTGAGTGCCGGCGGAGGTTCCCAGCGTCGTCTTCAGCCCGTAGCCAGTCGGCGAATGGCAGACGCGGGCGCAGGTGTCGACATTGTTGTTGCCGAAGGCGGCGCGGACCAGCTTCTGGATCAGGAAGACCTCCTCGTTGGTGCAGCGCGAGGAGGTGATCGCGCCGACCGACTCGCGGCCATAGTGGTCCTGAATGCGCCTGAACTCGGACGCCGCGTGGCCGATCGCCTCTTCCCAGGAGACCTCGCGCCACGGATCGGTGATCTTCCCGCGGATCATCGGTTTGGTGATGCGGTCCTTGTGTGTCGCATAGCCCCAGGCGAAGCGGCCCTTGACGCAGCTATGGCCTTCATTGGCCGCGCCCGCCTTGTAGGGAACCATGCGGACGACCCTGTCGCCCTGCATCTCGGCCTTGAACGAGCAGCCGACGCCGCAATAGGCGCAGGTCGTCACCTTTGAATGCTCGGGCTGGCCCATCTGGATGGCGGAGTTTTCCATCAGCGTGGCCGTCGGGCAGGCCTGCACACAGGCCCCGCACGACACGCATTCCGAGCCGAGGAAATCCGTCGGTCCGGCCGCGACCCGCGACGCGAAGCCGCGCCCGGTGATGGTCAACGCGAACGTGCCCTGCACCTCCTCACAGGCGCGGACGCAGCGGTTGCAGACGATGCATTTCGTCGGGTCATAGGTGAAATAGGGGTTGGAGGCGTCCTTGCCGAGCCAGTTCTCGTTGGCGAGCCCTTCCTTGCCCTTGGCGAAGACGTGGTTCTCGCCCTCATAGCCGTAGCGGACCTCGCGCAGCCCGACCGCGCCGGCCATGTCCTGCAATTCGCAGTCGCCATTGGCCGAGCAGGTCAGGCAGTCGAGCGGGTGGTCGGAGATGTAGAGCTCCATCACGCCCTTGCGCAGGGATGCGAGGTTCTCCGACTGGGTGCGCACGACCATGCCGTCCTCGGCCGGCGTGGTGCAGGAGGCCGGCGTGCCGTGCCTGCCCTCGATCTCGACCAGGCAGAGCCGGCAGGAGCCGAAGGGTTCGAGCGAATCCGTGGCGCAGAGTTTCGGGATTTTCGTGCCCAGCGACATGGCGGCGGCCATGACCGAGGTGCCGGCCGGCACGGTGACGCTCTGGCCGTCGATCGTCAGCGTCACGGCTTTGTCCGAGACGCGGATCGGCGTGCCGAAATCGATCTCCTTTATAAGGGTCATGGGAATGTCCTCTCCGCTCCCCACGATGGAGCCATGCTGTTCACGAATCCTCGGCAGCGCGGGGTCCCCTTCTCCCCTTTCGGGAGAAGGTGGCGCGCAGCGCCGGATGAGGGGTCGCGCCGCCCTCTCCGACTACCAAGGACCCAAGGCGCCGACGTGGCCATGGTTGTGCGACCCCTCATCCGTCAGCGCTTCGCGCTGCCACCTTCTCCCGCAAGGGGAGAAGGGAAGAGCCCGCGTGGTTGCCGCGGTCGAAATCCTCGGAGAAATGGCTCAACGCGCTCAGCACCGGCATCGGCGTCAGCCCGCCCATGGCGCAGAGCGAGGCGTCAGTCATGAGCTTCGACAGATCGCGCAGCACGGCGATGTTCTTCGGTCGCTCGATGCCGGCGATGATCCTGTCCATCGTCTCGACGCCGCGCGTCGCGCCGATGCGGCAGGGGGTGCATTTGCCGCAGCTCTCTTTCGCGCAGAACTCGAAGGCGAACCGGGCCTGCTTGGCCATGTCGACGCTGTCGTCGAAGACGACGATGCCGCCATGGCCGAGCATGGCGCGCATGCCGGCGAGCGCCTCGTAATCCATCTGCACATCCAGTTGGGCTGCCGTCAGGTAGGCCCCGAGGGGCCCGCCGACCTGCACCGCGCGGAGCGGCCGGCCAGACAGCGTGCCGCCGCCCAAATCCTCGACGATCTCGCGCAGGCTGACGCCGAAGGCGAGCTCGACCAGCCCGCCGCGCCTGACATTGCCGCCGAGCTGCACCGGCAGCGTGCCGCGCGAGCGGCCCATGCCGTAATCGGCATAGGCCTGCCCGCCATGCTGGAGGATCCACGGCACGGCGGCGAAGGAGAGCACGTTGTTGACGATGGTCGGCTTGCCGAACAGGCCCTGCAAGGCCGGGATCGGCGGTTTGGCGCGCACCACCCCGCGCCTGCCCTCGAGGCTTTCGAGCAGCGCCGTCTCCTCGCCGCAGATATAGGCGCCCGCGCCGAGCCGGACTTCGAGATGGAAGGCGCGGCCGGAGCCGAGCACGTCGTCGCCGAGGAGGCCGGCGTTTTCGGCCTTCAGGATGGCGCGCTGGAGCGTGCGGTGCGCATGCGGATACTCCGAGCGCAGATAGATGTAGCCGCGCGTGGCTGCGACCGCGACGGCCGCGATCGCCATGCCCTCGATCAGCAGGAAGGGATCGCCCTCCATCAGCATCCGGTCGGCGAAAGTGCCGCTGTCGCCCTCGTCTGCGTTGCAGACGATGTATTTCTGGTCCGCCTGCGCGTCGTGGACGGTCTGCCACTTGATGCCGGTAGGAAAACCCGCGCCGCCGCGCCCGCGCAGGCCGGATGCCTTGACGGTTTCGACGATCTCCGCGCCGGTCAGCGCCAGCGCGGCCTTCAGTCCCGCAAACCCGTCATGGGACTGGTAGTCGGCGAGCGAGAGCGGATCGGTGACGCCGACGCGATCGAAGGTGAGGCGCTGCTGGCGCTTCATCCAGTCGAGCTTTTCCGTGACGCCCAGGAGCAAGGCATGCGCGCCGCCACTCAGCAAGCCGGCATCGAACAGGCCCGCGACATCGCTCGCAGCGACAGGTCCATAGGCGATGCGGCCTTCAGGAGTCTCGACCTCGACCAGCGGCTCCAGCCAGAGCATGCCGCGCGAGCCGTTGCGGACGAGGTCGATCGCGATACCGCGCTCTTGCGCCTCGCGCAGGATCGCCTGCGCCACGGCTTCCGCGCCGACGGACAGGGCGGCGGCGTCGATCGGGACGAAGATGCGGAGCGCTTCACTCACGGCGACGCTCCCGCCAGGCCGCAGAGATCGGCGAGCCGGCCGGCGTCGAGCCGCCCGATCAACTCGCCATCGACGAGCGCGGCGGGGCCGAGCGCGCAATTGCCGAGGCAGTAGACCGTCTCGACGGCAAGGCTTTCCGTTGCGGCATCGACCGCGACGCCATGCTCGCGCGCCAGCTCCTCGACCAAAGCCTCGCAGCCCAGCGCCTGGCAGGCCTCGGCGCGGCACAGTTTGACCACGCGGGCCGGCGGCGGGGCGCCTCTGAAATCATGGTAGAAGGAGAGCGTGCCATGAACCTCGGCGCGGGACAGGTTCAGCGTCTCGGCGATCAGCGGCACGGCCTGCGGGTCGACATGGCCGAACGCCTCCTGCAGCGCGTGCAGCATCGGCAGCGTCGCGCCTTCGAGATGCGCGAGCCCGGCAATGATTGAACGGGCCTCGTCCTGATCCCAGGCCGGGTAGCGCTGCATCGGTCCGCCATCTCCTGCCTGCCTTGCAGGCCGTCATTTGCGGAATGGAGCGCCAAGACTGGAACGAGTTCAAATCGATTCTACCGACTGATTGATAGATCTTTCCTATTATAATTGTCGCCTGCCGTCATTGCGAGCGCAGCGAAGCAATCCAGAGGTTTGCGCGAGACGGCTGGATTGCTTCGCTGCGCTCGCAATGACGGGAGAGGTCCCGCTTGAACCCTGCCGAGATAGAACGCGACTATCGCATAATCGGCCGGCGCGGCAGCACGGCCTCCGCCACCGGCTGCGACATGGCGAGCAGATTGCGCGCCAGCGGCGCGAAGGGCTGCCGGTCGGCGACGATCAACCCGATGGTGCGCTGCGCCACGGGCTCGACCAGCGGCAGCGCCATGGTGCCGAGCGGCACGCCGAAGAACTCCAGCAACTGCCTCGAGACGATGCTGGAGACGCCCTCGATGCCGGCATGCGAACAGAGATTGAAGATCGAGTTGGTCTCGATCGCCGGGCGCGGCGAGACGCCGACCGAGCGGAAGATGCCGTCGACGATGCGGCGGTTCTGCATGTCGGGCGTCAGCAGGCAGAGTTTTTGCGCGCCGGCATCCGCCCAGCTGATGCTCTCGCGACCGGCGAGCGGGCCGTCCTCGCGCGTCAGCAGGACGTAGGATTCCTGATAGACCGGCTTCGAGATCACCCGCTCCAGCGGCTCGTTGTCGAGATAGGTCAGGCCGACATCGAGCTCGAAGGCGTCGATGCGGCTCTGGATCTCGGCCGAGGTCAGCGACAGGACGGTGAGCGAGACGCCCGGATAGCGCGCCGAGAAAGGCGCGGTGATGTGAGCGACCATCGGCAGCGCGGTCGGGATCGCGCCGAGCCTGACGCGGCCGCTGACGCCTTGCGTCAGTTCGGCAATCGATTCCTTCAGCAGATCGGCCTCGGCGAGAATGCGTCTCGCATGGCCGAGCACGACCTCGCCCTCCCGCGTGAAACCCTGGAAACGGCGGCCGCGCTCGACGATCAGAACGCCGAGCTCGGCCTCGAGCTGCGCAATGGCCGCAGACAATGTCGGCTGCGAGACATGGCAGGCCTCGGCCGCCCTGCGGAAATGCCGCTCGCGGGCGAGCGCGTCGAGATAGACAAGCTGGCGGATGATCATGGCGCGGCGATGCTGGCGACGGCGGCCGCCGACATGCGGAAAGCTAGCGCAAATCCAGCGAAAGCGGAGCCCTGGATTCCGGCTCCGCGCGCCACATGCCCAAAGGACATGACGCCTGCCTGCAAACGCAGGCGCACCGGGCTTGAGCCCAGCGCCGCCAGCGGCCATCCTCGCCCGCAAAATCACCGGAGGACGCCGTGCAGCAGACCACCGTTTCAAATGCCGCCGACGCAGAAGCCGCTGCAGCCGCCATCAGCGGCTGGCCGGCGCGGCTTTACGCCATTCTGAAGGCGGCCGATGTCCGTCAGATGGCCTTCGTGCCCGATGCCGGCCACAGCGCGCTGATCCGGCTGTTCCAGGCCGACCGCCAAGTGACCACCAATGTCCTCACCACCGAGGAAGAGGGCATCGCCATCTCGACCGGGGCCTGGCTCGGCGGGCAGCGTTGCGTTCTGCTGATGCAGTCGAGCGGCGTCGGCAACTGCATCAACATGCTGTCGCTGCCGCTGATGACGCGGGCGCCGTTGCTGATACTGGTGACGATGCGTGGCGAATGGGCCGAGTTCAATCCCTGGCAGGTGCCGATGGGACGCGGCACACAAGCCGCGCTGGAGGCGGTCGGCGTCAAGGTGATGCGGGCCGATACGGCCGAAGACCTCGTCGATACGGTCGAGGCGGCGGCCGCGCTCGCCTATGAGGGCGACCAGCAGATCGCGGTGCTGATCGGCCAGCGCCTGCTCGGCAAGAAGAAGTGGTGAGCGTCATGGCCAATCCCGATGCAGCACCGCTCGCTCGCCGCGCCGTCGTCGCCACTCTGCTGAAGGATCGCGGCGATATGCTCGTCGTGAGCGGGCTCGGCTCGGCGACATACGACGTCCACGCAGCCGGCGACCATGACGGCAATTATTATCTCTGGGGAGCGATGGGCGGGGCAGCGCTGGTGGGCCTCGGCATCGCGCAGGCGCAAGCCTCGCGGCGCGTGCTGGTCATCACCGGCGACGGCGAGCAGTTGATGGCTTTTGGCGCGCTCGCCACCATCGCCGTGGCGAAGCCGACGAATCTCGACATCGTCGTGATCGACAACCAGCATTTCGGCGAGACCGGGATGCAGGGCAGCCATACCGGCCGTGGCATCGATCTGGCGAAGGTGGCGGAAGTCTGCGGCTTCGCGACGGCCGAGACTCTGAAGGAAATGGACGAGGTCGAGGCGCTGGCGGGAACGCTGCAGGCCAAGGCCGAAGGTCCGCGCCTGTTCGTGATCAAGGTCGCGGCCGAAAATCCGCCGCGCTCCCTGCCCTCGCGCGACGCGGTCTACGTCAAGAACCGTTTCCGGGCTCATCTGGGATTGCCGCAGGGGTAATGCCCATTGCCGTCCACACCCACTGCGTCATCCCGGACGCAGCGAAGCGGAGCTCCGGGATCCATCATAGGACATGACGGCTCTCTATGATGGATCCCGGAGCGGCGCGGCTTCGCCGCTTGTCCGGGATGACGTGGTGAGTTGGAACGCGATAACCAAGACAAAAAACAACGAGGAAATGCTGTGACAGACATGATCGGTTTTGTCGGGCTTGGCCGCATGGGCCGGCCCATGGCTTCCAATTTGTGCCGCAAGGGTTTTCGGCTCGTCGTCCATGACGTCAATCGCGACGCCGTCGACGAACTTGCCTCGCTGCAGGCGCGCCCGGCGGAGTCGGCCGGCGAGGTCGCGGCCCAATCCGATGTGATCGTGACCATGCTGCCGAACTCGGCCATCGTCGAGCAGGTCCTGGCCGGCCCCGGCGGCGTGCTGGAGAACGCCAAACCCGGCAGCGTGATCATGGACATGAGCACGATCGACCCGCTCGTTACCGATGCGCTGGCGAAGCAGGCCGCGGCCAAAGGCATCGGCTATGTCGATGCGCCGGTCGGCCGGCTGGCGGTCCATGCCGACCGGGGTGAATCGCTCTTCATGGTCGGCGGCACGGAGGCCGATTTCGCGCGCGTGAAACCGCTGCTGGAGGGCATGGGCTCGACGATTCATCATTGCGGCCCGGTCGGCAGCGGCATGCGGACAAAGCTGGTGAACAACTACCTCGCCGTCTCGCTGTGCCAGATGAACGCCGAGGCGCTGGCCTTGTCGCAGCGCTTCGGGCTGACGCTGGAGACGACGCTCGACGTGCTCTACGGCACCACGGCCGTGAACGGGCAGCTCAAGGTCAACTGGCCCAACAAGGTGCTGATCGACGATACGGAGCCCGGCTTCACCATCGACCTCGCGCACAAGGACCTCAGCCTGATCGTGGACGCGGCGAACGCCGCGAAAGTGCCGATGCCGCTGGCGGCCGCCGCGCGCGAGGCCTTCAGCGCGGCCCGCGCCGGCGGCTTCGGCGGGCGCGATTTCTCCGCGATGGTCGATGCGCTTTGCCACCAGGCTGGAATCGAGAAGCCGAGGCTGAAGCGCTGACGGGAGACGGCATCATGAAGCTCGACGGCAAGGTCGCGGTGATCACGGGGGCGGCGCGGGGGCTGGGCCGCGCCTGCGCCGAGCGCTTCCTGCAGGAGGGCGCGAAGCTCGTCCTCGCCGATATCGACGGCGCGGAGCTTGCCCGGACGGCCGATGCGCTCGGGAGACCAGCGAACGTCCTCGCCGTCCCGACCGACGTGACGAAACGCGAGCAGGTCGGTGCGCTCATCGCGGCTGCGGTCGAGCGCTTCTGCCGGCTCGACATCATGCTCAACAATGCCGGCATCGCCCGCAGCCAGCCTTTTCTGGACATCGCGGAGGGCGATTTCGACGCGGTGCTCGGGGTCAACCTGAAAGGCGCCTTCTTCGGCACGCAGGCCGCCGGGCGGCGGATGGTCACGCAAGGCGGCGGCGGCGTGATCGTCAACATGTCGTCGATCAACGCACTGCTGGCGAACCCGAACCTTGCCACCTACGCCATGTCGAAGGGCGGGATGAACCAGCTCACGGCGGTCGCCGCGATGGCGCTGGCCCCGCACGGCATTCGCGTCGTCGGCATCGGGCCGGGCACGATCCTGACCGAGATGGTCGAGAAGGCGATCATGACCTCCGACGAGGCGCGCCGCGCCGTGCTTTCGCGCACGCCGATCGGCCGCTGCGGCGAGCCGTCCGAGATCGCTTCGGTCGCCGCCTTCCTCGCCAGCGACGACGCCTCCTACATGACGGGCCAGACGATCTATCCCGATGGCGGGCGACTGGTGCTGAACTACACTGTGCCGGTGGCGGATGGCTGAGGCGGCAGGCCGCTCTGCCCCGCTCCGTGCTAGGATGACGCGATGACGCGCAGCATCGACCTCAACTCCGATCTCGGCGAAGGCTACGGGCCCTGGCGCGCCGGCGACGACGCCGCCATGCTCGACCTCGTCAGCAGCGCCAACATCGCCTGCGGCGGCCATGCCGGCGATCCCGACACGATGGTCGAGACGGTTTCGCTGGCGAAAGCGCGCGGCGTCGTGATCGGCGCGCATCCTGGCTATGCCGACCGCGAGGGTTTTGGGCGCCGCATCATCCCCTGCACGGCCCGCGAGATCGAGCGCTTCACCGCCGTGCAGATCGGCGCGCTGATGGGCGCGGCCGCGCTGGCGGGAGCCAAGGTCGCCTATGTCAAGCCGCACGGCGCTCTCGGCAACCTCGCCTGCGACGACCGCGACGTCGCCGACGCGATCGCGCGCGCGGTCGCGGCCGTGTCGCGCGATCTCGCCGTGCTGGCGATCTCGGGCACGGAACTGGAGCCCGCCGCCCGCGCCTGCGGGCTCGCCGTCCATAGCGAGATCTTCGCCGACCGGGCCTATCTGCCCAATGGCCGATTGGTGCCGCGCAGCCGTGCGGGCGCGATGATCCATGATGCCGCCGCCGCCTCGCAGCGGCTGGTCGATATGCTCGACACCGGGCTGATGCCGGCGCTGGACGGGCCGCCGATCGCGCTGGCGGCGCATTCGATCTGCGTGCATGGCGACAGCGCAGGCGCAGTCGCCATGGCAAGGACCGTGCGCGAGGCGTTGACGAAGGCTGGCATCGCCATCGCGCCCTTCCTGCCGCGTCCGGCTTGAGTGCTGGAATGATGCCCACGGCGCACGACAGCGACCTTTCCGTCTTTGCGAGCGCAGCGAAGCAATCCACCCTCTCGCGCCGCCCTCTGGATTGCTTCGCTTCGCTCGCAAAGACGGTGAGAGCGTTGACCAGTCTGCGTCGAGGGCCGCTTGCATGAACTCTCACAAGCAAGGCTTCCCGCGCTTCCAGCCGGTGGCGGAGCATGCCTTGCTGGTGGAGCTTGGCGACACCATCGACGCCAGCATCAACGCGCAGGTCCGGCGGCTCGACGCGGCGCTGTCGGCAGCGCCGTTTCCCGGCTTTACGGAAGCCGTGCCGGCCTATGCCAGCCTGCTGGTCGGCTTCGATCCGCTGGTCAGCGACCATGATCTGGTCGAGACGGCGATGACGGCGTTGCTGAGGGAGCCGGCGACCCTCCGACCCAAGGGCGAGCCGCGCGAGGTTCTGGTCTGCTACGAGGGCGAGTTCGCGCCCGATCTCGACGCGGTCGCCGCCGCCACGGGCCTCACCCGCGAGGCGGTGATCGCGGCGCATCTTGCCGGCGACTACAGCGTCTTCATGTATGGCTTCGCGCCCGGCTATGCCTATCTCGCCGGGGTGCCCGAGGCGATCCGCCTGCCGCGCAAGCCGGCTCCGGTGCGCGGGATCGCGGCGGGCAGTGTGCTCATCGCCGGGCCGCAATGCCTCGTCACCACGCTGATCATGCCGACCGGCTGGCACATCATCGGCCGCTCGCCGACGCAGATCCTGCGCGAGGAGACAGGGCGCCCCTTCCTGTTCGAGATCGGCGACGATGTGCGCTTCCGGCGGATCGACCGCGCCAGCTTCGACGCTGCGGCCAAACTCTCGGCTAGGCGGAGCGCCTGAGCCATGGCGAGCGCCGTCATCGATATCGTGCAGGCCGGCCCGCTCGTCACCGTGCAGGATGGCGGCAGGCCAAGGCTGATGCGCTATGGCGTGCCGGCATCGGGGCCGATGGATCGCGGCTCCTTCGCCATCGCCAACGCCGCGCTCGGCAATGCCGACGGCGCGGCGGGAATCGAGGTCTCGGTGGGCGGGCTTGCGCTGGAGTGCATGGAGGGCAGCGTGACGATCGCGCTGGCCGGGGGCGGCTTTCGCGTCACGCTCGGTGGCCATGAGCACCCCTCCTGGATCGTGGCTGAACTCAAGGCCGGCATGCGGCTGACGATCAGGCCCGGCCTCTGGGGGAGCTGGACCTATCTCGCCTTCGCCGGGCGGCTCGACGCCAAACCCTGGCTCGGCAGCGCCTCGACACATGGGCCGTCCGGCTTCGGCGGCGGCAGGCTGATGGCGGGGCAGCGGATCACCATCGCCGATGCCGAGCGCCGCCCGGCGCGGATCGGGGAGTTGGACTGCCCGGTCTCGGCGCGACCGCGCCACACCGTCAAGGTCGTGCTCGGCCCGCAGGACCGGTTCTTTGCGCCCGAGACGATCGAGACGCTGCTGTCGCAGCCCTTTACCCTGACCGACGCCTATGACCGGATGGGCGTGCGGCTGGCAGGCCCGTCGCTCAGGCCCGACGCCGTGCTCGACATGCCGTCGGAGCCGATCGCGCGGGGTTCGATTCAGGTTTCGGGCGACGGCGTGCCGGCCGTGCTGCTCGCCGACCACCAGACCACCGGCGGCTACCCCAAGATCGCGACGATCATCTCAGGCCATCTCGACGGTTTCGCCCAGCTTCGCAGCCGGGCGCAGGTCGCGTTCAGCGCCATGTCACCGCAGGCGGCGGTCGAGGCCACACGCACGCGCCGGCTGTCGCAGGCGCGTTTCCTTGCCAGACTGCGCGGCGATTGAGCCGGTTCAGGCCGCCACGGCGTCGGGATTCAGCCGCAACATCGTCCAGTTGAGGAAGGCCGCGAAGCTGACCCAGGCGAGATAGGGGACGAGCAGAAGCGTCGCCATGTCGTCGATCGGCCTGAACAGCACGATCAGCCCCAGAATGGAGAGCCAGAGCAGCGCGACATCGACCAGAGCAAGATCCATCCGCCGCAGGCCGAAGAAGAGGCCCGACCAGGCGGCGTTGAGGCCGAGCTGGACGCCGTAGAGGGCCAGTGGCAGGGCTGCTCCCGCAAAACCCGCCTTACGCCAGACGAGCCAGCCCGAGACCGCGATCATCAGATAGAGCACCGTCCAGGCCGGGGCGAACAGCCAGTTCGGCGGTCGCCACCACGGCTTCCTCAGCCGCTCATACCAGTCGCCCGGCCTGAAGATCGCGCCCGAACTCGCCACTGCGACGCAGGCCGCGACGAAGCCCAAGAGTCCAAGCGCGTCGCTCCAGCTCATGTTCGCTCCCGATGTCCGCCAACGCCGTCCCGTCTGTCTCCCGCAGCTTTTGGACTGCGATGACGGCATCGGCAAGGCGGGTTCGACGCGCGTTTGAAAGGCGTCGGCGACGGCCGATCGCTAAGCCGGCAAGGCGTCATGCCGGCAGGGTCTGGGGGCCCTGCATATGTCGCAAAGCCGGACAATGATCTTATATGGGAAGCTGGAGAATCGTCCCTTATGGAACGATCTCGGCGGAAGACGATGACGATCCGTGCGAAGCCAACGCGGGAGCCCGGACGGGCCAAGGGAGCATCCACGATCCATGAAGAAGTCCAAGGGCGGCGTCGCAGAGACCCGGGTGCAGGTCGCAGCCGTCCCCGTCCGCCACGCCGTCGATGGCGGTGTCGACGTGCTGCTCGTGACCTCGCGCACGACGCAGCGCTGGATCGTGCCCAAGGGCTGGCCGATCAAGGGGCTGGACGACAACGACGCCGCCGCGCGCGAGGCCTATGAGGAGGCCGGCGTCGTCGGCAGGATCGGCCGCAAGCCGGTCGGCCGCTATACCTACTGGAAGCGGCTGGACGACCATTTCGTGCTCTGCGAGGTCAAACTCTACCGGCTCGATTTCGAACGCCAACTCGAGAACTGGGCCGAGCAGTCGCAGAGGCGGTGCCACTGGTTCAGCCGGCAGGACGCCGCCGATCTGGTCGACGAACCCGGGCTCAAGACGCTGATCGCGGCGCTGGAGCCCGTCGTCAGCAAAAACTGAGGCCTCGGCTCAGCCGCCCTCGCGGGAGGCGGGCTCGTAGCGCGTCTCCAGCCGGTTCGCATGGCGGTGGAGCAGCCGCCAGCGTCCATCCCGCAACCGGAAGACATGCGTGACGCGGTTCGACCAGCGCGTCGGCTCGCTGGCGCCCGGCCGGATGACGACGAAGGTCTCGATGTCCGTCATGAAGGCGAGGTCAGCGCCGACCACGGTGGTGACGTTGTCATGCGCGACCGTGCCGCCGCCGAACTGTGTCGCCGCCCAGTCCCAGCGGCGCGAAACCTCGTCCCAGCCCTTCTCGTAGCCGCCCCAGCCATAGAAGGAGGTGGCGTCGTCGTCATGGGCGTAGAGCGCCTTGATCGCGGCGACATCGCCATTGGCGACGTCGGCCAGCGCGGCGCGGAGACGGGCGAGTGCAATGGCGAAGGGCTCGGGCAATGATGGATCTCTGTCGTTCATCGCGTGCCCTCCTGGCCTGAATTCACCATAAGCCGTCATCCCGGACCGAGCGAAGCGGAGCTCCGGGATCCATCATAGGGTATGATGGCGCTTTACGATGGATCCCGGAGCGGCGCGGCTGCGCCGCTTGTCCGGGATGACGACGGTTGGGATTCGTAAAAAGCGCGTCAGCGCGGCGCGCCGGCCAGGCTGGGCTGGTCCTGCTGCAGCCGGGCGTCGCGGCTTTCCATCAGCCGGCTCTCGCGCAGCGCGTTGGCGCTTTCGAGGATCGGATAGCCGATCGAGGCGACATGGCCGTGGATGCGCTTGAGGTCGCGGATGATGTCGAGATGGATCGCGCTGGTCTCGATCGTCTCGCTGCGGCCCGAGCGCAGGCGTTCGAAGTGGCTTTCGGTGGCGCGCCGCTCGGCATCCCGCATCACCGCCTTCTCGGTGAAGAGCTGCCGGGCGAGCGCGAGATCGCGCGTCGCGAAGACGTTCAGCGCCAGCACCAGCCCCGACGCCACGCGCTGGTGGAAATCCCTGATCTCGGCCAGCCCCTCGGGCGAGAAGGCGTAGCGCTTGCGGATCTTCTTCTCGGCCAGTTCGCGCAGGTTCTTGTCGATGATGTCGCCGATATGCTCGAGATTGGTGATCAGCGTCATGATCTCGAACAGGCGGCGGCTGTCGGCGTCGTTCAGTTCGTTGCGCGAAACCTTGACCAGATAGAGCTTGATCGATTCATGGATCGTATCGACGCCGTCATCCTGCGCCGCGATGGCGCGGGAGAGCTTGAGTTCGTCGGTCTCGATCAGGGTCATGGTGTCGCGCAGCATGGTCTCGACCCGGTCGCCGAGGCTCAGCGCCTCGCGCATCGCGCCGGCCAGCGCCTCGGACGGGCTGTCGAGCAGATTGGGGTCGAGATGGCGCGGCTTGACCTCCGCTTCGGCGCTGGCGCGGCCCGGCGTGAAGCGCTCCACGAGTGCGGCGATGGGGCCGACAAACGGCAGAAAGGCCAACGCCCCCAGCAGGTTCAGCGCGACATGGAACTCGATCGCCAGCCGCGCATCGGCGGCCGGCAGCGCGATGAGCCAGGTCGAGAGCGGCTGGACGAAGGGCAGGAGCAGCACCGCCAGCACAACGCGCGTGAGGAGGTTGCCGATGGCCGCGCGGCGCTGCGCGATGGGCGAACCGAACTGGTCGAGCACCGGGATCAGCGCATTGCCCAGATTGGCGCCAATGACCAGCGTCAGCGCGGTCGCGGGTGGAAACAGGCCCGACGCCGCGAAGGTCGCGATCAGCAGGATGATGGCGATGCTGGAATGGGTCAGCCAGGTGGCGGCCACAGTGACGAGGACGGCGAGCAGCGGCTCGCCGGCTATGGCGGCCAGCAGTGTGCGGAAGGTCGGCGACTGCGCCAGCGGAGCGGCGGCCGCGTTGAGTTCGATCAGGGCGAGCAGGATCAGGCCGACGCCGACGACGACGCGGCCGATATTGCGGGCGCGGTCCATCGCCTCATGGCTGAGATAGAGGCCGACGCCGATGGCGATGCACAGGCCCCAGAGCCAGCCGAGATCGAGCGAGATCACGAATGCGGCCAGCGCCGTGCCGAAATTCGCCCCCAGCAGCACGGCCAGCGCCATGGCGGGCGCGATCAGGTCGCGGCCGGCGAAGGAGGACACCAGCAGCGTCGTCGCCGTCGAGCTCTGCAGCACCATGGTGACGCCGACGCCGCTGCCGAAGGCGGCGATGCGGTTCTGCGTGAAGCGCGCGATCGCCTGGCGCAGCGAGCCGCCGAAGGCGCGCATCGCCCCCGTCCGAACCAGCCTGACCGCCCAGATCAGCAGCGCCACGCCGCCAGCGAGGTGGATCAGGATCGTGGTGGCGCTGTCGTTGCCGGTCATGTCTAGCGGGTGCCTCGCGATTCAGTGACCGATTCTACCGCAGAATCCTGTCTTTTTCATTAGCCAACTCAACGACAATGACGCTCAAACATGCTGATAATGCGGCAGCCGCCTGCGATTTATTGCGCAGATCGACAGAAATTGCCGGTTTTGCGGCCAGGGTTCAGACCGGCGGGATCAGGGTCACGCCTGAGCCGGCAAAGGACAGCGAGACGGGCGAGCCCTCCGGCAGCATCTCGCGCGAGCCGTACTGGATGACGAAGAGCTCGCCGACCGCCGTCGTCACCATGATGTCGAGATGATTGCCCAGGTAAGCGCATTTGCGGATCGTGCCGGGAAGGCCCGCAGCATCGGCGGCGGGCCCGATCAGCAGGCTTTCAGGCCTGATCGCGATCCGGGCCGGACCGACCGACAGTCCCCGCGCCGGCAGCGACACCGTCAGCGGCCCGAGCGCGACGTCGGCGCGGCCGTCCGTGACGCGCGTGATAGCCACGTCGATGAGATTCGCATCGCCGATGAAATCAGCCACGAAGGCGTTGGCGGGCTGCTCGTAGAGTTCGCGCGGCGCGCCCTCCTGCGCGATCCTGGCGTTCGACATCACGATGATGCGGTCGGAAACGGCCAACGCCTCCTCCTGATCATGCGTGACATAGGCGACGGTGAGGTTGAGGTCCTGCTGAAGTTCGCGGATTTCCTCGCGGACGCGACGGCGCAGCTTGGCGTCGAGGTTCGAGAGCGGCTCGTCGAACAGCAGCACCTGCGGCTCCAGCACAAGGGCGCGGGCCACCGCGACGCGCTGCTGCTGGCCGCCCGACAGTTCGGACGGATAGCGCTTCTCGAACCCCTTGAGGCCGACCAGCGCCAGCTTGGCCATGGCCATCTCGCGGGCGGCCTCCTTGCCGAGACCCTTGACCGTGGGCCCGTAGGCCGCGTTCTCCAAGACGCTCATATGCGGAAACAGCGCGTAGGACTGGAACACCATCGAAACGTCGCGATCGGCCGCCGAGAGCCGCGTCACGTCCCTGCCGGCGATCAGGATCTGGCCCTCGCTGGCGATCTCGAGGCCCGCGATCATGCGCAGGGTCGTGGTCTTGCCGCAGCCCGAGGGGCCAAGCAGCGTCACCAGCCTGCCGGCCTCGATGGCGAAGGAGACGTTGTCGACCGCCGTGACGCTGCCATAGCGCATGGAAACGTTGCGGAACTCGACGGAGGCGGGGCCGGCCTTGGTCAACTTGCGGCTCCTTGCGCGATGGGCTGGGCGGCCGAACCGGACAACGCGATGAGTTTGCGCCGGCCAAGCTTTCGCTCGCCGACGCCGAGCTGGATCAGGCCGATGCCGAGCGCCATGACCACGATCAGCACCGAGGAATAGGCGATGGCCAGCCCGAACTCGCCGGCCTCGACGCGGCCGACGATATAGGCGGTGGCGAGATTGTACTCGGCCGAGACGAGAAAGATCACGGCGCTGACGGCGGTCATCGAGCGCACGAAGGAATAGACCAGCGCGGAGACGATGGCGGGCTTGAGCAGCGGCAGCACGACGCGCCAGAGCGTGGTGAAGGAGCGGGCGCGCAGCGTCGTCGAGGCTTCGTCGAGGCTCTTGTCGATCTGCGACAGGCCGGCGATGCCCGAGCGCACGCCGACAGGCATGTTGCGGAAGACGAAGGCGATGACGAGGATCAGCCCCGTGCCGGTGATCTCGATCGGCGGGACGTTGAAGGCGAGGATGTAGGCGACGCCGATGACGGTGCCCGGAATGGCGAAGGAAAGCATGGTCGCGAATTCGAGCGCGCCGCGCCCGGCGAAGCGCTGCCGCGTCAGCAGATAGGCGGTGATCAGGCCGATCAGCGCCGTCAGCGGGGCGGAGATCGCCGCGACCTTGATCGTGGTGAAGAAGGAATCCCAGGCCGCGCCGTCGAAGAACAGCCCTCGGCTCCAGTCGATCGAGAAACCCGTGCGGTAATGCTCGAGCGTCGGGGTGTAGTCCCGGCCCATCGACTTCACGAAGCCGCCGATCAGGATGACGAGGTAGATGACGAAGGTCAGCGCCACCCACGGCAGGATCACGAGGCCGGCAAGCCAGGAGACCCGGCGCGGCAGAGGCGTGGGCAGGCCGGAATCACCCTTGCCGGTGACCGTGGTGTAGGATTTGTCGCCGAGCCAGCGCTGCTGGACCCAGAACGCGCCGAGCGTGAAGCCGAGCAGGACGATGGCCAGCACCGCCGCCTGGCCCTGATTATGCGAGGCCCCGACGACGGCGAAGAAGATCTTGGTCGACAGCACCTCGTAATTGCCGCCGAGCACCAGCGGATTGCCGAAATCGGCCATGCTCTCGACGAAGCCCAGCAGGAAGGCGTTGGCGATGCCGGGCCTGAGCAGCGGCCAGGTCACGGTGCGAAAGGTCTGCCAGCGTTTTGCGCCGAGCGTCTGGGAGGCTTCCTCCAGGCTCGGACTGATGCCCTGCACCACGCCGATCAGCACCAGAAACGCGATCGGCGCGAAGGCCAGAACCTGCGCCAGCAGGACGCCCGGCAGGCCGTAGATCCAGCGCGAGCGCGGCACGTCGAACCATTCATACAGGACGTTCGACAGCAGTCCCGAACGGCCGAAGAGCAGGATCAGCGCCAGCCCGATGACGAAGGGCGGGGTGATGATCGGCAGCACGGTCAGCGCCCGCATCACGCGCTTGCCCGGCATGCCGGTGCGCAGGATCAGGAGCGCGCAGGCAAGCCCGAGCAGCGTGGTGATGACGCCGCAGAGCACCGCCAGCAGCAGCGTGTTCCAGGCCACGCCGCAATTGGTGTTGGCGGTGATGCAGCCGAGCCCCCAGATCGACGAATCGAAGAAGCGGCTGGTGAAGGCCGAGAGGGCGAAAGCCCCGTTCTGGTCGATCAGGGCGCTTTCGAGGATGGTCGCAACCGGGAAGAAGATGAAAAGCCCGATCAGCAGGACGATGACGCCGATCGCGCTGGTGGTGAAGAGGTCGCCCTTGCAATAGCCGCGATACGCCAGGCCATGGCAGAACAGCAGCAGCAGCGACAGGATGGCGAGGAAAGCGCCCGCCCCCATGCCGGGCTGGCTCGCGCCCGCACCGCCGAGGAGGGCCGCCAGCCACGGCATGCCCTGACCCTTCAGGCCGATGGCGAAGCCCTGCGCGAAGAACAGCGCCATGCCGGCCGCGCCTGCGAGCATGAGCAGGCGCGCGACCGCGGTCTCGTCCCGGCGAAACAGCCCGAGCGTCGCCAGCGCGAATGCGAGCCCGACCGGCAGCAGCCAGGGCGCCTGCCCGGAGAGAGCCAGCGCCAGCGCGCTCCCGGCCCGCCCGAAGGGATAGCCCGCCAGCCAGCCGAAGCTGCTGAAGCTGACCCGTTCGAGCAGGTACCAGGGCAGCAGGCCATAGCCCAGCCACCCCAGAAGCAGCGCGAGCTTCGTCGATCCGCGCATGGCGGGCGTTCCCGTTTCCGACCGGACGGGCCGACTACTTCGGCAGAACCTTCACCTCACGGTCCCATTTGCTGAGCAGGCGGGTGCGTTCGGCCGACGAGCCGTATTTGGCGAAGTCGTAGTCGATCAGCTTGACCTCTTCGAGCTTGGGCGCCTGCGGCGGCGGCACGACGCTCCGGTTCGAGGGCACCTGATAGGATTTGGCTTGCGTCGCCAGCGCCTGCGCGGCCGGGGTCAGGGCCCAGTCGTAAAACTTCTTCGCGCTGTCGGGATTGCGCGCGCCCTTGACCATCGACATGGAGCCGATCTCGTAGCCGGTGCCCTCGCAGGGCGCGACGACCTTCACCGGGCCGCCATCGACGACCATCGTCACCATGTCGTGCATGAAGGTGATGCCGACCGTGGTCTCGCCGAGGCTCGTCGCCTTGGCGGGGGCCGCGCCGGACTTCGTGTACTGGTTGATGTTCCTGTGCAGGGCCTTGAGATAGTCGAAGGCCTTGTCCTCTCCCATCAACTGCACCAGCGTCGCCAGCAGCGTATAGGAGGTGCCCGACGAGTTGGGATCGGCGACCTGGACCTCGTCCTTGAGGTTGGCCTTGATCAGGTCCGCCCAGCATTTCGGCTCGTCGAGCTTGCGCGAGGCGACCTGCTTCGTGTTGAAGCCGAAGCCGAGCGCGCCGGCGTAGACGCCGACCGTCCTGCCCTTCGACTGCTTCCACTGCCGGACCGCCCAATCATGGAGATCGGCGTTGCGCGGGCTCTCATAGGCCTCGGTCAGGCCCTCCTCGGCGGCCTGAAGATGCGGGTCTCCGGTGCCGCCCCACCAGATGTCGCCGCGCGGATTGGACGCCTCCGCCTTGAGCTGGGCATAGGTCTCGCCCGAGCTTTTGCGCGTCATCGAGACCTTGATGCCGGTCTCTTTCTCGAAGGCCTGCGCCATCGGACGGCACCATTCCTCCTGTACCGAGCAATAGAGCACGAGCGAGCCCTGCGCCTGCGCGGGCGCGGCGGCGAAGGATGCGGTGGCGAGCGCGGCGAACAGGCCGGATTTGAGCCAGGACTGCGTCTGCATGGTAACCTCCCTGAATGGACCGTTCCGGTCTTGTTGTGGTTGATATGACAGTGGGACGACAGGCTGCGAAGAGCAATGCCTCTTGCGCCAGCTAAGCGATCCCCGTGATCTCGCGCAGCCCCCCTGCCAGCGCCGGCGTGCAGCAGAGGATCGGATTGCCCTTGGCGATGCCCGTTCCCGCGAAGAAGTCGTTGATCGTCGCGCCGGCCTCCGAGGCGATGACCATGCCCGCCGCGACGTCCCAGGCGTTGATGTGGAGTTCTGCATAGGCATCGGTGCTGCCATCGGCGACATGGCAGAGGCCGAGCGCGCCCGAGCCCGAGCGCTTCATCGAGGCGCCGGCTCCGTAGATGCGTCCGATGACGGCGATGTAGCGCTCGGCCGGCACGCGGGTCGACCAGCCCAGTTCGACGCAGGCGCGGGCGATGTCGGACCCGCCCGAAACCCTGATCGGCTGGCCGTTCAGGGTCGCGCCCTTGCCGCGCCGAGCGGCGTAGACCTCGCCCAGCGCAGGCGCTGCGACGACGCCGATCTCGGGCACGCCGTTCAGAAGGAAGCCGATCGAGATGCACCAGTTGCGGTCGCCATGGGCGAAGTTCGCGGTGCCGTCGATCGGATCGATGATCCAGACCGCGTCCGAGGCCTCGCCACCACCCTCCTCGCCGATGATCGCGTCATGCGGAAAAATCACCGCGAGCCGTGCGCGCAGGAACTCCTCGACCATGCCGTCGGCGACGGTGAGCCAGTCCTGCGCGCCCTTCATGGTGACGCCGAGGCTGTCGGACTTGTTGAAATAGTCCAGCGCCTTCACGGCGGCCTCGCTGACGAGGCCGAGCACGGCGTAATGGCGCAGTTCGAGGTCTGCGGGCGACATGGTCAGATCGCCTCCAGCGCAACGGAGACGGGCTTGCCCGTACGCGCCGACTCGGTGGCGGCGTCGGCCAGTATCTGCGCCTTCAGCCCGTCGAGACCCGTCGGCGTCGGGGCCTTGCCGCCCTTGCAGGCGGTGACGAAGGCGTCGAGCTCGAGGCGGTAGGCGGCGGCGTAGCGCTCCAGAAAGAAGTTCTGCACCGGGTCGGCGCGGAAGCCCTTCGCGGTGGCGATCTCGACCGTCGTCTCGTGGATGTTGCCGGCGCGCAGCATGCCGGCCGAGCCATGGACCTCGATGCGCTGGTCATAGCCATAGGATGCGCGACGGGAATTCGAAATCTGGGCGATCTTGCCCGAGGCCGTCTTCATCAGCACCGCTGCGGTATCGACGTCGCCGGCCTCGCCGATCGCCTTGTCGACCAGCGCGGAGCCTAAAGCGAAGACCTCGACCGGCTCTTCGGCCAGAAGGAAGCGCGCCATGTCGAAATCATGGATCATCATGTCGCGAAAGAGTCCGCCGGAGCGCTTGACGTATTCGACCGGCGGCGGCGACGGATCGCGCGAGATCACGCTGACGATCTCGATCGCGCCGGCCTCGCCGGCGCGCAGACGGGCCTCCAGCGCCGCGAAGTTCGGATCGAAGCGGCGGTTGAAGCCGATCATCAGCGGCCTGCCGGATATCTCGACGGTGGCAAGACAGCGCCTGATGCGGCCGGCGTCGAGATCGACAGGCTTCTCGCAGAACACCGCCTTGCCGGCGTTCACGGCGGCCTCGATCAAATCGGCATGGGTGTCGGTCGGGGTGCAGATCAGGACGGCGTCGATCGCGGCGTCCGCAAGGATGGCCTCCGCTGCCCCGACCTCGGCCCCGACCGCGAGCGCCAGCGAGGAGGCCGCGTCCGCCGATGCGTCCGCCACCGCCGCCAGCACCGTATCGGCGCGCGCGGCGACGTTCAGCCCGTGAATCCGGCCGATCCGTCCCGCTCCAAGCAATCCAAACCGCATCGTCGTCGTCAGTCCCGTATGTGCTCGGCTGCGTCAGTCATGCGCGCCAAGGATGGTTTGGTCGAAATCGATGTTCGCGCCGGTCATCAGTCCGGATTCGGCCGAGGCGAGATAGGCTACGGCCTTGGCGACCTCACGCGGGTCGATCAGCCGGCCGAAGGGCTGCGATTTCACCGCCTCAATGAGCCAGCCATCCTGCGCGCCATGGCGCAGCTTCATGATGGCGTCCTCGCCCGGCGTCGCCATCCAGCCGATATTGAGGCCGTTGACGCGAATGCGGTCCTTGAGCAGCCCGTAGGCCGCGTTCTTCGTCAGCGTCGCCAGCGCGCCCTTGGAGACGCTGTAGGCGGCGAGGAAGGGCTGGCCGCCATGGGCCGACATCGACTGGATGTTGACGATCGCGCCCGAGATGGTCTGCCGCCGCATCAGTTCGGCCGCGCCTTGAATCAGGAAGAAGGGCGCGCGCAGGTTGACGCCCATGATGCGCTCGTAAAGCTCAGGCGAGGTGTCGAGGATGGAGCCCCGGTCGGTGTCGCCGGCGGCGTTGACGAGGATGTCGAGCCGGCCGAAGGCCGCCTCGGCCGCCGGCACGACGCCCTTGACCGCATCGAGACCGGCGAGGTCGGCGGCGTGAAAGGCCGCCTTGCAGGACGTCGTTGTCAGCGACGCCGCGACCGCTTCGCCACGCTCCACATTGCGCCCGGTCAGCAGCAGGCCGGCGACGCCCCGGCTAGCGAATTCGCGCGCGATCGCCTCGCCCAACCCCTGGCTGCCGCCGGTGACGATGGCGACCTTGCCCGCGAGATCGCGGCTGAAGCTCTCGGTGGCGACGGCTTGGGCGGACACTGCGGGATCACCCTCCCCGGGTAGAATCTGATATGAATGGATTGTTTTTATTCTCGATTGGAATAAATATTCCAACTCTGGCACGGCAAAGTCAAGCTGCTTCTCCCCCGGAACCCGATGTCGCAACCGACCACCCAGAGCGCTGCAAGGCCTGATTTCGACGGGTTCGTTGCGCTGCTGCACGAGCGCCGGCCGGCGCTGCCCAAGCGCCTGCGGCAGGTGGCGGACCATGCGCTCAGCCATCTCGACGACATGGCCTTCGGCTCGACGGCGCAGATCGCGGCGAAGGCCGGCGTGCAGGCCTCGACGCTGGTGCGCTTTGCGCAGGCGCTCGACTATTCCGGCTTCAGCGAGCTGCAGGAGGTGTTCCAGTCCCGCCTGCGGCAGGCGGCCGACCACCGCCAGCGGCTTGCCGCGCTGCGGGCGACCACGGCCGCGACCGGCGGCAGCGCGGCCCTTCTGGAAGGCTTCGTGCAGGCGAGCGAAGCCTCGCTGGCGCAGCTTCGCGGCACGATCACGCCCGAACGTCTGGATGCCGCCGTGGCCTTGCTGGCGCAGGCCGAGACGATCGTGCTCGTGGCGGCGCGGCGGATGTTCCCGGTCGCCTCCTATCTCGCCTACGCTTTCGGCAAGCTCGGGATCCGGGCCGTGCTGGTCGACCAGATCGCCGGCCTGGGCCCCGAACAGGCGGCCATCGCCGGCCCCCGCGACGCGGTGCTGGCGGTGAGCTGCGCGCCCTATGCGGCGGCGACGGTCGAGCTGGCGGCCGCCGCCCATGCGCGCGGCGTGCCGGTGCTGGCGCTGACCGACAGCGCGCTCTCGCCGCTGGCCGCCAACTGCCGGCTCTGGCTGGAAGTCGCGGAGGCCGATTACGGCGCGTTCCGCTCCATGGCCGCGACGTTTGCGCTGGCGATGACGCTCGCTGTCGCCACAGCGGAAAAATCCGGCATGCCCGCCGATCCAGACCTGGCCGGATAAGAGGCGCGAAGCCGCATGACCGACACCCCCGTCCCGACGCTCGACGTCATCACGATCGGCCGCTCCTCGGTCGATCTCTACGGCCAGCAGATCGGCGGCCGGCTCGAGGACATGGGGAGTTTCGTCAAGGCGGTCGGCGGCTGCCCGACCAATATCGCCATCGGCACGGCGCGGCTCGGGCTCAAATCGGCGGTGATCACCCGCGTCGGCGACGAGCAGATGGGCCGCTTCATCCTCGAACAGCTCCGGCGCGAGGGCGTCGATACCAGAGGCGTCGTCACCGATCCGAAACGCCTGACCGCGCTGGTCATTCTGGGTGTGCGCGACGAGCATACGTTTCCGCTGATCTTCTACCGCACCGACTGCGCCGACGCCGCACTCCATGAGAGCGAGATCGATGAGGCGTTCATCGCCTCGGCGAAGGCCGTCGTCGTCACGGGCACGCATTTCGCGATCCCCGATGCGGCGGCCGCACAGAAAAAGGCGATCGCGTTCGCGCGGAAGCATGGCCGCAAGGTCGTGTTCGACGTCGACTACCGGCCCAATCTCTGGGGGCTCGCCGGCCATGCCGCCGGCGAGGAGCGCTACATCCGCTCCGAGACGGTGACCGAGCACCTGCAGGCGATCATGGCCGAGTGCGACCTGATCGTCGGCACGGAGGAGGAGCTCCATGCGGCGGGCGGCTCCGAGGACACGGTGACGGCGATCCGGGCGATCCGGAGCCTGAGCAAGGCCATCATCGTCTGCAAACGCGGGCCGATGGGCTGCGTCGTGTTTCCGGGCGCGATCCCGGACGCGATCGAGGACGGCATCAAGGGGCCGGGTTTTCCGGTCGAGGTCTACAATGTGCTGGGCGCCGGCGACGCCTTCATGTCCGGTTTCCTGCGCGGCTGGCTGCGGGATGAGCCGATCGAGACGGCCTGCGCCTATGCCAACGCCTGCGGCGCGTTTGCGGTCTCGCGCCTGCTGTGCTCGCCCGAAAGCCCGACCTGGCCGGAGCTGCAATACTTCCTGAAGCACGGCTCGCGTCACCGGGCGCTGCGCCGCGACGCCGAGATCAACCACGTTCACTGGGCGACGACGCGCGCGCCGCAAGCACCGACGATCATGGCGCTGGCGATCGACCATCGCTCGCAGCTCGAAGAGATGGCGGCCGAGGCCGGCGCACCGGTCGCACGCATCGCCGCCTTCAAGACGCTCGCGGTCGCGGCCGCCGCGCGAGTCGCAGGCGGCCGGTCGGGTTTTGGCATGCTGATCGACGGCACGCATGGGCGCGAGGCGCTGTTCCGGGCGCGCGACCACGGTTTCTGGATCGCCCGGCCGCTCGAACTGCCGGGCTCGCGGCCGCTTGCATTGGAGACCGACGCGGATGGCTCGCTCGGCTCGGAGCTGGCCGAATGGCCAGTCGACCATGTCGCGAAATGCCTGTGCTTCTACCATCCCGACGATGCTCTCGAGCTGAAAGCCGCGCAGGAGGCGGTGCTGAAGCGCGTCGCGCTGGCCTGCCGGCAGGTCGGGCGGGAATTGCTGGTCGAGATCATCGCGTCCAAGCACGGCCCGGTCGGCGACGACACCATCGCCAGCGTGATGCGCAGGCTTTATCGGCTTGGCATCCGGCCGGACTGGTGGAAGCTGGAGGGCCAGCCCTCTCCAGCGGCATGGGCGGCGATCGACGCCGTCATCGCCGAATGCGATCCCTATTGCCGGGGCGTGCTGCTGCTCGGGCTCGATGCGCCTGAAGAGGCGGTGGCCGAGGCCTTTCGAGGCTCGCGGGCGGCGTCATCGGTCAAGGGGTTCGCAGTCGGGCGCACGATCTTCGGCGACGTCGCGCGGCAATGGCTGGCGGGCAAGATCGACGACGAGGGCGCGACCACCCAGATGGCGGAGCGCTTCGGCCGGCTAGTTTCGGTCTGGCAGGGCCGGTGATCGTGACCTCGCCAAACTCAGCCCTCATCCTGAGGAGCGTCGCAGGCGCGTCTCGAAGGATGCTCCAGAAGATGCTGACCGATCGAACTGGAGCATCCTTCGAGACGCCGCTTTCGCGGCTCCTCAGGATGAGGACTGAGAGACAATGTCCGGGGAGCGTTTGGTGATGGCGACGATCAGGCTCACCACGGCGCAGGCGCTGGTGAAGGCGCTCTCCGCCCAGAAGACCGTCATCGCCGGCGAGAGGCTGCCGCTCTTCGCCGGCGTCTGGGCGATTTTTGGCCATGGCAATGTCGCCGGGCTGGGCGAGGCGCTGCATGGCGCGCGCGATGTCCTGCCGACCTTCCGCGCCCATAACGAGCAGGCGATGGCGCATGCGGCGATCGCCTTCGCAAAGGCCTCGCGGCGGCGGCGGATGATGGCGGTGACGAGCTCGATCGGCCCCGGCGCGACCAATATGGTCACGGCGGCTGCCGTCGCGCATGTCAACCGGCTGCCGCTGCTGCTGCTGCCGGGCGACGTCTTCGCCGGCCGCCGGCCCGACCCCGTGCTGCAGCAAATCGAGGATTTCGGCGACGGCACGGTCTCGGCCAATGACTGCTTTAAGCCCGTCTCGCGCTATTTCGACCGGCTGACGCGGCCCGAGCAGCTGATCCCGGCCTTCGAGCGGGCGATGGCCGTGCTGACCGACCCGGCCGAGTGCGGGCCGGTGACGCTGGCGCTGTGCCAGGACGTGCAGGCGGAAGCCTTCGACTATCCGGAGAATTTCTTCGCCGAGCGGGTCTGGAGGCCGCGCCGGCAGCGGCCCGACGAGGCCGAGCTTCTGACTGCGGCGACGCTGCTCAAGGCGGCGAAGAAGCCCTTCGTGGTCGTGGGCGGCGGCGTTCTTTACAGCGAGGCTGAAACCAAGCTGCTTGCCTTCTGCGAGCGCCACGGCGTCCCGGCCGGCGAAACGCAAGCCGGCAAGAGCGCCCTGCCCTCCGGTCACCGGCTCAATCTCGGCGCGATCGGCGTCACCGGCACGGCTGCGGCCAATGCGATGGCAGCCGAGGCCGACGTCGTGCTCGCCGTCGGCACGCGCCTGCAGGATTTCACGACCGGCTCGTGGTCGCTGTTCGCTAGCCCGAACTGCCGGATCGTCGGGCTCAACGTGCAGGCTTTCGACGCCGGCAAGCATCGCGCCCAGCCGTTCGTCTGCGATGCGCGCGCCGGGCTCGCCGAACTGACGACGGCGTTGGACGATTACGCGGCTCCGGCGGGCTGGACCGCCAGGGCGGAAGCCGCGCGGATGGACTGGCTCGCCACGGCCGCGCGCCATACCGACGCCAGCAACGCGGCGCTGCCGAGCGATGCGCAGGTGGTCGGCGCGGTGCAGCGCTGGAGTCAGCCCTCTGACGTCGTGCTCTGCGCGGCGGGCGGCCTGCCGGGCGAGCTTCACAAGCTCTGGCAGGCGGGCGCTGCAGGCGGCTACCACATGGAATATGGCTATTCCTGCATGGGCTACGAGATCGCCGGCGGGCTCGGAGTCAAGATGGCGGACCCGGCCCGCGAGGTCGTCGTCATGGTCGGCGACGGCTCCTATCTGATGATGAACTCCGAGATCGCGACCTCGGTGATGCTCGGGCTGAAGCTCACCATCGTCCTGCTCGACAATCGCGGCTTTGGCTGCATCAACCGCCTGCAGGCCGCGACGGGCGGCGCAGCCTTCAACAATCTGCTGGCCGACAGCCGGCACGAGACGCTGCCGGAGATCGACTTCGCCGCGCATGCGGCATCGCTCGGGGCCGTGTCGCGAAAGGTGTCGTCGCTCGCCGAACTGGATGCAGCGCTGGCGGGGAGCCGCAGCGATACGCGCACCAGCGTCGTCGTGATCGACACCGATGCAGGCGTTTCGACCGACGCCGGCGGGCATTGGTGGGATGTCGCGGTGCCGGAGGTTTCGGTGCGCCCGCAGGTCGTCGATGCTCGGGCGAGCTATGAGGCGGCGCTGAAGGATCGCGGATGACGATGTTGGTCGATGGACGGCGCACCCCCAACCCCCCTCCCCCTCGTGGGGAGGGGTTGGGGGTGGGGGGCGTGGTGGAGGGCTCCCTGTTGCCGAATGCGGTGCTGCCGCCGGCCCAGCGCCTGATCCGCACGCCGCTCACCCGGTCGTTCGCCCCCCACCCCTATCCCCTCCCCACGAGGGGGAGGGGAAGAGCCTTGTCGATCCGACGGCAGGGCCGAGACTAATCTTGGAGAAAAGCACATGCCCATCCGCATCGGCGCCAACCCCATCGGCTGGTCGAACGACGACCTGCAGGAGATCGGGGGGGCGACCTCGCTCGAAACCTGCCTCGCCGAGGCGAGGGAGGCCGGGTTCGAAGGCATGGAGCTCGGCCACAAATTTCCGCGCGAGCCCAAGGCGCTGAAGGCGGCGCTCGATCCCTTCGGCATGGCCTGCATCTCGGGCTGGTACTCGGCCGAACTGCTGCTGCGCGACGCTGAGGCCGAGATGCAAACCTTGCGGCCGCATCTCGATCTGCTCAAGGCGATGGGGTCCAATGTGCTGGTCTTCGCCGAGACCTCGAACGCGATCCATGGCGACCGCTCGAAAGCCCTGTCGCAGCGGCCGGTGCTGGCGGCGGGCGAGTGGAAACGCTTCGGCGAGCGGATGACGCAGGTCGCCGAGCGCACGCTCGCCGAGGGCGTTCGGCTGGTCTACCACCATCATATGGGCACGGTCGTCGAGAGCGGGGCCGACATCGACGCGCTGATGGCTGCGACCGGGGACGCCGTGCATCTGCTGCTCGACACCGGCCATGCGACCTGGGGCGGGACCGACCCCGCCGCTCTGGCTGCGCGCTATCGCTCCCGCATCAGCCATGTCCACGCCAAGGACGTCCGACAATCCGTGATGGAGCAGGCCCGCGCCGAGGACTGGAGCTTTCTCGACGCCGTGCTCGGCAAGGGCAAGGAGCTTGGCGTCTACACCGTGCCGGGCGACGGCATGGTGGACTATCCGGCCGTCTTCAGGGCGCTGCCGGGCTACTCCGGCTGGGTCGTCGTCGAGGCCGAGCAGGACCCCGAAAAGGCCCACCCACTGACCTATGCCAAGAAGGGCGTCGCCCATCTGCGCGCCAGCCTGAAGGAGGCCGGCCTCGCCTGAGGCCGGAGGCCGCCATGTCGAAGCTGCTCGTCAGACCATCGTCGCCGGATGCGGAGGGTCGGATCCACCATGTCACGCCGCAATCGGCCGGCTGGACCCATGTCGGATTCGACGTGCATCGGCTCGTCGCCGGGCAAGGCATTGCGCGAGACGCCGGCGAGCGCGAAATCTGCATCGTGCTGCTGGCCGGCAGGGCGGCTGTGTCGGCAGGCAGTGAGGATTTCGGCACGATCGGCGGGCGGGCCTCGCCCTTCGAGCCCGATCCGTGGTCGTTCTATGTCCCGGCCGGGACGGACTGGAGCCTGACCGCGCAAGGCCCGTGCGAGGTCGGCATCTGCTCGGCGCCGGGGAAACCCGGCCTGAGGCCGCGCGTGATCGCGCCAAAGGATGTCGGCTGCCTGACGCGCGGCGAGGGCTCCAACACCCGCCATGTCCGCAACATCCTGCCAGAAACCGAACCTGCGGAGGGGCTGCTCGTGGTCGAGGTCATCACGCCGTCAGGCTGCTGGTCGAGCTATCCGCCGCACAAGCACGACCGCGATGCGCTGCCCCATGAATCGCTGCTGGAGGAGACCTATTACCACCGGCTGGACCCGCCGCAGGGCTTTTGCTTCCAGCGCGTCTACACCGACGACCGCTCGCTCGACGAGACGCTGAGCGCGCAGGACGGCGATGTCGTGCTGGTGCCGGAGGGCTACCACCCCGTCGCCGCGCCGCATGGCTACGAGCTGTATTATCTCAACGTCATGGCCGGGCCGAAGCGGGTCTGGAAGTTCCACAACGAGCCGGCGCATGAATGGCTGCTCGCGCCGAAACCGGCCTGAGCGCTATCGCCGGTTGCAGGCGACATGACGCAGCGTCCGTTGGTGTGCTAACCTTCGCCGTCCCTTGCGTAAGGAGGCGGGCATGGTCTGGTCCACGCGTGGTTGCATTGTCGCCGCCTGCCTGATCGGCGGCCTGGCGCTCTGGCCTAATGTCGCGCCGGCGCAAAAAAAGCCCGACAACGCCACGATCTGCAAGACCCAGAAGACCGAGCAGGGCATCAGCGCCTGCACCGCCGTACTGAAGCGGGGCGGCGATCTCCGAACAAGGTCATCGGCGCTGCTCGGCCGGGCGCAGGCCTATTGGGCGCTGAACCGGCTGGCGGAGGCCGAAAAGGACTATTCCGAGACGATCAGGCTCGTGCCGAATTTCATGGCGCTCTACCGCGACCGGGGCCAGATCCGCTTCGGCCTCGGCAACATGGCCGGCGCGATGGAGGATTTCAGCGTCGCGATCGAGAAGGATCCGTTCGACGCCGACAACCACGCCAATCGCGGCTATCTCAAGATGCTGCAATATGATTTCGAGGGGGCGCGGGAGGATATCCGCAAGGGGCTGTTCTGGAAGAACGACCATCCGCGCAGCCACTACATGATGGGGTTGCTACATTATTCGACGGGTCAGTATCGCGACGCGATCACGGCAATCGAGCGGGCGCGGAGCCTCGGCTTCAGGGGCAATGAAGGCTTCATCACCAAGGCGCGCAGCCATTTCTATCTCAACGCATACGCCGCCGCCGAGACGGAGGCGACCGACGGCCTGACGAGTTTCCCGACCGTCTCCGACCTGACCGAGATCAGGGCGCGGGCGCGGCTGGCGCAGAACCGATTGCCAGAGGCGCTGGCGGATGCCGACGCCGTGGTGCAGGCCGCGCCGCGTTCCGGCCGCGCCCATGCGACGCGGGCCGCGATCAGGCTCGCCATGAAGGATCTGCCGGCCGCCCGCGCCGACGCCGACAAGGCGATTGAGCTCGACCCGAACCTGTTCGACGCCGCCAAGGTCAAGGCCGAGATCCTGCTGGAGGCCGGCGACAAGGCCGGTGCGCGGGCGCTCTACGCGCAATCGGCGGCGCGCACCGACGCGAAGATGGCCCATGACAAGAACTCGAAGGCCGTCGCGGCGGCCTGGGTGATCGAACTCGACGCACCGCCGCCGATCATCGTCGCGGAGCTTCCCGAGGCGGAGCTGAAGACGCGCTGCGAAGCCGCCAAAGACCCGCTGCGGATGCAGTCCTGCGACCGGCTGGTCGAGACGGCGGCGACGCCGGAAGCCAAGGCCGACAGGCTGATCCTGCGCTCGCGGGCGCGGACTTACGACGAGAATCTGGCCGATCTCGATCTCGCGGTGGCGGGCGCGCCAGGCTACCCGCCGGCGCTGATCGCGCGCGCCTATCGTCATCTCGGCTATTTCGGCAAGGACAGCGAGCCGATGAGCCGCGCCTTCGCCGATGCCGACAGCGCCGTGCGCCTCGCAAAGCCGGGATCGACCGATTGGCGCAACGCCCTGTTGGCGAGGGTCGCCGTGTCCCAGCGCAAGGGCGATTTCGCGGCTGCGGTCACCGATCTGACGCAGATCGTCGAGGCCGATCCAGCGACGACCGAGCATATAGCCGCCGATCGCGCGCTCGCGCTCGTGATGGCCGGTCGGCCGGAGCAGGCGCTGGCCGACGTTGCGATCGCGGCGCGCGCGCAGGGTGCAACCGATGACTTCAGCGCCGACCTGCTCGCGCAGACGCATGCGGTCGCCCTGATCGATCTCGGCCGCCTGAAGGAGGCGCAGGCTGTCCTTGCGGCCTGGGAAGGCAAGCGGCAAAGTTCGCTTGGCGAGTCCATGCGCGAGTCGTTGAAGGGGCGTGCGCTGCTGCTGGCAGGCTCCGATCGCGCCGCCTTCGATCTGGCGGCAAAAATGGCCCTTCCTGGCAGCACCGACAATGCCGCGATCGCGGTGCGCGGCATCGCGGCGGCCCGGCTCGGGGACGCGCTGGCCGCCATCTCCGATCTGACGAGCGTCATCGACGAGGTGCTGCCCGATTCGGACATGGCGAGATATCTCGGCTTCACGCCCGGCTTCGCCGCCGAACTCTTCCTGCATCGCGGGCTGGCCCGGGCGCAGTTGCGGCAGGTGTCGTCGGCGCGGGCGGACTTCTCCGAGGCGATCAGACGCGCGCCGAACCGGGCGCGGCCCTACGCCGAGCGGGCCCGGCTCGCCTTCATGGCGGACAATCCCGCCGCGCTTGCCGATATCGCCATGGCGCTCAGGATCGAGCCGGCCGAGCCGCGCTGGCTTGCGCTGGCGGCGCGGATCAACCACGCCACCGGCGACATGGCGGCGGCGGAAAAACTCGTCGATACGGCGCTCCCGGCCGGCGCCAGCGAACCCGACCTCGTGCTGATCCGGGCCAAGGCACGGCTCGCGCAGGGCAAGTTCGGCCCAGCCGCCGAGGATGCGACCATGCGGCTGGCCAGCGCGCCCGCCGACGCCGAGGCGCATCTGGTCAGGATCGAGGCGCGGCTAGGCGCGGGTGATCTCAAGGCCGCGCTCGCCGACGCCGAGGCCGCGCGGACGGCCAATGCCGGCGATGCCCGCATCCTGTTGATGCTCGGCGACATGAAGGCGCGCTCCGGCGATGCGCCAGGCGCGATCGGCGCGTTCGAAGAGGCGGCCGGCAAGCCCGATGCGGCGCTGACCGCCAACAAGCGCCTCGGCGACCTCTATGCCGGGCTGGCCTCCGACCAGCTTGCGCTGGGCTATTACGCCAAGGCGCTGGAGGCTCGTGGGCAGGGCCCCAACGACGAGGCGACCAGGGCCGCGGCCCGGACGGCGCGCGACGCGCTGATCCGCAAGATGGCCGCGCCGAAATAGCGCGAGCGGGCGCAAGGGCCGGCATGTCCGGCTTGCGCCGGCCGTGACATCGCGCACGAGGTCCTGTCAGATCGCGGAGGGCGGGCGGCTTTCGCCGCCGCGCCCGGCGAACCCGGAGATGACGAGCGATGTCCCGCAGCAAGCAGTTCGAAAAGGGCCTCGCGGTCCGGCGCAAGGTTCTCGGCGCGGATTACGTCGACAGCAGTCTCGCCAAGGCCGACGACTTCATGATGGGCTTTCAGGAGATCACCACCGAATGGTGCTGGGGCTACGCCTGGACCCGGCCGGGCCTCGACCACAAGACGCGCTCAATGCTGAACCTCGCAATGCTGACGGCGCTCGGCAAGCCCAACGAGCTGAAGCTCCATGTCAAGGGCGCGCTGGGCAATGGCGTCACGGTCGACGAGATCAAGGAGATCCTGCTCCACGCCACGGTCTATTGCGGGATTCCGGCCGGGCTCGACGCCTTCAAGGCCGCCCATGAGGTGCTCAAGGCCGAAGGCGCCGTTCCGTCCGGAACGTAACGGCGCGGCAGCTCTGCCTCACTGGTCGCGCATGGCCTTGGCGAGCGTGTCGCGCAAGGGGCCGAGCAGATAGGTCAGCAGGGTTCGCTCGCCGGTGATGATCAGCACGTCGGCTGGCATGCCGGGCACGATCTTGGCCGTGATCTCGGCTGGCACGCCGCTCGGATCGACCACGACCTTCGTCTGGTAATAGGTCTCGCGCGTCGCGGGGTCGGTCACGGCGTCGGCCGAGACGGTCTCGACCCGGCCGAAGATCGAATCGGTCTTGCGGCTGGAGAAGGCCGGGAAGCGGATCTCGGCCTTCTGGCCGGCAGCGACGCTCTGCACGTTCAGCGGCGAGACGCGCGCCGCCAGCGTCAGCCGCTGCAGCGGCGGCACCACCTCGGCGAGCGTCGCGCCGGGCGCGACCACCGCGCCGGCCGTCGCGACCCTGACATTGAGCACGATGCCGGTGCGCGGCGCGCGGACCTCGACGCGGGTCAGCACCTCTTCGGCGACGGAGAGTTTCTCGCGCAGATCGGAGAGCCTGCCGCGCACCTCGGTCAGCGCTTGCGTCTGTTCCTCCTGCGTGCGCTGGCGGATCTGGCGGATCTGCAGGCGCGATTCCTCGACGACCTGCGAGAGCCGCGCGATATCGCCCTCGACACCGCCGAGTTCGCCCTCGATCCGGGACGCCTCGCGCTCCAGAGCCCGGAACTTGTTGCGGGCGAAGAACCCCTTCTCGACGATCGGCCTGACCGATTCGATCTCGGCATGCAGGCTGGCGCGCTGCGACTTCAGCGCATCGAGCCGGCGCGAGCGGCCTTCCATGTCCTTGCCGGTCTGCTCGATGCGGGCCTCCAGAATGCCGGCCTGATTGTCCAGCGAGCCCTTGCGTTCCATCAGCAGGCGCTGCTGCTCGGCCATGATCTGAGCGAGGTCGGCGCGCGAGGCCTTCGCCATAAGCTGAGGCGGAAAGGCAATGCTGGGCGCGCCGACGCGCTCGGCCATGATCCGGGCCTCCTGCGCCAGGCCAGCGTCGAGCTGACGGCCGAGCAGCTCGGCATTGGCGCGCGCGGCGGTCGGATCGAGCCGGAACAGGATCTGCCCTTCCGCGACCTGCTGCGCTTCCCTGACCAGAATCTCGCGGATGATGCCGCCTTCGAGATGCTGCACCGGTTTGCGGTCTCCCTCCACGGCGACGCGGGCCGGGGCGATGGCGGCGGAATCGAGCGGCGCGATCGAAGCCCAGGCGCCAAAACCGCCGAAGACCAGCAGAATCGCGGCATAGGCGAGCCAGGCGAAGCGGCGGTGGTCGTGCGAGGCTTCGTCTTCGGGCGTGGTGCAGGGATCGGTGGCGGTCATGGCGGTGCTCCCGGTCGCTTCCAGGTGGATGTCGGTCCGGCGGATACTGCTCCGTGACGCGATGCTCCGGCTGTCACGCGGGTGACAGCCGGAGCGCTTCGTGGCCGTTCGGCCAGGTTCAGCCGAACAGGTTGAACGAGGGCGGCTGCTTGTCGTCGCCGAAATCGGCGTCGAAATCGGGCTTCAGGGCAGGCAGGTCCTTGGCAAAGGCAGGCGCCTTCTCCACGACCGGGCGGCCGCCGAACCTGTCGAAGGCCTGGTCGTCGAACTCGTCCTTGCCGGGCTTGAGGTTCGACAGTTCGTCGAAGACCCCCTTCAGCAGATCAGCCTTCGGCTCGAAGCCCTGCGTCTCGACCCCGCTCTCCTTCTCGGCGCGGAGATCGGAGAGCTTGTCGACGCCCTGATCCTTTCCGAGGCGCGCGGCCTTGTCGCCCGCCTCGTCGCCCTTGCCCTTGACTGCGTCGACCGCATCCTTGGCCTCGTCGAAGAAACTGGAGAAGAAGCGGTCGCCCTTCTCGCTTTTCTCCGCCGAGAGCGCCTGTTCACCCTTCGACGTGCCGGTGCTGACGACATCGAGCGCGTCGTCGGCCTTGGATTTGTCCTCGAAGCCCTCCTTGAAGGCGTCGAGAATCCGCGAACCGGAACGGGCCACTTCCTCGCTGGCGGCAGCCACGCCGCCGGCGACGCCAGACGCCAGGTCGGCGATGGCGGCCGTGGCCTGCCCGACATCCTCCTTCGTCTCCGCGAAGGCCTGCTCGCCGAACTGGATCGTGTTGCTCGACCCGTCGGCAATCGCCTCGCCCGCCTGCTCGGCCTTCTCGCCGATAAGGCGCACCGAGCCGTCGGCGAAATCCGTGATCGCAGCACCGGCCTCGGCCGCCTTCTCCTCGGCGAAGGCGATGGTGTTGCTCGTGCCGTCGGAAATCGCCTCTCCGACAGTCTTTGCCGTCTCGGTGACCAGGCTCGCCGCGGCGCGGGCTTCGTCGCCGAACTCCTCCTCGACGATCGCGGCGGTTTCGCCAAAACCATCGACGATGATGTCGCCGACGCGCCCGGCGGTGCGGCCGGCCTCGTCCGCGACGGCCGCGACCCCGCCCGCAACCGCTCCGGCGACCTCCGCTCCGGTCGAAGCCGCATTGCCGACGCCCTCGACGACCGCTTCGACGATCTTCCCGCCCGTGTCGAGCGCGTTGCCGAGATTGTCGCCGATGCCCTCGATGGTGTTGTCGGCGATGTCGCCGGCCGTCTCCAGCAGCGCCTTGCCGGCCTCCTTCGCGCCGTCGAGCCCATCGTTCAGATTCTTGCCGCCGGTCTCCAGCACGTTCCGGCCGGCGTCGAGCAGGCCTTCGACGACAGCGCCTGCAACCTTGCCGGCCGTCTCGGCAGCATTGCCGAGATTCTTTCCGACGCCGTCGATGACGTTGTTGGCGATATCCGTCGCCGTCTCCAGCGCCGCACCGCCGATCGCCTTCGCGCCGTCGAGACCGTCGTTGAGGTTCTTTTCGGCGGTTTCGAGCACGTTCTTGCCGATGGCGGCGACGCCTTCGCCGACCGCCTTGCCCGTCTCGACGGCCGCATCGAGGTTTTTGGAAATGCCCTCGATGGTGTTGCTGGCGATGTCGCCGGCGGTCTCCAGCGCCGCCTTGCCGGCCTCCTTCGCGCCGTCCAGACCATCGTTCAGGTTTTTGCCGGCGGTCTCCAGCGCGTTCCTGCCGGCGTCGAGCAGGCCTTCGGCAACCGCGCCGGCGACCTTGCCGGCCGTCTCGGCGGCATTGCCGAGGTTCTTGGCCGCGCCGTCGATGGTGTTCGTCGCGATGTCACCCGCCGTCTCGAGCGCCGCCTTGCCGGCCTCCTTCGCGCCGTCGAGACCGTCGTTCAGGTTTTTTCCGATGGTTTCGAGCGTGTTCCTGCCGGCGTCGAGCGCGCCATCGACGCCCGCGCCCACGACCTTGCCGGCCGTCTCGGCGGCGTTGCCGAGGTTCTTGGCCGCGCCGTCCAGGATTTTCCCCCCGGCGTCGCCTAGGGCTTCGCCGGCCGCGCCGGCCGCCTTGCCGACGCCCTCGCCGAGTTCCTTGGCCGCGGCGACGCCGGTCTCGACCAGCTTGCCGCCGACGCGGCCGATGCCGCCGGCGACCTCGCCGGCCTTTTCACCGGCCTCGGAAAGGCCCTTGCCGACCTGTTCGACCGCGTCCTTGCCGGCCTCAACGATCGCGCCGCCGACCTTGCCGACCTCGTTGAGCGCGCCTCCGACAGCCTCCGCTGCCTGCTCGCCGCCCTTCTTGGCCGCGTCCGCGACGCCGCCGACGGCCTTGCCGGCGCCGATGATCGCGCCGCCCACCGCACCGACCGCAGCCGTGCCGGCGGCTTCCAGACCGGCCGCCCCGGCGCGCGCCGCGCCCTCGATCGACTGACCGGGATTGTCGACGAAACTCTGAGCGCCACGCCCGATCGCCTGGACGCCGCCGCTGAGGGCCTCGCCGGCCGTCCTCGCCACGTCCTGGGCGCTCTCGAAGGCGCCCGCCAAAGCGCGGCCGGCGCTGCTCTGGGGCGCCTCGCCGGAGCCGGTGACGGCATTATAGACGTCCTCGGCGGTATCGGTGACCTCCTCGACGACGTCCTCCACGATCTCCTGACCGGTCTCGACCACGTCCTCCGCGGTATCGACCGCGGCGTTGAAAAAATCGACGAACGGATTGCCCATGACATGCTCCATCTGGTCCGTGCGGCCGCAGGGTGCGGGTCGCTTGTGATCGGGTCGCATCGCCTCGGCGGATCTGCCGGGTCCCGCGACGCCCTCACCATGACGGGGAGCGAATGCCTGCCGCTGTTCCTCATGGAACAGCCGTGATTTCCACCTCGCGCGACAGTCGTGGTAGTCGGCGGCAGCGGCCGCTGGCGACGGGACGTCACTTTCTGACGCAGAGGAAGGCCGGAGCTGATCATGAGCGCGACGAAAGGGAACTCGGCAAGAACTCCGTTGAGCATCGCGATGCGCGCCTGCATTCCCGGCACGGTCGCCGCCGTCATCATCAGCATGTTCATCAACGCCACGATGCTGGCGATGCCGATCTATTCGATGCAGATCTACGACCGTGTGTTGTCGAGCCGCAACGAGACCACGCTCGTCATGCTGACGCTGATCGTGCTGATCTTCCTCATCCTCTACGGCATTCTCGAATATGCCCGCTCCGGCGTGCTGGTCCGCTCCAGCGTCGCTTTCGAGAAGGTTCTGCGCCGTCCGCTCTTCGACGCGATGATGCGCGCCGAGCTCGACCCGGAGCGTCGGCAGGGCCAGCAGGTCATCCGAGACGCCGAGATCATCCGGGAATCGCTGGCGAGCGGCACCGTCGCCGTGCTGTGCGACCTGCCCTGGACGCCGCTCTTCGTGCTGCTGTGCTATTTCATGCATCCGGTGCTGGGCTCGATCGCGGCCACCGGCGCGCTCGTGCTGTTCGGGCTGGCGCTGCTGACCGAAATCCTGACCAAGAAGGGCGTCGACAAGGTCTCGCGCCTGTCCAACGACGCATCGGTCTTTGCGGCATCGGCGCTTCGCAACGGCGAGGTGGTGCGCGGGCTCGGCATGGGCGACACGGTGCTGGAGCGCTGGTGCGGCCAGCAGAGCGCCGCGGTGGCCGCAAACGTCGCCTCGCAGGAACTCAGCTCGGCGCTGGTCGCGATGTCGAAATTCGCCCGCATCGCGGTACAGACCGGGGTTCTGGCGGCCGGCGCCTGGCTCGCCATCGAGAAGCAGATCTCGCCCGGCTCAATGATGGCGGCCTCGATCATCATCGGCCGCGCGCTCGCGCCCGTCGAGCAGATCGTCGGCCAGTGGAAGCGCATCGTTGCCTGCCGGGGGGCCTATCGTCGGCTCAAGACGCTGATGAACGAGTTTCCGCAAGCGAAGACGCCGGTCAGCCTGCCGGTGCCGGTCGGCCAGATCGAGGTCGAGAATGTCGTCATCCTGCCGCCCTCGGCCAGCCGCCCCTCCGTGCGCGGCGTCTCCTTCAGCCTGCAGCCGGGCGACAGCCTCGCCATCGTCGGCGCGTCGGGCTCGGGCAAATCGAGCCTGTCGCGGGCGCTGGCCGGCGTCTGGGAATTGCGCGGCGGCGAAATCCGCATCGATGGGGCTGCGCTCACGCAGTGGGACCGCAACAAGCTGGGCAAGAGCGTCGGATACCTGCCGCAGGATGTCGAGCTCTTCGTCGGCACGGTCGCCGACAACATCGCCCGGCTCTCCGATGTCGACAGCCGCGCCGTCGTGGCGGCCGCGAAGGCGGCCGGCGCGCATGACGTGATCCTGCGCCTGCCGCAGGGCTACGACACGCCGATCGGCGAAGGCGGGCTGTCGCTGTCGGGCGGCATGCGCCAGCGCGTTGGCCTGGCGCGGGCGCTCTATGGCGACCCGAGGCTGATCGTCCTCGACGAACCCAACTCCAATCTTGACGAGGATGGCGAGCGGGCGCTCGGCCAGGCGCTGGCCCAGATGAAGGCGGCGGGCCGCACCGTCATCGTGGTGACGCATCGCCCGCAACTGCTCGCCCATGTCGAGAAGGTGCTGGTGATGTCCTTCGGCACGGCGCTGGCCTTCGGCGAGCGCGACGACGTCATCGCCCGGATGCGCGGCAACAGGGTCGCCGCCGTCGAACAAACCCGCGCGGTCAGCGCAGCCTGATGTCCGTTGGCAGGCCGGTTCAAGACTCCGGCTGTCGCATTGCCCGTCCAAAGGAGTTGACGCTATGTTCACCACCCTGGCCACCGATGTTCGAAAGAGCCGCATGAGCTTGCTGTCTTTTTTCGCGGCCGCATTCGCCGCGCTGATCGCTCTCTCGCAACCCGCCTCGGCGCAATCGACCTTGGCGCAGCCCGCTCCCGGCCAGCCGGCCGCCGCAGCGAAGCCGCCGGCGCTCGTGCCGCTGGAACAGGCCTTCCTGAAGGCGGCGACGACGCTGTTTGAATCGATTCCCGCCGGGCAGAAGACGGTCGTCGTGATCGACCCGCTGGTCGACGGCGTCACCGGCATCCAGTCGCGCGCGACGCGCGGCTTCGACCGGCGCATCGCCCAGCTCGTCGCCGAGCGCTACAAGCATATCGAGATCGCGCCGCTGACGCCCGAGAACGTGGCGCGGGCGCGCTACGTCTTCATCGGCACCTTCAACACCATAAACAACGCAGGCCAGGCGACCGGCCCGCGCGACGCCTTCTGGATCTGCTTTGCGCTCGTCGATCAGCAGTCGAAGACGGTGCATGCCCGCTCGGTCGCCCGCGCCACGCTCTCGGACGTCGACATCGCGCCGGCGAGCTTCTTCGCCGACACGCCGGTCTGGGGCCTCGATTCCGCGACCACCGCCTATATCGAGACCTGCCAGCGCGCCAAGCCGGGCGACCCGGTCAGCACCGTCTATCTCGACCAGCTTCCGGCGGCCGCCCGCATCCGGGAGGCGACCGTCGCCTATGAGGCCGGCGACGCAAGGCGCGCGCTGACGCTCTATCGCGAGGCGCAGGCGCTTTCGCCCGGCGACCAGCTCAGAACGCTCAACGGCGTCTATCTCGCCTACACCGCGCTGGGCGAGAAAGAAGAGGCGTCCAAGGCCTTCGCCCAGCTCGTCGAGGGCGGTCTCAAGCTCGGCCGGCTCGGCGTGCTCTTCCTGTTCGAGAGCGGCACGACCGATTTCAATGCCGACGCCCGCGTCTCGGCGCAGTATCCCGACTGGCTCGGCGAGATCGCCAGCCGGGCCGGGCAGGCCAATGCCTGCCTCCAGGTCGTCGGCCATGCCAGCCGCACCGGAACCGAGCCGTTCAACGAGCGCCTCTCGCTCGACCGGGCGCAGCGCATCGTCGCGCTGCTGGCCGAGCGCGCGCCCGGCCTCGCCGCGCGGCTGAAGCCCGCCGGCTCGGGCTCGCGCGAGGTGCTCGTCGGCCTGCCCCGCGACGACGCCTCGACGGCGCTCGACCGGCGCGTCGAGTTCAAGCCGGCGAGCTGCGCATGAGCGCTGGCGAGCGACAGCCGGCCGACGACCGCCGGCCGCTCGAGCCCGGAACCCGGATCGGAGACGCGCTGCTGGTGCTGCGCGTCTCCCGCGTCGGGCCGGCCGGATACGCCTATGAGGGCCTGCGCCTTTCCGACCAGAGCAATGTGACAATCGTCGAATGCTGCCCGGCGGGCCTCGCCATGCGCGGCGAAGGTGGCGCGGTGACGGCGATCCGGGGCTGGGAAGCCGAGTTCTCGGCTCGGCAGGCGCGTTTCGAGGCGAGGTTTGCGGCCTTGCGCGGGATCGGCCAATTCGCGATCGAGCCAGCGGGGGAGCTGCTGCGCGCCTCCGGCACGCTCGTCGCCGTCCAGCCGACGCCTGCGGGCGCTGGTCTCGACGTCTGGAGCACCGAATTGCTGCGTCGGCCGAGCCCGGCCGATATCGTCACGATCGCCGGCCGCATCGCCAGGGCGCTGATCGCTGTCCACGATGCGGGCCTAAGCCATGGCGCGGTCGAGGCGCGCGCCATCCGGCTGTCGCGGCCGGGCGACGCAATGCTTTGCGACTTCATGCTCGGCGATGCTGACGCGAGCGCGGCGCTGGCCGATGCGCGGGGACTGGCCGGGGTGCTTTACGGCATCGTCACTGGCCGCCCCCCGCCGCCGGCCGAGCGCGATCGCGGGCTCGACGCCCGCCATGCCGCCGCCCATATCGCTGCCGGCGACTATCCCGACGAGCTTCTGGCCGCGATCGACGCGGCGCTGCGGCTCGACGGCAGCGAGGAGCCGATCGACCCTGCCGCCTGGCTCACCGCGCTGGGCTCGATGTCTGGAGGGGCGGCGGCGACCGTCCTGGCTCCCGCCAAGATCGCGCCGGACTCTGCATCCGCCATCGCGCAGGCCGCTCCTGCCGCAGCGAGCCCCAAGCCGGTCCTCCAGACCGCTCCGGGCGCGCCCGTCGCCGCGCCCGCGCCGCGAAAACGCAGCATGGTTCCCGTACTGGCCGCGACCGTGGTCGTGCTGCTCGGCGCGGCGGGCTGGCTCGCCAGCAACCTGCTGAGCCCTGCCCTGTCGCCGGCCTCTGCCCCGCCGCCACAGGTCGCGCAACGCCCGGCCAACACTCCCGCAGCCCCCTCGGCGCTTCCGCCTCCGGTCGCCCCCTCGGCTCCAGCAGCCCCTGTCGCAGCCCCGGCCGCAGCGCCGGCGATGAGCTCCGAACGGGATCGCGAAGCGCTTCCGACTCGCGTCCTCCAGCTGCAGCTCCAACGTCGCGCCGTCGATTTTCGCGTCGCGCGGC
>JAIETL010000059.1 GCA_019745195.1 Beijerinckiaceae bacterium
TGGCCGCCTGACCAGCCCGGCCAAAGCCGGCATCGGGGTGGCTCCGCGAAGCTACACCACCATCAGGGACACGACCTCACGAGAAGCACCATCGAGCTCATCCACTGCGTTCCAACGTACCGCATCGCCTGCCTACGCTGGCTCACATATTCCGGTTCCCGCTCTACCGATCGCTGCATGACAAACCTCCATAAATTCCAGTGTGGCCTGAAGGCGGCACTCCGTCCCGCTTCTTTGCCGACCATACCTGGTACGTATGCTGAGTGTAGATCGGCAACGCTCTCGACAGTGCTGACCTGCGCTCATCAATAGGCTTGCGGCGATAGCGCGACCACGGGATCGTGCCGATCCCGAGTGCATCGCGAGCATGTCGGACAGGGAACCAGCGCTTCAAGCCAACGTCCGCTAGATGGACGCCGATCAGTTCGCCGGCACGGATCGCAAGGTCTGGAGGTAAGCAATCAGGTCTTCGCGCTCTTGGGGATTGGTCACCGCAAGCGACATCGTGCTTGCCGGCACCACCGCACGTGGTGCCGCGAGGTACGCATCCAGTGTGGGAACGTCCCAGACAAGGTCTACCTTCTGCATGCCGGCAGAGTACCTAAAACCCGCGTTCGCACCGGCCTTCCGGCCAACGATATCGGCAAGACCGGGACCGATGCGGTTCTGCAGAGTGGTCGTGTGGCAAGCGACGCACTGCCTGAAGACGTTGGCTCCGCGAGCGCTGTCGCCCTCCGCCGCGGCCGGTATGGCTGCCCATAAAGTTAGAACTGCAGCAATAAGCGATGGAAGGGGAGCGTTCATGAGCGATTCGTCATCTCGGAACGATTAGTTCAAATGGTTTTGAGAAGCCCGGTATCGACGGGCAGCGTTCGCAAACGCTTTCCGGTGGCCGCCGCGATCGCGTTCAAGAGAGCCGGCGCCGCGATCGCCGTACCCACCTCACCGACGCCGCCGGGCTTCTCGGCGCTCGGCACGATATGGACCGTGATCGGCGGTGCCTCGTCGATGCGCAGTGGGCGGTAGGTGTCGAAGTTACCCTGCTCTACCCGACCCTGAGAGATCGTGATCTTGCCGTAAAGCGCAGCCGTCAGTCCGAAAAGAATGCCGCCCTGTATCTGGGCCTCAACGGTATTGGGATTGATGACCGTGCCGCAATCGACCGCGCAAACCATGCGCTCCATCTTGACGCTACCGTCAGGTTTCACGCTCACCTCGGCATAAAGGGCTGCATAACTGCCAAAGCCTTCGATGACCGCGATCCCGGCCCCACTGCCCGATTCGCGTTTCCTCGGCCAATTGACTTTCCCCGCCACGAGATCCATTACTGCGGTTGCCCTCGGACTATGGGCCAACAACTCACGTCGATATTCGATCGGATCGGAGCCCGCTTTATTGGCGAGTTCGTCGATCACGGTCTCGACCCCGACCAGGTTGCGAGTCGGACCGACACCTCGCCAATTCCCGGTTAGAATGCCGGCCGGCGCCTCGTGCCTGACATACTCGATTCTGGCAGTCGGGAAGCGGTACGCGCCCAGGCCGCCATCGATGATGTCGTAGTCGACGTCCTTCACGAAAAAGATCGGTAGGAAACGCGCCAGGATCGCCGGACCGACGATGCGGTGGGAGAACGCGGTCGGCTTGCCCTTCTCGTCGAGACCGACGGTGATCCGGCTATAGTTATGCGCACGATAGGCATCATGCTGCGTGTCTTCCTCGCGCGACCAGATTACCTTGACCGGCCATGGGCTCTGCTGTGCCACGCGGATAGCAAGCTCGATGTAATCGACGTCGAGCTTGCGTCCGTACCCTCCGCCGAGAAGCTGGTTATGGACCTTGACCCTATCGGCGGGCAGTCCCGTCAAGGCCGACGCGCCGGCCTGGGCAGAGACTGGCGCCTGCGTGCCGACCCAGATGTCGCAGCCATCCTTGCGAACGTGAACGGTGCAGTTCAAAGGCTCCATGGCGGCGTGAGCGAGCATCGGAAGCTCGTAGTCGGCAGTGAAGACCGTGGCCGCGTTCCTGAAAGCCGAATCCGGATCTCCCTCGACCTTTGCAACGATGCCCGACGTTTCCGCGGCCGCCTTGATATCGGCGACCATGGCAGCGGTCTGAAGCGCTGCGTTGGCGCCGCCATTCCATTTGACCTCGATGAGATCCAGCGCCTTCCGGGCCGCGCCGTAATGATCCGCGATGACGGCGACCGCATTCTCCAAGCGGATGATCCGTCGAACGCCCTTTGTTGCGAGCGCCGACTTCTCATCGACGCCGGCGAGCGTGCCACCGAGTATCGGACACACCGCGATGGCGGCGATCTTCATCCGGGCAGGCGATACGTCGATGCCGAACACGGCGGAGCCGTTCGACTTGGCGAGCGTATCGGTCCTTCTGACGGGTTGACCGATGATCCGGAAGTCACCGACTGGTTTCAAGGCGACGTCCGTTGGGAGCGGGAGCTTGGCCGCCGCGGCGGCGAGCTGTGCAAAGGTCGCCTTCCGCTTGCTCGCATCGTGGTAGACAACGCCGCGTTCCACCCTGCATTGGGAGGGATCGACCTTCCAACGGTTAGCGGCAGCTGTTACCAGCATGGCACGTGCGGTCACGCCGGCGCGCCGCATGGGTTCGTAGAGCCCGCGTATTGAACCGGAGCCGCCCGTGATCTGCTTCGTCCAGATCGGATGCTTGTAGAGCGCCTCATCGGCCGGCGCCTGCTCGACGACGAGCTGATCGACGCCTACGCCGAGCTCCTCTGCAACGATCATCGGAATGCTGGTGAAAGTCCCCTGGCCCATCTCGACCGAGGCGTTGATCAAGGTGACCGAGCCCGACGACGAGATGCGGATGAAGGCATCCGGCTGAAACGTCGTGCGGGCCGCAGCTTGGGCAGATTGGGGAATCTGGACCGCAAGGGTGAAGGTGCCCGCCGTCCCGAGAACCGCCGAGAGGAAGCCTCGGCGCGACAGTGAGGGGCCCGACTGAATCGGAGAGGCGTGGTCGTTCATATCAACCTCCGTTCGCGCTGGTGGCGGTCGTCGCGGCGGCGTGGATCGCTGCACGGATGCGGTCATAGGTGCCGCAACGGCAGACGTTGCCAGCCATCGCCTCGTCGATCTCGGCGTCGGTTGGGTTGGGATTGCCGGCGAGGAGAGCCGAGGCGGACATGATCTGGCCCGATTGGCAGTAGCCGCATTGCGGGACGTCGAGGTTGACCCAGGCGTCCTGGACGCGCTTCCCGGCGTCGCTCTTGCCGATCGCCTCTATCGTCGTGATCTCCTGGTCGCCGATGCTATCGATCGGCATCTGGCAGGAGCGGACGGCCGTGCCGCCCATATGAACGGTGCAGGCGCCACAAAGCGCCTGTCCACATCCGAATTTCGTGCCCTGCATCCCAAGAACGTCGCGCAGGACCCAGAGCAACGGGGTATCGCCGTCGACGTCAACCGTCCGCATTCGGCCGTTGATTTTCACCGCGAAGCTCATCACCCATCCTCTGATCTGGTCTGCCGGACACGGGCCATCGCGCCGCTCCTATTGTCTTCCGGGGCGATGTCGCCGCCTCTTCGAGGTCGGCGACATCGATATTCTCAGGCGGCGGCCGTATCGACCGGGAAGTCGGTGCTCACCGCGAGGGTGCGCCAAGCTGCAAGTTCCTGGGCGACCTGCGCATTCTTCGCCTCGATCGCGGCAACCGTGTCCGAACCGAACGGCATGCGCAGCGGCGGATTGGGCGAATCGACCAAGGTGATGATCGCCTTCGCCAAGCGCTCGGGATCTCCGGGCTGACCATGGTTCGCCGTGCCCGCGAACTCGCGCATCGCTCCGGATGTCTCGCGATAGTCCTCGATCACCAAAGGGCTGGTCGTCAGAGACGTCTCGTCGAGGAAGTCGGTGCGGAAGAAGCCGGGCTCGACCGTCGTGACGTGGATGCCCAGCGGCTTGAGTTCGATCGCCATCGACTCGGAGATTCCCTCGACAGCGAACTTCGTCGAGCAATAGACGCCCCAGCCCTGGAAGCCGACATACCCGCCGATCGACGAAATGTTCAGGACGTGGCCCGAACGCTGCTCGCGCATCTGAGGCAGGACAGCGCGGGTCACGGCGAGCAGGCCGAATACGTTCGTCCGATAGACGGCCTCGATCTCAGAAGCGCTTGCTTCCTCTACCGCTCCCAGAAGGCCGAAGCCCGCGTTGTTGACCAAAACATCGATGCGGCCGAAACGGTCTACGGCAGCCTTTGCCGCGGCCTTGGCCTGGCCCTCGTCGTTGACGTCCAGTGCCACCGCCAACAGGTTGGGGTGATGACCGAACCTGTCGATCACGGTCTTCGGATTGCGCGCAGTCGCTACGACCGCATCGCCTCTAGCTAGAGCTTCCCCGGCGATCAGCGCGCCGAATCCGCGAGAAGCACCGGTAATGAACCACGTCCTCATTTTAGTCTCCTGAGGGGGACGCCAGGGTCCTGGCGTTGACGAAGCCCAAGATAAAGCAAGCAGCGGCGCCGAAAATCGCCTCAATGCTCTTCGTAGAAGTGAGTGGAATTCAGCAATGTCGTGCTTCGAACATTCATTCGTGCCCGACCGGCTTCCTGACCGAGGGATAGCGTGCTTGCGCCGATGCGTGACCTCAAAACACCGCTCATGCTCCCAGCGCTTCAATTAGGGCCGTTCCTTCATCTGGCGCGATCTGATCCGCCGGACACTGTCACCATGGCGCCTGCCGGCGTCGCCGTCAGGTTAGAACTTGCTAGATCGCGTGAGATGCACCGGCTGCTAGACCCGGCAGGCACCGAGCGGTCCGTTTCGGGTATCGGCAGGTCGCACTCGAAGGCCGTCGCATCTGAGCGCGAGTTCGCTCGCCGCCGCTTGTCAGACCTTCGGACCCGGTCAGCACCCGGTTGCCAGGATCTCGTCGACAGCGATCAAGATTTGGAGCGAGACATAGAAGGCAGCCGACTCTCTGCGCCAAGTCGCCATGGCGGTCTAACTTCGCGCCCGGGCCGTTTCGGCTGGCATCTTCGTCGCAACCGGCACGCCGACCGTCGCGGCGACAGTCTGACTACAGGAGCCTATTCAGGCCTTCACCGCATCGATGAACGCACGTAGCCCGGCCGACATGTTGCGGCGGCTGGGATAGTAGAGGTAGAGCCAGTCCTCGGGCGGGCACCATTCGTCGAGACAGCGGACCAGGCGGCCGTCCAGGATCTCGCGCTCCGCCCGGTTCTCCCAGACGTAGGCGAGCGCCGCCCCCGACAGCGCGACCTGGACCATGAGCTCGTGGTCGTCGAGCGCGATCGGCCCGGTCGGATGGTAGGCAACCGCCTCGCCCTCGAACTCGAACTCCCACGGGTACCGCACGCCGCTCGGATACATGTTCTGGACGCAGACATGCTCGGAAAGTGCACGCGGCGTCATCGGTACCGGCCGCTCCTCGAAGTAGGCGGGCGAACCGATGACGGCCATACGAAGCCGGGGCCTGATCTTAACCGCCACCATCCCCTCGTGCAGGCTCTCGCCGAGCCGAATGCCGGCGTCGAAACCCTCGTCGACGATGTCGACCAGCCGGTCGGTCGCGACGATCTCGACCTGAAGCTGCGGGTTGGCCTTCACCAACGGTCCCATCACGCGGCCCAGCACAAAAGGGGCGATCGAACTCGGCACGTTGAGTCGGACCTTGCCAAAGGGCGTATCGCGGAAGCTGTTGAGGGCGTCGAGCGCGGCGCCGATATCCGCGAAGGCGGGTGAGAGCTGCGCGTGCAACATCGCCCCGGGATCCGTCAACGACACACTCCGGGTCGTGCGGTTGAGAAGCCGAATTCCGATACGCTCCTCCAGATTGCTGACGGCGTGGCTGATGGCGGATGCCGTCACGCCGCGTTCCTCGCCGGCTCGGCGAAAACTCAGGTTTCGGGCCACGGCGTCGAAAGCGGAAAGCTCGGAGAGTTCAGTCGCGCGCATTGATGATCCTCGCTCAGCAGCGTGCGGAGAATTACGGATCTAATCCTCAAAATCAAGTTGAGCCACCTTTGCGTCATCGCAGCCGGCATTCCCGTCGGCCGATCATCAGATGGAGGTTTCAATGGCCGACTTCACATTGCCCGCTCGCAACGTCGCTTCGCCTTTCGCCGATCTGCGCGGTCATCACGTCGCGCTGCGCGTGCCGTCCTTCGAGGACGCGATCGCCTTTTATGTCGGCAAGCTCGATTTCCGAATCGTCCACCAGTGGCCCTACGCGGACCAGAAGCTCGCCTATCTGGCTTTGCCCAACGACGACAACTTCATGATCGAGCTGCTGGCGGGCGGAGATCCGCTGCCAACGCCGGCTCCCACCTATGCCGATCTCGGCGACAGCCTGCGCCAAGCCGGCCTGCATCACTTCTGCATCAACGTCGCCGACATGGAGGCGAGCGTCGCCGCCCTGCGGGCTCGGGGCGTCACCGTCGTCACCGAACCGTTCAAGCTCGACGACATCAGCCGCAAGCTCGCCTTCATCGCCGACCCGTTCGGCAACCTGATCGAGCTCGCCGAGGTCGTCTGACCCTTAGCACGCCGAGACCCTCGGCGCGCCCCCTCAACCCTTTTCCCATCTGGAGAACCGTTCGATGCCAAAAACATGGCTTATCACGGGCTGCTCGACCGGCTTCGGCCGCGCGCTGGCCCGACACGTTGTCACGCTCGGGCACAACGTCGTCGTCACCGCCCGCAATCCTGCACAGATCGCGGACATCGTTGCCGGTCACGAGGAGCGGACGCTCCTCCTCAAACTCGACGTGACAAAGGGCGATGATATCACCGCGGCGGTCGAGGCCTCTCAGCAGCGGTTCGGGAGCATCGACGTCCTCGTGAACAATGCCGGCGTCGGCTACTTCGGCGCCTTCGAGGAGAGCGACATGGGCGCCGTGCGCGCCATGTTCGAGACCAACGTCTGGGGGCTGGCGCAAATGTCTCGCGCCGTGCTTCCAGGCATGCGCCGCCGCCGTGCCGGCACCATCGTCAACATCTCCTCGGTCGGCGGACTGCGCGCCTTGCCCTCGCTGAGCTTCTACGCGGCGACGAAATTCGCGGTCGAGGCGCTGTCGGAGAGCTTGTCGCGCGAAGTCGCCCCACTCGGCGTCAAGGTGCTGATCGTCGAACCGGGTCCCTTCCGGACCGACTGGGCGGGCCGCTCGCCCGGCCAATCGGGCACGATCATCGACGACTATGCCGAAACCGCCGGCACATTTCGCCGAACGATCACCGGCTACAGCGGCCAGCAGCCGGGTGATCCCGAACGGGCGGCGCGGGCCATCGTGATGGCCGTCAACGCGACCGAGCCCCCGCTGCGACTGCTGCTCGGTAAGGCCGCGCTGGCCGGCGCCCGCCAAAAGCTCGCCGAGCTCCAAACCGATTTCGACGCATGGGCCGCCGTCACCGAAGGCGCGGACTTCCCGAGCGCCTAAACCCCCCTCCACATTTCAGGATTAATCGTCATGAAAACCATTCTCATCATCGGCGCCGGCCCGGGCATCGGGCTTGCCACGGCCGAACGCTTTGCCCGCGAGGGATTCCGCATCGTGTTGGCAGCCCGAAACGCCGACAAGCTGACGGACATGTCCGGCACCCTGGCCGGTCACGGCGCGGACGTCATCAGCGAGATCGTCGAGATTCGCGATGCAGCCGCGGTCGACGAACTCGTGTCGCGTTACGCGCCCGACATCGACGTGTTGCATTACAATGCCGGCGTGCTGCGATACCGGGAGGGCCAGTTGCGCACCGACCCGCTTGGGGACCTGGCCATCGACACGATCGAGGATGACGTCTCGGTCAATGTTACGGGGGCTCTCGCCGCACTCCGCGCCGCGCTTCCAGCCTTCTACGACCGCGGCTCTGGATCGATCCTGCTCACGGGAGGTGGGCTCGGCACCGCGCCTCATCCCGACCTGCTGACACTGAGCGTCGGCAAGGCCGGCATCCGCGCCATGGCGCAGGGCCTGTTCGAGGTCAGTCGAAACCATGGCGTCCACGTCGGGGTCGTGACCGTCGCTAAGTTGGTCAGCCCATCCAGTCCGGAAGCCGATGAAGTCGCCGAGCTTTTCTGGGGCCTGCACGCTCAGCCGCAAGACGAGTGGGTGTGGGAAAGGCTCTACGCCTGAGCGCGTCGAGCACCCTCGGGAAACATCCCTTGGGTCGCGTTCCTCATCCGCCGCGCGACATGTTCGGGTTTAGGCGCTCGATTATCTCAGGATGCCGAGCGCGGATTAGTTCAAGGCGCGCCGAGTAGGATCGCCGATCGGCAAACGGCGCGCCTTCAGCTGGGCGAGCGAACGCAACTCTCGCCGGGCATGCTCGATGTCCGCGGTTTCGAGCCCTTCGTCGAAGGACTCGAAAACCGGTCGAAGCGTAGCTTCGGCCTCTTCGTATCGCCTCGACCGGGACCAGAGGCGGGCCAGTCGTGTGGCCGAACGAAGCTCCCAGGCTCGCGCGGAGGCGTCGCGGGCCACGGCAATCGCGCGGTGGAGCAGGTTCTCTGCAGGTTCGATACCTGCACCGGCCGCGAGCAGGATTTCGGCCTTTACGCGAAAGACCTCGGGGAGATGCAGTGCGCTTCCACTGTCGATCGAAAGCTGTTCGCAGGCCTCGATGACGTCCCTTGCAGGCCCGGCCTCCCCGCAATCGAGCAGGCCCTGAGCCGTTGCGATCATCAGGGGCGCCGAGAACAGTCGATAATGCGCGTCTTCAAGTTGGCGCATCGCAGATTGGATCAAGGCGACGCCGCCCTCCGGATCGCCTGTCGCGATCGCAACCTCGCCCCTGAACGCGCTAGCGAGCGCAGAGTAGGGGCGAAGCGAGCTGCGTTCGGCCGCGTCCTCCAGGCGCTTGATGTAAGTCAGTGCCTCGGCCCAGTCGCCTCGCCACATGAAGATCGATGGGATGCCGCTCAACGCCACCGCCTGGTGCAGCTTGAACTGTGAGGAATCGACCTCTAGCAGCGAAGCGCGAGCCAGCTGCGCGGCTCGATCGGGGAACCCCCTCAGCCACATCCCATGCGCTCGAATGATACGGGCTCTATTAGGATGGGTCGAATAGGAGGCGTGACCGGCCATGGTGCCATCGGCGACGACCAGTCTGACCGCCTCGTCGAGGTGAGGCACGACGTCGTCGAGTTGGCCGACCTGATGCAAAGACACGCCCATCGCCAGATGGGATGCGGCGAGGGCCAGGGGATCGGACATCGTCCTAGCGACCGCGAAGCTCCGCTGCGCTACGACGAGACCTTCGATGAAGTCGGCGCGGCGGCAGTAGAGAACATGAAGATCCGCTAGGATCGCGAGTTCTTGGTCACGCTCGTCGAATTCGCAAGCGAGAGCGAGCGCCCGCTCGAATGCGATCCTTGTCTGATCGTTGTTACCACTGGAGTACATCAGGGATTGTGCGAATGCGCTTTGCAGGTTCATCTCCTCCCGCGACCCGATCTCATCAGGACCGAGCTGGGCAAGGCTCGCCTCACAGGTCGATCGGCACTCCGCCAGCAGCGAGAGTTTGAGGAAGAGCTTGGCGCTGCCGACAGCAAGGGCGGTCCGGACGCGTGAGTCGCCCTGCGCGCCGAAGCACCAATCGAGAGCGGCCCGCACATTAGGGACGTCGTCTGCGTCGGCCCATCGACGAAGTGGATCGGCCGCACCGTAAACGCTGGACCCACGCAGCAACTCGCAAAAATACGTCGCGTGCCGCATCGCCGCCGCCTGCAGCCCGCTTGCCGACGCCTTGGCCAGCAGATAGGTCCGCGTAGTGTCGAGCAGGCGGTAGCGTCTGGCCCCGTCGTCGCCACGCACCGACACGAGTGACTGAGCCACGAGGCCAACCATCACGTGCTCGACATCTCTTCGACCGATCTCGCCGTCCGAACCGACGTGGCATGCGGCTTCTAAGCTGAACGGGCCGACGAAGACGGCGAGCCGCGTCAAAACGGTTGCCGCCTTAGCATCGAGTAGATCGTAGCTCCAGGCGATCGTCTCCGTTAGGGTTCGATGGCGCCGCGCGGCCGTCCTCCGGCCGCCTTCCAGCGGCTGGATCTGCCCCTTGAGCAACTCCGAGAGTGCTTCCAATCCGTACGTCGGCAGCCTACCAGCCGCGAGCTCGATCGCCAGCGCGATGCCGTCCACGTGTCGGCAGATGCCTGCGATCAGACCGGCGTCCGTGTCGACGAGCCTGCGCGTGCTGCCCGCTGCGCGCGCACGCTCGACGAAAAGCTGTACCGCCGGGTTCGACAGCACGCCGTCGAGCGTCGTCTCCTGGTCCGGGGTCGGCAGTTCGAAAGGCGATAGCGGATGGGTCCGCTCTTCCTCCAGCCGAAGCGCCTCTCTGCTGGTAGTGAGTATTCGGACCGTCGCCACGCCGGAAACCAAGCGCTCGACGATATCGGCTACGACGCCGATCAGGTGCTCGGCACTGTCGAGAACAAGGAACGTCTCTCGCAGCCGAAGCTGCATGATGATATCCGCGATCGGATCGGCCTGCCGCACGGCGAGCCCAAGCGCCGAGGCGATGGCGCTCGCGACGAGGGCACCGTCCCGGATCGCACCGAGATCAATGAAGGCGACGTCGCCGGCGAACTCGGCTGCGAACTCGTGCGCTGCAGCGATGGCCAAAGTGGTCTTGCCGATTCCTCCAGTCCCGACGACGGTCACGCATCTTTGCGACCTAACGCAGTCCAACAGCTTCAGCAGTTCGGTCTCGCGCCCGACGGCGCGAGCCAAACGGGACGGCAATCGGATCAGCCGATCGTCTGTGCCGTGCGAGATCGAACGGTTCGGCTGACGGTCGATCGCGCTGACCTGCGCCACGAAGCAGTAGCCCTGTCCAGGCACGGTGGCGATAATTGGATCTTCGGACGTCTCGCCGAGCCGGCGGCGAAGTTCGACCAGTTGAAATCGAAGGCTGCCCTCACCGACCGGAATGCCCGACCAGACCTCGGCCCAGATCTCATGTTTCGAAACCGTGCGGCCGGCGTTCTTGAGAAGAAGGCGCAACAGGTCGAAAGCGCGCGCACCTAGTCTTACGCGTATCCCGTCCCGCTCGATCCGGCGCTCCGCCACGAAGACAAGGTAACGGCCGAAAGCAAAATCGTGTCGCGATGCGCCCCGCTCCGGCCCCATCTATCGTCCTCCTGCCCGACGTTACCCCCGGCCCGCATCTGCAAGCCACGGGCCGCGGAGACTAGCAGAACCGAGAGAGCGCGGGGTTGCGAAATTTAATACGTGTGGTTCGCGCCGGTTCGGGCGCGAAGTTGGACTAGCGGGCGTATCGCTTAAGGCCAGCACAAGTACCTCAGCGGGACGGGCAGGCGCGCGCGCTCATCACTTCTTGGAATCGGCGTACATGAGACAGGTTTTGGCGTTGATCATTTCGGGCATAACAAAATCCTCTGATCTGATCGCTCCGGTGTGCCTCGGGACTCGAACTGACAAAGCTTACATATCGCTGATTGTCGTGGACAAAGAGCGCGGTCTTGTCGAGAGATTGGGGGAAGAGGACGCGTTTATGAGCAGCCCCATTTCAACGGCGGCCGCGACAGTGCAGGCGCGACAGAATATCTCGACCGCGCTCCTTGGGAGGGCGGCCAAGATAACATCGCACTCGGATATTCCGGGTTTGTCGAGGCGGCATGATTCAAAGGTGCCCGATCGCTGCAGCGATCGTTAAGTGTGGCGTCAGCCGAAGCGCAGACCGGCACTCGCGTTGTCGGCCGGACTTCCGATCCAGTGGCCGTGGGCCACGGCGCGCTCTAGGAACCGTTGCACATCTTCAGGCGAGGGTGCGCCGGGTTCAATTTCTGAGACGGGCCGGCCGATTTCATGGAAAAAACGGCCCAGCCCTGATGTCGTTACGATCAAGACCGACGCGGGCGCTGCCGAGTTATTCCGCCAAGCATGGCGCTGCCATCCCAGCAGATCAAGGCATTCGCCCACGCTGAGCGAGATCCATTTATCTTCGACGAACGCATCCAGTGTTCCCGAGAGCACATAAAACGTCTCCCGGTCGGCATGGGCATGGAGAGGCACGACCACGCCGGGATCGACTTCGCCAAGCATCAGGCAATAACCGGCTCCGTCATCGGAGACATCCGTGAGATGCCTGATCCGCGGACCGAGCACATCGAGTGTTCCCCGCGAAGGTACCCCGCGAGGGACGTCGCTGAAACTGTGATGATTCATCATATATTCCAAGGTGTTTCGCTTACTTTTGAGCGATGGGTTGGCGGTTGTAGCACTGGCCGGACCAGCTGAAGTGTCGCGTAGGCGGCAGGGGCGATGACACGAGAAGATCAACGGCGGCCAGTGAGATGTAGGGCGACGCTGGATGGGGGCTTGGCAAATCCCCGCGAGGAGGCGTCGCGTCACGGCCCATCACGATGCCCGCTGCCCGCCGCTTCGGGCGCGCCCCGGCGGGACAAAACGAGCGGACCGGCTTGAGAGTCTGTAGGCGAACTCAGCCCGATGGACAGTTCGCACCCGTGGCGATCCAGGCGTCGATCAGCCCACCGAACTGCGCTTGAGTACCTGGTGCGGGCTCGCGTCCGTCGCCTGGATGCCACGCCCAGCCCACAAGGTGATCCTCGGCCATGTGCGATTTGATCTGAGCGAGCGAGCGCCCGCCGTTTCGGCCCGGGTCCTTGATCTGCTCGCAGATCTGACCCAGCGTTCGACCCTGCCACCCCATGGAGGCCGGCGCGAGCCCCCAATGCGGGGCACCCGGCACGGTCGTGATCCCGGCGCTGAGAGTCGCCGTGTTCTCCTGGCGGTGACAGGTGGAACACGGCAATCCCGGCGCCCCGGTGCCCCCGTCGCCCGCAAGCATAGGCGGGACGTGGGGATGCAGGTTCTCCGCCTGCGTCGGCCGGCGAGTTGCGGGGTGGCAGTTCATGCAGCGGGGATGCTGCAACACCTTGCCCGCCTCGGCGAACAGGGCGATCGAACGCTGGTTCGCATCCGCGATCGACGCGAAGCTCGCGGAATCCTGGAGCGACTTTGGACTGGGCTGAGCGTCGGCACGATCAGAACGCAGTGGATCGAACCCGATCAACGCCGCCGCGGTCGCCAAGAAGCAGATTATCGCTAGGCGGATCAGCGTCCGGCATCGCGGTGCAGGTGTGTCGATCATGCGGGCTGCACCATGGTGGGGTCGAGTGGAAGGCTGAGAAGGCGTTTGCCCGTGATGCTGCGGATCGCGTTGAGCACTGCCGGAGCGACAACCGCCGTTCCGGGCTCGCCGACGCCCCCGGGCTCCTCGACGCTGTCCATGATGATCACCTCGATCGCCGGGGACTCGTTCATCCGCACCACGGGGTAGTCATGGAAATTCGATTGCTCGACCTGCCCGTCGCGCACGGTGATCTTTCCGAAGAGTGCCGCGCTCAATCCGAAGATGATGCCGCCCTCGATCTGCTGCCTCACGATGCTCGGATTGACGGCGCGGCCGCAGTCGACGACGCAGGTCATGCGAGGCACCCGGATGCGACCTTGCTCGTCCATATCGACCTGCGAGACGAGTGCGATATGGCTTCCGAAGGCCGACAGGATCGCGACGCCGCGGCCGCTGTTGCGGGGCAATGCGTTCCCCCAGCCGCCCTCCATGGCGGCGCGGTCTAGGACGGCCAGGATGCGCGAGCCGGGCTCCAGCAAGGCGCGGCGGTAGTCCACAGGGTCGCGGCCGGCTCGATGGGCCAACTCGTCGATGACGGATTCGACGATGAACCCGTTGCGCGTGTCGCCGACGCCGCGCCAGTTTCCAACCAACAAGCCGCTTGGCGGGTCGTTCCGGACGAAGTCCACCGATAGACTCGGTAGGACGTAAGGCCCATAGGCTCCGCCCGTGACGTCGAGATCGATGCCGTTCCGGAAATACCCCGGCAGGAACCAGGCCATCACGGCTGGGCCGACTATCCGGTGATCCCAGCTCGCCGGCATGCCGCGATCGTCGAGCCCGACCTTGACCCGACTGTGGTTGTGGAAGCGGTAGGAGCTCTGCCGCATGTCTTCCTCGCGGCTCCAAGTGACCTTCACCGGTCCATCGACCTGACGCGCGATCAGCGCGGCTTGCGTGATCCATTCCGACTGGAGCCTGCGCCCGAAGCCGCCGCCGATGAGGAGATTGTTGACCCTCACCGCCTCTGCTGAAAGCCCGAGTGCCAGAGCAACCTCATTGCGTGCCCGGCCCGGCGCCTGGCTGCCCGCCCAGATCTCGCAGGATCCGGGGCGGACATGCGCCGTGCAGGAAAGCGGCTCCAGCGCGGCGTGCGCAAGCATCGGCAAACGGAAGACCGCCTCGTAGGTTGCCTTCGCACCGCCCATCGCGCGCGCCGGCTCGCCCTTGGTCTCGGCGATCAGTCCTTGCGTTTCGAGCGCCGTGTCACATGTCGAGACCAGAGCGGCGGTGTCGAGTGACGCGTTGGCACCGTCGGACCACTCGGGTTTTAAAGCCGCGAGACCCTTGCGCGCAGCGCCGGTATGGTCCGCCACGACGGCGATCGCGTTGGGCAGTTCCACCACCTGCCGAACTCCGCGGACCGCCAGCGCGGGTGCGTGATCGACCCGCCTCAAGCTGCCGCCGAACACTGGGCAGGCCATCACGCTCGCATAGCGCAGTCCCGGCAGCCGGACATCGATGCCGAAAATCGCCGAGCCGTCGACCTTCGACGGCGAGTCGATGCGCGCCAAGGCCTTGCCGACCACACGAAGCGTGCCGGTCTTCAGTGGGGGGTCCTGCGGCACCTCCAACGTGCTGGCGACCTCGACGAGCGCCCCATAGGCAACCCTTCGGCCGCTGGCCGGATGCAGCACATGGCCAGCCTCCGCGTGGCAGGCAGCGGCGGGCACCGACCACGTATGCGCGGCGGCCTCGACGAGCATGACCCGTGCGGCCGCCCCAGCCTGTCGCATCGGCTTCCAGGCACCGCGCAGGCTCAGCGAGCCGCCGGTGATCTGCTCTCCCAGCAAGGGGCTGACGTACCGCGCGTTGTCGCCAATCGCATGTTCGATCCGAACGTCGGACGGCTCGATCTCCAGCTCCTCGGCCACAAGCATCGCAACCGACATCAGCGCGCCCTGCCCCATCTCGGCGTAAGGCGAGATGAGGGTGACGACGCCGCCCCGATCGATGCGTACGACGCCGTTGGGCTGAAACGTGGGCGCACCTGCGGTTTGCGCGACTGCGGTATCGCCCGAGAGCCGAAACCCCACCGCGAGCTCACCGATCACCCCTGCGGCGACGGCGAGCAGGGCGCGACGGGACGGCGAGAAGCCGGTTACGACAGGTTTCATGTTATGGCGCCTTGGCTGATGGCGGGAGATCGACGGCGGCCTGCTTGATCGCGGCGCGGATGCGCCCATACGTCCCGCAGCGGCAGATGTTGCCCGACATGGCCGCATCGATGTCCGCGTCGTCCGGGGCGGGCTTGGCATCAAGCAATGCCGCGGCCTGCATCAATTGGCCGGACTGGCAATAGCCGCATTGGACCACGTCGGTGGACAGCCAGGCCTTTTGCAGAGCCTGACCCGTAGCGCTTCCGCTCAACGCCTCGATCGTGACGATGGGCTGCTCGCCGATATCGCCGACAGGGGTTACGCAGGCACGCCTAGGTTGACCGCCGACATGGACGGTACAGGCGCCGCACATCGCGATGCCGCAGCCGAACTTCGTACCGGTCAGTCCGAACACGTCCCGAAGCACCCATAGCAGTGGCGTGTCGGGATCGACGTCAGCCTCTCGCTTGGTGCCGTTCACCTGGATCAACATCGGCCATCGCCCCTCGTGTCGCGCAACTCGGTTGGAGCGCCATTTGTCAGCATGCAGGCTGTCGTCCCGGTCGTCAGGTTAGGAGTTGCTAGATCGCGTTAGCCGGTTTGCTGACAGCCGATCTCAATGGTAGGTATCGCCGGTGCGCGCGCCGGGCCCCGGCGGTTCGTCTCGGAATTGGCGAAGGACTGTGTCGCCGACCCAAGGTCCAACGGCCTCCTGATCCAGGGTCGGCGGAACGGCGGTCTCGTCGAGGGCGATCAGCACCTCGACACCGACATCCCAGAACTCCGACGCCGAGCCTGCACGCGCGGAACTGGGGGCATGGCGCCGGCGATAGGCTTGGAGCTCGCTTTCGTGGCGGCCGACGACGATGTGCCGGACCCTCCCATCGGCGACTACGATGAGGACCGGCCCGTGAACGGTCGGCGCGATCGCGTAGCGAGGCCTTTTGAGCAACGAGGCGCTCGCCGCCATGACGAGGCCCGACAGGCCTTCCAGGCTGGTGAACTGGTGAATGCCACCCAGGTTCGAGAACATGTCGAGATTTTCCTTCTGGCCACGACTTGCGCGGCACCGGCTCGTGGGTCGGGCGCTGCAGCAGGACCCCGGGAGGCCGAGGCCTCCCGGGTCTGAGGGCGCATCAGGCTCCGTCGCCGAAATCGGTGCTGACCGAGACCTCGCGCCATCGCGCCAGCTCGCCGGATACGAAGGCGTTCTTCGCCTCGATCGCCGCTACGGCGTCGCTGCCATAGGGCATGCGCAGCGGTGGATTGGCCGACCCGGCGAGTGCCACGATGGCCTGGGCGAGTTTGGCGGGATCGCCGGGCTGACGATGGCTCAGGTTGGCGGCATGCTCGCGCACTAGCCCGGCAGTGCCATCATAGTCCGCGATGCGGGACGCGCTGACGCTCAGCGACCGCGCGTCCAGGAAGTCGGTGCGGAAATAGCCGGGCTCGATGATCGTGACCTTGATGCCGAGCGGCTCCAATTCGGCGGCGAGAGCCTCGGAGAGACCCTCGACCGCAAACTTCGTCGAGCAGTACACTCCGAAGCCCGCGCCGCTGCGATATCCCCCGATGGAGGATATGTTCAGGACCCGCCCGCTTCGGGCGCTGCGCATGTGCGGCAACACGGCGCGCGTGACGTTCAACAGTCCGAAGACGTTGGTCTTGTAAAGTTTCTCGATCTCGGCTCCGGTTGCCTCCTCGACCGCTCCCAGCAGCCCGAAGCCGGCATTGTTGAGCAGAATGTCGATCCGTCCGAAGCGCTTGATCGCTTCGCTGGCCGCGGCATGGGCCTGTGCCTCGTCGGTGACGTCGAGGGCCACCGCCAGAAGGTGGGGATGCTCCCCGAGGGCTGCGGTAACCGATTGGGGATCGCGTGCCGTCGCGACCACAGCGTCACCAGCTTCCAACGCCAGCTGGGCCACGAGGGCACCGAAGCCCCGGGAAGCGCCTGTGATGAACCAGGTTCTCATGATCTCTTTTCCTTCCGTTCCGGCCCATCGCCGACGTTCGAAAGGTAGTCCGGTGCATTGAATGAGATAATTCCCTCAATCATCAACGTAAACATGAGCAGAGCTCAGCAATGATGTCGTCCATGGATCGAGCTTCGTAGCCGCGCTTCGACGAGCCATCGGTGTCTGCATCGGAGTGTTGGCGTCGCCGATGGATTGCGGGCCGAGCGAGCCGGGTGGGGCTAAGCCTGGGATCGTTGACGTGGGGCAGCAGCGGAAGGACTGGGTCGAGGTCTCGCCTTCAGCCGACGCCACGCAACGTGATACGTGTCATTTCGGATGGTCTTCCGAGGCGAAGAGCGAAGCCGGGCCATAGTGCGGTGCCGTTGCTGACGTAGAGCGTCATCCCGCCGACTTGGTAGCGGCCTGACACGAAGCCGCCGTTGGCGTTCGCGACGAGCCGGTCCAAGCCCACGTTCATGCCCCCATGCGTGTGTCCAGATAGCTGTAGAGAGATACCGTGCGCCGCTGCGTGTCTGGCTTTCCGTGGTTGATGATCCAGCAGCAGAACCGGTACACCGACAGGCGCACCCGCCAGGGCCGCTCCTAGATCCGGGCCGGGATGGCCGTGTGAACGGGCCGACAGATCCGTGACGCCGGCGAGCACGATCCGGGCACGTCCGCGAGCCAGGACTGCGTGCCCATTCTCAAGCATGACTATCCCCATACCCGTCAGATGGCGCACCCACGCGGTGTAGTCGAAGAAGTACTCGTGGTTGCCGGGGATCGCAAAAATGCCATCCGGTGCGTTGAGTTGGCGTAAGGGCTCTACGTCGGCGTGACGCATTGCGAGCGAGCCGTCGATGAAGTCTCCGGTCACGACGATAAGATCGACGTCGGATGCATTGGCTCGATCAACCACCCGTGTTGCCCAGCTCCGCGGATATAGGCGGCTGATGTGCAGGTCGGTTAGTTGCAGCAGACGATAGCCCTCGAACTCGAATGGCAAGCCGGGGATCGCGATCTCTACGTTCTTGACGGGCGGTACCCTCAAGGCACCAGTGACGCCGACCGCGCCGATCAGTGCCGCGACGCCAGCCATCACATAGCGCAATTCATCCGGGACACCGATAACGCTCAGCCGGACCAGCATGACGGTCAATATGCCGATGTCGAGCAGAAGCTGCAGAACGGCCAGTAGCGCGAGTGTACCGAATGCCCAATTGAACAGGATGACGACAACCCGGGGGAATTCGGGTGCAAACACCGAGCCGGACGAGAGTCGAGACCAGAAATGGTACTGCGACGCCCCAAGCATCATCAGCGCGATCACGCCCGTAGCCCACCACGGAAGCGATAAAGGCCAAAGCCAGCGGGCAATGACAAAAAAGGTCGGAACCGCGAAGATGAAATGAAAGATTGTGCGTCCTCTTGAGATGACAGGCTTCCGGCGCTTCGCGCATATTTGCTTCCACCGGAAACACCGGGGCAGTCAACATGTCGCGGATGGCCTCGAATTCCTTGGGCATCACCACCGCCCTACCCCATGTCCCTGCCCGCGTCTTGACCGGAATCTCGGCGGACGATCCTCGCCTGGATCCCGGTCAAGACGGCCGCTCCGCAACGTAGTGCGGAGCTTTTGGGAAAGGTCCTTTCAGGGCACGAGCGCGCAGCCCGCCGCCTTACTCTCAGCCAAGGAGCGGGAGGCCTGCTCGGGCGGGATCGTCGTGAGTATCTTATAGTAGTCCCACGGTCCCTTGGACTCGCTCGGCTTCTTCACCTCGGCAAGGTACATCGGATGCACGGCGCGGCCGTCGATGCGTACATGGGTCCGGCCGAACAGTGGGTCCTCATATTCGCCCTTGTCTCGCATGGCTTTCACGACCTTGGCACCATCGCCCGCGCCCCCTGCCGCCTTGACTGCATCGAGATAGAGAAGGGTCGCCGAATAATCTCCGGCCTGCCCCATCGTAGGATGACGCCCGTCGCGACGGGCAGCGAACCGCTTGGCGAAAGCGCGCGTGGTGTCGTTCAGGTCCCAGTAGAACCACGTCGTGAGCGTCAGCCCCTGAGCGGCCTCCAGTCCAAGCGAGTGGACATCGGTCAGGAAGATCGCAAGCCCGGCAAGTTTCTGTCCGTTCGCGACCAGTCCGAACTCGGCCGCCTGCTTGATTGAATTGATCGTATCGCCGCCCGCGTTGGCGAGGCCGACGGTCTTGGCCTTTGAAGCCTGTGCCTGGAGCAGGAAGGACGAGAAATCCGGTGTGTTGAGCGGATGGCGGGCCGACCCGACCACACGTCCGCCCGCCGCCTTCACGACATTGGACGCCTCGCCCTCCACGGCGTGCCCATAGGCGTAATCGACGGTGATGAAATACCAGCTGTCGAAGCCCTGTTTCACGAGCGAGGTCGCCGTTCCGTTGGCGAACCCCCAGGAGTCGTAAGTCCAATGTACCGTGTTGGCGTTGCAGGCCTTGCCGGTCAGATCGCTCGACCCCGCGTTGGTCGCCAGGAAGACCTTGTTCTTTTCCTTGGCCACGTTTGAGACGGCCAAAGCCGCGCTTGAGGCGGTGACATCGACGATCGCCGTCACGCCCTCCGTATCGAACCACTTGCGCGCGATGCCGGCGGCGACATCGGGCTTGTTCTGATGGTCGGCTGAAATGATCTCGATGCGCGCGCCCGGATTGATCTTGAGGTGGTCCTCTATCGCGAGCTTGGTGGCCTCGACGGAGCCCTGGCCGGAAAAGTCGGAGTAAAGCCCCCCCATGTCGGTCAGGACCCCGATCTTGATCGGAACCGGCGGCGTCTGGGCGAGACTGGCTTGGGTCATGGCGAGCATCGACCCTGCGATCAGATACCTTTTCAACATGGCGTTTTCCCTCGTGTTTTGTTGTCGTTTTGTTTGCGTCAGGGGAGTCGAGCGGACGCAGTCGCTCAGTTGTCGATCGTCAGCCCAAGCGCCGAGATCGTCTTTCTCCAGAAGCCGAGGTCGTCGATGACGACCTTGGAGAAAGCCGGGCGGTCGAGCGGCTTCGCCTCGTAGCCGAGCGACTGGAGGTGCTTGGCCACGGATGCCTCCGCCGAGATGGCGTGGATGGCGTTCGCGAGCTTGTCGAGCACGGCTTCCGGCGTCTTGGCCGGCGCCATCACGCCATACCAGAGGCCCGCCTCGTAATCCGGGTAACCCAGTTCGGCGATGGTCGGGAGGGTGGGAAAGGCCGGAGACCGCTGCTTGGAGGTGATGGCAAGAGCCCTGAGCGACCCTGCAACGACGTGCTGCTCCACCGACGCGGCCGTCGCGAACATCAGCGCGATCTGGCCGCCGAGAATGTCCTGCACGGCGGGGCCGGTGCCGCGATAGGGCACGTGCCGAAGCTTCGAGCCGCTGCGGCTAGCGAAGACCTCGGCCGCAAGATGTTGCGGCGTTCCGGTCCCGGGCGTGCCGTAGGTCAGGCCGTCAGGCGCAGCTTTCGCCAGCGCCACGAGTTCGGCCACGCTATTCGCCTTCACCGCAGGGTGAACGACCAGAACCATCGGGATCGACGAAACCATTGCGATCGGTGCGAAGTCGCGCGTCACGTCGAAGGGCACGCTCTTGTAAAGAGAGGGATTCATGACGAACGAGTTATTGGCCATCAGAAGCGTGTAGCCGTCGGGGGCCGCCCTAGCCGCCTGTGCCGTGCCGACGTTGCCGCCGGCGCCGCCAACGTTCTCAACAAAGAAGCGCTGCCCGTCCATGCGCTCGCTGAGCTTTTCAGCCAGCACGCGAGCGAGGATGTCGTTGCCGCCACCCGGCGGATAGGGAACCAGGAACTTCACGGGGCGGTCCGGATAGGACTGCGCATTCGCGGTGATCGCGGAGAAGCCGACGACAAACAACGCTGCAGCTAGAAACAAGCGTTTCATGAGAAAACTCCCGAAATGGTATTATTCAAAGACGGATGATGACGGATTTGATCTGCGTGTAATGCGCCAGCGCGTCGATGCCCTGCTCGCGCCCGTAGCCACTCTGCTTATATCCACCGCACGGAGTCTGGACGAAGCCGCCGCTATACTCGTTGACGACGATGCGGCCTGCTTCCAGTGCCGCCGCCACGCGATGAACGCGGCCGATGTCACGGCTCCAAATCCCGGCGGCCAGCCCGTACGTGGAATCGTTGGCGATCCGCAGCGCTTCGGCCTCGTCCCGAAACGGGATGACGACGACGACGGGCCCGAAGATCTCGTCGCGGGCGAGGGTCATGTCGTTTCGCACGCCGGTGTAGACGGTCGGCTCGACAAACCATCCGTCGGGAGCGTCGGGATGCCGGAAGGAGCGCCCGCCGATCGCGGGGGTCAGGCCCTCCCGTCCGGCGACGATGAAGGATTCGAGGATCCGCTCGTACTGATCGCGCGTGGTGATGGGCCCCGAGGTCGCCTCGTGGCCGGGCCCCACCTTCAACGCGGCCACGTGAACGAGGAACTCGGCGACGAAGCTGTCGTGAATGCTCTCTTCGACCAGCAGCCGCGTGCCGGCCGCGCACCATTGGCCGCTGTTCCAAGTGAAGGCATTGACAGAGCCACGGGCCGCGGCGGCGATGTCAGCATCCGCGAACACGATGTTCGCCGATTTGCCACCCAGCTCCAGCGTCAGCGGCAGGATCTTGTCCGCGGCGATGCGGCCAAGCTCCCGCCCCGCCCGGACCGAGCCGGTAAAGGAGATCTTCCTCATCTGGGGGTGGTTGGCCATGGCGGGGCCGAGCTCCGGACCGCGTCCGACGACGACGTTGAGCACGCCGGGTGGCAGGCCGGCCTCGACCCCGATCCGCGCGAGTTCGACGAGCGAACCGGAGGTGAATTCGGACGGTTTGGCGACGACGACATTGCCGGTGGCCAAAGCCGGCGCGATTGCCCGCGCCGCCTGGTGCAAGGGCGCGTTCCAGGGCAAGATCGCGCCGACGACGCCGAACGGATCTCGACGCGTATAGACGTGGTAGTTAGGTCCCTGATTGATGAAGTCGCCGTCCATGACGTTGACGATGCCACCATAGAACTCGAAGTACTGCGCGGTCAGATCCATCAGCGCGGGCATTTCACGGCCGGGCTTGCCGGTCTCTGACGCCTCGATCGCCCCCAGTCGCTGTTCGCTCGCGCGAACCACCCGCCCGATCTCGACCAGTATGCGACCACGTTCGGAGGGGCGCATGTCGCGCCAAGCTGGGAACGCGGCGACGCTTGCAGCCACGGCAACGTCGATGTCGTCGGCCCCGCTGTCGGCGGCTTGGCCGGACGCCCGGCCCGTTCGCGGGTCGCTGCGCCCGAGATAACGCCCCGTTCGCGGAGCGGCGATCTGGCCTGCGATGAAGTTGTCGATGACCGGTTGCATGGAATGTCCTCGCAGTCGCTCGCGGAGAAGCGGATCAGGCGACACTGGCCGATCTCGGCCTCGCTGCTTCGCGTGGCTTGTCTTGCCGCTCGGGCGGCGGTGAGGTCCCGACGATGCCCGACGAGAGGAGCCTCTCGATTTCAGCGGCGCCGATGCCGAGCCCTTCGAGAAGCTCGCGGCTGTGCTCGCCGAGCGCCGGCGCCGGGCGGTGCGGAAGCGCGTTGGCGGCCATGCTGTCGATCGGAAGGCCGGGCGCGCGCACAAGGCCGTGGCGGGGATCGTCGATGCCGGCGATCATGCGCGAGGCGACGAGCTGCGGATGCCGGACGAGATCGGCATAGCGCGCCACGGGCGCGCACAGGATGTCGGCGGTCAGAAGCGCGTCGAGCCAGTTCTGCGTGGGGCGACTGCGGAACACCTCCCCGAGCACGTCCCGCATCGCCTCGCGATTGGCGACGCGCTTCGGCGACGAGACAAAGCGCGGATCGGCGGCGAGATCGGCCCGCCCCACGACCTCGCAAAGCCTCTCCCACCGATTGCCGTTGTAGGCCGCCAGCATGATCCACCCATCGGCGGTCTCGAACGCCTCGTTGGGAGCCGAATACGGGGCGGCGCTGCCCATCAGCTCCGGGTTCTTGCCGTCCGTCAGGAAATTGGTCAGCGAGACCTGCTGAAGTGCCAAAGCCGCGTTGAACAGGTTGATGTCGATATGGCACCCGGCCCCGGTCGCCGACCGTTGGTGCAGCCTTGCCAGGACACCGGTTGCGGCGACGTAGCCGGTGAACACGTCGATGATCGGCGCCTGCACCTTCGCTGGTTCCGCGCCGGGCGTACCGATGATGCTCATCAAGCCGCTGTCGGCCTGAAGGATGCCGTCGACGCCGGCTCTTTGGGTGTAAGGCCCGTCCTGGCCGTATGCGGAGATCGAGCAGTAGATCAGGCGCGGATTGCTCTCGCGAACGACGTCGGGGCCGAGGCCGAGCCTGGTCATTACGCCCGGCCGCATGCTCTCCACGAGGATGTCGGCGGTCAAGGCAAGCTTGCGGGCGATGTCGACGCCGCGCTCCGATTTCAGGTCGAGCGCGATCGAGCGCTTGTTGCGGTTCAGGCCATGAAAGAGCGCGCTGTCGGTGCCGATCCAAGCCGGGCCGAGCTTGCGACCGAGTTCGCCCTCGGGCGGCTCCACCTTGACGATGTCCGCGCCCATGTCGCCGAGCAGCATCGTGCAGGTCGGACCCGCGCCGACATGGGTAAAGTCGAGAACCGTCAGTCCGCTCAGCGCGTCCCGGATCATGGCGATCTTCTCCTGGGTTGTGGGGTCGCGGGCCTATCAGGCCTCGGCCGGCGCATCTCGCTCGATGACGGCGCCGGCCGCCTTCTCCATCTGGTAAACGACCCGCGTCATGTCGCTTGCAGGGTCGTCATGGACGGCTGCCGCCTCATACAGCTGCTTGGCGATGGCGTTGACGAGCATAGGCGCGCCAGTCGCATCCGCTTCGGCGATGCAAAGGCGAAGGTCCTTGCGCATCAGTTCGAGCCTGAACCCGAATTCGAACCGCCGATCGAGCAACTTGCCGGCGATGATCTCCTCGGTGACGAAGCTGCGCGCCGTCGAGGCGTTCAGTACGTCGAGGATCGTCTCGGCGGAGAGTCCGGCTCGCACGCCGAACAATATGGCCTCGGCCGCCACGACGAGGTTCGCGCCGACGATCATGTTGTTGACCAGCTTGAGCGTCTGGCCGAGGCCGGCCTTTTCGCCGACGTGGACGACCTTGCGGCCGAAGCTCCTCAAGACCGGCGCGACCTCGTCGAAAGCGAAGCGGGGACCCGACACCATGACCGAGAGCGTGCCCGCCTCGGCGCCGGCGACGCCGCCGGCCAATGGCCCGTCGAGAGACGCGATCTGCCGGGGGGCGAGCGCCTCCGATATCTCGCGGGCGACGCTTGGACCCGTGGTCGAGCAATCGACGAATATCCGGATGCGCGATCCCTGGAGAATGCCGCCTTCGCCGAGAACGACCTGACGTACGACGTCGGGGGTCGGAAGGCAGACGATCACCGCATCGGCGGCATCGGCGACCTCGGCCGGCGAGGCGTGGGCGGTCGCGCCCAGAGCAGTCGCGGCGCCGACCGCAGCCGGATTCTTGTCGAAGACGTGAACGGGGAAGCCCGCGGCGCGCAAGTGGCGAGCCATATGGGCGCCCATGGCGCCGAGACCGACGAATCCTATATCCATGACGTTTCGCTCCATGGCGCCAGACGGCGCTCTTTGTTGCGAATGACACCATCGCTATCGGCTCTCGCCGGCAACTGAGTTTTCGGAGCTCGCTTGTTGACGTGAGGTCAACAATCCGCGCAGTGGCCGCGGATCACGGGCGGCCGGATGCGTCCTGCCGAGCCGGGCTTAGGCCGGGCTGGCCTGTTCGAGCAGCCACTGGCGAAACTTCCGAAAAGCGGGATTCCGCAGCCGGTTGCGCGGGTAGATGAAGTAGTAGGTGTGGTCGCCCCGGTCCAGGGCAGGCCGGAACGGCTGCACGAGCTTGCGAGACTTGAGGTCGTCCACGAACAGCGCCTTTTGGGCCATCATGATGCCCTGACCCTCCAGGGTGGCCTGGTAGGCGAGCGTCGAGCTCGCGAACTTCGCACCGGCGTAGGGATCGATGTCGCCGATGCCGGCGGCTTCGAGCCAGAACTTCCAGTCGTCGGGCCGAATGAGGGAGTGGAGCAGGCGAACCCGCCCGATGTCCTCCAGGCTCCTCAGTTCGAACTTGCGCCGATAGGCCGGCGTGCAAAGCGGCACGAGCTCGTTGGGTAGGAGCTTGTCGACATCGACGCCCGGCCAGACGCCATCGCCGAGCCTGACCGCCCCGTCCACGTTCTCGCGCTCGAAATCGACGGTCTCGTTCGAGGTTGTCAATCGAACCTCTGTCATCGGATGGGCGTCGTGAAAGGAACTCAAGCGCGGTATGAGCCATTTCATCGAGAACGTCGTGTAGGCCCTGACGCGCAGCAATTCGACAGTACGTCGGCCGGTCAAGCGCTGGGTCGCTGCCCGGATGCCTTCCAGGTGCCCGCTGACCGCCTCCAAATACTGTTCCCCCTCCACGGTCAACACGATCTCACGCGGGTCTCGGCGGAACAGCGGCAGGCCGAGATAGGCCTCAAGGCTCTGGACCTGACGGCTGACCGCACCCGGCGTGACGGAAAGTTCCTCGGCGGCGCGCCTGATGCTGCGCAACCGCCCCGCCGCCTCGAAGGCGCGCAGTGGGTTGAGGGGCGGCAAGCGGTCCATGATGCAGGATGATCACCTGTTGTCTTTTAGTCAACGCCCCCCAGCAGCTTTCTCGTTCTTGGATCGCCGCATCGGATTCTAGTGTTCGGCTGCCGTTGGCCAATAAGACCTGGAGGAAGCAGCAATGTCCGCAGACCCCGCAGCGCTGGGGCGTGCCCCGTCGCGCGCAGCGATCACCCTGAAAGCGTCGCGCCAGCGTTCGACCGGCCTCGGCGTCTTTCCTGCCATTCCCCGCCATTCGCCGTCGGCGCCTGGCTTCGAGGACATAACGCTTTCGCCCGAAGCCGAGCTCTACAGCTTCACGGTCATTCACCCCAATCCGAGGTCTGGCGAAGCACCATTCGTGCTCGTCTATGCGGACTTCGTCGAAAACGTACGAGTTTTCGGCGTTTTGGACCTGCCTGGCGATATCGCTCCCCGGATCGGGATGCGCCTCCGTACGGTGGCGGATGACGCCGAGGCAGGCACTTACCGATTCGAACTCGTGGAAGGGGCCTCGACATGAGCGGACACGTCTTCATCTCCGGAGCCGCCATGACGTCGTTCGGTCGCAGACCCGATCTGTCAATGCAGGATCTGGCTCAGGAAGCCGTCCTCGGCGCTCTCGCCGATGCCGGCCTCCAGACGTCCGACGTGCAGGCGCTTTACAACTCAAACGTCTATGGCGGCATGGTTCTCGGCCAGGTCCTCATGCGCGACCTCGGCATCACCGGTCCGGCGCTTTATAACGTCGAGAATGCCTGCGCCAGCGGGGCGACGGCTGTTCACCTCGCGTGCCAGGCCTTGCGGCTCGGCCTCTACGACACCGTCGTCGTCTGGGGTGTCGAGCAGCTGACCAGGCTCGGCGGCGGCACGATCCCGCTCCAACGCAACGACTACAAGACCGAGTTATACGCCTCGCAGGGCATGACGTTGCCGACAGTCTATGCGATGCGCGGCACACGCTATTTGCATGAGCGCTCCGAAAGCGTCGATCTACTGGCCTCCATCGCCGTGAAGAACCGGCAGCACGGCTCGCTGAACCCCTATGCCCAGCAGCGAAAGCCCGTGACGTTGGAGGAAGTCCTCCAATCCCGCCCGGTCGCCGAGCCGCTGACGCTCCTGCAATGCTGTCCTTCGGCCGTCGACGGCGCTGCCGCAGTTATCTTGACGACCAAGATTCCATCCTCTGGCCGCCGGGCGGTCAGGATCCTGGCGTCAGCCGTGCAGTCGGGTCATCTTGAAATCGGCTGCGACGATATCCTCGACGCGGAGATAACCGCCCGGACCGCCCGGCTCGCCTACGAGCAGGCGGGCATCAGCCCGAAGGACGTCGATGTCGTAGAACTACACGACGCGTTCACGATCGCCGAACTTCTCTACTACGAAGCCCTCGGCCTCGCTCCCGACGGCGATGGCGCCGGTCTCCTGAGAGACGGCGAGACGGCCCTTGGCGGAAGGGTTCCGGTCAACCCCAGCGGCGGGTTGCTTGCCAAGGGTCACCCCCTCGGCGCCACCGGCGTCGCCCAGATGGTCGAGATCGCCTGGCAGCTTGAGGGCCGGGCCGAAGGCCGGCAGGTCGAGGGCGCCCGGATCGGCTTGACACAATGCACCGGCGGCGGAATCGCAGGGGTCGATCATGCCGCGTCCTCCGTCCATCTGCTGGGAGTGTGACGCGATGACCAAGCGTGATCTCGCAGTCGTCACGGGCGGCGCTCGCGGCATCGGCCACGGCATCGCCCGCCACCTCGCGATACGAGGCTACGACGTCGCCATCATCGATCTCGATCCGGCGGCTGCGAAGGCAGCGGCGGATACGATCGCCGCGGACGTCTCGGGTGTGCGCGCGGCTGGGTTCGCGGCCGACGTGACGAGTCGGGAGCAGGTCGACGCTGCGTTCGCACAGATCCAAACCGATCTAGGCGATGTCGGGGTGCTGATAAACAACGCCGGCGTCGTGCGCGATCGCCGACTGGTCAATCTTACAGAGGAGGATTGGGACTTGGTCGTCCAGACCAACCTCAAGTCGCAATTCCTCACCTGCAAGGCGGTCGTTCCAGGAATGATCGAGCGGTCATACGGTCGCATAATCAACATCTCCTCCCGCGCTTGGCTGGGGGGCTTCGGACAGGCCAACTACTCGGCCGCCAAGGGCGGCGTGGTCAGCCTGACGCGCAGCCTCGCCATCGAGCTGGCCGCGAACGGCATCACCGTCAATGCCATCGCGCCGGGGATCGTCGAGACGCCGTTGTTCGAGAGCTTCGCCGACGAGGTGAAAAACCGATTGAAGAAAAGCGTGCCGATGCAGCGTATCGGTACGCCGGACGACGTCGCTCAGGCGGCCTTGTTCTTCGCCGATCGCGCCAGCGCCTACATTACCGGCCAGTTGCTCTACGTCTGCGGCGGCCGCTCGCTGTCCAGCCCCAGCGTTTAGGATCGCGCGATGCCTATCACATCCGATATCGAGGATGCCGTCGCGACTATCGTCTTCGACCGCGTCGACAAGCACAACGCCCTCGACCCCGACCACATGATGGACCTGCGCCGGCACCTCACCCAGGCCTCGGCGGACCCGTCCGTTCGCGTGATCGTCCTCACGGGAAAGGGAGAGAAGGCCTTCTGCGCCGGTGCCGATCTGACGGCACCGCGCGAGGGCCAGGCCTCGCTGGCCGAGGCGGTGACCCTCAGCCTGGACGAGTCCGCGGAACGCGGCCTGTACGTTCGCCTCCTCGACCTGTCCAACCTCTCCATCAGGAAGCCGCTGATCGCCGCGGTGAACGGCTACTGCCTTGGAGCAGGTATGGAGATCGCGCTTCAGTGCGACATCGTCCTCGCGTCGACGACTGCAAGTTTCGGCCTTCCCGAGGTCATGATCGCCAGCCTTCCAGGAGGCAACGGTGTTCCGAACCTGCTGAGGGCCATCCCACGCGCGGTCGCGATGCGAATGCTGCTCACGGGGGGACGCATCGACGCCGAGCGAGCCTTGGCGGTCGGGCTTGTCAGCGACGTCTTCGCGCCGGTGGAGTTCGCCGACAAGGTCCGAGCGATCGCGCGTAGGGTTGCAGAGGGCGGCCCGGTTGCCGTGCAACTGGTGAAGATGCTCGCGCAGCATTCGGCCGACATGTCGCCGTCGCAATCCTGGCAGCTGACCGAGCTTGCGTGGGGCGTTCTGACAGAGAGCGAGGATCGGCGGGAGGGCCGCGCGGCGTTCGGCGAGAAAAGAAAGCCGCATTATCGCGGCAGGTAAGTCAAGCCGGTCTCGACGACACCCACAGGCGACCTACACCGCCCCGATGAACTATCCCGCAAGGGATGGAGCCTGCGTGTTGCGGGCAGCCTCGACGGCGCGGGCGCGGGCTTCTCTTTAACGCGAATGGACGTCGTCCCAGGCTTGGAGCCATCATTGAGACAGGATCAACTTGAGGGTCTCGTCGCGTTCGTCTGCGTGGCCGAAAACAGCAGTTTCTCCGCGGCAGCGATCCAGCTCGGCGTTTCGCCCTCCGCGGTCAGCCAATCCATTCGCAACCTGGAAGCCCGGCTCGGGATCCCGCTGTTCAATCGCACGACGAGAAGCGTCAGGCTGACGGAGGCGGGTGCGCAGTATCTGGATCGGATCGGGCCGACGCTAAGGGAACTGTTGGTCGCCTCCGAAGATGTGGGCCTGGCCGAGAGCGAGGCGAGCGGGTTGCTGAGATTGAACGTGCCCCGCGCAGGCTTCATGATCCTGCTGCAGCCCGTCCTGAGACGCTTTCTCGACCATTACCCGAAGATCAAGGTCGAGATCGCGCTCAACAACCAACTCGTCGACATCGTGTCCGGAGGCTTCGACGCCGGGCTGCGTTTCAGCGACAAGGTCGAAAAGGACATGATAGCTGTCAATGTCGGCCCACCGATATGGGCCCATATCGTCGCCTCACCGGATTACCTCGATCGCCGCGGCGTGCCCGAGACGCCACACGATCTGCTCGGCCACGACTGCATCAATTTCCGCCACGTTACGAGCGGTCAGATCGAGAAATGGGAATTCGCGCGCGACGGCGAGGCGTTCGAGCTCGCCGTTTCCGGGCGCTTGACCGTCAACGACTCCGCCGCCCTCGTGCAGTCCGCGCTCGACGGCATCGGCGTGGCGTACATGATTAGTGGCTACATCGAACGATTCATCGAGAACGGACGCCTGGTTCGCATGTTACCGGAATGGAGCCCTCGCTTCGACGGTCTGACGTTGTACTTTCCAAGTCGGCAAAGGGTGCCGTCGAAACTTCGTGCGCTCATCGACTTCCTCCGCACCGGCGACCAGCCCGACCAGCCCGACGTGGACGGCGCCCTTCTTTGACATGCGGGTAAGATCGGCGACGCTTGTTTGGGAAGCAACGGGCCCCTGCCGGCGACGGGAGACAGACCCTACCCAGGTAAGCGCCCCGGCAATGCGAAGAAGTCGGTCATACCGGGCATTCGCCACCGGCATCTAACCAGCGCTTCACACCATCGAGAAACGCGGAATGGGACATAGGCGGTCGAGATCTCGTTGCGCCCGTCAAGTCGCTGCTGCCTTCCCACGCCCACAACACCAGCGGGTCGGCGAAAAGATGACGGACTAGCTCTGCGGGCGTCATGCCGCTCCGAGCCGGGTCACGTAATGCGCGGCAGATATCCCCGTCGCTCAACCCCTCCCAACCCATCTTGAGTGGCGCGAGATGCCATCCCGGCGCAGAAGGCACTCCATGAGCGGCCCCTTTCCCACCATGGCAGGTGGTGCAAGGCAGACCGGGTGATCCCAAGCCGCCCTCGCCCGCGGCGACGTTCATCAGATGCCGGCGGCCGTCCTCGCCTTGGCGTGGGAATGGCGAGAGCACGTGGCAGTTCATGCATCGTCGGTGTTGAAAGACCGGCGCTACCTCCAGAAACAGAACAGCGGAAGGGCGCTCCGCCGACACCGAAGGCGAACGGCTCAAGCCTAGGATCGACACCGCCGCGACTGCGAACAGCGCACTCAACGATGCAAGTCCGACATTTCGGCTCATTCCGGCTCCGTGCCCAGCTGAAGGTTCCTAACGAATCGCGAGCGAGCCGCTGACGAACGCGACCTCTCTCTTGGCCGCAGTCTTCGAACAGCGCTGCGCTCACCGTTCAGGCTCGCCGACGCCGCCGACCGCGACCTCCGCCCCGCCATCCTTGATCGCCTCCTGGGTCTCTTGCGTCAGCGCCTTCGATTTCCCCTTCGGCGCGACGAGCGGCTCGGGCGTCACGCGCGGTACCTTGTTCATGCCAGCCGCGATGCCCTCGTGGAACTGGATTTCCATGCGCTGCGCGTCGCGGTCGCGCACATGAGCTATGACGAGGCTGGCCTCGTCATAGCTCAGCCCCAACCCCTCTAGCGTCACTCGCCCGAAGCCGAGCGCCGACTCGAAGGTCTCGCGCGTCTGGTAGTCGACATCGGCCTTCATCAATTCGATGGCATGGACGCGGTCGAAGGCGCGCGCATGCAGCCGCGCCTGCGCGAATTCGGCCTTGGCCAACTCCACGATCCGCGAGGCGGCATGTTTGTCGTCTATGCACACGCAGATGATGCGCGCCTTGCCGGCGCCGGCCGCGCGCAAGACGTCGAGACGCGTGCCGTCGCCATAATAGATCTTGAAGCCGAACTTGGCCGCCGAGCGGATCTGCTCGACATCGGAATCGATCACGGTAACGTCGATATGCTGGAGCAGCAGCGCTTGCGTCACGACCTGGCCGAAGCGCCCGAAGCCGATGACGACGACCGAGGCTTGACCTGCGCCCTCGAACGTCTCGTCGATCGCCTCCGACGTGTCGTGCGACAAAAGCCAGCCGTCGATCAGCTTGGCGAGGACCGGCCCGATCAGCATCGACAGCGCCGCCAGCGCGGTCACGATCGCGCCTTGCGACGCGTTGAGCAGGCCCAGCGACACGCCCAGCGGCAACAGCACGAAGGCGAATTCGCCCGCCGGCGAAAGCAGCGCCCCAGCGCGGATCGCTTCGGTGGTCGAGGAGCATGAGGCGCGCAGGATCGCGGCCGCGATCGCGATCTTGACCAGCACGAGGAGCGGCGCCGCCAGCGCCAGCAGGAGCGCGTTGTCGAGCACCAGCCGCAGATCGAGCGACATGCCGACCGCCATGAAGAACAGGCCGAGCAGCACCCCGCGGAACGGCTCGATATCGGCCTCAAGTTCGTGCCGGAAATGCGATTCGGCCAACAGAACCCCGGCGAGGAACGCCCCCATCGCCATCGACAGCCCGACATGCTCCATCAGCAGGGCCGCGCCGAGCACCACCAGCAGGGCGGCTGCCGTCATCACCTCCTTGGCGCCGGCCTGGGCGAGCAGATGGAAGAACGGGTTCAGCACGTAGCGGCCCGCCAAAACGATCGCGATCAGCGCCAGGGCCGCCAGGCCGATGCCGGTCAGGGCCTGTCCGGTGTCGCCGCCGGCCGCCTCTGTGGTTGCCAGCAGCGGTAGCACGGCCAGCGCCGGCGCGATCGAGATGTCCTGGAACAGCAGGATCGAGAAGGTCCGCCGTCCATAGGTCTCGTGGCCACCGCCGCGCTCCTCCAGCACCTGCAGGGCGATCGAGGTCGCCGACAGGGCGAGCGCGAGCCCGACTGCGACCGCACCACCCACCGACAGGCCAAGCCACCACGCGACTGTGCCGATCACCAGCGCGCTGAGCGCCATCTGGGAAAGACCGGCGCCGAGAATGTCCTTGCGCATCGAATAGAGCCGCGACGGCTTCAATTCGAGCCCGACCAGGAACAGCAGCAGCACGACGCCGATCTCGGCCGTGCCACGGATCGCGTCCGGGTCGGCAATCAGCGCCAGCACCGAGGGCCCGATGACGATGCCGGCCGCCAGATAGCCCAGCACGGCCGATTGCCCGAGGCGCCTGAACAGCGGCACGGCGATGACTGCGCCGGCGCAGAAGGTCAGGATCGGCGGCAGATAGCTAGTGTGGGAAGCGTCGGCCATGTGCGATCCACCGAGATATCGAAGGGCGTCCTAGCGATAATGCTGACCGAGGTCCATTCTTGGACGCGCCGTCCGATGATGCGACGCCTTGAGCGAAGATGCATCGTGCAGAGCGCGCTGGTAAATGGCAGGATTCGCGCAGGCGTAGGGTTAGGAGCTTGTGGTCTCGCCGTCAGCTCGATGCCAGGCCCTTTCATTATGGCGTTCGTGATTTTCAGGGCCGAATACCCGTCCTGGCTGAACGAGCGATAAAGTTGTTCTCGCGATAGCCGCGTTTCGATCGCGATCTGCGTCATAAACTTGAACGCGGGCAACGGCGCCAAGCGCGTGCGCGATATAGCCGGCAACTCCCGATGCGAAGGCTTCAGCCCGGAAGGCTGCAATGGCCTCAACAAAGGTCAGTCCCTCGACCGGGTCGAACATTGTCAGTTTTTCGGCCACCTTACGTCCTCCAGTCTTTCGCCGGCTTGATGTCCCGTTCCTGCGTTCTCATGGTTTGGACCAGGCGCTCGTCTCGATCGGTCCGCGGTCGTTGTTGCCTTTGCCGAGACGGACACCCCGGGACCTGCCTCGGGCAATGGTCGCCATCATAACGGTGATGTTAGTTCTGGAGCGCCTGAAGCGTGCGCAGGTAGGCGACGATGTCCGCTCGATCGCCCGCATTCGGAACGCCGACGTTCATCGTGGTACCTTGAACCGCAGCCCTCGGGTTAGCGAGGAAGCGGTCGAGGGCTTCTGAATCCCAACTCGTACCGAGGTTGCGCAGAGCCGGCGAGTATCGAGCGCCCTCGACGGCGCCCGCCTGGCGCCCGACTATCCCTGCGAGATGTGGTCCGACCCTGTTCTGACCCGACTGTACGCTGTGGCAGGCGGCGCAGCGTGACCGAAAGAGCCGCTCTCCCGCGGCGGCGTCCTGGGCCGAGGACGGCGAGGGAAGCGTCGTCGTTCCAACCATGACGCACAGAACTGCGGCCGCGAACTTCATGTCGGCTCCAATCTCCCTAGGGCCCTCGCATGGGCCGGCGACCTGATTGATATGGGCACCAGCCGGAGCGCAGTAGGCCAAGACCGTGCAAAGGCTTTGAAGCGATTCTAAACAATTCCCCCGTGGTCATCTGCGACGCGATGTTCGAACCTCTATTCGAAGTTCGCTCAAGGAGTTCGCGATGCCGAAGCTCAACATCAACGGCGGCATGATCGACGTGGAAGTGGAGGACGACACGCCGCTGCTTTGGGTCATCAGGGACCACGTCGGATTGACGGGTACGAAGTACGGGTGCGGCGTAGCCCAATGCGGAGCTTGCACAGTCCATATCGACGGCGTTGCCACCCGTTCATGCGCCCTCCCCGTGAATGCCGTGGGCGAAGACCAAAAGATCGTCACGATCGAGGGGTTGGGGGCGAAAGGCCTTCACCCCGTCCAACAGGCCTGGGCCGAGCTGGACGTAGCCCAATGCGGCTACTGCCAAGTGGGGATGATCATGGCAGTGTCCTCGCTGCTGGCGCAGAATCCCCGTCCAACCGACGACGAGATCAAGGCTGAAATCACGAACATTTGCCGGTGCGGCACTTACACCCGCGTCTTGGCGGGCGTGAAGTTGGCCGCCGAGCGCATGGGGGCCAGCCGTGGCTGAGGGGAAGACGATGTCGACGATGGACCGCAGAATTGGCAACTCCGCTCGCATCGAGGCCAGCCGCCGCGCATTCGTGGTCGGCGGCTTGGCGGGCGCCTTCAGCCTGGGCTTCAGCCTCCCCGCCCCCGAGGCTGCGCTTGCGCAGACCGCCTCCGCCCCGCCTGAGATCGGCGCGTGGGTGGTCGTCCAACCCGACGAGACCGTGATCATTCGCGTCGCGCGGGCTGAGATGGGCCAGGGAACCCTCACGGGCCTCGCCCAGCTGGTGGCCGAGGAGCTCGAATGCGACTGGGGCAACGTCCGCTACGAGATGGTGAAGCCGGCCGAGAATCGTGCGCGCGGGCGCATCTGGCGCGACATGTCGACCGGCGGCAGCTTCGGCATCCGCAGCTCCCACGCCTATGTCCGCGCGGGCGGGGCAGCCGCTCGGCTCATGCTCATCCAGGCCGCAGCCGAAAGCTGGAAGGTAAACGCCGGGGAATGTCGGGTAGAGCGGGGCGTGATCCATCATCCCCCGACCGGCAGGAAGGCGACGTACGGTTCCGTTGCGGCGGCAGCTGCGAAACTGTCGCCTCCGCAGAACATCGCGCTGAAGGATCCGAACCGCTGGACCATCGCCGGCCAACCGGTCAAGCGCCTCGACACTGCGGACAAGTTGGATGGATCATTGGTTTATGGCGTGGACTTCAAGCTTCCGGGCATGCTGATCGCGCTCCCGCGCGCCTGTCCCGTCCACGGCGGTAAGCTCGTCAGCTTCGACGCTGCGGCAATCTCGGGCATGCGAGGCGTCAAGCACGTTCTACGCGTCGACGACGAAACTGTGGTCGTCGTCGCGGACACGTTTTGGCGCGCCAAGACCGCATTGGACGCTCTCCCGATCGTCTGGGACGAGGGTCCGAACGCGAACGCCTCCAGCGAAACCATCGCTACGACGCTCCGCGAGGGGCTTTCCGCCGAGACGCGATTCATTGGGAACAAGGTCGGCGACGCCCAGCCCGCGTTGGCCTCCGGAAGCGACGTCTACGAGGCGGACTACAGCTATCCCTATCAAAATCATGCGCAGATGGAGGTCCTCAGCGCTACCGTTCGTTGGAGCCCGGAGCGCTGCGACGTCTGGGCGCCGACGCAGGTAGCGGAGGCGGCGCATGACACCGCCGCATCCGCCGCGGGTGTTCCGACCGCGAATTGCGAGATCCATACCATGCGGATCGGCGGCAGCTTCGGAAGGCGTCTCTCGACCGACTACATCCGCATGGCGGTGCTGATCGCGAGGCAAATCCCCGGCGTGCCAGTGAAGATGATCTGGACGCGGGAGGAGGACATGGCCCAAGGACGGTTTCATCCCGTCACCAGGGCTCGGATGCGGGCGAAGCTCGGCACCGACGGGACGGTTGAGGCGCTGCACATGCGAATCTCCGGCCAGTCGATCGCAGCCTATGCGCGCCCATCCGCCATTACGGAAAACGGCGATCCCTTCGTGTTCCAGGGCCTCACTCCCGTTGCGCCCGAAGGTTCCTTCGCCTACGCCATCCCGAACCTCCTCATCGATCACGCAATGCGCAACCCGCACATACGGCCGGGATTCTGGCGAGGAGTGAACACGAACCACAACGCCTTCTACAGCGAGTGCTTCATTGACGAGCTGGCTCATAGGGCGAAACAGGATCCGCTGGATTTCCGCCGCCGCATGATGGGCGGCAGCCCGAAGCATCTTGCCGTTCTCGATGCCGTGGCCGATCGCGTGGGTTGGGGAAACCCCGCTCCCGACGGGATTTTTCGAGGTATCGCTCAATACATGGGCTTCGGCAGCTACACCGCTGCCGTGGCCGAGGTATCCGTTGCCGATGGGCGGCTAAAGATGCATCGCATCGTCGCTGCGACAGATCCTGGCCACGCCCTCAATCCTCAGCAGATCGAAGCCCAGGTCGCCGGTTCCTTCGTCTATGGCCTCTCCGCCATGCTCCATGGCGAGTGCACCGTGAAAGACGGCAGGATCGAGCAGCAAAACTTCGACACCTACAATGTCCTGCGGATGGACGAGATGCCCGCCGTCGAGGTGATCGTCATGCCATCCGGCGGTTTCTGGGGCGGCGTGGGAGAGCCGACCATCGCGGTCGCAGCTCCTGCGGTCCTCAACGCGATTTTTGCCGCCACGGGCAAGCGCATCCGCGATTTACCGTTGAAAAATACCGATCTGCGGGTTTCCTAAAGCAATCAGATCGACAGAGCGCCGCCCAAGTCCCAACGCCGTCCCGCCTTCGTATGAGTAGTTCACAGGCGGGATGGATGACGAACTTTTGCGGAAGAGGTCAGCGGGCGTAAGCGGCTCAGTCACTCGTTCGGCGGCAAAGCCATTGGCGCGGGTCGGTGGCGCGTCGCGTCCCCGGAAGTATTCCTTTGGCGTGCGGCACTCGGCGACCAAGGAGATTTTCGCCAGCGCCGCCCCCTGAGCGCAGGGCGGCGGGAACGCAGCCAACTTTGACACAAGCGATCCGTTTCTATGGTGCTTGACGGTGCCGACTTGACTGCAGGATTCCCGATGCAGCTCTATGCCGCCCATGTCAGACGAGGACCTCACCATTCACCGCGGCACCGGATGCCTGTGGACCGATCTTGGCTTCTCGAACCCCGCCGAGAAAGAAGTCGTGGCGAGGTTGTGCGCCATCATCTCGGACGTCATCCGCGAGCGGGGCTGGACGCCCGGCGATGCAGCCCGAGCGATCGACATGGACGCCGAAATGATCCGGCACGCTATGTACGGGCGCCTCAGTCAGGTCACCGCGGGCGATCTATTCGAGGTCATCACGCGCCTCGGCTGCGACGTCGGGATCAGCGTCGGGCCACCCCAGAACGAACGGGGCGCCGTCATGGTCTGGAGAACCGATGACGAGTGACGTCAGTCGTCTTCGCCCGGCTGCCTCGGGATCGGGGGCACGCCCTTCGACCGCCGAAAACGATCGCTGATTTCGCGGACCAGCTTACGGTACTTCGGGTTCTCCATCGGATCGAAGGTCGCCAGCCCCTGCGGGTTGTCGCCCCGCGGTGGAGGCGGCCGCTCATCCGTCTCTGGTGCCTTGCTAGCCATGCCAGCATCCTGAATCGAGGAGGACGACATGTCACGCACTTGGTTCACTGCCGATACCCATTTCGGGCACGCCAACATCATCAAGCTTTGCGACCGCCCCTTCGTGGACGTCCACGAAATGGACGAGACGATGATCGCAAACTGGAATGCTATGGTCGGCAAGAACGACCAGGTTTTCCACCTCGGCGACTTCGCCTACCGCGCCGACCCTCGCTACGCGCGGAAGGTCTTCGACAGGCTGCACGGGCAGAAGTTCCTGATCTGGGGCAACCATGACGACGCCCGTACCCGCGAACTGAAATGGTCGGACGTCTCCCAGATCCGCGAGGTCGCCGTTGACGGTCAGCGCTTGATCCTGTGCCACTATGCCATGCGGTCCTGGAATGCCCTGCACAGAGGGTCGATCAATCTCTATGGGCATTCCCACGCAAAGCTCCCGGGCACCTACCATTCCGAAGACGTCGGCGTCGACGGATGGGGATTCTCGCCGGTCTCCTGGCCGGACATCAAAGCCCGGCTGGACGCCAGGCCGCGGCCCGAGCAGCCGGAGGAGATCGACGAGGCGGCCCAGCCGGGCGGGTTGACCGTTCCGTAAGCCGGATCGTCTATTGTCGGCGCATGAAGAAACCCGACAAGCCACCCCACGATCCGAGGTTCTTTCGGATCCACGCTAGCGGTGCTTACGGCAAAGGCTGGCAGTGGCGCATGGCCCTTGCCCGCGGCCTCAATCTCCGGACCGTTGCGAATTGGGCCGCGGGCTGGACGGCACCGCCGCCCGAGCTGATCGCCCACCTCGTCGGCGTCCACAACAGGATCACGGAGCTCGGTGCCCGTGAAGAGATAGACTTACTTGTCGACAACCTGATCGCGAATGGCGCCAACCCGCACGCCGTCGCCGCGCTGCTGGAAGAGAAGGCAAACAAGCTGTCACCGCGGGGCACCCCGGCCGGGGTGGTAAAGACAATGTCACCGAAAAAACCAAAGGCCGGGTAACCGTCTTCAGCGACTCATATAGCCTATGAAATTCATATGACCTATGACTCCCCTCCATTCCGGAGGGGACGCCGATGCCCGACAGGTACACATTCAAGCTCGACGCTGACGAGGCGACCTTCGCGGCTCACGCCGAGAAGTGCGTCAAGATCGACACCGAGCGGCACATGGTCCGGTCGGGTCTCACGACGCCGACGACGGCGCAGCTGCTCGCGGGCTATCCGTATCGCTCCGGCGACATCGTCGTCGATGCGGCGTTCTGGGCCTGCACGCTCCAAAGCGATAACACCTACGATCCGATCAAGCTGCCGAAGGCGGTTATCCAGGCACTCCAGGACCTCGGCGCCAAGCCCAGCAGGATTGCCATCATCCGAGTTCGCCAGGCGGCCCAGCGGAAGCGTCCGGAGTGGGGTGATCACTACAAGGCTCGGCTCCAAGAGATCGTCGATCGCTGCAACGTCTACCTCGCTTCGCTGTTGGACACCGAGGCCAAGCGAGAGCGGACCCGGCTCGGCTTCCAGCACTTCAACGCTGGCAGCGACCATCCCGACAACGCCGAGCGGCTGATCTTCGCCATCTGCGAAGCGACCGGCCACGACTACGAGCGGATCGTCGACGAGTACCTGCCCAGGCTGTGGCTGCACGCACGCGTCAAGCGGATGACGCTGCGTTACGAGGACGTCGAGCGCTGGCTGACCGAGTATCGCATCGCGCTCAAGCTCAAGGGCGAGAACGACTCGCTGCCCGAGCCCGTCGACCTCGGCGACTTCGAAATGAGCGCCCAGGGAATCCCCGCGCCTCCTGCGGCTCCGACGCGTGTCGTGGTCCCCGAAATGAAGAAGAAGCCGAGGACGGATTCGGCGGCGTACGCCTTCTATGAAATCGCCGGCAAGCCGCTGCCGCTGGTTCGCTTCGAAGGCGACCTCGGTGCCGTCTTGCGCGAGCTCTGCGAGCGGTGGCCGTGGGCGTCCGAGACGATCAAGACCATCTTGATGGACCTCGTCGGGTCGCAGTGGATCAGGCTGCGGCCGACGCTGCTGCTCGGGCCGCCGGGCACGGGGAAGTCCAGCCTGGCGCTGGCGATCGCCCGGGCCCTTGGGCTGGTGCCGACACTCTATAATGCTGCTGGCAACAGCGACGGCAGCTTCATCGGCACGAACGCTCAATGGGCCACGGCCAGGGGCAGCGTCTCCCTCCAGGCGCTTCTCCGGGCCCAGGCAGCGAACACCGTCGTCATCATCGACGAGATCGAGAAGGCCGGCACCAGCCGCCACAACGGCAATATGCAAGACGGTCTGATTCCGATGCTTGAGCCGACGACGTCGCGCTGCATCCTCGATCCCGCTCTGGAGCTTCCCGTCGACCTGTCGGAGGTCAGCTACCTGGCCACGGCCAACGGTCTCGACGGCATCTCGTCGCCGCTACTGGATCGTCTCCGAATCCTCCACGTCCCGGAGCCGGGCCCGGAGCACCTGCCTGTCGTCGCAAAGCAAATCGTGGCCGACCTGCGGCGCGAGAGGAATGCCTCGGAGCAGTGGATGCCCGACCTGGACGGCGAGGAGATCGCGATGATCGCCCAGCACTGGAAGGGCGGCTCGATGCGGGCTGTCCGTCGAATGATCGAAACCATTGTGGCCGGGCGTGAAGCCTTCGCCCAGCGTCATTGAAGGAGGCCGCCATGACCGAATTCGAACGCATCGCCGACGGCATTGAGGAACTGATGTTCAACGGCCTGATCTGCCCCCTGCAAGCGACGGCATCGTGCCGGCGCGTGCGCGGGATCGCCCGTCTCGTCGATGGCGACCGGGTCTCGCGCAGCGTCGGCCTGATCATGGCGCTGGCCGAGGAGCAGCGCGCCAACGTGCCGCCGCTCGGCGACATGGACCTCCCCTTCATCCCCTTCATGTTGCCGATCGAGGACGGTCGGCCCCTGCTGCTGGAGCACTCCAATGCGTAGCCCCGCCGAACGCCGCCTCGCCTACCAAGTCGAACTCGCGCGCGGGAGGCGTCTTGCCGCCGGAATCCCCGCAGACGAGACATGGTCCAAGCGCCTTCGCCAGCGCTGGCCGATGCGGCTGATGTGCTCGATGGAGTGCGGGCCCGGGTGGGCCGACCTCGTCGAGGCCTTGAACGAACTGATCGACGTCGAGGCGACCGGTGAGTTCCGCTTCACCCAGATCAAGGAGAAGTTCGGCCAACTCCGAGCTTACTGGCACGGCGTCGACGAGCACGGTCGCATCGAGGAACTCGTCGAGGCAGCCGAGGAGGTCTCGGCGTCCATGTGCGAGACCTGCAGCGGCGATGCCAAGGTCTGGCAGACCCAGGGCGGCCCCGGATTCGGCTACGTTCACGTGGCTTGCGACGAGCATGCGCGGCCCGGCTCAGCGATCGTCCGCGTCAAGACCGAAAAGATCAGAACGCCGATCGGCAACTTCCGCGCCAACAAGGTCGAGGACGACACATGAGCACGCTCTCGGAGAAGATCCGCGCTGCCTACAGGGATTTGGATCTCCTGAAGAGCGGCTGGCGGCCTGGCCCCGACGTCGAGGCCGTCCCGCTCGATCAATGGTTCCCGATCGTACACCGCGGCCTCGATCTCCCGGCGCTGGCGGGTGACGCAGACCATCCGCGCCTGGGCAGCACCCTGATCACGACGTCGCCCGTGTTGTGGGTCAGCGATGACCAGACGCTCGCGAGGTGCCTCAGCCGTTGGTACCGGCTCGGACAGCCCAGGCGCCTGTCGGCCAGGGTGCCGCTCTGCGGGTGGGATGACATCGCAGCGCTGGAGACCAGGATCGCGAATACCGGGAGAGCATGGTGACGACGCCGGTCATGAATTTCGTGGTCATCTCGGACACCGAAGCCTTCTCGAACCTGCGGGATTCCGGCGTGCTCCCGGGGCTGCTAGCGTCCGGCGTCAGGGTCATCATGCACAGCCGTCTCGCGAAGAACGTTCGCCTGGGGCGGCATCGAGAGATCCTCGACCTGCCCTGCGTTCTCGTCGGCGGCGACGACGAAATCGAGGCGATTGCCAGGAGGTTGGCATGACGGATGACATCGCAAATTGGGACACCGATCCGGCCTATCGAGAGCTCAAGCGCAAGTTCGATGCCGGCGAGATCACGCGCGAGAAGCTGCTGGAGGGCGGCTGGCTTTTCATGCGCGTCCAAGCCGCCGTCGGGGCTGAGCGCTGGAAGCTCATGTCGGAGATCCTGGCGACGGAAGAGCCGGACGTCGAGGCGGCGCTGGCGATCAAGAACGGCATGCCGGGCATCCCGCCGAAGTGAGGCGCAGACGGTCCCGCTGCGTGCCGATTCGGGTGCAGGTGCAAGCCACAACAAGGAAAACGACGATGACGGGAGAAAAGATGACGGCTGAGGATTGGCAGCGCCTGGCCGATGCGTACCGTCAACACGTGCCGCCCGAACCCGTGGTCGACACGGACCCTGAGGTCGCCAGGCGCCGAGAGCAAGCCCGTCGTGCCGTCGGCAGTCTCTATACCAGCGGCCGCCGCCCTTCGCTTGAATTCGTCGTGCTCACCGAGTGGTGGGTCAACGGGGTGATCACGACCGACGAAGCAATCGAGAGGATCAAGGGCGCCGCCGAACAGCAGTACCGCCCCCCGGTGACGCCGGAAGAGCGCTGGACTGCTGGGCTGATCGGCTTTGATCAGATGCGGGCCGAGATCGGCCGCGGTGACTACGTGAAAATTGAAATCGAGGCAGCGCAGGCGGCTGGCCATCAGGCGTCTCTTGAAGCGCTGTATGCGTACGTGCGCGGCGAGATCTCGCTCGAAGAGATGACCGCTAAGAAGGGTAACGACTGATGGTGCTGGGCAGCTTGAAGGAATGGGGGAAGCTCTACCCTGACTTCGTGAAAGGCTACACGCTGGAGGAGCAGGACTGGATCGGAAAATTCCTTCTATTCATGCTGCTCGACCTGAAGCGCACCGTCGACCACTGCCGTGAGTCGGGAGAGCCCCTGCCACCGATCCTGAAATCGCCGGCTAAACCTGAATAGCGCGAGGCCTTGTTCAGGTTTAGACAGGCGCCGGCCAGCTAGTCCAGCGACGGCGTCGCCAGCAGGTCAGCTCGCCTGATCAGGTCTGCGTCACCATCCATCGCCTCGCCATAGACGACTACCAGCGCCGCGAGGTAGCCGCGCTGGTAGTCAGTGTCCGGAGGGTCGGCGAGGAAGCCGCGGATTGCGGCCTCGATATAGGTCTTCGTGTCCATGATCCCTCTTAGCGGCCTGCGCCGCGTCCTTGGCCGCTTTCGCGGCGATCCATCCCGCTTTCATGCCGGCGAGCCGCTGAAGCTGGACGGTGAACGCGTTCGCCGTGGCGCGGTCGTCATCGAGGGCACCGTGGAACGTCGAGGGCGCCTCGTCCCCGTTGTACATGAGTTGCAGCGCCTGCCACGTGATGCGTCCCGCCCGCTGCTACTTGCTGAACTCCTCGCGAATGACGAGGGCCCATTGCCCGCGAAGGGTCACATGCAAGGACATCTGTCCTGCGCAATGGTGGCGGGCCCTGCGCTCGGGCAAGGCCGAAGACACCCTTTCGCTGAGGACACTGAGCTTTACATACTCAAGACGATCCAACAGGAATCGAAAAAAATGAGCGTCTTAATCCTTGGATACTGCAGTCCACGTCGCTTGGTCTAGAAAATCAATGACAGCTACGGCTTCCGCGAATTGGATCCCGTATGCCTGATGAAAGCCTCTTGTGCTTATCGAACGAAGCGGTACCCTGTCCTGAACGTGAGGCGTCCAAGCAAGTCGCCCGCTGAGTGTGGCATTCCCTTCCATTGTTACTTTCATCACGGTGAGCAGAGTGGCGTACGAAGACACCCCCGAAGACAGAATTCCTAACCCGCGCCAGAGCGAAACTACCCCTTCCGAGGGGTCGCGAGAGGACAACAGTCCTAACTCCGAGGTAGCCAAAACCGACCCCTCCAGGGTCCTTCCGTTTGCCTTCACGCACCCCCTGCTTCAGGGCGCGAAGCTGTCGAATCCGGACGAGCGGAGGCCGGGTACTGTCGTCCGCTCGATGATGTACCAGCCCGGCGAGGCCCACTTCCGTTCCGCTTTGGCCTGCCTCCGGAATGGCTGGAGCGTTTACCCCCAGACCCGTGACGACAAGAGGCGGCCTTGGCTGATCGACGGCCAAGGCATTCTGATCAAAACCTACCAGGAAGTGCGCCCCGACGAGCGCCTGGTCCATTACTGGATCGAGAAGGCGCCCTCGGCGAACGTCGCCGTTATCATGGGCCCGGCGTCGGGCGGCATGATCGGGTTCGACATCGACTTCGACGATCTCGACAAGTCCTCCTGGGCGCAGCGCCTGGCCCAAAAGCATTTCGGCCTGACGCCCTTCCGGCGCCAGGGCCGCGCGCCGCGCATGATGTTGTTCTACCGTGTTGACCCAGGCACTCAGATCCGCTCGCGGGCGCTGAAGGTGGCCGGCTCGGACGACGCGATCGAGATCCTAGGCCAGGGCAAGTCCGTTACGATTTACGGGACGCACCACAAGACGGGCGACTACTTCAAGTGGGCCGACAAGGCCCCGGCCTTCGCCAGCACCGACCTCGCGCCCATCATTACCCAGGCGCAGCTGGACGCCTTCCTCGACGACCTCGACCACGCCTTTGAACTGGTCGGCTACCGCGCGAAGCCCGTATCCCACTTCTCGGCCGAGCTCGTGAACTTCGACGGACCGGTCAACGCGCCCCGCAACCGGATGGACTCGGGCACCTGGGAGCGGCAGGGCCTCGGCAAGCTGCTGGTCAAAGGCAGGCAGTCGTGGATGTTTGCTAGGGCGTTCGAGTACGTTCGTCTCAATACGGATGCGGTCAGGACCGACGAGGGCAGCGCCGCCGTATTCCAGCGCTACCTCTTCGAGGCCCTCCGCTACATCGCCAGGACGGGTGACTGGTCGACGGACGCCGCCATTGAGAAGGAATGCCGCTCGATCTGGTCGAGGACCCGCGCCAATCTCTTGGCCGACCGGATCAAGGCTCAGACCGTCACCGTCATCGAGGACGGCTCGCGTCAGGTCGTGGCCACCGGCGGCGTCTTGGCGATCGCCGGTGATCTGGGCAGCGCATCACGTTGGGTGCCCGCCCCAGGCTCCAAGGACCGCCGCAAGTCTCCAGTCCGCGTCGTCGAGAAGGTCGACGCTGATCACATGCCGAACGCCGAGCGCGCCAAGGCCGTCGCACTGCTCGATGCCGATTCGCGAGAGGAAATTGGCAAGCGCGTCTCTGCCGAGGTCGAGGCGTACATCGATTCGTTCCTCGATCTGCTCTGGGACAACGCGGACCGGATCGATGCGCTTCTGAAAGAGGGCAAGGCCTTGCCGGCCGAGCTCATGGAGATCGGCGCGCTGATCGCGCCCACCGGCGCCGGCAAGACCTCGACGGCCATGAGGCGTTTCGTGCACAAGATCGAGACGCGTGGTCGCCTTCCCTTCGCCCTCGCGCTGATCACTCCCAACCACAGGAACGCCTCGGAAGCCTCGGGCATCGCCCAAGCCGCGGGCGCCGCCGACGTCTGGTCCGAGATCGTGGACGCCACGCGCGGCGCCAGGGTCCTGCACTACAAGGGGAAGGCCGAAGCCGGCTGCTTGCGGGCGGACGAGGTCAGGGCCCTCCAGTCCGCCGGCATCTTCACCGCCGGCCTGTGCCGGTCCCAAGTCATTCATCCAGTCACGGAAGAAAAGACCGAGAGCTTCTGCGCTTTCTATAACGATTGCCCCTCGATCGCGCAGAGGAAGCTGGCCGAACTCGCCGACATCATCTTCCTGCCGCACGCGTACATCACGAACCCCCTCCCGAAAGAGGTCAGCGCAAGGATCGGCGCAATCATCATCGACGAGCGGTTTTGGCCCGAGCTGGCCCACACAGCCCAGCTGCCGATCGGGATTCTGCACAAGGCCCGCCGTCCCCCGTACCTGATGAAGGCCGACAAGAGGGACGGCATCACGGCGCAGGATCACATGCTCGGTCGCCATCGGGCCGCCATGGTCGTGGAGGACGCCGTGAAGTCCGGTGTCTGCCCGGCGTATGCCTTAGCCTGCTACGAGAAGGTTGAGGCGCTTTCGAAGAAGCGCGTCACCGGACTGGAGTTGGTCCAGTCGGCCAAGCTCGTCTGCTCGCGCGCCAAGGGCGGCGGTATGGAGGTCACGCCAAGCACGACCGCGGACGACATCGGCGAATTGCTGACCCGGCCCGAGGGCGAAATGCTCATGGTGGAATGGCGCTTCTGGACGATCGTCGAGGAAATCATCCATGCCTACCGGCAGGGTCGGAAGAGCCGCGATATCAAGACCGACACCCGCATCAAGATTCTGTCGCACTCGCGCAAGATCGGCAAGGGCGACAAGGCTAAGTCGGTGGCGGATTACGCGCTGAGCCTAGGCTGGCGCATCACGCCGAATTTTTCGAACCGCCCTCTCTTCCTGCTTGACGCCTCGGCACACCCCCGCATCCTCGGCAAGATTTTCAAGGGCCGGCCGGTCAAGGTCCACAAGGTCGAGGCTCCGCTGCACCTGCGCACGATCGTCGTCGCGGAAAACATGTTTGACCAGAAGATGATCCCTTCCGCGCCGGGGAACCTGAACCGTGACGACCAGGCCCGCGCCGCCGACATCCAGTCCAAGCTCCGCTTCATGACCGCTCATGTCGCGGCGATGTATCCGACCGAGCGTGTCCTAGTCGGCTCGACGCTCGCGGGCGTGAAAGCCATGACCAACGAATGGCCGTCTCCCGACAACGTCGATTTTGCCCACTTCGGCAACTTGCGCGGTTTGAATGCGTATGAGGAGCATGCCGCCGCTATCAGCTTCGGCAGGATGGAGTTGCCCGTCGACGTCTTGGACGGCCTGGTCGCGACGTTCTCCTACGATGACGAGACGCCCGAGCCGGCATGGAACGCCACCGGCACCGGCTGGATCGGTAAGCAGAAGCTCAGGGCGCCCGAGGGAGAGCGTCGCCTGATGCGCCGCGACGGCGCCTACGTGACCTTGAGGGACTCGACCTACGACGACAGCATCTATCCCTGGCACAACATCATCCGCGCGCAGTGGCGCGAGGAGGAGCTGCGGCAATTCGCGGGGCGCCTGAGGCCGGTTTACCGGAAGGGAGAAGCGCCGCTTTGGATCTGCGTGTCGACCTCGGTTCCCCATGACATCATCGTTGACGACGTCCTGACGCTCGACCAGATCGTGAAGGGCGCCGGCTTGGGCGAAGCGGTGCGGCGCGCAAACGGTCTCATGGACGTGAAGCGGATCGATCGCGATGTCGCTGACAGGGAGCAGGATCGCGATCGGATCTGTGGCGCCATGCGCGGCACGGACGGTCGCATGAACGAGGGCTACGCCGTCGCCAACATCTGGTCCGACGGTCGCCCCGAATCCCGAAAGGTCCGCATCGCGGCATGGGTGCCGAACGTCTGGGATGCGATCTACGCGAGCGAGCGCAAGCTCGGCCGCGAACTCGACCGTGTCGATGTCATCGTCGAGGCGCCGAAGGTGAACCCCCTCGCCCGCATCCCCGAGCCGTCCAAGATCGACAGGGCAATGAGCCGCCTTCCCAATGCCGCCACGGCGACCCGGCAGGAGTTCCTCCAGGAGCGCGCCGACGCCGAGGCAATCCGCCGCGAGAGGCTTCTGGAGAGGCTCACGGAGGAAATTCGGCTAACCGATCCCGACGGCAGGATCAATATCGCCGCGATCAGGATGGAAGGCGTCGCTCCGGCCCTGCCGCTTCACGTCGCCATGATCTTGGACGCGTATCCGCCGCCAAGCGACGAGGCCGAGGAAGAGGCTCCACACCTGGCGGAGCCCGAGCCGCCGCCCATTGCCCAAACGGCCTAGCCAGCGGCCGCTTCCGACATCGTCATAGAGTAGAACGGGCGTCGTGCCCGAACGAACCCGGCTGCCTTCGCGCGGCCGGGTTTCGTCGGTTCAGGGCAGGAATAGGCCGGATTGAGGGCTCTGAAGGCGCCAGCGAGCGTTGATGGCGCGACGTCGTCGGGATTGGCCAGCATACGGACCAGGACGCATTCAGGCCATAGAGCCGGGCCGGCCTAAGTATCTGGTTTTGCAGGAAAGAGAGGTCCGGGCTTCGTCTTATAGAGTCTATACATTATGCGCAGAATGCGCCTCTAGGATATCTAACCATCTTCTTGGGTCTGTCTCCGCTCTCGCTCCGACAAGAGTCCTGCCGGGGTTTCCTCGTTTCTTCAACAATAAGGGGCTTCGCCCACGGGGGTCTCCAGACGACGTCCGGCCCGTTGTACCTTGCCAGCCGGTCACGCATGATCCGTCCATGACCCACAAGGACAGCCCACAGGCCGTGTCTGCTGAACGTCAGCGTCAAGCGGCGGCGCGGGCGCGTGCGTACCGCCAGAGATCCCGAGAGGCGGCCCTGATCGACACCGCGATCGCGGACGCCCTGGCGGCCACCGTGTCGACCGCATTCGTTGAGGACGGCATGGTCGCGTTCCTGGCGAAGTTCCGGTCCCACGCCGTTGGCGGCATGAAGGCGGCCGGAATCGAGAGCCCCCAGGCCGCGTTGCGCGACAGGCTGGGCCTCAGGTCGGAGCGGGACGCCAGCTCTTGTGAATTGCGGATGAATCGGTAGAATCTCCTTGTCTGACCACTGCCTGTGATGAGGCAATGGACGGAATGCCAGATACCACTCACGGCCCGGTCGCCTCATGCTTCCGGGCCTTTTTCGTGGCCGGCCACACCCGAAGTCGATTTGTGCCTTTTTTCTGTGCGGCCCGTGCTGTCGTCACCGCATGGCCGGCTTCAACATCACCACCGACATGGGCGACGACATCCAGCGTCTCTCCGCGATCGCCGAGCTTCGCGACGAAATTGCGGGCCTGAAATACAAGGTCGACGCGCTCGAAGCGGCGTGACGTGATCCCGCACAAACTCGTTACAAAGCATCCAAGTAACGGGGGGAGCACGATCGAACAGGCAGGATCCGTTTCATGACGTTGGATCCCTTTTAACCCCTGCGTCACCTTCCACTGGACTGCAGGCCGCCGACTGTGTGAATCGAGACGTCCCGCCGCTGGAGACGCCCCCGATGTCAGATCATGCTCACAACCTGCACCTCGGTGCCTCGGTCGTCGCCGGCGGCCTGATCTCCGCAATCATGGCCAACGACGCCGCTCGCCGGGTCGCCCGGCAGGAAGCCGAGGCCGAGGCGACCAGCGTCGCGTCGGTTCGCCGCCTCGCCGCGCTTCTCGCTGCCACCCAACGCGAAAACGCCGCCCTGCGTGCTGGCAGGACGGCGCTTCAGGCAGAGGTGGAAGGCTTGCGGGAAGATCTAGCGTGCGCTCACGCCGCTCTCAGGCGAGTGCTCTGAGTCTCGTCCGGGATGTAGAAATCCCCGTCTTCGGACATCTGCACTTTCGGCACCGCCGCCAGGGCGGCTAGGTACAGTCGCGAGCCGTCCCGCACCGGAGCGGCGGCCATCGGCCTGGCGCCGACGCTCGGGACGCCTTCGAGGTGATCCTGCGGGCACCTGGGCTTCAGATGCTGGGCGATCTGAGCCGGGGTGGCCATGAAAAGCCGGCGTGCCCCTTCCGGCGTCAGGTCCGCGAGCCAGCGGCGCATGTCGTCGTCCTCGACGTCGGGCACCCTCGATCCGGTGACGACAGCGGCCGCGTATCGGAGCACGGTCTGCACGGCACTTTCGGATTCGCTCTTGGGCTGCATGATAGCCTGCTCTTCGCGAGCCTGCGCGAGTTCGACTGCTTCGTCCGCTTCGATGCCGGCAGCCGTCGTCAGGTCGCCGCCGCCGCCGCCGGACGGTAGGCATTCGACGATGAAGTCCTTGGCCTGACCGCACCAGCGGACGATGCGGCGGGGGATCGCGGCTAGAGCGGCGGCGATGGCGAGGAAGAGCTTCTTCATGGGTGACCTCCTGTGGTTGGTCACCATTGTCCGCATGACGTAGCAAGGCACAAACAGCGTGACGTCACGCGGTCGCGACCGCTTCCCGCTCCAGTTTCCGAGCCCGCCACTGCCGCTGATACTCGCTCGCATCCGACCACTCGGGCGGGTCGGCCAGCTGCACGGCCTCGACGCCCGCAGGCAGCGCTTCGAGGTACTTCCACGTCACGTACTTCTTGCCGATGGCGTTGACGAAGCCCGGCTTGCCGTCCGGGCTCAGGAAATACGACTTCGGCTGGAGCCTGCCGACGACGGTGTCCAATTCGGTGCGTCGAAGGCCGTAGACGCGATTCCACCTCTCTCGCTCGCGATACCCGAGCTCGCGCTGCCAGGCTTCCGGGTCTTTGTGAGCCAAGGCCAGGTCGTAGAGCCCGCCTGTCCCGCCGCCGATGTGCGTCAGGCCCTCGGACGTCCCGTGATACACCTCCATGCGACTGCTCTCGCCCATGCGAGGCTGGATGACGAGATAGTCGCCGTCGCACCAGAACAGCGTGCATTCGTAAGCGGTCGAGTCCTGCGCCGGGCTGACGTCGCGGTTCTTGTGAAAATTGAGGGTGCCGACGCCGCGGACCATCCCCCGCTTACGCAGGATCACCTCGGTCCGGAACACCAGCCCGGGCACGATCGCATGATAGAGCGGGCCGTCCTGCCACCACTCGATGCGCTTCTGGCGCATAATACCCATGCTTAAAATGCTTACCACGTCCAATCCTCCCGGATTTGGCAGAACCCAAAACCCCAACAGGTCATGGCGTTTGAGATTTCAAGAGATACCTAAGGGGTCTTAAGTACACAAACTCGATCATTAAGACGAATAGGTTTTTATGATTGTCAAGCTAAACGCTTGTTGACGAATCTTCTTTCCTCCGGAAGGCTCTTCGTGAGCATAGGAGGACTTCATGTCAGCAGAAATCATCCGGTTCGGCAAGGGCGACGCGATCAAGACGCTGACCCGTGCCGCATGGGTCAAGAATATCTTGGCGATGGGCCGCCCCGCTGGCATCGACATGCCGGCCATTGACCTGGTCAAGGGCGCGAGGGAGTCGGTCTGGCGCGAGATCACCAGGATCGCCGGCGAGGCGCCCAAAGCGTGGGAGCCGGTCGAACGGGAATGGATCGGCGACGTCACGCAGATCTACGACCCGGCGGTCCTGAAGGATTTTGGCAGGCCTGGCCACGCTGGCGGTCGCTTGCGACGTCTATGTCGCCGACCTCGAAGCCATGGCCGCTCGCCGGCGGCAGCGGGAAGGCTTGTGATGCCCGAGACCGCTCTCACTCTCGAAGAGACCCTGGCCGCGCTGCGGGACGCCATCGCCGCCGCCGGCAGCGCCCGGGCCTGGGCCACCGGCCACGGAATCTCGGCTCAGTACGTCGCCGACGTCCTCGCCGGCCGCCGCCAGCCGTCCGATCGCATCCTCGGGCCGCTCGGCTTGTGCCGCGTCACCCTCATCGTCCCTGCCCCCACTAAGAAGGAATCCCTCTCATGAGCCGCCTCAATCCGGACCAGTATCACGACGGCCACCGGCTCCCCTTCCGCGTCGAGGTCCAGCTGACTGCCGTCGGCATCGCCTTCATCGTCCTGGACGCCGACCATCTCGACGTCCCGGTTTTCGTCCACAGCCTCGAAGACATGCTGCGCTACGTCGACGAGGCGAACGAACTCTGCACGCACTATAGCGCGCGGCGCGGCATCACCATGCGCGGTGCCAAGCACCTGTCGACGCCTTACCGTCTCGACGACAGCCATCCCGCCGACCGCTTGCCGCCGACGCTGGCGACTGCTTTCGAGTGCCTCGTCATCGGCGGTGCGTATCGAGACTGGATCACCCCGGCGCTGATCGACGACCTGCGGGGATTCAAGCTCGTCGATGCGAACGGCGTGGTGCCGAAAAAGCTCGTCGATCGGTGGATCGCATGGCGCAAGGCCGAGGACGCCGAACTCGTCCGCTTGGGTATCCACGCCGCCCCGACGCCGGTGATCCAGGCATTCCGGACGGCCTCGCGCAGCCACCTCACGGTCGTCCAGTAGCCCCCCTTGCAAGACCCACTTGGCAGTCTTGGTTAAGTTAACCAACAGTTTTCGGACCTAAAACAAAGGGGTTTACGGACCCCCGCGAATAGGCGAGCCATCACACAACGGAGGATTTCGCATCAATGCCAAATCGATATTATGTTTGCTTTGAACACCGCGACCGCATCTTTGCCACCCGTGTCACAGGCCGTGATGAAGGTGGCCAGCGCGCGCTTTCTGCCGCTTCTATTCATGCAGGCAAGCTGATCGAGACGTGCACCGTTGCTCACTGGCGTGCCGGCGAGATCATCGGGCGCTGGACCGAGTCGACGAAGCGGGGCGTCGAGCCGCTGGGCTGGCACGACATGCAGATCGCGGCCGGCAGGAGCCGCAAGATGGTCCCGACGCGCGAGGTCAACGCGTACCTTCGCAACCTCCGGGAGCGCATTTGATGACTCTGGAAGAAGCCCTGAAAAACCCTGACGGCGTCGCCTTGATGTCGGTCGAAATGAACGCTGATTGGACGGAAGCTGCGGTCACAACGCTTGTCGCCGGTCAGTGCGGCATCGTCGAAGTGCCGCACGCCAACATCGACGCGCTCGATCGCGTCATCGGGGGCAGGCCCGTGCTGACGCACACCTCCGGCGAGGTTGCGGCAATCTACCACGACGCTGATAGGCCGCTGCCGAACTTGTTCGATATCCGGATCAAAGACGGCGACAGCCTCGTCAGCCTCGCCGCCGAATACGGCGTGACGATCGAGGACGACGAACAGGACTGCGTCGCGGTCAACGAGATGATGGTCCTCGTGGGCATCGTCGACACGATGATGGAAAGGGCCAGGACATGAGCATGCCGATCACCCTGGCCGAGCAGCGGGACCTCCTTCGCGATCGCCTCGAAATTGCGAAGGCGGTTGGGCTGACTTCGGCAGTCGTTGAGGTCGACTTTCTGCTCTTCTCGGCGTCGAAGAAGGCGCTCGCTATCCTCAACGCAGCATTGGCAGAACGCGCCGCCGCGCTCGATCTCAAGTATCAGTACGGCGCGACCATCGAATCTGGCGCCGGCCACAAGCCCAGGCCCTCAGCCCCGCTGAGGCAGCCGCACTTGCCCTTGGGTGCCACAGGGGGTCTGGCGATAACGCCGCCCAATGCGAAGCCCGCGCGCATGCGCCCCCGGGTGCCACCCGGCCCGGATGCCGACGATCTCCTGATTACTTTTTAGAGGCCCCGGCCCTGCCTCAGGCGGCTCGCGCGAGCCGCCTCGGGGATGGCCAAGCCCGGCGATCCAGTCACCTTTAAAGTTGCGTGGAGTACACATGGCAGACACCCCCGATTACCGCTTCGAGACCGCGAACGACCACATTTACGACATGACGGAGCAGCACCGGCGTTGGGAAGTCCTCGACGATCTCGATGATCCACACGTGGTCGCGGAGATGATCGCCGATGGCGACGTCGAGATCGATCCGACGGGCTCGCTGATCCGGATGACGAAGCACGGGCTCGCGTGTGCGGCGCATCGATCGCAGGATTGGGATGACCACCATTTTCCCACCCAGTTTCAAACGATGACCGTGCGTCAATACGCCAAGCACCGCGGCGTGCCGCCCGGCGTCATCGAGGCTGCTTGCAAGGATCGGATCGCGTTCGCGATGTGGGGCGGCAAGATCGATGTCGAGGTCGCCGACAAGCTGTGGCCCAACAACCCGGGTGCCAAAGATGACTGAGACCGCACTGCTCAAGCGCCCCCGCTCCATCGCCGGCAGCGCCCTCGACGCCGCCATTGCGCGGCACCTGGCGGGTTGGGGATTCGATGTCGTCTACCGCCCCGACGACGACGTCTTCGATCGCCTGGCGATCGTACCGCACGCAATGACGACCGATGGCTTCATCGTCGATGCCATCGCCGCCAGCCACATCTCGGCGGCCATGGCGTGCGCGATGCCCATCGATCTGATCTATCTCGACCCGTCCGCGTGGATCTTCGACACTCGCCTGGCCTCCATGGAAGTGCCGCCGGCGTTCCAGATCGCGACCGATTCCGACGTCAAGAAAATCGACGGCGCCGTGAAGCGCACGGGTCGCCTTTGCGGTCGCTCGCTCAAGCGCCCGATGGTCTCTTTCACCAGGCCCCTGCTGACGCTGGCGATCGAGCTTCGCCCGACGCCGCGGACCGTGAACGCCGAGAGGGACGATCTCCGGCAGGCGCACATCCTCGACTACATGTAGCCCGATTCTAGGAATCCAGCCCTACTTCTAAGCGTTTTTACGCAGTAGGGCCGGTTTCTAATCGTTTTTACGCGCCGATTACGATTTTTACGCAAGCGTGAATATTTTTGTTCACACCCCCTTGCGCCTCCGTTAAATGAGAATATATTTATTCACATTAGGCAGCCAGAACGGAAGCCTCGCAACCGCCCCAGGAGGCACATCATGGCTACTCAGTTCATCGCCCTGTTCTCCGACACCGCCGCTCAGAACGCCATCCTCGCCACCGGCGAGACCGCCGACCAGGCTATCTCGACCGCTCTCTCGAACCTCGGCGGCGACCTCCGCGCCGAGGACTTGATCGCCCAGCCGGTCACCAGCCGTCTCGGCGCGCTGCTGGACACCGGGACGGACGTGAAGTCTTGGGCCAATCGCGAGGACGGTCGGGCCGACGTCTACCGCGGCCAGATCACGGACAAGGATGTCGAGACCGCGCTCAAGGACGCCGGCGGCTTCTACATGTACGTGCTTGAAAACGACGACACCGAGGAGATCAGCGTCGAGTATTCGCCGGTTCAGCTTAACATCAAGTGGTCCGAGGAGTGGACCGAGATCAATGAGATCGCGCCCTGCGAAGCAGGTTGGGCTGCGCAGTCGAAGAACCCCAAGGCCGAAATGAGGACCCTGCTCTCCCGCCGGCCTTGATCACTCGCACGGACCGCCGGGGCACCCCCGCCCCGGCCATCCTGTGAGCCCGTTTGAACGCGGGTTCACACGATGGCCACCAGGTCATCCCAACACCCTAGGAGGGCATCATGAGGAATCGCACTTTCACGATCACCGACCCGCTGCACGGCCTCACCGGTGAGCTCGGCGACATCGTCTACAGGGACGGCGTGCCCTTCTCCGAGAAGGAGGTCTTTGAGGTCTCGACCGGGCGCCTCGTCTGCAAGATGCTCGCGCCGATGAGCAGCGGCACCGCCTGCATCATGGCTACGATCGCGGCGGTCGAGAAGGCCGATCTGGCGCTGCTGTCCGGCGAGACCCAGCGCGTCGAGCTCGACCGCGGCGGCGACGGGCGCTGGTGGATCACGACCCGCATCCGCAGCGAGCAGACCTGCGGAGAGTGGGTCAAGGCCTCGCACATGGCCTTCGCCGAGCGGCATCTCGCCCAGGTCCAGCTGCGCCGGATGGTCCGCGCGAAGGTCGCGAACATGGCCGAGGCGGCGTAATGTCCGAGCCCCGCATCTGGACGCCCGACGAGGTTCGCATCGTCGCCGCAGCACTGTACGGATCGTCGTGGCAGACCCCGCTTGCGAAGGCGATCGAGGCCGATTCCGGGCGGCCGTTCCCGCAGAACCGGATTGCGAAATGGTACATGGAGAGCGGGGGCCGGGGCATCCCCGAGTGGCTCCAGCCCCGGCTCACGGCACTCTTTATCTATCTCTACGGGATCACCGAGGACGAGCGACAACGGGCCCTGGAGATCATCGCCGAGCACTGAAAGAAGAAAGGCGCCAGGATTGCCCCGGGGCTTCTTGGCCCGATGGGCGTGACCTCATCGTAATCAACCCGGCCGGCACGCGCGAGCACACCGTCTTCATCCCGTCCTGGATCGAAGCCTGATCACGCAGACCGCCGGGGCGACCGCCTCGGCCATCCTGTGAGCCGTCCCCGCTCTCTGGAGCGCGAGCGCCCTGGCAGGCCAGGGACAGTTCACAAGATGGCCACCCGGTCATCGCAACCGCCCAGGAGGGCATCATCATGCAGAAGACTTTCTATTGCGCGCTCCATGCCGACACTGCCGACCAGCGCGAGATCCTGGCTTACGATCCCGATCCGGAAGTCGCCCTTGCTTATGCCGCAGTCAAACACGGCATCGTGGAATCCCAGATGATCACCGTGCAGGCGACCCGTCGCCTTTCGGAGATGCTGGATTTTTTGAACTGCCCGACCTGCTTCAGGATCACGCCCAACAACCAGGTCGATGTCGTGACATTCGAAGAGCTGGCGTACAGGCCGGCGACCCCGGCTGATGGCCTTGAAGAAGAAGAAGCAGAGAAGGCGAAGAAGGCGGAGGAGGAGGGTGAGTGAGGTCAGGATATGGACGCCCGACCCGGTCCGCTTCGTCGCCTCAGCGCTCTACGGGGAGCGCTGGCAGAGCCCTCCCCGACCCGGCGCTCCAGCACCACCACCAGGCGATCGTCGAATCCCTGGACGCCGAGCCCACCCCGGCGCGGCGAAGCCGGCCATGGCGCTGGGTGCCGCGCCGACGATCAAGATGCCCCCGCTGCGGACGCCGCCGCCGAAGGCTCCGAGGAAGGTGACCGGGCCGGACGAGCAGGATCTCCTTATTCCATTTTGAGGCCCCGGCCCTGCCTGCGGCGGCTCTTAGCGGAGCCGTCTCGGGGATGGCCAAGCCCGGCGATCCAAGTCACCCCAGTTGCGTGGAGTACATATGAGCATCATCGAGCATTCCGAGACCGCTGCCCCCGAGCCGAGCATCGCTCCGCTGGTCACCCTCACGACCGAGGACGTCGTTGTCTGCCGCGAGGTTTACAATCGCATCGTCGACGACCGGTTCACGATGGCAGAGTACAAGTACATGAAGGCCCTCGCTGCGCGGACCGTCACCGACGAGTCGCTCATGCGCTGGCACGTCTTTGATCGCGTGCCCTGGGTCAGCTACAGGCGCCCGATCGAGAAGCGCCTCGCGAAGTCAACGTCGGAAGACATCTGCTACTGGACGTACACGAAAATCCCCCGCGGCGAGCGAGTGCTGCGGACCGTGGGCGACTCGGCCAACGACACGAACCGCGCCGTCCATTCGAAGCTGGCTTGCCTACTCTACAGCCTGCTCGAAGACTACGACGTGCCCCTTTGGTACCGGATGGCGAAGCTCTGATGCCCGCCCCGACCCGCTCGCTGTTCCGCACCCTGGGCGGCAAATTCTTGCAGGCCAAGGGCATCATCGGCCTTTTTCCGCCGCACCGCGTGTACGTCGAGCCCTTCGGCGGCGGCGCTAGCGTGCTGATGCGGAAGCCGCCCTCGCCCGTCGAGGTCCTAGGTGACGCGGACTTCGATGTCGTGTCGCTTTACCGGGCTGTCAAAGATCCGGTGCAGTGCGCGATGCTGCAGTTCCACATGCTCTACACCCCCTTTTCGAGCGCCGAATTCGAGCGGGCTTGTCAGGAGACCGGCGGCGAACCCTTGGATCGCGCATGGCAGGTATTGGTCCGCAGCGCGATGGCCTTTTCGCCGGAGCGGACGTCGGAGAAAGTGAGTGGATTCCGGCGCAACACCAGCGGCAGCCGCAACGTGCCGAGCAGCTACGATTGGGCGACTTAAATGAACGCTCTGCCCCGCTTCAGGGACCGCCTAGCGCGCGTCATCATCGAGGACGGCGACGCCGTCGAAGGGAATGGCTCGGGTCAAGACGCAGCTGGATGCGGATGAGAAGGCGGCCCGTGACGCTTTCATGGCATGGATCACGCCGACCATCGGGCTCATCGGCGTCCTGATCGGCTTGGTAGCCGCGTTCAAGAAATAACCCACCAGATTGTGGGTTTCCTCACGACGAGTGCGGCGCGAGTCCAATTATCAAGTACTATCCCTTGGCGGGGATAGGAGACGAGATGAAAATCGACGTTGCCAAGCCGGATGCCGAGCGACATCCGAATTTGAGGTCACTGAACACAGTGGTCCTAAAAGACGGCCCGAAAGTTCGGAAGGTCGCGAAGATCACCAAAATTCGCGACCATAATACCGGGGCGCCTCATCACGATTCTCTCAGCTTGAAAAGCTACAAGCTCAATCCAGTGTCCTGTGATCTTCAGCAGGAACGAAGCCTCAGTCTTGAGGGTGAGGAAATCACCCGGTTGACGGATTTCCTTCAGGCGTTGCGGGACGGCTCCGTGCCGGATAGGGCCGGAAGCTTCGTTGTTCTGAATGCAGCAGGGAAGGAAGCCGAGACCCTGCGGCAGATGGCCGATCTTGGTGACGGCGCGAAGCTGGACGCCCTTGCCACTCTGATGCGTCAGGCCGCTTCGACCCCAGGTGTGCTGGCCAAGCTCGCGGCCAAGCTGTCAGAGGACGAAGGCTTCTTGGAGAAAGCGGCCACGGCGCTTAACCTGGAGGTCTATCGCAGCGCTGTCCGAGACCTCGAAGCCCTAATCGCGACGAGCAACAGGGAGGCCGACTTCCAGAGTTTCCTGGAGACGAACCCATGGATGTTCGGGAGTGAGTACAGCGCCGTTCTCGACCGTCGTCGTTGGACACGTGATGAGCAGCTGGACTTTCTGGCACGCCTTACGACGGGCGGCGATGTGGAGGTCATCGAGATCAAGACGCCGATGCAAGGCCAGCCACTTTTTCTGAAGGACAGCTCGCACGCCACTCTTTATCCCGGCGCGCCGCTGACGAAGGTGATCGCCCAGGTCCAAAACTATCTGGAGAGGCTCGACCGCGACCGAAACGGGATACTGGCGAACGACGGCGTCGACGTCACCAAGATCCGGGCGAAAGTCATCATTGGGAGCGAAGGTGACGCGGATCAACAGGCGGCCTTGAGGCGCTTGAACGGCCACCACCACCGCATCCAGATCATAACCTTCGATGGGCTGCTAGCGATCGCGCGCCGGGTTCTCGCCTACCTAGAAGGGGGCTAGTCGATGGCTGTGGCGAATTCCCCACATTGACTCTGGCAGGGCCGATGATGTTCCTATTATGTTCTCATGATAGGAGCCCGTTCCGATGCACATGTCGCCCGCCGTCCTCGGCCCGCCGATCTTCCTGCCGGTATACCTGAAGGCGGTGCGGGCGGGCTTTCCGTCGCCTGCGGACGATTACCTGGACCAGCCCATCGACCTGTCGCGGGCGCTGATCCAGAACGCGCCGGCCACCTTCATCATGACCGTCGCCAGCGACAGCGCGATCGATGTCGGCATCTTCGACGGCAGCCTGATCACGGTGGATCGCAGCCTCATGCCCAAGGACGGCGATGCCGTCGTCGTCGACGTCAACGGGAGCGCAGCATCAAGATTTTCAGGATTACCAGGGGCCGATCAAGTCTCGCGTTCGGCAACCGGCGCTACCCCGAATACGACCCTGGCCCGGACGCTGAGATCAACGTCTTTGGCGTCGTGACCAACACGGTGCGGCGGTTCCGGCGGTGACCCGCTCGTTCGCCCTAATCGACGGCAACAGCTTCTATTGCTCCTGCGAACGCGTGTTTGATCCGAAGCTCCAGCGGCGCCCGGTGATCGTGCTCTCGAACAACGACGGCTGCGCGGTCGCCCGGACCGCCGAGGCGAAGGCGCTCGGGATCAAGATGGGCGCGCCAATGTTCTCGATCCACGACCTCTGCAAGCGCGAGGGCGTCGTCGTCTTCTCGTCCAACTACACCCTGTACGGCGACATGAGCCGCCGCATGAACACCGTCTACCAGCGCTTCTCTCCCGACATCGAGATCTACTCGATCGACGAGAGCTTCCTCGACCTGACGCCGGTGGCGCCGGAGCAACGCGAAGAACTCGTTCGTGACCTGCGCACGACGGTCTCCACTTGGACCGGCGTTCCCACCTGCGTGGGAATCGGCCCGACGAAGACCCTGGCGAAACTCGCCAACAAGATCGCCAAGACGACTCCTCAGCTCCGCGGGGTCTGCGACCTGACCAGCGAGGAGGCCCGGCGGGAATGGCTGCCCCTGTTCCCGCTTGAGGATGTCTGGGGCATCGGTCGCGCCAGTCAGGCCAAGCTCGGCGCCTTCGGCTGCAAGACGGCCGCGACGTTGCCGCGCTCGATCCCAAGCTGGCCAGAAAGACACTGACCGTCGTCGGCGAGCGGACCATCCATGAGCTTCGCGGCCAGCCCTGCATCGACCTGGAGACAGTGGCGCCGACCCGAAAGGGCTGCGCTGTTACCCGGTCGTTCGCCGGCCGCGTTGATTCCTTGGAGATGATGCAGGAGGCCATCGCGGCCCATGCAACCCGCCTCGGGGAGAAGCTCAGGCATCACGGCTTGGCGACCACGTCACGGTTTTTTTCCACACCAGCCCCTTCGATAACGGCCCGTCCCGCAGCGTCTCGACCACAGTGGATTTTCCCGAGGCCAGCAACGACACCCTGGTCCTGGTCCGGGCGGCGAAGTGGGGAGCCCGGCGGATCTGGAAGAACGGCTACCGGTATTCGAAGGCCGGCCTGATGACGGTGGACCTTGTCCCGCTGGAGGCCTCGCAGCGCGCCCTGATCGGCGCCCTCGATCGCGAGAAGAGCGGCCGCCTGATGGAGGCCCTGGACGCTTGCAACCAGAAGCATGGCAGCGGGTCTGTGTTCTCGGCGGCGTCGGGGATCGCCACCAAAAGAAGGCCTGGATCACCAAGTTCGACATGCGGTCGCCGCGGTACACGACGCGACTTGAAGAGGTTCCGGTAGTAGCGGCGGCTTGATCTTACCAATCCGGGTCATCGATGGGCGAAGGCCGCGAAGCCGTCGGCTAAGCCAGAGCGCGGCAACGCCGACATGATCATCGCGACGACCCAGCGCGTGTCGTCCGTCTGGTATGCGTCCTGAGAGATCGGCGTCTCGCAGGCGACAATCCGCAAGGTCTTCAAGCGTCGCGGGTTGGAGATCCCGAAGCTCGACAAGGGCAAGCTTAGACAGGCTTGCCTGGTCGGCGGGGCGAAGCGCAGGGCCTGGACGATTGCGGCCAGGGAGCCAGTCAGCGTGTATCAGCGGCCCATCCAGCTGTCGCTTTTCGGCTAGCGGATCACAACGCCGTCGGTGGGCCAGTCGCCGAATATCCTCGCCAGCTGCTCGCCCTCATCTTTGCTCTGGACCTCCAGGGCAACAAAAGGCGGGTCGTGCCGCCGATAGGTCCTCGCGGCGGCGACGAGGTGCGAACCACGAGCGACCATCGGGATCATATCGGGCACTCGGGGATCAGGGTCCTGCCAGACGAAGACGATAACGGGGTTTCCAAGGAAGTCCCGGACGAACCTATCGATCGCCAACCGATCGCCCCTCGCGACAAGCGCATCGTGCTTGGCCTTGTTCGCGGCTGCATTGCGCAGGATATCCATACGGAGGCTATGCGTACGACCGACGTGCTCGACGGCGACGCCATGGATGGAATGGAAGTCCCCGAACACCCGTTCGAGATCCTCCTGGCCGGGAGCCGCCCGGCGGCGCTTGGACTCACCCATGCGACATCCGCGGGGCTAAGCAGCGCCGTGACAGCCCGATCGGGGCTCAGGGGAGGATCGCGGTGACCCGGATCTCGATGCGCATCGTCGGCAACCCCAGGGCTGCGACCCCGATCTCGGTCCAAATCGGCGCGTGGTTGGGCATGTACTGCCGATAGAGTTTGGACATCGTCTCATTCACGACGGCAGGGAAGCCGCCGACATGATAGGAATTGACGTGCACGACATGCTCCCATCCGGCCCCGGCGGTCGCCAACGTGCGTTCGACGTTTTGAAAGGCCTGCTCGATCTCAACCTCGATGGACTCCGGTATCTGAAGGTCGTCGTCCCAACCACCCTGGCCGGACGTCTCGACGCGGTTTCCGATCTTGACTGCCTGCGAGTAATGCAAGGTGTCCCGGAGGAACTCGCCATAGCCGGGGGTTACGAAGAACGAGGGCTTTTCCATCGGTTTCCATCCTGGTGATTGAGCAAGGACGCGACGTCGCCGGTCCTCTTCGTCATCGAGAGATATGGCGTCTCGATTGATTACTTAAGACGTTGATAATCGCATGGGTTAGTGCAATTTGGCCAGCAATGCATCGTCCGTCGTTCAACGATCTCACCGCCTTCGTCGCCGTCGCCGACCATCGGAGTTTCCGCCGCGCCGCGGAGGAGATCGGCACGGCGCCCTCAACGTTGAGCCATGCGATCCGAACGTTGGAGGATCGCATGGGTGTCCGGCTCCTGAACCGCACGACGCGGAGCGTCTCGCCGACCGAGGCGGGCTTTCAACTCCTCACTCGGCTTCGGCCGGCACTGGCGACGCTGGACGAGGCGTTGGACAGCGTCGCGGCGTTTCGCGGCGACGTCTCAGGCACGGTGAGGATCAACGCGCCCCGGGTCGCGGCCGCGATGCTGGTGGACGACGTTCTTCCGCTCATGGCGGAGAGGTTCCCCGATGTCACCGTCGACATCGTGGTGGAGGGCAAGCTGGTCGACATCGTATCCGGCGGCTTCGACGCCGGCGTCCGGCTCGCCGGCTCGATACAAATGGATATGGTCTGTGTGCAACTCGGCAGCCTAGTCGAATTCGTCTGCGTCGCATCCCCGGCCTACATATCTCGCCATGGCGAGCCGGGCTCTCCGGAAGACCTCAAGCGACATCGCTGCATTGGCCACCGCATGCCTGGCGGCAAGCTGTATCGATGGGAGTTCACGCGCGCAGGGCAGGAACTGACAGTCGATACCGTTGGACCTGTGATCCTCGATGATGAGGACCTGATGGTCGACGCCGCCGTGAAGGGGCTTGGCATCGCATATGTCACGAGCCCCGCCGCGACGGCCGCCTTGGCCGACGGACGCCTGCGGCGGGTGCTCCGTCCATGGACGCCGGCGCCGGAGGCGATTGCGATATACTATCCTGGCCATAGGCGCGTACCGCCTGCGCTTCGTGCCTTTCTCGACACAGTAAAAACGCTGACACACGGATCGATGCAGCCGTAGGGCAGGTGTCGAGACTGAAGGATTCAAAGAATTCCCGCAGCAACAGCGCGCAAAATCGGTTCTAAGCAGCAGCGGAATTTACGCCTGCTTGGGCCGGAACGAGCGTACGCCGCTTCGGTAGAGATGCCGCTTCCCGCCGATGCTGAATTCAAGGGAGACAGGAAGCTCATAACCGCGTGCCTCGATGCCTAAGGAGGCCCGTAGGCGCTCAAAAGCATCGTGGCGCCGGGGTCAATTCGAAGCTGTGGGCTTACGCCAGCGCAAGTCTGGCCTGTTCGTGCATTACATTTATGGTGAGCGGGGCCATGTCGAAGGCCCCATCTTCAACGGAGACTTCAATGACTAAGAACGGACTGATTGCCGCCGTTGCGGAAGATGCCGCCAAGTCGAAAACCGATGTCGTCGCCGTTCTGACATCGCTCGCTGCCATCGTCTCGACAACCTTGAAGGGAGGTGGTGAGCTCACCTTGGGCGGCATCGGCAGACTTTCAGCGGCGAAGCGCGACGCCCGACAAGCCCGCAATCCCTCGACCGGCGCGGTAATCGACGTCCCCGCGAAAACGGTGGTTAAGTTCAAGGTGGCTAGAGACCTCGCAGACGCCGTTGCCTGATTTCGACGTCCCCGCCCATTCGAAATGAGCGGGGAGTTCGATCGATCCGGCTGGCCGCGGCCGGGCCGATCATCCGTATCAAGCGGCGATCTTGGGCTTCGCCGCACGCTTCGCTTTGGCCGGTGGGGCGACGGCGGCGGCCTTGCGACCCAAACCCATCGACTTGGCGAGAGCCGACCGCGCCTCGGCATAAGCCGGCGCCACCATCGGATAATCCGCCGGCAGGCCCCACTTCGCCCGGTACTCGGCCGGCGTCATCCCATATTTGCTGCTCAAGTGGCGCTTGAGGGACTTGAACGACTTGCCGTCCTCCAGGCAGATGATCGCATCGGGCGTGACGGACTTGCGGATCGATACCGCCGGAACCTGTGCCGCCGCCGGTGCCGGTTCAGCCTGTTTGCCCAACCCCGAGAGTGACGAGTGGACGCTGGCGATCAACCCGGCGAGATCGGACATCGGGACATTGTTGTTGGCGACATAGGCGGAGACGACGTCTGCCGCGAGCTCGACCAAATGACCGTTTGCTTCTTCCATGATTTCCTCCGGATATCCAAATGCCATGCGAAATGACGTCTTGATGGTGGAACAATAATGAATCGATTCGCATAGTCTGATCATGCGAGGTAATCACGTTGCACAGATGCGTCTAGTGCCAAAGCGTCGAATATCGTAATTCTGAAGATCTTCGCCTGATAATTTCGCCCTCGGCCTTAACTGTTGAAGGCGGCGATGATCTTAAGTTCCTCCATTTCAGAATTTCCTTAAATTGCACGACGTTTTTTGCTAGAGGATGCCGTTGCGGGTGGTATCAGTCGGCAGATCCTGCTCGATCGGTACCAATGGGCGCCCGTGAGCCAGAAGCGATCACGATGCATCCGTAATTTATTCCAAAGTACGCCGATCCGGCCGCTTCAATGTTGGCGTTTGAATTCGAAGGTTTCCCCGCAAACCCGTTCCGGTAGGTCGCGGGAGGCCGGAGCGCCAACAGTCTGAAAGGCGTTCCCGGACTGTGTCCAGTTCCGCACGGATTACTGCGTTGGCACTATGCGGACGGTTGGATCACTCCCCGATAGCTACGAGCCTGCATGTCGATCGCGTGAATGTCTCGATGGCCGAAAGGGCCTCGTCCAAGGTCGCATAGGGTCCAAGCTTCATCGATTTCATATTGTCGGCGACGCGCGCGCCCGGCTCGATTCGGAACTCCTCGGGCGCTTTCTCCTCGACGATCCCGACATCCCTGCCCAGAAGGTCGACGAGCGACCAAGCCGTCGCGCTGACTGGCTTCACGGTGATGTCCACGCGGTAGCTCCAAGAGGTTTGGTGCGAGCAGTTCACACGCCAGGAGTTGCCGGGTCGTTACCGTCCGCCTCTCGCCCGATAGTTAGCGATCATCGCCGGTGTGATGTCTTCCTGATAACAAAGCGGAGCCCTGCCGCCGCCTCGGGAATGTGCGCTACGGCGGCCGCACCGCCTCCCGCCACGATCAACGTTGTGTGGGCAAGGGCAACTGCCCGGATAGCTCGCGATGCTACGAGCGATGAGAGCTGCGCCGATCGCGATGGCATCGAGAGGAGCCTGCACCGTGGGTTTGCGCCTGGCGCCAGGCGCTTCATCCTCCGCATCGTCATCGACCGGAGCCTTCATGCTCAACCGCCGCGCGCTCATCCAGCCTTCGACGGCGCTGATCGGATGGCGCACCTCGGCCCAATCTTCACGCCGTGTCAGCTCCCCGACCTGCATTCCGGTCGGCAGCCGGTCGAGGATCGCCGCCTTGCCGTCCGGGGCCGCCCGCATAGGCACTTCCTTGCCGGTGACGTAGAGGCTGCGCTTGATCGGCCTGAGGATCGCCCCGACCTGTCGGCGCAGCGTTGGCTGCGAGACCGGGCTGGATGCCGGCGCGGCGGGAATGAGAACGGTTGCCGCTGGCGCCGGTTTGTCGACACCGTCGCGACTGACCACGGGCGCTGGGGTCGATACGACGCTGGGCGGCTTAGTGTTCCCGCCGCATTTCGCGAACACCAACACGCATGCCCCGACGATAAGCCATCCGCCGACGTTCCGCCCCATGGCCAGTTCTCTGTTGACCTAGGGCGAAGCTAGGACAGCGCCGCTTATCCTACAACGCAGGATTGCACGCGGAGTGCCTTGTGGCACCCACCCTGACGGTTTCCTCGTCACTCTCATTTTGCCTCATCTGCCATACCAGCGGTCGCGGTGGCAGGCGGGCGACCGGCAGCCCGGAGGAACGCCAAGCCCGTGAGTAAGCCGGGGTCTCCGCCGGCCGATCCGTAGACCCCGAACAATCGCTTCGTTGGTCACCTACCGCTTCCGGGCCCCGAGCGTCAGAAGCGCGGTTCGGGCAGGCTTGCCACCAGCCGGCTCAGGCCGTCGCTGTAGCGTTCCCGCAGGTCCGCCCAGTAGGGATGCTGGGCGGTGAACTTGGCGACCTGCCCTGCCGTCAGGCTGCCGGCCTCGTAGCGCAGCAGGTCGATCGGCGGGGCGACCGAGAGGTTGCTGCGTATGGTGGCGTCGAAGGAGAGCAGCGCCAGCTTCGCCGCCTCGTCGAGCCCGCTGCGCATCGTCAGGGCGCGGTCGAGGATCGGCTTGCCGTATTTCGTCTCGCCGAGTTGCAGGAACGGGTTGCGGCTCGAGGCTTCCACGAAATTGCCGGCCGAATAGATCTGGAACAGGCGGTGGCCGTCGCTGGCGATCTGGCCCCCGACGAGGAAGCTCGCGCTCGGATCGCCATAGGGCTCGACGTGGCTGCGGTTGAGCCGCATCACCTCGCGCAGCACGGCACCGACGGTCTGCGCGACATCGAACAGGCTGCGGGCGGCGAGAATGTCGCCCTCGGGTCCCGCCGTGCCACCGCGGCCCGCAGTTTGGCGGATCATGCTTATCACCGCCTGGGTCGTGGCGAGATTGCCGGCCGAAAGGATGGCGACGACGCGTTCGCCCGGCGTTTCGAATAGCGCGAGCTTCTTAACGGTCGAAATCTGGTCAACGCCCGCGCTGGTGCGGGAATCGGAGGCCAGCACTAGTCCCGATTGCAGCCAGATGCCAAGGCAGTAGGTCATGGTCGCGTTTCCCCCGCGGTGAGCGGCGATTATGGCATGGTCCCGCCGCCGGTTTGACGCGGATCCCCGATGCAAAGCCAGAACGAATCGGTAGAATCGCCCGGATGCTCATGCACTTGCCGTTCGTGTACGACGCGATCGTTCTTCCGACGCCTCGGCACAAGATCCCGCAGCAAGCGATCCTCCGCGGGTACACCTACGCAGTCGTACCGGAAGCCACGCTTTCGGACCTGACGCCCGTCGCCGAGATCCCGTACAGGAACTCCACGGTCGCGTTGTTTTCCTATCGTGGCAGGCTCGTGCGGCAAGCGCTTTCCCGCACGACGGGCAGCCCGCTCACTGCGCTCGAACTCGAGCTCACGCTCTCCGAACATTTTAGCCGATGGCCCGTATTGGATGGCCAGCGGGAGATGGACTTTGAGAATTCGCTCTTCCCGATCGCGAGGGGAAGATCGCAATTCGCCTGGGCGTGGGAAGACGGCGTCGGCCCGATGTCGCGAAACACTCTCTTTTACGAGAGCTCCCATCGCGGTTGGATGAAGCCCGTCGTCATGGACTCGACGGAGGACCGCGAACGCGGCTGGGCCCAGGAGGAGTACGGCGTTTCCGTCGTGATGGTGGACGGACAGCCGTTCGTCGCCTGCCCGGAGCCGATCTGGCTGATGCGGACTTGGCCGGGACCGGCGACGCTCTCGTCGAGCACGACGCCTGAGCCGTTTCATGCGTACCACGCCTTTCGGCTCGACGAACGTGACCTGGCGGAAGCATGGTGCATCGAATGCGGCCTCCCCGCACCGTTCGACCCGCCGGACATCGATCTGCTGAACGCAGGCCTTCTGACACGGGATACGGTTGCCGAGCTCGCGATCGCCACGATCGGTTCCCTTCGCCGTCTGCATCTCCTGGATTTTGGCCGAAACCCAGAATGCGAAGGGGAGAAACTACTTTCGCGGCTCGCCGATACGCAAAGGTCGCTCGACCTATGGGAAATGCCGCTGCTGTTGGACACCGTCAGTGATATCTACGATGGCGCTGTTGAGGAAGGCGAATTCGGCGAAGGCCTCGGTGATTGGGGCAATATCGCAAAGATCGTGGCGCGTTGGCGTTTCGAGATCGCTCATCGACGGGACCTCGCTCGCTACGTGCAGCTCTCCGAGGATGACCTAGCGGCCCTGGAAGATTTACCGACGTGGTAGGTGTAGGACGGCGAGCCTCCGAGAAAAGAGCCTGAGAGCAGCCGCGAAAGCACGCGATCACATCTAGCCGCGCCTGCCTCTGCACGAGCACCTTCTTGTGAGCCTTTCGGCCCTCAAGCTTTCCCTTCGGAAAGGCTGCCGCGAGGGCGTTGATCTCTTTCGGTCCGGCGCGACGAACTGGCTGCCTGTGTCGCCAGCGGCTCGCCATAGCGGTCGAGCTAAAATAGACGGCACGGAAGCCGCCTTCGACGTCGTAACGTAGGCGCGAGCCGGACCGACGCGTGCGGCTTCTGCGATTATCGGGCGATTTCGGCGGGACGCAGTTCCGTCGTCCTGGCGATAGAGAGCCTACCGACCAGTGGAATACGCCGATTGCGGCCGCATCGACCGCGCCAATCTTCCAACCCTCAGGAGAACGCCTGCGGCGATAGCTCGCATGGCCGCCAAGGCCGCCAGGGCCGCATGAAGCAGCCTCTCCCGAGCGTCCATGCGACCGAGCGCGCTCCTTGAAGTCGAACTATCGATAACTTATATATGCTCCATGCACATAAAAGTTAACATCGGATTGTGGCGTCTAGGCGCCCGGCCGTGGCTTGAACACGTGGGTAAACGAAAGGAATGCCGGACCCTCACCACGAGCACCGGCCATCCGGACGGAGAGGAGCCACTTCGCGCGCCGGTTGGAACTTACGCGGCGGAAAAACGGGAGGAATGCGAATGACCTACGTACGAAGCAGGGAAGCGATCGGTCGGCTGACACCCGGGCATTTCGGCGTCACCAAATACGCAACCGAGGGATCCCGCTCAGGTGAGTATAATCACCATAGAGAACCGGGCATTTACGTGGACCTCGTGTCGGGCGAGCCGCTTTTTTCCTCGGCGGACAAGTACGACTCGGGCTCGGGGCGGCCGAGCTTCACCAAGCCAATCGCTCCTGCCCACGTCATCGAGGTTCACGACACTGCTCATGGAATGGGACGCACCGAGGTTCGCTCATCCCGCAGCGACAACCATCTCGGTCATGTTTTTACCGACGGGCCTCCTGCCCGGGGCGGACTGCGATACTGCATAAACTCGGCATCGGTGCGCTTCGTGCATCAAGACGAGATGGAACGACAGGGCTATGGCCAATACATCAGCCAAGTTGAGAGGATCTGACATGAGAGAGCGCGCGGTTTTGGCAGGTGGATGCTTCTGGGGAATGCAGGACTTGATCCGCAAGCTCCCGGGAGTGATCGAGACGAGGGTCGGGTACGCGGGGGGCGACGTCCCGAACGCGACCTACCGCAACCATGGCACGCACGCCGAGGCCATCGAGATCGTCTTCGATCCCACGATGATCGGCTACCGGCGGATCCTGGAGTTCTTCTTCCAGATCCACGATCCGACGACGCCCAACCGGCAAGGCAACGACCGGGGCGGTTCGTATCGCTCCGCGATCTTCCATGTCGACGAAAGGCAGCGTGAGATCGCCAACCAGACGATTGCGGACGTCGACTTATCCGGTTTGTGGCCCGGGCCGGTCGTTACCGAGGTATCGCCGGTCGGGGACTTCTGGGAGGCCGAACCCGAGCATCAGGATTATCTCGTGATGCGGCCGGGGGGATACACGTGTCACCGCATCCGCCCCAATTGGGTGCTCCCGGAGCGCAAGGCAGGCTAATTGACCTGCCGATTGTGTCCGCCTGGTTCGTGTCGACGAGACCGAGCCAGGCGGACCGAAACGTTTCGATGCCGGAAAGCCGCTTTGCGTCTCCCGTTTGGTCATGCACCAATGCGTACGAGGCGGACAAGAGGACCTTTCCGGCCGAGCGGGTTCTCTCGGTCCGGCTCATCGTGCCGGTGTGCGAGGGCTTGCTACACCGGTTCGACAGCGACCGCTGAACGCGCGACATCCGGCGCGTTCAGCTCGGCATTCCAACTCATAGGTTAGCCATGCTCACCCACCGTACGAAGGTTCTCATCATCGGCGCGGGTCCGGCGGGCTACACGGCCGCGATCTACGCCGCGCGAGCGAACATGAAGCCCATCCTCGTCACCGGGCTCCAGCCGGGAGGCCAGCTGACGATCACGACGGACGTGGAGAACTACCCGGGTTTCGCGCATGGCGTGCAGGGACCGGATCTCATGGAGCAGATGCGGCAGCAAGCCGAGAACGTCGGTACGCAACTGCTCTACGACATCATCGTCTCGGTCGACCTGTCCGCCACTCCCATCCGCGCCGTCGGCGACGCCGGCGACGTTTATCTCGCCGACACGTTGATCGTCGCGACCGGGGCGCAGGCTCGATGGCTCGGGCTCGAAAGCGAGAAGACCTTCGGAGGGCACGGCGTGTCCGCCTGCGCGACCTGCGACGGGTTCTTCTGCCGCGGCAAGGAGGTCGTCGTGGTCGGGGGTGGGAATACGGCGGTGGAGGAGGCGCTTTACCTCACGCACCACGCAACCAAGGTCACGGTGGTCCACCGGCGCGACACCTTCAGGGCGGAGAAGATCCTCCAGGATCGCCTCTTCGCCAATCCGAAGATCAGCGTCATATGGAATCACGAGGTCGAGGAAATCCTCGGCACGATCGAGCCGATCAAGTCGGTCACCGGTCTTCGCATACGGGACGTGACCAGTGGCGAGGCGAAGGAACTCAGGACCGATGGTGTCTTTATCGCCATAGGGCACGACCCCGCCACCGCCTTGTTCCGTGGGCAGATCGACATGGACGACGTCGGGTACATAAAGTTGCAGCCGTGGTCCACGAAGACGTCGGCACGCAATACCCTGGCCGCCGGCGATTGCGCCGATGCGATCTACCGGCAGGCCGTACTGGCCGCGGGGATGGGCTGCATGGCCGCGCTCGAAGCCGAGAAGCTTCTCGCCGGGCAATCCTTGGAGCCGCAGGCCGTTGGCGACCATGGGCATCAAATCGGATGACCGACGCTTCGGATGGAGCAGGTAAGCGTTGCGCACCGATTTCGACCTTCGACGTCGCGCTCGCTCGGTTGCCGACGGGCTATCTCAAGGGCTCGTTCATGGGGCGTACCTACGGCGTGACGGTCACGCGCTCCGAGGATGGAAAGCGCACGAGCCTCTTCGCCGAGGAACTCGGTGGCCAAGACATCGTAAGCTTCAATCTCTACGGCTTGAGTACCGGCGAGCTACTCAAGCCGTGCGAGATGTCCAGCCAGAAGGTCGTCGACTTCGTTATCGGCCTCGTTGCGGAATAGCGAGCGATCAGCGGCCGCCGTCGGGCGCACCCAGGCCGCCGCTATCTCCGCGCCGCTTCCACGAGCATCTTCAGTATTTCGTCCGGCTCCTGCCGGCGCGTGAAATCCGGCTCCACGAAAGCGCTGGCGATCCCACCATGACGATCGACGACGAAAGTCGCCGGGATCGGCAGCATCGTCACCGGCGATCCATGGCGTCCGCCGATGTCGACGCCCCGGCGGGCATAGTGCCGAAGAACGCCCTCGGGCACCGCAAATAAGACGCCGTAGGCCATCGCGACACCGTAGTCGACATCCCCCAGGACCGTGAGATCGAGGCCGTTCTCCTTCCTCAGCTGCCTGGGAAAATGTTGGGTATCGGGTGAAATGACGACCAGACTCGCACCGGCCGCGCCGAATTTCGACTTGGCCTCCTGCAACGCACGAAGTTCGGCGGTGCAAAACGGGCACCAGCCCCCTTGGAAGAAACTCAGCACCAACGGTCCCTTCTCCCGCAGGCGCGCGGAGGACACCAGGTTGCCGTCGGCGTCGGGGAGGAGGAAGTCCGGGGCCGGCTCTCCGACCTTCAGCGCCCCGTCCGCGGCGCCGATCTCCCGCAGCCAGCCGACCAGCTGATGGTAGGAGGACCAGTCGTCTTGGTCGAACCCAGCCAAGACTTCGAATCTGCTCTGCTCGTAGGACATTGTTCGGGACATGGCGCCTTACAGATGGGCGGGTGCGCGTTCGCGGGAAGGGTCAGGGGTCGCCGACCGTACCGCGAAAGACCAGTCCCGCAGGCGAGCGACCTTCACGAAGGCGTCCAGCGCGGGCGAGTAGCGTCTTCCTTGAACGACCGCGAGGTGGATCTCCCTCCACGCGGATACGCTCCGGAGGGGCACGGCGACCAACTCTGGACGGCGCGGTACGTGTTCGGGCGAGATGAGCGCCCCGAAGCCGGCTGAGGCGAGGTGTTGCAGGTGCGCATCGTGCCCGCTGCGGTGCCCGAAGCTCGGTTCGACGCCTTCGAACACGGTGTCCCGGAAGATATCACGCCCATCGTGCCCCACTCTTTCAAGGATGGTCTGGCCCCTCAGATCCTCCAGGCCGATTTCGGAACGCCCTGCCAACGGGTGCTCGACGTCGACAAGGACCACGAAGCGCTCGCGGAACAACGCCCAAGAGTCTATCCGCTCGGCGGACGCGTCCAGGCCGTCCATGAGGGCGGCGCTCACCTCCCCGTTGAGGAGCATCGTCGTGAGCACCTCGGGCGATGCCTCGCGCAGTTCCAGGCGGAGTCCCGGAACGTGGGCCGATACCTCCCTGAACGGCTGGAGGATCAGCGCGGCCGACACGGACGGCGAGAGTCCCAGCCGAAGCGGGACGACGTCGCTACGCCCGAATTCTCGCGCCGCGGTTCGCACCGCCTCCGCCGAGGCGAGGGTGCGCTCCAACATCGGCAGCACTTGCTTCCCCAGATCGGTCAGTTGAGTGAGGTTGCGTTCCCTCAACAACAACGGGCCTCCCAGTTCGTGCTCCAACTTCTGGACGGCTTTGGTGAGCGCGGGTTGGGTCACATGGCATTGCTCCGCCGCTCGGGTGAAATTGAGGGTCTTCGCGACCGCCAAAAAGTATCGGACTTGGTGCAGCTCCACCGGTCTCTCGCAGCATGGATCGTGGCGCCATGTTGCAGCATTTTCGGACGCGGGACAGATCGAACATCGTGAGGCCGTGGCAACGCACGAGCCACGCCCGCCTACGGGAGCGTGGGCTCCCATTGCCGGTGACGTGTATCGCGTAGTCGCGCGAGCCGGCGGCGGGGCCTGCCGTGGGACGGCGGGCCGACACGCGCCGCACGGCTGGGTCTCAAGCCGCTTCCAATGCGCCCAATGTCGATTCCAGCTCGATCAGGGCGCCTTCTATCTCGTTGAGCCGGTTGCGCAATATTTCGAGCTGCTCGACGATCTGGTCGCGGCTCAGATTCAAGCCGCCGACCAAGGCCGAGTTGCCTTCGTCGGGCAGATGCTTGTCCTCGATCGCCAGCATCGCGCGAATTTCGACGAGCGTGAATCCCAGCTGCTTGCCTTTGAGGATCAGCGCGAGACGCGCCTTCTCGCGGGCCGGGTAGATGCGCGTCGCACCGAAACGGGCCGGAGCGAGAAGGCCGCGCGATTCGTAGAAGCGCAGTGCGCGCAACGTAACGCCGTGGTCGCGGGCGAGTTCACCGATGGTGAAACCGCCGACAGGGTCCTCATGATCGGAGTCGGGATGCCTGGTGGCGTCCGGGCTCAGATGTCGATCACCCCGGTCGACGGCGGTCGCCAACGCTGAGCTTCGTCGCGTCATAACGTAATGTCCTTGGCTAGTGGGAGTGGGAACCCGACGCATTCGCGTCGGTTCGACGAGTGCGTAATCACGCCGCGGCTACGGACGGCGTGCGTCGAACATCTACTTCTTGGCCGGTATGGAGCGACCTAAGGAGATCAACCGGCCTCGCGCGTCGGCGAGATCGTTCGCCGCGCGATCGTGCCCGAGGCGTCTGTCAACGAGGTGGGGTAATCGCCAGTGAAGCAATGATCGGCGTATTGAGGGCATACGCCGTCCCGCCGCTCGTGGCCCATGGCGCGGTACAGCCCGTCGACCGACAGGAAGGCCAACGAATCCGCGCCTACGAATTGGCGCATCTCGTCCAGGGAATGCGTCGCGGCGAGCAGCTTCTCGCGGTCGGGCGTGTCGATGCCGTAGTAGTCGGGATGGTTTATCGGGGGCGCGGATATGCGGAAGTGTATCTCCTTGGCGCCGGCCTCGCGCATCATCTTCACGATCTTGAGCGAAGTCGTGCCGCGTACGATCGAATCGTCGACCAGCACGATGCTCTTGCCCTCGACGACCGAACGGTTGGCCGAGTGCTTCAGCTTCACGCCGAGTTCGCGAACCTTTTGGGTCGGCTCGATGAAGGTGCGTCCGACATAGTGGTTGCGGATGATGCCGAGCTCGAATGGGATGCCGCTCGCTTGCGCGAAGCCGAGCGCGGCCGGCACGCCGGAATCCGGCACCGGCACGATGACGTCCGCGTGCGCCGGGGCTTCGAGCGCGAGCTGCGCGCCCATCGCCTTGCGGCGTTCATAGATGCTGCGGCCCTTCACGATCGAATCCGGCCTGGCGAAATAGATGTACTCGAAGATGCAGGGCCGCTCCCGCATCGGCGGGAAAGGCTTGCGGCTCTCGATGCCGCTCTCGGAGATGACGACGACCTCGCCGTTCTCGACCTCGCGGACGAACTTGGCGCCGATGATGTCGAGTGCGCAGGTCTCCGAGGTCAGGATGGGACAGCCGTCGAGTTCACCTAGAACCAGCGGGCGGATGCCTAGCGGATCACGCGCTCCGATCAGTTTCTTGTTGGTGAGGCCGACGAAGGCGTAGGCCCCCTCGATCTGGCGGATGGCCTCGACGAAGCGCTCGATGAAGCGCGGCTGGCGCGAGCGGGCGACGAGGTGCAGCAGCACCTCGGTGTCGGAGGTCGACTGATAGATCGCCCCATCGCGCACGAGGTTGCGCCGCAGGGTCAAGCCGTTCGTCAGGTTTCCGTTATGGGCCACCGCGAAACCGCCGCCATGAAGCTCGGCGAACAGCGGCTGGACATTCCGCAGGATGGTCTCGCCGGTGGTGGAATAGCGGACATGGCCGATCGCCTGCGAGCCCTGCAGCTTCTCGATCACCGAAGCTTCGGAGAAGGCGTCGCCGACGAGGCCCAGGCGCCGTTCCGACTGGAAGCGCGCACCGTCGAAGGAAACGATGCCGGCAGCCTCCTGGCCGCGATGCTGCAGCGCATGCAGGCCGAGCGCCGTCAGCGCGGCGGCGTCGGGATGGCCGAAGATGCCGAACACGCCGCACTCCTCGCGCAGGCGGTCCGCATAGGGATCGAAAGCGTCCTCGGTCTCGGTCGTCGAGTGCATCGCAAGCTCCATACGTGATGTCCCGCACGCGCCGCGCGCGGAGTTGGGGGCGGTTCCAGCTGCCCTCGCCCGCCCTGCGGGGCGCGCTCGGGTATGCGAACCGCAAGGTCGCCCGGTCGGATCAAGAAGCGGCCCCGGCCCCGCCGTCGGACCCAGGTGGCTCGATGGGGCGACTTCGGGCGCCATTGCAGGCGGGCGATACCCGGCCGGCCAACGAGAACGTCGACGGCCATCGCCACCACCGCCAAGTCGACACGACCCGCACACGCGAGTGGAGCGGGTGCGGCGATCGATCAAGGCGAGGGAGGAACCTCGCCGAGCACGGATGCCAGGAGGGGATCCAGTCCACGCGCGGCGTCGAGCTCATAGAGATCCGAGGCGCCGCCGATGTCCCTTCCCTCGATGAAGACCTGCGGAACGGTCTTCCGGCCGCCTGAACGCTCGATCATCTCGCCCCTCAGATGCGGGAACTTATCGAGATCGTACTCGGTCCAATCCTTCACGCCCTTCCCTCGCAGGAGAGCCTTCGCACGCTGGCAGGCACCGCAGTGAGCCTTGGTGTAGATCACGATCTTGTCGGTCACGGCAGTTCGTATCCCTTCGCAGGCGGACAAAAGCGCCCTGCATTCGTTGCTTGGTTTCGAGAGCAGGATACGAGATCGGTAGGGCGCTTCGCCAATGCCCTGAGGGAATGATTTCCATCGACGACACCCCACGTTCGTCCCTCAGGTGATCGACGAGCCCCGTGCATCGAGCGCGGGTCGGACGGCGAAGCCTGGAAACACCGCCTATGCGCGACCACTTCGCGCTCGACCCAAAGCCAAGCTCTCGGAACGCTTGATTCCTATGCGTTACGCATATATTATTTGCTCATGGAACCAGCCGCCGCCAGAAGTCATTTCGGGGCGTTGGCGTTGGCGGTAGCCGACGAGATCGCCAATGCTTCCGCATCGTATTCGCCAAGTGGGCCGACGGCGGCGGCCTTGGTGTACATTTGCCTGGATCCCGGACTGTCCATCGGTGAGTTGGCCGAGAGGATCAGGCTGTCCCACGCCGGCACGGTCCGCCTGATAGACAGGCTCGAACTAGAGAGGCTGGTCGAGCGTCGCAGAAACGACAGCGACCGGCGCGCTCGCTTCATCTACCTGACGACCTCGGGAGAAGAGCTGATGGCCGCGATCATGACGGCCCGAGACGACGCGATTTCGGCCTATCTCTCCGTCCTCTCGCCGGACGAGCTTTCGACACTCGGAGCACTTTCGGAACACCTGCTGCAGATGAAAGAGTTCGACAGGAAACGTGCCGGGGGCCTGGGCATCAACGGCAAGATCCGTTTCCCCATCCGTGCGAAATGAGCGCGACGGCGGCGTACCGCCGCCGTGAAGCCCGCTGCCTCGATGAGTACCTTTCGCCATGGACGGCATATCAGGCCTAACGGCGGCGATGCTGGTCTGCGGACTCGCCTTCGGCTTCGGTTATTCGGCAAATCAGGGCGGAACCTGCCTGGTGCTGGCGGCGGACGAGGTACACCGACGACGCCGACCCAGCATGCTCGTTGCGTTCCTCGCAGCGTCGTGTTCGGCCGGCCTCGTCGCAGTTCCCCTCGTCTGGTCTGAAGCTACCGGCGCGACGCTTGCCGCCTCGACGGGCTTCAGCGTTCCGCTCTTGGTGGGTGCAGCCGCTTTCGGCGTGGGAGCGCTCGTCAACGACACCTGCATCCTAGGATCGTTGGCTCGGCTGGGAGACGGAGAGATCAGGTTGGCGGCGGTTCCGGTCGGGTTGACGGCCGGCATCGTCCTTGTCGACGAGGTACTGGTCGAGCGAAGCGCGCCTTGGTCCAGCGTTCTGGCGAAGCCGAGCATGTTGAGCGTCGCCTCGCTCGCCGTCTTCGGCGTCGGCCTGATCCTTGCCGTGGCGTTCGTCTCGAGAATGGAGCCGACGCGCCCGAAGGGCACTTGGGGGCTCGGCCTATCGATGCTGCTGCTCGGTGCCAGCGGCGGAGCGCTCTATGCGATCGCGCCCGCGTGGCATTTCGTGAACCTGCTTCACCGCAATCTTCCCGATGCGATGCCATCCGGGGCCGGGATGGGAGCCTGGGCCATGGCGTTCTCGACGGCGGGCGCAGTCGTGGCGTCACTACGTCGAGGGAAACTGCGGCTGCGTCGACCTTCCACAGCCGACACCATTCGATCGTTGGTCGGCGGCACCCTCATGGGCGCGGGGGTTGCCCTGATCCCAGGCGGCAACGATGGTCTTCTTGAAGCCGCCGCCTATGTTCTGATGACGTTCACGATCATACTGTGCCTCGTGCTACGAGGATCGTTCCGGCACCGGTTCAAGCAGGTCGACTAGCCCTTCGCGGTTGGTGGGAGCCGTCGAGGTTAAGCCTGTCGCCATCGCTTGCTTCCCGGCAATTATTCCGACGCTACCGCTCGCTCTCCGTCGATGCGGACCACCTCCGCCGCGAGCGAGTCCGCGTCCAGGTGAAAGTCGGAGAACAATAAGCGCCCATCACCGTCGATCACCGCGAACCATGGCGTTCCGCGGGTCCGATAGTCCTCCATGAAGCTTGGAGACCTTGAGCCTGCCCCGACGACGTCATGTCCGAACGCGATCGGCAGACTGTACGCCAGCTGGTTCTTCCGTAATTTGTCGAAAGTGTTCTCGTGCTCGCCCTCGAAGACCGTTTGGATCGCCGCGAACCCGACGCCGCGATTCGCCAGAGTGGAGTGCAGCCTCTGCAAGGTTGGGAAGCCATGCGAGTGGCATCCACCGCACCAGTGCTGGAACGCGAACAGTACCTTCATGCCGGCCCCGAGGTCCGAGAGCCTCAACTGCGAGTCGAGGACCTCGCCGCTCTTCCCGATCCATCGCTCGACCCTCAACTCGGGCGCGCGGCGTTCCTTCGTTTCCATGTCCAATATCTCCTTACAAGTCATATCGATGCAACCGGATCCGCCCTTACCGAGGACGGTCTCGATCGAAGCCTCGACCGGGGCTATCGCAAATCGGACCGGTGGTCGGCGGAAAACCCGCGGCCCGTTCCTTGAGTAGAAATTCTCGGCTGTGATTCCGCGCCGAGTGGTCGACCGCGCGGTCGCTGGGTGGGCCGCCCTATATTCGCCTCGTACTCAAGCGAACTAAAACGATCTGTCTCAGCTCGGGCGAGCCTATCGCCCCGGCCAGTCGACTTCCAATTGTCCACCAGTATAGTTCCGATGCCTCATCAACACGGTTAGAGATGCGGCCCGAGCCGGTCCCCTCATCCGTCTGAACGCATCGGGGTTCGTTCCGCACAAGGACGGGGGCGGGAGTGTCGGGGGCCTGCATGGGCTGGAAAGGTCGAGCAACTTCGGGTCCGAGTGGCAAGTCGCTCCCACTAGGGCACGCCGGACTGTTCGAGTGCGGAAGGTGTCGACGACGCTATCGAAACTATGCGCTCGCTGTATTTGGAATAACGCGGGCGCTAAACCATAGTTCGCTGAAGCTTCCTCGCGTCGCATCTTTGACGCAGGCGCAGAGGCGGGTCCATCGGGCGAGGGAAGGAACGTGAGATGGTCACCAGAGGCTTCGGCGGTCGGGAGAGCGGACGAGACGAGTCCGGGCGAGTTCCTCCCGGTCAGCATCTTACGGACGGCTTTCCCGTGCTGTCGGCGGGGCCGACGCCGCGGATCGAGCCGGCGGATTGGAATTTCACGCTCAAGGTCGGACCGAGGCCCGTCAAGGTTTGGGACTGGGAGGAATTCAACTCGCTTCCGAAGACCAAGATGACCCGCGACATCCATTGCGTCACTTCGTGGTCGAAGCTCAATACGGCATGGGAGGGCGTGATCATCGACGACATCCTCGCCGACGCCGGAGTCGAGCAGCCCACCGAATTCGTCCTGGCACACAGCTACGACGGCTACTCCACGAACGTCCCGCTGGCGGATCTCGCGTCGGGGAGGGCAATGGTCGCCTTGAGCTACGAGGGGCGGCCCCTACCGCCCGACCACGGCGGGCCCGCGCGCCTGCTCGTCCCTCATCTCTACTTCTGGAAATCCGCCAAATGGGTGAACGGGCTTCAGTTCACCGACCGGGACGAGGCTGGCTTCTGGGAGCTGCGAGGCTACCATATGTATGGCGATCCCTGGCGCGAGCAGCGGTACAAGAGCGACTGAGTTGGCATCCGTGCAGCGGCGTGCCGGACGGGCTTCATCGAGAGGCTCGATAGACGGCCAAAAAGGATCGGCGGCCCGCATCCCTCTCGCCGTCCCCGACGGCGGAAACGGCGCAGCTTGAAAACGCTCCAGATCGTCCACGGCACGACATACCTCTTTCATCAGGCGGTGAGCTTCTGGCCACATCGTCTCCTGCTGCGTCCGCGGGAGAGCCGGGATCTTCGACTGATCTCCAGCCAGATCCTCATAGAACCCGCCGCTTCCATCAGCTGGGCTCACGACGTCTTCGGGAACGCCGTCGCCACCGCGTCGGTCGGCGGCGTGTCCGATCGCCTGCATATCCAGGCCGTGTCCGTGCTGGAAATGGACGCCGTGGAGTGGCCGGTATTCGATATCGCCGCCTCTGCCATCGACTATCCCTTTCGTTACTCCGACGCCGACTGGGCCGATCTCGGGGCGCTGAGCGTCCTTCAACATCCCGACCCTTCGGGACGACTGCATCGCTGGGCCAGGAGCTTCGTCCTGGGCGACCGAACGGACACGCTCGCTCTCCTGAAGGACGTGAGCGCGGGGGTCTCGGCGGCGGCCGCGTACGAGATCCGGGAGGACGAGGGCACCCAGTCCCCCACGCATACGCTCGATCGAGCGTGCGGATCGTGCCGCGATTTTGCGGTCCTGTTCGCGGAGGCGGTACGAGCGCTCGGATTCGGCGCCCGGGTCGTATCAGGGTATCTCCACGACCCGACGCAAGACCTGCTCGGTTCGAGCGGGCCGGGCTCGACGCACGCATGGGCGGAGGTGTTCGTGCCGGGTGCCGGTTGGATCACGTTCGATCCGACGAACAGAAGCGTGGGCAACGTCAACTTGATCCCCGTCGCCGCTGGAAGGGACATGGCTCAGATCATGCCGGTCAGTGGAAGCTTCGTCGGGCCGGCGGATGCATCCGCCGGTCTCTCGGTCTCGGTCGAGGTTCGCGCCTACCAACCGTAGCCACCGCACCGAGCCACCGCCTGTTCGAGGATACGGTTTTTACGAGAGATGCCGCGGGGTTGCGGAGATCCCTGCGAAGATGTGACCCGACCGCCTCGCAAGGGGGCGACGCCAACTCCACGATGGGGAGCCCGGAAGTCCCCTCCCCGTCCGATTCCAATGCGCGCAGTGTAGCCATCTCGAGGAGACGCATCATGACCGACAGCAACGATTACGTACCGCCGAAGGTGTGGGTCTGGGAAAAGGCCAGCGGCGGCGCCTTCGCCAACATCAACCGGCCGATCGCCGGCGCCACGCACGAGAAGGAGCTGCCCGTCGGCAAGCATCCGCTTCAGCTCTATTCGCTGGGCACCCCCAACGGCCAGAAGGTCACGATCATGCTGGAGGAGCTGTTGGCGCTCGGGCACGGTGGCGCCGAATACGACGCCTGGCTGATCAAGATCGGCGACGGCGACCAGTTCGGTTCGGGCTTCGTCGAGATCAATCCCAACTCCAAGATCCCGGCCTTGATGGACCGAAGCGGCCCCGAGCCCATCCGCATTTTCGAATCGGGCGCCATCCTCGTGCATCTGGCGGAGAAGTTCGGCGCGTTCCTCCCGACCGAGCCTGCCGCCCGCGCCGAGACGCTGTCCTGGCTGTTCTGGCAGATGGGCTCGGCTCCCTTCCTCGGCGGCGGCTTCGGCCACTTCTACGCCTACGCGCCCGCCAAGTTCGAGTATCCAATCAACCGCTACGCCATGGAAGTGAAACGCCAACTGGACGTGCTCGACCGCCAACTTGGCGACCACGAGTTCATATCCGGAAACGAGTACACCATCGCCGACATGGCGATCTGGCCCTGGTACGGTGGCCTCGTGAAGGGCTGGCAGTACGGCGCGGCGGAGTTCCTGTCGGTGCAGGACTACACCAACGTGGTGCGCTGGGCCGAGCAGATCTTCGCCCGCCCCGCCGTGGAGCGCGGGCGCAAGGTCAACAAGACCTCCGGCGAGCCCACCGGCCAGTTGCACGAGCGTCACGACGCCGTCGATTTCGAGAGGACCCAGGACAAGCTCGGCGCATAGCCGGACGCCGGCCCGCGCGTGCGGCATTCCAGGGCGATATTCTTCACGCCTTCCGCAAGATCCAGCACTTGTTCGTCGGTTGGGCAGGCCTTGGCGTCGCCGCCCTTGCAGATGTGAGAGTCCACATGGTGTGGGTAAAGTTCTTCGTAACGTTCCGAAAATTCGACAACAGGGGCCGCGCGGACGGTGCAAGGGCTTCCTGATTAGCTCGTAGCCACCCCCGTCATCCTGATCGAGCGACGCTCGCCCAGGCTTCCATCGCTGGGCTCTGGCGGTCAACTCAGCTCGATCGAAGATTCTAAGGGCGCAAACGCCAGGCCGGAGTTTATCGATATGGCAGAAAAGACGTTCGCGTTTCTCAGCGGGACGGGCTCACAGCTTTCCGGGCACCTCGAACCGCCAGAGGGGACGCCGCGGGGCTGGGCGATGTTCGCTCACTGCTTCACCTGCGGCAAAGACAATCGTGCCGCCGTCCACATCTCGCGCGCGCTGTCGCGTGCGGGCATCGGGGTCTTGAGGTTCGATTTCGCAGGCACCGGAATCGGCGGGAGGACGGGGGAACCCGTGAGCTTCGCGTCGGACGTAGAGGACCTCCGTGCCGCCGCCGAGGCGATGGCGGTCGCGGGTATGGCGCCCTCCCTCCTGGTCGGGCACAGCCTTGGTGGCATCGCCGCGATCGTGGCTGCGGCCGAAATGCCTGATATCGCGGCGGTGGCGACGATCGGCGCGCCGGCCGACCTGCAGCATATCCTGCGCGTCTTCCGACCGATCGACCTGGACACCATCGCAAGTAAGGGCGAGGCGTCGGTGGAGATCGCCGGCCGAACCTTCCTCGTTCGCCGCAGCTTCCTGGAAGCGATCGAGCAGATCGACGTCGAGAAGTCGATCGCCTCCCTGAGGCGTCCGGTGCTGGTCATGCATTCCCCGCTGGATCAGGTGGTCGGTATCGACCACGCATCGCGTATCTTCGTCGCGTCCAGACACCCCAAGAGCTTCGTCTCGCTCGACACGGCGGATCACCTTCTCACCGACGTCGCCGACGCGAACTACGCGTCGGCCATGGTGGCGGCATGGGCGAGCCGCTTCCTCCCGCCGCTCACGGCGGATCTTCCGCAGGTCGAGCTCGCCGAGGGCGTCGTCGCCACCGAAACCCTTGCGGGAACGTTCCAGCTCAACGTCCGCAGCGGCGAGCACACCTTGTTCGCAGATGAGCCGGCATCGGTCGGTGGTCTCGGAACCGGACTGTCTCCATACGAACTGGTATCCGCCGGCCTCGCAGCCTGCACGGTGATGACGATGCGTCTCTACGCGAACCGCAAGGGGTTTCCACTCGAACGGGCGAGCACGACCGTGCAGCACGAAAAGGTGCCGGACATGATGCCGCCCGACCGATTTAGCCGTACCATCGTCCTCGAGGGCCAATTGACCGACGATCAGCGCGCCCGCATCGTCGAAATCGCCGATCGGTGCCCGGTCAGTTTGTCTCTTGTACGGGGTTCGGATGTGCAGACCGAGCTCTCGAACGCCGGCCGGGTCGCGGATCTGGAGACGGTGGCTTGATCTTGGCGCTTGCGCAAAGGCGAACGAACGTGAGTCGACCAACTGCCGGCGACGGTGAGGCCGAAACCGAACGGGCGATACTCGCTGGCGGCTGCTTCTGGGGCTTGGAGGATCTGCTGCGCCGAGCCAAGGGCGTCGTCTCGACGCGTGTCGGCTACATCGGCGGCGAAATGCCCGATCCGACCTATGCGCGACATCATGGCCATGCGGAAGCTGTGGAAGTCACCTTCGACCCCTCCGTCCTGAGCTATCGAACTCTCCTTGAGCTTTTCTTCCAGATCCACGATCCCACGACCTACGAGCAACAGGGGAGCGACGTGGGTCCAAGCTACAGGTCGGCGATTTTTCACACCAGCGAGGTGCAGAAGGAGGTCGCCCTAGAGACGGTCGCCGACATCGAGGCGTCAGGTCGCTGGCCCGGCGCGGTCGTGTCTGAGATCAACCCGGAAGAGCCCTTCTGGGAGGCGGAGCCAGAGCACCAGAAATACCTCGTGCGCCGCCCTGGGGGCTATAGCTGCCACTTCGTGCGCCCGACCTGGCGTTTGGAGCGACCAGGTCGGTGATTGGGTCGAAGCTTTTCTCTTGGGGATGCGGAAGGGCGGCAAGCTGGGCTCCCGGGGGGAACCCCCGCTCCACTGACCCGTCGGGATCAAGCCAGTTCGGTAAAGTGGCCGGCGCAGCCTCCTCGAACGGAGGAAACCGTATGTATCGGCTCGGTGGGACCGAGCGCCGGCGTCCGATTCCTCGCCGGGTGCTTTTTATCGCAGGGCTCGCGGAGGCAATGAAATTCGATCTTCCGAGTAGGCGCCGCCCCTCTCCGCCGCATCACTCCTCGTGACTTTCCTACCGCTTCCGTCACGGCCGGCAATCAACCGCCGTTTATCGCGAGCCTCCCAACGCGCCGTCGTCCCTCTCGCGATCGACACCTCGCTGATACAATTCGGCATCGACGGGGCAGTTCGCGCAGCCCTCGTAGCAGCACAGTCGGCATATATAGTATGAATGATCAAGGTTCTCCAAGCGATCTCGCAGAACGCGTTCCGCGATATCGGATAAGATTTTCAATTCATCAGCATTGAGGATAGATAGTCCTTCGGCAATTACTTTGTCGCGCGAGGCCAGGACCTCGTCGCTCGCGACCTTCCCGGCTGGAGTAAGATAGAGGGAGCGCGTTCGCCCGTCCGTCGAATGCTCCCTGCGTTCAATCAACGCCTCGGCCGCCAATCGATCGACCAGGCGAACGGCTCCTGCGTGCGAAAGGCCTACCCCGATCGCGAGCATGCGGATCGACAGCCCGGGCTTGTGCGCGAGCAGCGCCAGCGCCGAGGCGGCGGGTCCAGCTTCCGGCGCCCGCGATGAACTGGCGCGAACGATGTCGTCGCTGATCATGAGTGCGAACGCCCCGAATATATTTCGATCCCGAGGTCCATCCATTCCCCATCTATATGTGCGCAGAGCATGGACATCAAGCCTGCCCTCGGCACCCTCACCCCGCTTTTTGGGTGGATAAATTTACGCTTGGAGAGTTTTTAAGCAGCATTTTGGCCGATCGTTCGAGAAAATCCGGTCCGAATTCATCTCTGGCTGAGGAACGACCTATACTTTGAAGCTATAGCTTAAGGGAAATCTCTGCGTCCATTCCTTGCGCCTGCGGCCAAACTCGCTTCATGTGATTGACGACAGCTGATCACCTGACTGGACTGTGCTTATGTTCGGGTCATCGGCGCAGCGATGGCCCGTCGGCATCCCGACGTCACCTCGTACATGTGGATGGCCATGACCGAAGCACGCTCGCTACGACCGCAACGGGCCACGACCGCCGCAAGTTTCCGGCCGGCGCCGCTGACGTGCAGAGCGCCACATGGTCGCTTGCAAATGCCTAATCGGTCCAGCCTACAAGGACGACACGATGAAGACGCGCAACATCGCCGGACTGGAAGTCTCGGAGCTCGGCTTCGGCTGCATGAACCAGAGCTGCCACTTCAACGCCCCGGTCGCGAAGGACCAGGGCATCAAGACGATCCGCGCGGCATACGAGAACGGCGTGACGTTCTTCGATACCGCCGAGGTCTACGGTCCCAATTTCAACGAGGAGCTCGTCGGTGAGGCGCTCCAGCCGTTCCGGGACAAAGTCAAGATCGCGAGCAAATTCGGTATCGCCGTCGCCGGGACAGTTACCCTCGACAGCCGTCCGCAGCACATCAAGCGCTCCGTCGAGGAATCCCTGAAGCGACTACGGACCGATCGCATCGATCTCTACTACCAGCACCGTGTCGATCCGGCCGTGCCGATCGAGGACGTGGCCGGCGCTGTCCGGGACCTGATCGAGCAAGGCAAGGTGTTGGGCTTCGGCCTTTCGGAGCCAAGCGCAAAAACAATCCGCCGCGCCCACGCCGTGCAGCCGGTGACGGCAGTTCAGAACGAGTATTCCATGTGGACACGCAACGTCGAGCTGAATGGCGTTCTTACCACCTGCGACGATTTAGGGATCGGCCTTGTGCCCTCGTCGCCGCTGGCGATGGGCTTCCTGACCGGCAAGTACGACACGTCCACCCACTTTGACGAAAAGATCGATATCCGCGCGGGCTTTCCGCGTTTCTCGAAGGAGTTCATGCCGCTCAACATGCCGATCGTCGAGTGGCTGAAGCACTATGCCGCCGAAAAGGGCGCCACTCCGTCCCAGGTGGCGCTTGCGTGGCTCATGGCGAAGAGCCCGAACATCGTCCCGATCCCGGGCACCCGCAGCGAAGCTCATCTGCTGGAAAATCTCGGAGCGACCCGCGTGAAGCTTACCGTTGCCGACGTCCAGGCGATCGACACGTCGCTGACCCGGTTCCCGGTCTACGGGGATCGCATGGCCAAGAATTACATGGCCTCGATCGACTACTCGATCTAAGCAGACCGAACGGGAAATCGGAAAGAACACTTGGGCCAATATTGAGGGATCGGATGGTGCCGCCGCGACGTATAAGGCGTACAATCAGATTAGTTCAGTGCAACGTCGGCAGGCTCGCCGGATGATTGCTTTCCATCTCCCGTCGCAGTTCCTACTTATCCGAAGATATAATTTATATCCGTGCCGTTCTTGGCGAGGGTGACGAGGTGAGCTCGGCAGCGACCTCTCTGTCGCCGGCCTTGATTTCGAACCCGCAATTCTCGCGGCAGCTGCGTCGGCGCAGCGAAGCGCGAGCCAAACAGCCCATCACGACCGCTCGATATTTTTGTATGCGCAACGCATGAATTCGTTCATCAATAGAAATTGGTAAGGGGACTCACATGAGCATTTTCGACCGATACGAATTTCTTGTCGCGGAAAGAGACCGCAGGGACCTTGCCTTGCTCAGATGGGCTCTCGTGATCATTTTCGTGTGGTTCGGCGCGATGAAGTTCACGGCGTACGAGGCCGACGCTATCGCCCCATTGATCGGACACAGCCCGATCATGGGTTGGCTGAGCATTTTCGGGATGCGGGGGCAGAGTTATCTCATCGGCGTCATTGAGCTGTCGACAGCTTTCGTTCTGATCCTCGGCGCCTTTCGCCCCCTCTTCTCCGCGCTCGGTGCGCTGATGTCGGCTGGGACGTATCTGATCACGCTGACGTTCTTCGTCACCACCCCCGGTGTCGGTGAGCCGACTGCCGGCGGTTTCCCTGCGCTATCAGCTATGCCAGGGCAGTTTATACTCAAGGACGCAGTGCTGCTGGCGGCGTCCCTCGTACTTCTGCGGGCTTCGATCCGCGACAGAGGCGCGCTCGTGCCTTCGTGACTGCGGTCTTCCAGCCGGGCGGTTGAGCGATTGATAGAGAACCGCGGCGGGGCCTGAAAAAATACCCCGTCGCTGTCTCAGCTCGAACGCGCCCGATGCCGGCGAGGCTTCGCCGGCATCGGCGAAGGTCCACTCTGGATCGAGCGCGAACTTCTCACACTGCCGAAGCAGCGACCACCCGAGACCCGCGGATAATCGTTCGGGTGAGCGATACTCGGGAGAGCGTTAGTCTTCTGAAGGGCCTCCGGACCGCTTCGATGTTCCCCCAAGGGATCACGGAGGATGGTTCATGGCTAGCCGACGAGATCGACGAGACGACGCTCCGCAGCTGATCGACCACCAGATCGCGGAGGCGCGCCAGAAAGGCGCTGAACCAGATCGCGGCGGTCTCTTTCGATCGAGGCCGCGGCGCTGAAGAAGCGTGGCGGTCTTTCCCCCTCGTCCGGACAAACCGCACGACGGCTGTGATCCGAGATCCTCGCAAGGCACGAAACGGAGGGATGACCGACCACCGATAGGCATCCCATGGCTAATTTATATGCGTTGCGCATATAGACAAGCTCCGAGGCCATGATTATATGCGTTGATCATACTTCTCTGGGCGCTTTCGAGGCGGCCTCGCGAAGGAGCATCAGTCAGGCGCGGCGCCGAGGGCAAATGGAACTCAATCAGGTCAGCTATTTCATCAACTTAGCCGAGACGCTGAATTTCACGGCGGCCGCTCGCTTGAGCGGTGTGTCGCAGCCGAGTCTGACCCGAGCCATCCGCCGCTTGGAAGATGAGCTTGGCGGGCCCTTGATCTATCGCGACGGGAAAAACAGCCGCCTGACCGGTCTCGGCCAGGATGTCGAGGCGGAGTTCCGGCGCATGGTGGCCGCGATGAAAAGCGTCCGCGATCACTCTGAAAACTGGGCGATGGGCGGGCATCGAGTGTTGGATGTCGCCGTCGCATCTACCGTAGGACCAAAAGCGTTCACGGCCTTTCTCGAGGGCGCATTGGCGGAAATGCCGTCCATCGAAATCAAGGTGCACTCGCTCCAGTCGGACGAGGACACATCGGAGGTGCTTTCGGGAAAATACCACGCGTGCATCATGCCGCGTGAAACGAGGCCGGAACGCAAGCTGGACGTGCACACCTTATTCCGGGAACGCTTCGTGCTCGGCTGCTCCGCGAGCCACCCCTTGGCCGCCAGCGAGGTCGTGCGCTGCGAAGACCTGCTCGAGTTTCCTTTCGTCGATCGCCTGAAATGCGAATTTCGCGATCAGATCCTTGATCACTTCGCGCGACGGGACTTGGTCATGCAACCCCGGTTTCGATCGGATCGTGAGGACTGGGTGCAAAAGGTCGTCGCCGACGGCGATGCCATCTGCATTCTTCCGGAACGATCGGCCACGGTGGACGGTCTCGTGACTCGACCGATCGAGGGGTTCGTCCTGGAGCGCGAAGTCGTGATCGCGACGGTATCCGGCTCTACGGCGACGGTCGAGATTCGGAAGATCGCGCAGTTGGCCGCCCACTACGAATGGCGATAGGAGGCTGCCCGAGAGGTTCGACAGCCATTCGTGGCGAGTTCCCGGGCGTACGGCTGCCAACCCGCCGGGCGCTATACCCTCCGAGTCGACCGCGGCTCGGTACAGCGGCGGGGCGCTCACGTTCCAAGTAATCCGAAGAGGACGAGCCCCTCGCCGTGACCGAAGCTGCACCGCGACCGAGGCGCCAGGATCAACGCGCGTTGCCTAGGCCCACGAGGACGATGGAAGCGCGGACGGGCGGCGCTGCGGCGTATGCCCGGCTTGGTCCGGCGTCGTAACGGAGCACCTACACGGCGCTGCCCATCACACGTCGCGCGAGCCAAATTCGCTCCCGCAGGGACATGGGGCCACCAATTCCTGCGCTGGCTGACGATCGCGCCCGTGGGCGTCTGCTCAGGATCAATTCGGGTCGAATGTTCGGATGCCGAGAGCTCCCTATCCGAATGGTCAATTATCAAGCGCGGAGCGGTCGGTCTAACTAGGAAAACCGACAACAACTCGATGAAAGAAATCGAGCGTCCTGGGAGACGGAAGCTGTGCGGCTCACGAAACGGCGTCGTCGCTATGGAAATTATACGCACGGCGTATTGGCTAATTCGAGGGCGCACTACGATACTCGATGGGAATGACCAACGGCATCCATCCATCGCGGAGCGTCCGGCCACGAAAATTACTGGAGCGTGTCATGAAGTTTGAAAAATCGCAGGAAGCCGTCGATCGCCTGACCCCCGAGCAGCGCCGAATTACTCAGGAATCCGGCACCGAAAGGGCCTTCACGGGCGAGTACAACCGAAACAAGAAGCCTGGTATCTACGTCGATGTCGTTTCGGGTGAGCCGCTCTTCGCTTCGACGGACAAGTTCGATTCCGGTACCGGCTGGCCCAGCTTCACCAAGCCGATCGTCGCGGCGAACGTGAACGAGGTGCGCGACAGCACGCACGGCATGGTCCGGACGGAAGTCAGGTCGGTACACGCCGACAGCCATCTCGGCCACGTGTTCCCCGACGGTCCTTCCGACCGCGGCGGCCTGCGCTACTGCATCAATTCGGCGTCCCTTCGCTTCATCCCTCGCGAAGAGATGGAGACCGAGGGATATGGCGAGTATCTCGACCAGGTTGAGGAGGTTTGACATGAATCAGCGCGCTGTTCTCGCAGGCGGATGCTTCTGGGGTATGCAGGACCTGATCCGCAAGCGGCCGGGCATCGTCTCGACCCGTGTGGGCTATACCGGCGGGGATGTTCCGAACGCCACCTATCGCAATCACGGCACGCATGCCGAGGGAATCGAGATCGTCTTCGACCCTGCGGTGACGAGCTACCGGAACATCCTGGAATATTTCTTCCAGATCCACGACCCGACGACGAAGAACCGCCAGGGCAATGATCTCGGGCTCTCCTACCGTTCGGGCATCTACTACGTCGACGAGGAGCAGAAGCGCGTCGCCGAGGAGACGATCGCCGACTTGGATGCCTCGGGGCTGTGGGGTGGCAAGGTGGTCACCGAGGTCGAGCCGGTCGGCGACTTCTGGGAGGCCGAACCGGAGCACCAGGATTATCTGGAGAAGAGGCCGGGCGGCTATACCTGTCACTTCCCCCGTGCCGGCTGGGTGCTCCCGAAGCGGCAGAACGCCGGCGATGCGCGGCCCGAAGCCGGGATTGCAGCGGAATAGGATTCCCGGGCGCTCTCGCTCCGGTGATCCGTTCGCAATCTTCGTGGCCGCGTCGTCCAACGATGCGGTCATCGAGCCCGGCCGGGCGAGACGGGGCATTCCAACCAGCCGCCGTCGCACACCAGGAACACAGAATTGCCAGACCTTTCGTCCTTTCCGATCACACAGCGCCGGCTGGCATCCGCATGGCTCGGACTAGGGCCAGCTCGGCCGGCTGCACGGGCCGGCTTGCAGATCCCTGCGAGGTCGGCATGAGCGTCATCGCCGCCTACTATTACAAAGACGGCAAGCGTATCCGGGAAATCGCGATCGACGAGCGCGTCCAGCTGGGCGAGGATCGCTCGGGGTTCTGTTGGATCGCGCTTCTCGATCCGACGGCGGGCGAGCTTCAAGCGATCCAGGCGACCTATCACCTTCATCCGTTGGCCATCGACAACGCGATGCATCCCCTCTGCCCGCCCAAGCTGGAGGTCTACAACGACGAGCTTTACGTCGTCGCTCAGACCGCCGAGCTGGTCGGTGACGAGATCCGCTATGGCAAGATGGCGATCTTCACCGGGCACAATCATCTCATCAGCGTACGGCACGGCAACGCCGGAGCCCTCGGCGACCTTCGGGAGCAGCTCGAAGCTTCGCCGGCGCCCTTCGCGAAGGGGGTCGACTACGTACTCCACGCAATCCTGCACCGGATCGTCGACCGATATCTGCCGATCTTCGAAATGATCGAGGACGACGTTCTGGAGATGGAGAGACGGTCGCTGGACGACTTTCTCGGGCGAAAGGAAGTCGCCCGTATCTTCCAACTGAGGTCCGAACTCACGCGCTTCCAACGTACGCTCGGAGCTATGGGCGAACTGGTGCGAAAGCTCGTTCGCGGTCACTTTCCCTGCATCACCGCCGAAGTCAGTCCCTACTTCAGCGACGTCGCCGACCATCTCCATCGTGTGCAGTCCATGGTCGACGGTCTTCTTCAGGTTCTGTCCACCGTCTTCGAGGCCAGCAGCCTTCTGGAAGCGCAGCGGACCGGCGTCATCACACGCCAGTTGGCGGCCTGGGCGGCGATACTGGCGGTCCCGACCGCGATCGCCGGCATCTACGGCATGAACTTCAAGAACATGCCGGAACTGGACACCGCCTACGGCTACTTCGTCGTACTCGGGGTGATAGCGTTGTGCTGCCTCTTCCTCTTCGTGCGCTTCAAACGGGCGAAGTGGCTATGAAGACCGCGGCTCGCCTCATCGGACGCAACTCGACGGTTTCCAGCGCACAACGCTTGGCAAAGGTACACCCATGACAGCTCAAGTAACGGACGTTCTCGAGGCCGTGCAGTCCTTCATCGCCAAGGGCTACGACCGAGAGTACCGCGTAAAGAACGGAAACCTCGTCGATCTCGAGTTCGGATCGCCCCTGGATGCGTGTTCCATGCACGTCGACGCGGCATTGCGCCTCGAAAGCGGGGACGATGCCGAAGACGCTTCCAACATCTACGCGATCACCGATCCGGCGACCGGGCACAAGGGTCTGTTGATCGACGCGTTCGACGTGTTCGACGAGATATGCCATCGCGACTTTTCCGAGCGACTGGTGGCGCGTCGGGAAACGGCGCCGGCGGGCGACCAGGACGTGCCGAGCAAGCACGGACTGCGCAAGGTCTACAAGACCGAGTTCGAGCTCGATCCCGAGCGATACGTTCTCCGCGAAGGCTTTCCGGACTTCCCGCCATGCCCGTTCGGCGAGTCCTTCAGCATCCTCGGCTTCGACACCGCCGAGCAATCCTACGTCTGGCTCGTCACGAGCATCATCAAGGACTCTCGGCTGATCAGGATCCCCTACCAGGGAGAGGACGTCGTCACCGACGAATAGCGACGTCGGAGCGCCAATGGCGTCCGCTCCCGAAGTCACCGACCGGCCAACTTAGCCATTTCGATCACCCGAATACAAAGAGATGAATCATGGATTGGAATAAGGACCACCTCCGGGACACCATGCTTTCGCTGGAAACCGCGGCGCTGCGTAGCGCCCGCGAAAATTACCTGAATTATGTCTCCACCGCTCGCGTCGACCGGACGGAACCGGTCGAGAACGACGAGTTGGCTCAAGCCGAAGTCGCGAGCGACTTCGCCGAGGCCCTCGACGACACGCTCGACGACTACGCCGACAAGCTCGAAAAACTCAGGACGATCGATTTCGGACCGAAGTCTACGGTCGGCGAAGGCGCGGTCGTCAAGCTGTCCGGCCGCTACTTCGTGATCGCGGTGTCGACGGGCAAGTTCACCTGTCGTGGGCGGGAGTTCATGGGCATTTCCACGATGGCGCCTATCTTCGAGGCCCTCGAAGGCGCCCGTGCAGGGGAAACCGTCCGGTTCAACGGTCGGGACCTCATCCTAGAAGAAGTTGAATAACCGCACTCGCGCCAGCCCATCAAGCGAACTGGAGACACCGATGAAAGCCGTTGGTTACAAGGTCCCGGGCCCCATCGCCGAGGACACCGCGCTGGTCGACATCGATCTGCCTCGGCCCGTCGCCGCGGGACACGACATCCTGGTCGAGGTGAAGGCCGTCTCGGTCAACCCGGTCGACTACAAGGTCCGCAAGAGCACGCCGCCCGCGGACGGCGATTGGAAGGTTCTGGGTTGGGATGCCGCCGGGATCGTGAGCGAGGTCGGTCATGACGCGAAGCGGTTCAAGGTGGGGGACGAGGTCTATTACGCCGGATCGATCACGCGGCCCGGCACCAACGCCGAGTTCCATCTCGTCGACGCCCGGATCGTCGGTCGCAAACCCGCGTCGCTGTCCTGGGCGGAAGCGGCGGCGCTGCCTCTGACGACGCTGACGGCCTGGGAGGCGATGTTCGACCGCCTCGACGTGCAGAAGCCCGTTCCCGGCGCTGCGCAGGCGATCCTCATCATCGGTGGCGCCGGCGGGGTCGGGTCGATCGCCGTCCAGATCGCGCGACAGCGCACGGACCTCACCGTCATCGCGACCGCCTCTCGACCGGAAACCAATGAGTGGGTGAAGGGGCTCGGCGCTCACCACGTCGTCGACCATTCCCGTCCGCTCGCCGCGCAGATCGCCGAGCTCGGCATCGGCGCTCCCGCTTTCGTCTTTTCGACCACGCATACCGAGCAGCATGGCGCCGACATCGCGGAACTGATCGCACCGCAGGGACGGTTCGCATTGATCGACGATCCCAAGGGATTCGACATGATGGTGTTCAAGCGCAAGGCGGTGTCGATCCACCACGAGCTGATGTTCACGAGGTCGATCTACGGCACGCCCGACATGGACGAGCAGGGCAAGATCCTCGATGCGATGGCGGTCCTCGTCGACGCCGGCAAGATACGCACGACGCTGACCCAGCGACTGTCGCCGATCAACGCCGCCAACCTGAAGACCGTGCATGCGCTGATCGAAAGCGGCGCGGCGAAAGGCAAGATCGTCCTCGAAGGCTTCTGACGACCGAGACCATCGACAACTTCTCCGACCTCACGACTGCCGGGCGAAAAGCCTCGGCGAAGGGAATCCCATGACCAAATCCATAGCCACCGCCTCGATCAATCGCGAAACCGCGGTCGCACTCATCGACGCGGCGATCGCCGCGGCCCGTGTGATCGGCATCCCCGCTGCCGTCGCAGTCGTCGACGCCACCGGTAACCTGCGCGCGTTCGAGCGCACCGACGACGCGCCGTTCCTCACGGTGGATGTCGCCATCGACAAGGCCTGGAGCTCCGCCTCGTTCGGGTTCCCGACCCATGTCTGGAACGACTACGTGACCAACGACCCGAAGGTGGCGCCGCTGGCCTATCGCCCGCGGATGGTCGCCGTCGGCGGCGGCTATCCGATCCTGGAGGACGGTAAGTTGATCGGCGGGATCGGCATCTCCGGGGGCACCTATCAGCAGGACCAGGACGCGTGCGTCGAGGCCCTGCAGAAAATCGGGTTCCAGCTGCCGGCCTGACCACCGGCCGGCCGTTGCCGCTGGCGATGGCCGGCAGACCCAACCTCCTCATGAAAGGTCCATCGATGGAAGCGTTCGTCGTCTTCACCCGGGAAGAGACCACCGACCCCCAAGAACTCGCGGCTTATTCAGCGGGCGTCGGGCCATCGTTCGATGGCCACGACGTGACCTTTCTCGCCGCCTATGGCGCGATGGAGCACTTGGATGCAGATTCCGACGCGACCGGCCGGGTAATCCAATAATTAACCGGCCACTGTTCCGAGAATTAACCGGTCGGGATTC
>JAIETL010000056.1 GCA_019745195.1 Beijerinckiaceae bacterium
AGCAGCAGGCTGCACACCACCAACAGCCAGGCGGCGGCGAATTTCGCCGCAGCGATCACCCACAGCGGCGTGGGCTGGCTGAGCAGCAGCACAATGCTGCCCGCGCGCCGCTCCCTTGCCCACAGCCGCGCCCCGAACGCCGCGCCGAGCGGGCAAAGCAGCCACGGCCACAGGCCCGTGTAGTCGGAGGCGTCGGCGATCAAGCCGTCCGCAAGGGCGGTGGGCGGAAAAGCCGCCAGCCCCGCCGCCAGCGCCGGACGATCCACCGCATCGAGAGCGACACGCCCAAGGCTCGCCGTCAGGGCCGGCGAGAGCAGCTTCGCCCGGCTGGCCCCCTTGAGGAGGCTGACGCCGTTGCGGGCCGGCAGCGCCCCGCCGAGGCTGATCCAGGTCGCGGCGCTGAGCGCGAGGCCGGCGGCGGCGAAGGCGAGCACGGTCGGGTCGGCCGCCTCCCCGCCGAGCCATTTGCGGCCCTCGACCGCGAGATCGCGCAAATCGCCGAACCCGATGACGTCTCCGGCCAATGCGCCTGCGAAGCCCGCCTCGCTCTCGCGCTCTCCGGCGAGAAAGCCCTGGCCGAAATCGGAGACCGCGCGCATCACCGCGCCGTCCTTAAGGGCGGTAATCCGGGCGTGCTGGTCGGAGCTGATGGCGAGCCCGCGTTCGTGCGACAGCGCGACGAAGCTCTCGACCAGGCCCGCATCGCGCGCCGCGATCGCGGCCTCGACCTCGGCAGACAGGCGCGCCTGCGTCAGCGCCTCGTCGAGACGCAAAGCCGAAAGCGCGACGGGGTCATCCGCCGCTAAATGCAACTGCCAGTGCCGCCACGCTGGAGGCGCGACGTATAGCCCGGCGCCGGTAACACCGGGGAGCAGGATCAGCGTCAGCAACAGCGATCGGATGCGCAAAATGCCAGCCCCTGACATGAAAGCCGCGCCCGGCTATCGGCCGGGCGCGGCTTTGTCATAGCGTCGAATTCGGGCGGGATTGGCGCAAAGCGCCGCATCGCCGACGATCAGGGGAGCAGCACGGTCGAGCCGGTGGTGCCGCGCCCTTCGAGCGCGCGATGGGCATTCGCCGCGTCCGTCAGCGCGAAGGTCGCGTTGACCGGCACCGTGACCTTGCCGCTGGCGACCGTGGCGAACAGGTTCGCCGCCATCTCGACCATGGTGTCGCGCTTGGCGATATGGGTGAACAGCGTCGGCCGCGTCACGTAGAGCGAACCCTTTGGCCCCAGCAGGCCGAGATTGAACGGCTCGACGGCGCCCGATGCATTGCCGAAGCTCGCCAGCACGCCGAAGGGACGCAGGCAGTCGAGTGATTTGATGAACGTGTCCTTGCCGACGCCGTCATAGACCACGTCGCAGAGCTTGCCGCCGGTGATCTCCTTGACGCGGGCGACGAAGTCCTCCTCGCGATAGAGGATGGTGTGGTGCGCGCCATGAGCCTTTGCGAGGTCGGCCTTGTCCTGCGAGCCGACGGTGCCGATGACGGTCGCGCCCAGCGCCTTGCCCCATTGGCACAGGATCAGCCCGGTGCCCCCAGCCGCCGCATGGACGAGGATGGTGTCGCCCGGCGAGACCTTGAAGGTGCGGTGCAGCAGGTATTCCGCCGTCATGCCCTTCAGCATCATCGAGGCGGCGGCCTCGAAGGACACGGCCTCCGGCAGCGCCACGACCGAGGTGGCGGCGACGATGCGCTCCTCGGCATAGGAGCCCAGCGTCGCGACATAGGCGACGCGGTCGCCCGGCTTGAACTCGCTGACGTTGGGGCCGACGGCAAGCACCTCGCCCGCGCCCTCGTTGCCGGGAACGAACGGCATCTGCGGAGCGGGATAGAGCCCGCTGCGGAAATAGGTGTCGATGAAATTCAGGCCGATCGCCCGGTTCCGGACCAGCACTTCGCCCGGACCCGGCGCGGGCAAGGTGATGTCCTCGACCTGCAGAACCTCGGGGCCGCCGGTCTTGTGAACGCGGATGGCTTTGACCATTGTCGAAACTCCCTTTTGTGAGGGCTGGACCATAGGGACATGAGCGTGGTCGGCGCAACGGGTCACATGCCGCAGAGCCGACGACCCGCCAGTCCGCGACCCGGATGAAGGCTGCGGCGAGCGGCGCAGTGGCCAAGCCCGCGTTCATCGGCTAGCCAAGCAGCATGAGCGCGCGCCAGCAGGATGAGGTCGAGATCGCCATCGTCGGCGCGGGCGCGGCGGGTCTCGTCGCGGCGCTGGCGCTGGCGCAGGACGGACGCAAAGTCGCGCTGGTGGGCCCTGCGAGCGCGCCCCGCGACGGGCGCACGGTCGCCCTGCTCGACGCCTCCTGGCGGCTGCTCGACGAACTCGGCCTGATGGCGGCGCTTGCCGACAAGGCCGCGCCGCTTTCGACGATGCGGATCGTCGACGATACCGGGAGCCTGTTCCGCCAGCCGCCGGTCGAGTTCCGCGCCTCGGAGGTCGGGCTCGAGGCCTTTGGCTGGAATGTCGAGAACGCGGAACTGGTCGCGGCCTTGGCCGCCCGGGCGCAGGATAGCGGCGCGGTCCGGATGGTCCCGGCGCTGGTCTCGTCGATAGCGGCCGAGGATGGCGGCGTCACCCTGTCCGGCGAGGGTCTTGCTCCGCTTCGGGCGCGGCTCGTGGTGGGCGCTGACGGACGGCGCTCACAGGTGCGTGCGGCGGCCGGGATCGCTGCGCGCGACTGGAGCTATCCGCAGGTCGCGCTGACCGCCATCTGCAGCCACCGGCGCGACCACCGCGACGCCTCGACAGAGTTCCATACCCGCGCCGGCCCCTGCACGCTGGTGCCGCTGCCGGGCCGGCGATCTTCGCTGGTCTGGATGCTGGCGCCGGCCGAGGCAGACGCGGTTGCCGCTCTGGACGACGCCGCGTTCGCCCGGCGGGTCGAGACGCAGACCCATTCGACACTCGGCGCGCTCACGCTGGACGGGCCGCGCGGACGCGCGCCGATGGCGGGGCTTTCGGTCGAGCGCTTCGCCGCCGGGCGCATGGCGCTGATCGGCGAGGCGGCGCATGTCTTTCCACCAATCGGCGCGCAGGGGCTCAATCTCGGCCTGCGCGACGTCGCGGCCTTGCGCGAGGCGCTGCGCGGTCAGGACGATCCCGGCTCGGACGACGCGATGACGGTGTATGACGCCGCGCGCCAGTCCGATGTGCGCCTGCGCACCGGGGCAGTCGATGCGCTGAACCGCACGCTGCTGACCGATCTGATGCCAGCCGATCTGCTGCGCGGCGCCGGGCTGCTCGCGCTCTCGCGGATCGGGCCATTGCGGCGCTTCGTGATGCGGCAGGGGCTTGCCGGCGGAACGCGCTAGCCTTCGTCCAGCACGGCCTTCGTCTGCGCGCCGCTCGCCGGCACGTCGCGCATCGCGGCGGCCTGTTCGCGAAATACCGGCGCGAGCGGCAGCGGCGTCGAGACGATGCGCCGCCCGCCCGGCTCCTGCGCCTGCGCGTCGAACAGGCCGCGCGCGGTCATGTGCGGGTCGGATGCGGCCTCCGCCAGCGTGCGCACGACAGTGCAGCAGCAATCGCGCGGCTCCAGATGGCTGCGCCAATGCTCCGCCGGTTGGCTCGCGATGATTCCGGCGATCGCGGCGCGGGTGGCCTGCGGGTCGCCGCGATCGTCGCGCAGCGCCGGGACGAGCGCGATTGCCTCGCAGAAAGTCTCCCAGAATTTCGGCTCCAGCGCGCCGACGGCGAGAAACCAGCCATCCTGCGTTGCATAGAGGCCGTAGCGCGGGCTGCCCCCCGTCAGAAGGCCCTCCCCGCCCTCGGGAAAGCGGCCCGAAGCCTGCCCCTGCGCCAGCCCGTACCAGGCGAAACTGGCCATCGCGTCCGTCATGGCGATATCGAGATGGCAGCCCTGCCCCGTCCGCTCGCGCTGGCGCAGCGCCAGCAGGATGTTCATCACCGCCGGAAAGGCCCCGCCGGCGATGTCGGCGACGAGCGCAGGCGGCAGCGCCGCCGGGCCACCTTGCGCCAGCGACTGGCCCAGAAGCCCGCCGATCGCCTGATAGTTGATGTCGTGCCCGGCCTCCTGCGCGCGCGGGCCGGACTGGCCATAGCCGCTGATCGAGCAATAGATCAGGCGCGGATTGAGGCGGCTCAGCGCCTCGAAACCGAAGCCCAGCCGCGCCATCACGCCGGGGCGGAACTGTTCGACGAGAATGTCCGCGCGTTCGATCAGCGGCGTCAGCCGCGCCAGCGCATCGGGCGACTTCAGGTCGATCTCGACGCTCTCCTTGCCGCGATTGAGCACCGCGAAGGGCGCGGACGTCTCGCCGAAGTGCGGCGGGAAACGGCGCATGTCCTCGCCGCCCGGCCGCTCGATCCGGATCACGCGCGCGCCGGCCTCGGCCAGGAACAGGCTCGCCATCGGGCCCGGCAGAAGCGTCGAGAAGTCGAGGACCGTGAGGTCGTCCAGCGGAAGCATCGGCAACTCGCAACGCCGGGCTTCACGCCCTTGGCTTCTCAAGGAAAAAGGTCGGCAGTCATCCTGCCCGTCTTCACCAGCCACAGGAAGCCCGTCAGCGTCACCATCGAGACCAGCGTCCCGACGAGGATGCAGGCCGAGGCGCGCTCGACGCCGACCTTGTACTGGGTCGAGATCACGAAGATGTTCAGCGCCGGCGGCAGCGCGGCCATGATCACGGCGGCGAAGATCCAGTTGTCGGGGAAATTGCCCAGCGCCGAGAGCAGCACCCAGACCAGCAGCGGGTGCAGCACCAGCTTGATGACGACGAGCAGCGGGACCTCGCCCGGCATAGCCTTCAGCGGCCGCAGGGCCACGGTGACGCCGAGCAGGAACAGCGCGCAGGGCGCTGCGGCCTGCGAGAGCCAGAGCGTCATCTTGTCGATCGCGGTCGGCAGCTGGACCTGCCCATAGGCCGCCACGACCCCAAGAACCGTGGCGATGTTGAAGGGATGGGTCACGACCTTCCAGGCGACATCGGCCCCTGTCGCCAGCAGGCTTTTCTTCTCGACGCCGGCGATCGCCATCAGGAACGGGATCAGCGAGAACAGCAGGATGTTGTCGAAGACGAAGATCAGCACGACAGGCGCGCTGGCCGAGGGCCCGAGCGCGGCCAGGATCAGCGGCGGGCCCATATAGCCGATGTTGGAATAGGAGCCGGCGACGCCCTGCATCACTGATTGGGGCATGTCGCCCCGCGTGAATTTGAGCCCGATCGCGAAGGAGAGCGCGAAGGCGCAATAGGTCGAGAGCGTGGTCGCCACGACGAAACCCCAATTGCTGAGTTCCGAGAGCGGCTTGTCGGCGATCAGTCGGTAGAACAGGCAGGGCAGCGCGATGAAGATCAGGAAATACTGCAGCCAGGCCAGCCCCTCCTCCGGCAGCCGCTTGTAGCGGCCGATGGCGAAGCCGAGCAGGATCAGCCCGAAGAAGGGCGCGACCAGATTGAACAGGTTGGCGAGATCGGCCATGCGGCGAAAGACCCAAGGGCTCTCTGGTGAAGTTTGGACCGTCGGCGGCGCAGGAATGGCACGTCTGAGGATGCGAGAGGCGTTTAGCTGCTTCCCGCCGTGCTGCAAAGCCGCCGCGGCGCGGGCCGGTCTCCCAGCCGACGCAGATAGCAGAGTGTATTCCTAGGATGATTTTCCGCGGCTGGTCGCGGCTATATTTCCTAGGATTTCGGTCCCTGCCCGCGCTTGGACTACGAAATGCCCGATGGACTGTGCTGCCCCGCTCCGGCAGATTTGCCGCACCGCACCATGGAGCCCGCAATGACGGTCAAGACGCCGCGCCAGTTCTTCAAGCCGCTCGCCATCGGCGCGCCCGAGCCGTTTCGCGAGCTGCCGCTCAAGCTGGAGCGGATGATCCATTTCGTGCCGCCGCATCTGGAGAAGGTGCGCGCCAAGGTCGGCGATCTCGCCGGCCAGGTCGATATCGTGCTCGGCAATCTCGAGGACGCCATCCCCGTCGAGGCCAAGCAGGCGGCGCGCGACGGTTTCATCGCGATGGGCAAGGCGGTCGATTACGGCAAGACGGGCCTGTGGACGCGGGTGAATGCGCTGAATTCGCCCTGGTTCCTCGATGACATCACAGCGATCATGGCCGAGATCGGCGGCAAGCTCGATGTCGTGATGGTGCCCAAGGTCGAGGGCCCATGGGACATTCATTACGTCGATCAGCTTCTGGCGCAGTTCGAGGCGAAGCATCACCTGCCCAAGCCGATCCTGATCCACGCGATCCTCGAGACGGCCGAAGGCGTCAAGAATGTCGAGACGATCGCCACCGCCTCGCCGCGCATGCACGGCATGAGCCTGGGGCCGGCCGATCTCGCGGCCTCGCGCGCGATGAAGACGACGCGCGTCGGCGGCGGCCATCCCGAATACAAGGTGATCGCCGACCCCTCGCCCGAGGGCGGCGCGAGGGCGGTCGCCCAGCAGGATCTCTGGCACTACACACTGGCGAAGATGGTCGACGCCTGCGCGGCGGCCGGGATCAAGCCGTTCTACGGCCCGTTCGGCGATTTTTCCGACGAGGCCGCCTGCGAGGCGCAGTTCCGAAACGCCTTCCTGCTCGGCTGCGCCGGGGCGTGGACGCTGCACCCCTCGCAAGTTCCCATCGCCAAGCGGGTCTTCAGTCCCGATCCCGCCGAGGTCGCCTTCGCCAGACGTATCATCGAGGCGATGCCGGACGGTTCCGGGGCCGTCATGATCGACGGCAAGATGCAGGACGACGCGACCTGGAAACAGGCGAAGGTGATCGTCGATCTGGCCGCACAGGTCGCCGCGCGAGACCCGGAGCTGGCCGAGCGCTATGGAATGTGACGAACGGTCCCGTTCGGGACCGGTTGATTTCGACGCATTTGCGACGCATTCCTAAAGCAAGCGCAGGAGCTTGCCTTGCCGGCAAAGCCCGGCCCACCTTGGATCACGGCGTCATGGAAGCAAGATCGGCGAAATTCCGCATCGGACAGGTGGTCAAGCACCGGGTCTATCCGTTCCGCGGCGTGATCTTCGATGTCGATCCGGTCTTCGCCAACACCGAAGAATGGTGGATGGCGATCCCGGAACATCTGCGCCCGTCGAAGGACCAGCCCTTCTACCATCTCTTCGCCGAGAACGACGAGACCGAATACGTCGCCTATGTCTCCGAACAGAACCTCGTCATCGACGAGACCGGCCGGCCGGTTCGTCACCCGCAGGCCAAGGAATTCTTCCGGCGCGACCGCAAGGGACTGTACACGATCGACCGGGCCGGGCTGAACTGAACGCTGACAGCCGGCGCTTCGCCTCGCGACCATTGTCATCGACCATCGTCATCGCGTCATGAAAAAAGGCCGGCCCCTCTCAGGGCCGGCCTTCGCGTTTCGCCGACGCGCCGATCAGGGGCGCGGTGCGGCGCCCGGAGCCGGCGTCAGGCCCGGAGCCGGCGCAGGGGCCGCGCCGGGGATGGCGCCCGGCGCACCGGGGGCCGCGTTGGCGCCGGCGCCGCCGAGGCGCTGGCGCAGCTCTTCCTGGCGCTTGGCGAGTTCGTCCTGCAACTGCTTCTGCTGCTGCTCGAGCACGGCGGGGTCGATCGGCGCGCCGTCGAAGCCCTTGGCGAAGTCGGTGAGCGGGATCGAGAACGAGACCTCGCGCGCGCCCTGGTTCTGGACGCTGACGCTCAGCGCGTTGCCGCGCTTCATGGAGTTGATGAAGTCGTCCTTGACCTGCGCCTCGGCGAAGCAGCCGTTGGGGAAGCAGATCGCGTAACGGCCCGGCGTCGGCTGGCCGGTGTCGACGCCGAAGCGGATGCCGGGCTGGAGCAGCAGGCCGAGCGGCATCAGGAAGCGCACGATCTTGTTGGGGTCGCCCTTCACGTCGTAGACGGCGACCGCCAGCACGGGCTGGCCCTGGTCGGAGACGAAATCGCGCGTGGTGTAGCAGATTTCCTTGTTGGCGGCCTGGTCCTTGCCGCACACCTTGGTCCAGCTCGTCTGGGACGGCTCGGGCTTGACCTGCACGATGGTCGGGCCGGTCGGAGCGGCCTGTCCGGCGGGGGGCTGCGCCGGCTGGGCCGGCTGGGCGGCGGGACGCTGCGCAGGGCGCTGCGGCTGCGCCTGCTGCGCGAAGGCGGCGACGGGAGACAGCGCGAGCGAAGCGCTCAGGGCGGCGGCGAGGCCGCGCGAAATCAGGCGAAACGAAGCGGACATCGGTCTTCCTTACATCAGGCGAATTCGGGGATCACGACTTCGCAAGCCGCGCGCATCATCATCGGCGGCCCAATCACTTTCCCGACTCGGACCATCTGCGCCCGAGCACATCGTCAGGGATTGAGGCGTTTGCATGACACCGTGCGACGCCTTTAGCGAGTTCCGCTGCGGGATTCCAGCCCGAATAGCTGCGCGACGGTGCTGCGCGCGTGTTATCTTCGTTGCCGGGAATCAGGATCGGCGATGGATTTCTCTCGCGCAAGGCGGACTGCCCTGCAGGCCATGACCATGACGACGCTGGCTTTCGCCGCGCTTGCCGCGTTGGGGGGCAGGCCGATGCTCGCCCGCGCCGCGGAGCCGACACATGCGATCGCCATGCATGGCGAGCCCGCGCTCGCGCCCGGCTTCACCCATCTGCCCTATGCCGATCCGGACGCGCCCAAGGGCGGGCGGATCATCTTCGGGCAGCAGGGCACCTTCGACAGCTTGAACCCGCTGGTCGTGCTCGGCGTCGCTCCGGACGCCGTGCCGCGCTATGTCCAGCAGAGCCTGCTGTTCCGCTCGGCCGACGAGCCGTTCACGGCCTATGGGCTGCTGGCCTCGCGGATCGAACTCAACGATGAGCGGACCAAACTCGCCTTCGAGATCGACCCGCGCGCCCGGTTCTCCGATGGCAGGCCGGTGACTGCCGAGGATGTGCTGTTCACCTATGAGATGCTGAAGACCAAGGGCAAGCCGTTCCACCGCTCCAGTCTCGCCCGCGTCACGAAAGCGCAGGCCCCCTCGCCCTCCCGCGTCGAGTTCGAGCTCGGCGACGGCTCGAACCGGGAACTGCCGCTGGTCATCGGCGCGATGCCGATCTTCGCGAAACATGCCACCGACGCGGAGAAATTCGGCGACACCAGCTTCAGGCCGGCCCTGGGCTCGGGTCCCTATCTCGTCAGCGAGATGCGGCCGGGCGAGGCGCTGACGCTGAAGCGCAGAGGCGATTTCTGGGCCGAGGACCACCCGCTGACGCGCGGACTCTTCAACGCCGACGAGATCCGCTACGATTTCTATCGCGATTCCAATGCGTTGTTCGAGGCGTTCAAGGTCGGACTTTACGATGTCCGGCTGGAAGCGGATACGACGCGCTGGACGACCGGCTATGATATTCCAGCCGTGCGCGATGGCCGCATTGTCCGCGATACGCTGCGGTTCCGATCGCCGAAGGGGATGACCGGGCTCGTCTTCAACACACGTCGGCCGCTCTTCGCAGACATCAGGGTGCGCGAGGCGCTCGGCCTGATGTTCGATTTCGAATGGGTCAACCGCAACCTATTTCACGGTGTCTATCGCCGCGCCGGCAGCTTCTTCTCCGATTCCGATCTCTCGGCGCTGGGCGTCCCGGCCGACGTGCGAGAGACCGCGCTGCTCGCCGCCTTCCCCGGCAGCGTGCGCGCCGACATCCTGTCGGGCCAGTGGTCGCCGGCCGCCAGCGACGGCTCGGGCCGCGACAGGGAGCAGGCCCGCAAGGCGCTCGATCTCCTGAAGAGCGCGGGCTTTCTGCTGTCGGATGGCGCATTGCGCCGGCAGGGCACGAACGAGGCCTTCGCCTTCGAGATCACCGTGACCAGCCGGCCGCAGGAACGGCTGGCGCTGAACTACGCCGCCTCGCTTGGCCGGATCGGCGTCGTGGTCTCGGTCAGATTGATCGACGACGTGCAGTATTGGCGCAGGCTTTCGGCCTTCGATTTCGACATGATCCAGTGGACATGGGCGGCGTCGGCCTCGCCCGGCAACGAGCAGATCGGCCGCTGGGGCTCCGCCAATGCCGACCGCAAGGGCGCGCTGAACTATGCCGGGGTGAAGTCGTCCGCGATCGACGCCGTGCTGCAGAGGCTGCTCGGCGCGCGCGAGCATGGAGATTTCGTCGCAACGGTGCGTACGCTCGACCGGCTGCTGCTCTCGGGCTTCTATGTCGTGCCGCTGTACTACCTGCCTGAGACTTGGCTCGCCCGTTCACGCGACATCGTTCTTCCCGAGCGGCGGCCGGGCTATTTCTTCTCGACCGAAACCCTGGCGCGCGCTCCATCGCCGCCGGCTCCGGCCAATTGAAAGCGCGCTGATGAAGGCGGAACCGGATGAGGCCGTGGCCGCGCTGCTCGAAGGGCTCGATCTCGATTCGCTGTTGCAGGCGCTGACCCGCAGCCGGGGCTATGAAGCAGCGCTACGCGACCCGCCGGGCCGGCGCGGCTGGAGCGACGCGATGCCGACCTCGCTGAGTTTCATCCAGCTTGAGGAGCGGGTCGATCAGCTCGCCCGGCTGCTGACCATCAACAAGGCTCAAGCCGGCGCCAGTGTCGCGATCCTCGCTCCCATGGGACAGGAGGCGCTGGTCTCGATCCTGGCCTGCCTGCGCGCCGGCCTCTCGCCGCTGATGCTGCCTTTGCACGGCAACGAGCTGGAGCTGCTGCGCCTGATCGAGGCGTCGGGCGCGGTGATGGCGTTGGGCACGGCGCGCGTCGGCCCGTTGCGACCGCTGCTGATGCTGCGGAACCTCGCCGTGCGCGCCTTCTCGACCCGTTTCGTCGGCGGGTTCGGCCATGAGGTGCCCGAGGGAGTCGCCGCTCTCGACACGCTGATGGCGAGCGCGGCCGGCCAGCCGCTGCCTGTCGGTGTGTCGCGCCCTGCCCTGCAGGTCGTCGATGCGCGGACCTTCGCGGGACCGCTGCCGGTCTCTGAGAAGATGGTGCTGGGCCGCGCGCTGGAGATGTCGCGGCTGGTCAAGCCGCTCGCCTCCTCGCGAATCGTCACCGCTCTCGTCGGCGGCGATCTGGCGGCGCTGGTCTGCGGACCGGGCATGTCGCTTTTGACCGGCGTCGAACTGCTGCCGCTCGGTCTGTTCAGCCTGGGCGATCTGCAGGCCTGCCTGGAGGGCGGCCGCAAGGCCCATCTCGTGCTGCCGGCCGCGATGGAGCCCTCGCTGGCGCGCTCGAAGCTGGCGAGCCATCCGGCGCTGGCGAGCCTCGTCTTCGTCCAGCGCGAGCCGGGCGAGCGCGCCTTGCCCGCGATCGACCGGCCGGACGTTGCGATCGTCGATGTCCACGTGCAGTCGGCGGCGGAGATTACGGTGTCGCGCCGTTAGACCCGTCATTGCGAGCGCAGCGAAGCAATCCAGCGTCTCGCTCTACGTCTTCTGGATTGCTTCGCTGCGCTCGCAATGACGACGAGGATCACGCCGCCTTCTTCCGCTCGGCTATCCGCGTCAGGTCGGTCAGGAGCCGGCGCGTGCCTCTCAGCCGCTGCTCGGCCGTCGCGAAATCGTCGATGAAGACGACGCGCATGTCGGGGCGCACCTTCGCCAGCGTGCCGATCTTGGCGACATAGGAGACGAGCCCCTCGGGATTGGCGAACTCGTTGTCGCGGAACGAGACGATGATGCCCTTGGGCCCGGCCTCGACCTTTTCGACATTGGCGCGCTTGCAGAGCGCCTTGATCGCGACGATCTCCAAAAGCTGCTCGACCTCCTCGGGCAGCGGCCCGAAGCGGTCGACCAGTTCGGCCCCGAAGGACTGGATATCGCCGTCGTCGTCCATGGTCGAGAGGCGCTTGTAGAGCGTAAGCCTCAAAGTCAGATCGGTGACGTAGTGCTCGGGGATCATGACCGGCGCGCCGATCTGGATCGCCGGCGACCATTGCGTCGTGCTCTCGAAATCGACGCCCGACTTCAGCGCGGCGACGGCCTCCTCCAGCATCTGCTGATAGAGCTCGTAGCCGACCTCCTTGATGTGGCCCGACTGCTCGTCGCCGAGCAGATTGCCGGCGCCGCGAATGTCGAGATCGTGGCTGGCGAGCTGGAAGCCGGCGCCCAGCGTGTCGAGAGACTGCAGCACCTTGAGGCGGCGCTCGGCCTGTTCGGTCAGCTTGCGGCTGGCCGGCAGGGTGAAGAGCGCATAGGCGCGCACCTTGGAGCGGCCGACGCGACCACGGAGCTGATAGAGCTGCGCCAGGCCGAACATGTCGGCGCGATGGACGATCAGCGTGTTGGCGGTCGGGATGTCGAGACCCGATTCGACGATCGTGGTCGAGAGCAGCACGTCGTACTGGCCCTCGTAGAACGCCGTCATCACGTCCTCGAGCTGGCCCGCCGCCATCTGGCCATGGGCGATGCCGACCTTGGCCTCTGGCACCTGCCTGTCGAGGAAGTCCTTGACGTCGGAGATGTCCTCGATGCGCGGCACGACATAAAACGAGCGCCCGCCGCGATATCGTTCACGCAGCAAGGCTTCGCGAACGATCAGCGGGTCGAAGGGCGTGACGAAGGTGCGCACGGCGAGCCGATCGACCGGCGGCGTCGCGATGATCGAAAGTTCGCGCACGCCGGTCATGGCGAGCTGGAGCGTGCGCGGGATCGGCGTCGCCGTCAGGGTCAACATATGGACCTCGGCGCGGAACTCCTTCAGGCGTTCCTTGTGGCCGACGCCGAAATGCTGCTCCTCGTCGACGATGACGAGGCCGAGATCCCTGAACTCGACTTGCCTGCCGAGCAGCGCATGCGTGCCCACGACGATGTCCATCGTGCCGTCGCGCACGCCGGCCTTGACGGCCTTCAGATCCTGCGCGCCGACGAAGCGCGAGGCCTGTCCGACATTGACCGGCAGCCCCGAAAAGCGCTCGGCGAAATTGCGGTAGTGCTGGCGCGCCAGCAGCGTCGTCGGCACCACGACCGCAACCTGCTTGCCGTTGAGGGCGCAGGCAAAGGCAGCCCGCAGCGCCACTTCCGTCTTGCCGAAGCCGACATCGCCGCAGACCAGCCGGTCCATCGGACGGCCGGCCGCCATGTCGTCGAGTACGGCGTCGATCGTCGCCTGCTGGTCTTCGGTCTCCTCGAAAGGGAAGCGGGCGCAGAACTCGTCATAGAGCCCGGCCTGCGGGACCAGGCGCGGGGCTTCCTTCAGCGCGCGCGCGGCGGCGATCGCGATCAGCTTGCCGGCCATCTCGCGGATGCGCTGCTTCAGCTTTGCCTTGCGCGCCTGCCAGCCGCCCCCGCCGAGCCTGTCGAGCACGACCTCGGTGTCCTCCGAGCCATAGCGCGAGAGCAGTTCGATGTTCTCGACCGGCAGAAACAGCTTCGCGTCCGCCGCGTAATGGATTTCGAGGCAGTCATGCGGCGCACCGGCCGCGGTGATGGTGCGCAGGCCGATGAAGCGGCCGATGCCGTGATCGACATGGACGACGAGATCGCCGGGCGAGAGCGAGGACAGCTCGTTGATGAAATCCTGCGGCCGGCGCGACTTCTTGCGAGGCCGGACGAGACGGTCGCCGAGGATGTCCTGCTCGCCGATGACCGCGAGCTTGCCCGCCTCGAACCCGGTCTCGAACCCCCAGACGGCGAGCGCGACGATGCCGGGCTTGAGATCGAAGGCGGCGCGCAGCGAACCCGCCGTCTGCACGCTCTTCAGGCCGTGATCGGCCAAGACATGGGCCAGGCGCTCGCGCGAACCTTCCGACCATGCCGCGAGGATGACGCGCTTGCCGTCCTTCTCCAGCGCCTTCACATGGGCGACCGCCGCGTCGAAGACGCTGCCGGCATTATCGGCGCGCTCGGCGGCGAAGCTGCGGCCCTGCCTCGCTCCGAGATCGACGATCAGCTTGCCCTCGCTGTCGGGCAGCTGGAACGGCGTCAGCGAGGCGACACCGCTCTGGTCGATGACGGCGCGCCAGTCGGTTGGCGACAGGTAGAGCGCGTCGGGCTTGAGCGGCTTGTAGGGGATGCCGCCGGCGCTCGGCTGCTCCATCGCCATCTTGCGCGCGTCGTAATAGTCCTTGATCTGGCTGAAGCGCTCCCCGACCGCATCCTCGGACTGGTGGTCGAGCACCAGCGGCACGTCTGGCAGATACGCAAACAGCGTATCGAGCCGATCGCTGAGCAGCGGCAGCCAGTGTTCGAGCCCCGCCGGACGGCGGCCTTCGCTGACCGCCTCGTAAAGCGTGTCGTCGCGGCCCGGGGTGCCGAAGGTCGCGATGTAGCTCTGGCGAAAGCGCTTGATGCTCTCGCTCGTCATCTGCGCCTCGGACATCGGCACGAGATCGAGGCCCCGCATCTGCCCGGTGGTGCGCTGCGTCTCGGGATCGAAGGTGCGGATCGATTCCAGCGTGTCGCCGAAGAAATCGAGCCGGATCGGGGCCGGCATGCCCGGCGGATAGAGATCGACGATGCCGCCCCTGACCGCGAACTCGCCGGTCTCGCGCACGGTCGAGGTCCGCAGATAGCCGTTCATGTCGAGCCAGCGCGCAAGCTGGTCGGTATCGACCATGTTTCCGGGCGCGGCCGAGAAGCTCTCCGAGGCGACCTTGGAAAAGGCCGGCACGCGCTGGAGCGCGGCGTTGACTGTCGTCAGCAGCAGGCGCGGCTTGTCGCCGGACTTCGTCTTCGCCAGCCGCGACAGCGTCGTCATGCGATGTGCGACGATCGACGGCGTGGGCGAGACCCGGTCATAAGGCTGGCAGTCCCAGGCCGGGAACGACATCACCTCGAGATCGGGCGCGACGAATTGCAGCGCGTTCTCCAGCACCTGCAGACGCTGACCGTCGCGCGCGACGAAAACGAGCATCGCCGCGCCTTCCGCCTTCTTCGCGCGAACCCGCGTCAGGTCGGCAAGGAGCACCGCGTCGAAGCCGTCCGGCACGCTGGCGAGCGTCGGCTTGTCGCCGCGGTTCAGCGAATCGAGAATGCGGTCGAGCTGGAGTTTGGCGAGTTGGGCGGGCGGGGCGATGCTCATGCGGTCGTCAGCTTTGAATAGTCAAAAGGGATGCACGTCATCCCGGACAAGCGGCGCAGCCGCGTAGATCCGGGATCCATCGTAAAGCTCGACGGCGCTCTATGATGGATCCCGGAGCTCCGCTTCGCTGCGTCCGGGATGACGGAAGAGCACGGGGTAACGGTCACACATGGATCGGCTTCCCGTGGTGATGAAACGCCTTCAGACGCCTGAACACATCTGTGTCGTAATTCGACGGCACCTGCGCCTCCCCCGTGATCCAGGAAATCAAATCGCGGTCCAGCACCTCGATCAGGCGCTCGAACTCGTCGAGTTCGGCCTCGCTCAGATTGCCGATCTCGGCGTCGGCGAAGCGACCCATGATCAGATCGTTCTCGCGCATGCCGCGATGCCAGGAGCGGAACAGGATCTTTCGCCGGCGCGGGTCGAGATCGGCGCTGGAGCGGGTCGAGCCGGACATGAAAAACCTCGGGATCGCCAAATGCAAAGAAGGCCGGCCCCGTCGCGGAGCCTGCCGTCGCGGGCTATATAGCGTCGGACCTGCGTGAAGTCAGCGGCACTGCCGCCGCAAACTTCGCGCTCTTGACATAACCTCCGAGACGCCGCTTGCGCCCCACTCTGCTCGACCCGCTGTTTGCCGCCGTCACGACGCTTTCGGGCGTCGGCCCCAAGACCGCCAAGGCGCTCGACAAGCTTTTGGGCAGCGAGACGCAGGCAGCCCGCGTCGTCGATCTGCTGTTCCATCTGCCGACCGGCGCGATCGACCGGCGGCCGAGCCCGACGATCGCCGACGCGCCGATCGGCGATGTCGCCACTTTCAACGCGCGGGTTACCGAGCACCGCCCGCCTGCCGCGACGAAAGCGAAAGCGCCTTACCGCATCCTCGTCGAGGACGAGACCGGCGACGTGACGCTGGTGTTCTTCCATGCCGATGTCCGCCATCTTCTGCAGACCATGCCGATCGGCGCCTACCGCCTGATCTCGGGCAAGCTCGAGCTCTGGGAGGGCATGCGCCAGATGGTGCATCCCGACCGCATCCTCGATCCCAAGCTGGCCGCGACCATGCCCTCGATCGAGCCGGTCTATGGCCTGACCGAGGGCGTCGGGCCGCGCGTCATGACGCGGATCGTGGCGGCGGCGGCGGAAAAATGTCCGGTGCTGGCGGAGTGGCAGGATGCGGCCTTCGTCGCCAAGGCGGGTTTCCCCTCATTCGCGCAGGCCATGCAGGCGCTGCATCACCCGATGGCACTGAAGGCCGTCGAGGGAGATACGAATGCGCGACGGCGCGTCGCCTATGACGAGTTGCTGGCGAGCCAGATCGCGCTCGCGCTGGTGAGGCGGCAGCAGAAGAAGGCGGCCGGCCGCGTGACGGCGGGAGACGGCGCGATCCGGCGCAGGATCGAGAGCGCCCTGCCCTTCACGCTGACGGATGGCCAGAATCAGGCGCTCGCCGACATCCATGACGACATGGAAAAGCCCGAGCGCATGCTGCGGCTGCTGCAGGGCGATGTCGGTTCAGGCAAGACCGTGGTGGCGCTGATGGCGATGGCCGCCGCCGCCGAAGCCGGGCGGCAATCTGTGCTGATGGCCCCGACCGAAATCCTGGCGCGCCAGCATGCCGAGCGGCTGATGCCGCTGGCCGAGGCCGCAGGACTCACGCTCGCCTTGCTCACCGGCCGCGAGAAAGGGCCGGGCCGAGCCCGCGTGCTGGAAGGGCTGGCAAGCGGCGAGATCGCGATCGCGGTCGGTACGCATGCCCTGTTCCAGGAGGGCGTCGCCTTCCGCGACCTCGCGCTCGCCATCGTCGACGAGCAGCACCGTTTCGGCGTGCATCAGCGCCTGCTGCTCGGCTCCAAGGGTGAGGCCGTCGATGTGCTGGTGATGACCGCGACGCCGATCCCGCGCACGCTCTCGCTGACCTGGTTCGGCGACATGGACATTTCTGTGCTGGCGGAAAAGCCCGCCGGCCGCAAGCCGATCGCCACAAAGGCATTGGCTCTGGAACGCTACGACGAGGTCGTGGCCGGGATCGGCCGCGCAATCGAATCCGGCGCGCAGGTCTACTGGGTCTGCCCGCTGGTCCAGGAATCAGACCTGCTCGACGTGGCCGCCGCGCAGCAGCGCTATGATTCATTGCGCGAGATGTTTGGTCCGCAGGTCGGCCTGCTGCATGGCCAGATGCCGGGCCGCGACAAGGACGCCGCGATGGCCGATTTCGTCGCCGGCCGCACCCGCATCCTGATCTCGACCACGGTGATCGAGGTCGGCGTCGACGTGCCCAACGCCAGCGTGATGGTGATCGAGCATGCCGAGCGCTTCGGCCTCGCGCAGTTACACCAGTTGCGCGGTCGGATCGGGCGCGGCTCTGCCGCCTCGACCTGCCTGCTGCTCTACAAGGGCCCGCTCGGCCCTGTCGCGGAGGCGCGGCTCTCGATCATGCGCGAGACCGAGGATGGGTTTCGTATCGCCGAGGAGGATCTGCGCCTGCGCGGCGAAGGCGAGGTCTTGGGCACGAAGCAGTCGGGCTCGCCCGACTGGCGCATCGCGCGGCCCGAGAGCGATGGCGACCTGCTGGCGGCGGCGCGCGACGATGCCCGCCTGCTGATCGAACGCGACCCGCATCTGGAAGGGCCGCGCGGCGAGGCGGTCAGGACGCTGCTTTACCTGTTCGAGCGCGACGTCGCGATCAGGCTGCTGCGGGCGGGATGAGCCTCGCTCAGCCCTGCGCACCTGCGTTTTGCGTAGCCGTCGGAATGCGGGCGATCGCCTTGAGCTCGAAATCGAACCCCGCGAGCCATGTCACGCCGACCGCGGTCCAGGTCGGATAGGGCGGATCGCCGATTTCCTCGGCTCGCACGGCCAGCCAGGTTTCGAACTGCTTCTCCGGATCGGTGTGGAACGAGGTGACGTCGATCACGTCGTCGAAGCTCAAGCCTGCTGCCGCCAAAACGGCGCGCAGATTGGCGAAGGCGAGCCGGACCTGGTCCGCATAGACCTGCTCGGGCGAGCCGTCCGCGCGGCTGCCGACCTGGCCGGAGATGAAGAGCAGGTCGCCGGAGCGGATAGCCGCCGAATAGCGGTGAGCGTCGTAGAGCGCATGCCGGCCGGCGGGGAAAATGGCGTCGCGTTTGGTCATGTCGGTTCCTGGGTATGGCGAGAGACGAACGGACAATCCGCCCGGACCGCCGATGCCTCAGGAGATAGGCCGAGGCGCTTGGTGAAATAAGCCGTTGAAATCGGCACGGGTTGGTGTGAAATCGCCAGCAATGGCCCGCCCATCTCTCCCGGACCTCGACGCCTTCGTCGCCGTCGCCACGCTGCGCAGTTTCCGCCGCGCGGCCGATGGACTCGGCATTGCGCCCTCCACCCTGAGCCACGCGATGCGGGCGCTCGAGGAGCGCATGGGGGTGCGGCTGCTCAACCGCACGACGCGCAGCGTATCGCCGACTGAAGCAGGCCTGGCGCTCCTCGGCCGGCTCCAGCCCGCGCTCGCCTCGCTGGACGAGGCGCTCGGGAGCGTCGCTCCTTTCAGGGGCAGCGTGACCGGAACCGTCCGGATCAACGCGCCAAGGCTGACCGCCGTGATTCTCCTTCGCGAGATCCTGCCGGCCATGGCGGAGCGCTTCCCCGAGGTTGCCGTCGACCTCGTCGTCGAGGGCAGGCTCGTCGACATCGTTGCGTCAGGCTTCGACGCCGGCGTGCGCCTCGCCGACTCGATCCCGCGAGACATGATCGCGGTGCCGTTCTCGGACCCCATCAGCTTTGTATGTGTCGCCTCGCCCGGCTATCTTGCTCGCCTCGACGAGCCGTTCGCGCCGGACGATCTCAAGCGCCATCGTTGCATCGGCCATCGCGTGCCGAGCGGGAAGCTCTATCGCTGGGAGTTCGAACGGGCGGGACAGACGGCTGCCGTCGAGGTGAGCGGGCCCCTCACGCTCGACGACGAAGAACTGATGGTGGAGGCTGCCGTGAAGGGCCTCGGCATCGCCTATGTCGCCAGCCCGGCCGCCGCGGTGGCCTTGGCCCAGGGACGCGTTCGGCGGGTCTTGACGGCGTGGACACCGGCGGCCGAGCGGGTGGCGGTCTACTATCCCGGGCATCGCGCCGTTCCGCCGGCGCTGCGCGCCTTTCTAGACGTGGTAAAGGCTCCCGGGCCGCCGGCCTGACACGAGCTGCCGCAGGGCGGGCTATTTGCCGCTCTCCGGAAGGGTCCTCGACGCAGCCTCGCCGGGCTGGATCAGGCCAGCCGACATGATGAGCTTGGCCCCGTCCTCGACCGAGATCGTCAGTTCCACCACCTCTTTGCGCGGCAGGTAGAAAAAGAAGCCGGTCGTCGGGTTCGGCGTGCATGGCAGGAAGACGCCGATCTGTTCCTCGCCAGCAGGCAAACGATCGGCGATATCCGGCGCGGCCTCCTGAGCGATGAAGACGATCGACCACATGCCCGGCTGCGGGAACTGCACCATGCCGACCTTGCGGAAGGAGGTTCCCGATTGCGAGAAGATGGTCTCGAAGACCTGCTTGATTCCCTTGTAGAGGCTGCGCACCACCGGCATTCGGTTGAGGATCGCCTCGCCCGCATCGACCAAGGTGCGCCCGACGAGATTGGCGGTGAGGAAGCCGAGCAGCGTCAGCCCGATCAGCCCGATGACGATGCCCAGGCCCGGTATCGGAAACGGGAGATAGGAATCCGGCAGATAGGCGGCGGGGATCAGCGGCTTCACCCAGCCGTCGATCAGGTTGACGAACCACCAGGTTACGGACGCCGTGATCGCGAGCGGGGCCGCGAGCACGAGCCCGGTGAAGAAATAGCGCCGGAACCGCGTGCCGAGAGACGGCCGCAGCAGATCGGTCTGGATCACGAGGCGGGGGTCGATCGGGCTTGGGTTCATTCGTGATCCGGTGACGTGGCGATCGCCAACTGGGCGGTCTTTTATTGGCGACGCTGCGCCGCAATATGCGCAAGATAGGCGAGTCGATGGCTTATGCCACCCTCACCTTTCGCGATTCGGGACCGGGCCGGTTTGGACAGCAAACGACCATTTCGGCTTCGGCGCCCGCTTCTGCTCGCCGCCGGCTGGCTCTTCACCGCGCTCGGCGTCGTCGGGCTCGTCCTGCCGCTGATGCCCGGAACGGTGTTCCTGATCCTGGCCGCCTGGTGTTTCTCGCAATCCTCGCCGCGCTTCGAGATGTGGCTGCTCGACCATCCGAGGCTCGGTCCGCATGTCCGGCGCTGGCGCGATACGGGGGCGATCGGCCGCAACGCCAAGTACCTGGCCTGCGGCTCGATGCTGGCGAGCTTTGCCCTGCTGGCGGTGACGGACGCGCCGCCGGTCGCGCTCTGGATCAGCGGCGCGGGACTGCTCGCGGCCGGAATCTACGTCGCGAGCCGGCCGGAGCCGGCTGGAGAATAGCCTCACTCGACCGTGACGGATTTCGCCAGATTGCGCGGCTGGTCGGCGTCCTTGCCCATGAAGACGGCCGTCTGATAGGCGATCATCTGGATCGGCAAGGCGTAGACGACGGCTGCGAAGACCGGGTCCATCTCCGGCAGGATGATGGTCGTCTCGGGCTCAATGCCGCATTCGGCCGCGCCCTTGGCGTCGGTGATCAGGATGATCCGCCCGCCACGCGCTGCGACCTCCTGCATGTTCGACGCCGTCTTCTCGAAGAGTGCGTCATGCGGGGCGACGACGATGACAGGCATCGCCTCGTCGATCAGCGCGATCGGACCGTGCTTGAGTTCGCCGGCCGGATAGCCTTCAGCGTGGATGTAGCTGATTTCCTTGAGCTTCAGTGCGCCCTCCAGCGCCAGCGGGAACGAGGTTCCCCGGCCCAGATACAGCACGTCCTTGGCTTTCGACAGCTCGCGGGCAAGCCTCTCGATCTGCGGCTCCAGTTCCAGCGCCCTGGCCATCAGGCCGGGCAGCGCGATCAGGCTCTGGACGTGCCGGGCCTCGTCTTCGGCCGACAGCGTCCCGCGCGCCCTGGCGGCGGCAAGCGCAAGACAGGCAAGCACGGCGAGTTGGCAGGTGAAGCCCTTGGTCGAGGCGACGCCGATCTCGGGCCCGGCGAGCGTCGGCGCGACGACGTCGCTCTCCCGGGCCATGGTCGAGGTCGCGACGTTGACGATGGTGCTGATGACCTGCCTTTCCTGCCTGGCGTAACGCAGGCAGGCCAGCGTGTCGGCCGTCTCGCCGGATTGCGAGATGAACAGGGCGAGGCCGTCCTTCGGCAGCGGCGCCTCGCGATAGCGGAACTCGGAGGCGACATCGATCTCGACCGGCAGGCGGGCGAGCTTCTCGAACCAGTATTTCGCGATCAGCCCGGCGTAATAGGACGTGCCGCAGGCCGAGATCGAAAGGCGCGACAGCTTCGCCCAGTCGATCTTGTCGGCAAATGGCAGCCGGACCCTGCCCTCGACCATGTCGAGATACTGCGTCAGCGTGTGGCCGACGACCTCGGGCTGCTCGTAGATCTCCTTCGCCATGAAATGGCGGTGATTGCCCTTCTCGACCAGGAACGCGCCTGCCGCGACGCGCTGGGCCCGGCGCTGCACCGGCCGGTTGTCCTTGTCGAAGAAGCTCGCGCCCTTGCGGTTGAGCACGACCCAGTCGCCCTCCTCCAGATAGGCGATCAGGTTGGTGAAGGGGGCGAGCGCCAGCGCGTCGGAGCCCAGATACATCTCGCCATCGCCGACGCCGACTGCCAGCGGCGAGCCCCGGCGCGCACCGATCAGCAGGTCTTCCTCGCCCTGGAACAGAAATGCGAGCGCGAATGCGCCGCGCAGACGCGGCAGGCTCAGGCCGACCGCCTCGACCGGGCTCTTGCCGCGATCGAGTTCGCGCGTCACCAGATGCGCGACGATCTCGGTGTCGGTTTCGGTCGCGAAGACGTAACCGTCTGCCTGCAGCTCGGCGCGCAGTTCGCGAAAATTCTCGATGATGCCGTTATGGACGACGGCGAGCTTTTCCGTCGCATGCGGGTGGGCGTTGGTTTCGTTGGGCTTGCCATGGGTCGCCCAGCGCGTGTGGCCGATGCCGATCAGCCCGTCGAGCGGTTCGTTGGAGAGGCGGATCTCAAGGTTCCTGAGTTTGCCCTCGGCGCGGCGGCGCGTCAGCAGGCCGTTCTCCAGCGTGGCGACGCCGGCCGAATCATAGCCGCGATATTCAAGCCGCCGCAGCGCCTCGACGACCTGGGTCGCGACCGCTTCCTTGCCCAGAATCCCCACGATGCCGCACATGCTCGAAACCTCATCAGCCATTGCCGTTGGCTTTCGCTTAGCCGCGAAAGGCCATCGTGAAAAATCACTCTAGATGTCGAACTATGAACGCCGGCTTGCGCGAAAGCGCGGTTTGCCGCGCTATTCAGAGGGTTTTGGCTTGGCTGCGGCCTTCTTGGCCGATGCTTTCTCGCGGAACGATTTCGCCCAGCCCTCGCGCTCGATCTGGCGCGCACGCGACACCGCCAGCGCGTCGGACGGCACGTCTTTCGTCACCACCGAACCCGAGCCGACATAAGCCCCGTCGCCGATCGTCACCGGCGCGACCAGAGACGAATTCGAGCCGACGAAGGCCCCCGCCCCGATGACCGTGCGGTACTTGAAGAAGCCGTCATAGTTGCAGGTGATCGTGCCGGCCCCGATATTCGCGCCGGCTCCGACGCTCGCATCACCGATATAGGTCAGGTGGCTGACCTTGGCGCCCTCGCCGATCTCGGCCGCCTTCACCTCTACGAAATTGCCGACCTTGGACTTGGGGCCAAGCTTCGCGCCCGGCCGCAGCCGGCCATAGGGGCCGACGGTCGCAGCCTCGCCGACCACAGCGCCCTCAAGGTGCGAGAACGCGTGGATCACCGCGCCGTCCGCCACCGTGACGCCCGGCCCGAACACGACATGGGGCTCGATCACGACATCACGGCCGATCGCCGTGTCGAAGGAGAAGAACACCGTCTCGGGCGCGATCAGCGTCGCGCCGGCCAGCATGGCCTCGCGACGCTTGCCACGCTGGAACTCCGCCTCCACGGCGGCGAGCTGGACGCGGTCGTTGACGCCCTGGACCTCGGCTTCCGGCGCGGTCAGCGCCACCGCTTTCAGCCCGCGTGCTCGCGCCACGGCGACGGCATCGGTCAGGTAGAATTCGTTTTGCGCGTTGGCGCTGCCGATTCCGTCCAGGATCGCCAGCGCGTGGCGGCCGTCGAGCGCCATCAGGCCGGCATTGCAGAGCGTGATCTTGCGCTGCGCTTCGCTGGCGTCCTTGTGCTCGACGATCGCCTCCAGCGCGCCGTCGCTGACGACGAAACGCCCATAGCCCGCCGGATCGCGCGCCTCGAAGCCCAGCGCGGCGACGCTTGCGCCATCGCCTAGCGCGCGACGCAGGGCAGCGAAGGTTTCGGGCCTGACCAGCGGCGTGTCGGCGAAGGCGACGAGGATATCGTCCTGGCCCCGCCCGATCGCCTCGCGGGCTGCGAGCACGGCATGGGCCGTGCCCTTGCGCTCGACCTGCACCACGACGCCGGCGGCAGGCAGCATGGTAGCGACCTCAGCCGCGACATCTGGACGGTCGGGGCCGATCACGACCACGACCTCGTCGGCTCCGGCCTGCGCGACGGCGGCGAGCGCATGCCCCAGCATCGAGCGGCCGGCGACCTCATGCAGCACCTTGGGCCGGCGCGACTTCATACGCGTGCCTTCTCCGGCCGCCAGGATGATGGCCAGGCAGGACCGGCCGGACTGCATTTCCGTCATGATTGTCGTTTCCCTTGCAGCCTGTTTTGGCGGGCGACGGCCGATCGCGCGCATGGTCGCCCTGCGGCGACAGTCGATAGCCGATCTTGCTGGCCTTTGCCAAAATCGGCACGCGCGGCGTCTCGTCCGGCCATGGTCTTGCATGCCGCATCGGCAGGGGCGACGCGCATTGAGAATGACGCGGAACAATGCTCGCCTTCGGCGAATTCGGAGCCGTGGCGGCTTTTCAGCCGGCGGCAAAATGATCTAGAAGCGCATGGGGGCGAGGGCGTCGCCCGCCCAAGTTGGATATGATGGCGAAATCGTTGAATCGGCGGCAGTTTCTCGAAAGCTCGACAGGGGGGCTCGCAGCCGCTTCCGTGATTGGCGCAGGATCGGCGTGGGCTCAGGGCGCGCCGCCTGCGCCGCCTCAGCCGACGCAGGGCGACGGACAGCGATTCGACCCGGCGTCGATCGTGGAACTGGCGCGCGTGCTGGCGCAGAAGCCGCTCGTGCCGCTGGCCGCCAACGACTTGCCTGACGGCTATGCCACGCTGCCTTTCGACCAGTTTGCCGGTATCAGGGCGCAACCTGGCGGATTGATCTGGGCCGGAGAGAACCGCGGCTTTACGGTGGAACCGCTGCATCGCGGCTATGTCTTCACGCGGCCGGTGAGCCTGTTCACGATCGAGGACGACATCGTCCGGCGCGTCGCCTTCGACCGGGCCAAATTCGATTACGGTCGCGTCGCGCCGCCGCCGGCAGGCCAGGATCTGCAGTTTTCCGGCATGCGCATCGCCACCGGTCTGGAGCGGCCCTACGAGGTCGCGATTTTCCAGGGCGCGACCTTCTTCCGTTCGCTGGCGCGCGGGCAGAACTACGGCTCCATGGCGCGCGCCCTGATCCTGCGGCCGGGCGAGACGCGCGGCGAGGAAATCCCGTTCTTCCGCGCCTTCTGGATCGAGCGTCCGAGCCCGGCTTCGGGCCTGCTCGTCATCCATGCGCTGCTCGATTCCGAGAGTCTGACGGGCGCGTTCCGGATGACGCTTCGACCCGGCGACGTCACCCTGATCGATGTCGAGATGACCCTGTTCGCTCGGCAGGCGCTCGACCATATCGGCTTTGGCTGCACCATGGGCACCTTCCTGTCTGGACCGCAGAGCCGGCGCACCTTCGACGATCTGCGCCCGGCCGTACATGAGATTTCAGGCGTCCAGATGCTGTCTGGCGCAGGCGAATGGATCTACCGGCCGGTCAACAACCCTGCGAATCTGCAGGTGTCGTCCTTCATGGACGGCAATCCGCGTGGCTTCGGCCTTGTCCAGCGCGAGCGCGATCCGGCGGCTTTCCAGGACGACGACCAGCGCTACGAACTGCGGCCCAGCGTCTGGACCGAGCCGCTCGGCGAATGGGGCCAGGGCTCGGTGCAACTCATCGAGATCCCGAGCGATTCGGACATCAACGACAACATCATCACGTATTGGCGGCCTCGCGCGCCGCTGGCGGCCGGCAGCGAGACGACCATCGCCTATCGCCAGGCCTGGTGCTGGCAGCCGCCTGAGCGGCCGACGCTCGCGATTGCGAGCCGGATGCGTCAGGGGCGCGGCTCGCAGGGCCGCAGGCGGCGCTTCATCGTCGATTTCACCGGCGACAGGCTGGCAGACGCGGCGATTGTCGCAGCGACGCGCGCCACCATCTCGGCGACGCCGGGCGTCGTCCACAATGTCCGGCTCTGGCCCTATCCGGAGCGCAAGCTGATGCGCGTCGGCTTCGAGGTCGATCCGGGAACCGACACTCTCAGCGAGCTCAGGCTCGTGCTGCAGGCAGGCGGTCAGCCGGTCTCCGAAACATGGCTGGACCGATGGACGTGGTGACCGCAGCGCGCCCGGAGGCCGCCGCCAGACCGATCCCGGACGCAGCCGTCGTCGATGCGCCGGCAACCCCGCCGGAGAACCGGCTGATCATGCCGGTGCAGTCGTTCCGCAGCTGGCAGGCGTCGGAACGGCGTAGGCCTACCGCGCCGGCGCAGTGGACGACGCCCTGGCTCAAGCGCCTCTTCGTCTTCGGCGGCGCGCTGCTGCTGACGGGCTACGGCGCGTGGGAAATGTACAACGTCGTTTCGGTGAGCAGCACGACGTCGCTGCAGTACGCGCTGCTCGTGCTGTTCACGGTCAATTTCTCGTGGATCGCGCTCGCCTTTACCAGCGCCCTGCTCGGCTTCTTCGGACTGCTCTTCGGCAAGGGGCTGACAGGCCGTGTCGAAAGTCTTCAGCACCGCACCGTCGTGGTGATGCCGATCTACAACGAATCGACGGCGCGGACCTTCGCTGCGCTGGCTGCGATCCGGGAATCGGTCGAGGCGACCGGTCTGGGCGCGCATTTCGACTATTTCATCGTCTCGGACACGACCAATCCGGACATCTGGATCGCCGAGGAACGCGCCTTCCTGGCCCTGCGCCGGCGGCTCGGGCCGGATGCGCGCGTCTATTACCGCCACCGCCCGAAGAACCATCATCGCAAGGCCGGCAATATCGCCGATTTCGTGACGCGCTGGGGCGGGCATTACGAGCACATGGTCGTGCTCGACGCCGACAGCCTGATGACGGGCACCTGCATCGTCCGTCTCGCCGCCGCGATGGAGGCCGATCCCGATTCCGGAATCATCCAGTCTCTGCCGCTGATCATCAACCGCAACACCTTCTTCGCCCGGCTCCAGCAGTTCGCGGCGCGGGTCTATGGCCCGGTGATTGCGACTGGACTGGCGATGTGGTCGGGCCGTGACGGCAATTACTGGGGCCATAACGCCATCATCCGGACGAAGGCCTTCGCCGATCATTGCGGCCTGCCCGACCTGAAGGGCAAGCCGCCCTTTGGCGGGCATGTGCTCAGCCACGATTTCGTCGAGGCGGCGCTGATGCGGCGCGCCGGCTGGTCGGTTTATATGCTGCCCGAGCTGACGGGCTCCTACGAGGAAAGCCCGCCCTCGCTGATCGACATCTCGGTTCGCGACCGGCGCTGGTGCCAGGGCAACCTGCAGCATTCGCGGATCCTCGGCGCGAAAGGTTTCGTCTGGTCGACGCGGCAGCATTTCGCGACCGGCATCATGGGCTATCTCGCCTCTCCCTTCTGGCTGATGCAGCTCGTGGTCGGCATCCTGATCGTGCTGCAGGTCAGCTACGCCCGGCCGGAATATTTTACGCAGGAGTTCACGCTCTTCCCGATCTGGCCGCGCTTCGACCCCGAGCGCGCGCTGAACCTGTTCGCGCTGACCATGGCGATCCTGCTCGCGCCAAAGCTGTTCGGGCTGCTGCTGACTCTGTTCAACACCAAGCTCCGACGCGCCGGCGGCGGCGCGATCCGGCTCGTGCTCTCAGCGATCATCGAGGTGCTGTTCTCGGCCTTCTTCGCGCCGATCATGATGCTGATCCAGTCGGGCTCGGTCTTCCAGATACTGCTCGGGCGCGACACGGGCTGGAACCCGCAGCGGCGCGACGACGGCTCGATCCCGCTGAGGGACATCGTCCGCCGGCACCGGACCCACACCGCGCTCGGCCTCATCACCGGCATTTCGGCCTTCCTGATCGCGACCTCGCTATTTGCCTGGATGTCGCCAACCATTGTCGGCCTCGTGCTGGCGATCCCGCTGTCATGGGCCTCCGGGCAACTCGCGCTCGGGCTCTGGCTGAAGCGCCACAAGCTCCTTCTGACGCCCGAGGAAGGCGATCCGCCGGCGATCGCGCTCAGGGCCAACGCTCTGCAGGCCGAGTTCGCGCAGGCCGGGTTCGACGATGGCGACGGGCTGGCTGCGCTCCATGCCGACCCGGCGCTGCGCGAGGCGCATCAGGCGATGCTTCCGGCTGGCCAGCCGCGCCGGCGCGGCGACATCGAGCCCGACCGGGCCGTGGCGCAGGCCAAGCTCGTCGATGCCGAGACGATCCAGGACGCGACGATCTGGCTCAAGCCGAAGGAGCGCATGGTCGTGCTGCACGACCGCGCGCTGATCGGCCTGCTGGCCTCACTTCCGGCCGAGCGGCCCGCAGCGTCCTGAGCCTCAAAAGCTCATCGCGGCGGCGTTGATCACGCCCGCTGCGAGCGAGGCAGCGCCGAGGAACAGCGCCGAGGCGAGTTCGCCCGAGGCGATGCGCGAGGAGAGGTTGGGCAGGACCAGCCTGACCAGCCAGTAGACGGTCAACTGCACCACGATCGCGACCAGACCCCAGATCGCGAGATCGAGGATCGTGGTCGAATGGACGACGGCGCTCGACAGCGGGAGCGCGAAGCCCGTCAGGCTCAGGCCCAGCGACAGGGCGGCGGCGACGTTGTTCTGCCGGATCAGTCCGAACTCGTTATGCGAGGTCGCCAGCGTGTAGACGAGGAGATAAACGCCGACCAGCGCCAGCGAAACCGAGAAAAACAGCGCGAAATCGGGCAGTTTGGTCAAGGCCGGCACGAGCATGGTCTGTCCGATCTCCCGTCCGATGCAGGGTCCGCTCAGGCCGCCTCAAAGGCGATGACGCAGCCAAAGGCGGTCTCGGGCGCTAGCGAGATGCGCTCATCGCCATGATGGTACGGGATGTCGGCCTCCGACAAGCGCCGCTCGACCACCCCCAGATCGGCGACCGTGACGGAAAAGCCGAGGAAGCGGGCCGGCGTCGGATCGGGCGCGACATGGTAGATCGCGCCGGCGGCTTCCGCGTCGAGGACGTCGATGCGCCCGCGCGGCAGCCCGAGGACGAAATCCGCATTGCCGTCGATGATCTCCGCGCCGCCGGTAAAGGCCGTCAGGAAGGCGCGATGCGCAGCCGGCTCGTCTGTCACCATGATCGCGCTCGCCAGGCCCTTCGCGCCGTTCTCGTGCTGCTGGAAGGCGGGGTTCCAGAAGTTCTGCGGCTCGTGCTGCTGGCAGACGAAGAAGCCGCATTCCGGCGCGGCCTCGTCGGCCGCGAATGCGAGGGAGAAGGCGACGCGGACCTGCGAGCCGTCCGGCCTCACGCCCGTCCGCTCGAAGAAAAACGGCTCGAAATCGCCGATGCCGGCGGCCTTGTAGGTCGCGGCGTCGGCTTTTGCGTCTGGGCTCTCCAGCACCAGCATCGACATCCCCTCGCCCCGCCCCAACGCCTCGCGCACGAAAGCTCCGAAGGAGAAACGGCCCGGCGCATGCTCGGGAATCAGCGACGCATCGCCGATCGTCACCAGTTCCAGAAAACTGCCGGGGAACTGGACGATGCGGTTCTCGGTGCCCCATGGATGCCTGTTGCGCGCGCCCACCCTGAAGCCGAGCCGGGCGTAGAACGCGCCGGCCGCGTCGAGATCGCGCACGCCGATGACGAGATGGTCGAGCCCGCGCGGGCTGGTGCTGGTCGGGTCAGGCATGGCTTCGGCTTTCGGCTTGATCTCGATGCGTCCGGTCTAGCAGCCGACGGCGGCAGGGTCATGACGCAACCGCGAAAGCATCACGGCTCGATGTAATGCGGCACGAAGCGCGAGGTGTTCTTCGTGATCGGCGTGACGTCCTCGCGGACGCACAGCCCGCAGGCCTGCGAGGCGACGAGCCAGGAGCCGATCACGGCGTAATTCCCATTCGATTGGAACAGGTTGAGCGCCGCGTCCTGCAGCACGAAGCCTTCCGCGCCATAGGGACCGTCATCGCTGTCGAGCACCGTTCCGCGTTCCATCAGCGTGATGTTGGCCCCCTCGCGCGAATAGAGCGGCTTTCGCACACGCCGCGCCGAGAGCGTCTCGCAGCGCGGATCGCCCTCGAAGAAGGCCGGCAACAGGTTGGGATGGCCCGGCTCCATCTCCCAGAGACAGGCGAGCAGGCCCTTGTTGGAGACGATCGCCTTCCAGGGCGGCTCGACGAACTGGCAGCGCGCATTTGCCAGCGCATCGGCGTAGCGCTCGCGGAACAACCACTCCCACGGGTAGAGCTTGAACAGGGTGTCGATCGGCTGGTTGGCGCCGTCGCAGAAGCGCCCGTCCGCGAGCAGACCGATCTCCTCGACATAGGTGAAACGCGCGTCGAGCCCGGCCTGCCTGGCGCAGTCCATCAGATAGTCGACCGTGCCCTTGTCCTCGTTGCTGTTCTGGACGCTCGAGAGATGCAGCCGGTAGGGTGAGGGCTCGCGCAGACCGGCGAAAGCCGCGATCAGCCGCTCGTGCAGCGAGTTGAACTGGTCGCAGCCGCGCGGCAGCGTGCCCAGCGCCATCGCCTGCTCCAGCCAGTCCCATTGCACGACGGCCGATTCGAACAGGGCGGTTGGCGTATCGGCGTTGTATTCCAAGAGCTTGGCCGGGCCTCTTCCATCATAGGCGAGGTCGAGCCGGCCGTAGAGATTGCGGTCGCCGCGCTGCCAGCTCTCGCGGATGAAATCCCATTGAGCGGCGGGAATCGCGAGCTTCGTCAGGATCGCCTCGTCGCCCAGCGCCTTGTCGATGAAAGCGAAGCAGAGCTGCTCGATCGCATCGGTCGGCGCCTCGATGTCGCGCTCGATCTCTTCGAGCGTGAAGGCATAGGCCACGCTTTCGTCCCAATAGGTCGCGCCGTCGATCGTATGGAAGGCGAAGCCCAGCCGCTCGACCTGGGCCTGCCAGTCGTCGCGTGGAGCCAGCGTGACGCGGCGCATGGCTCAGGACGAGGAGGACGAGGAGAAGGAGCGCGCGGTCGAGCCGAAGCCGCCGCGCGAGGCCACGCTGGGCACGCTGGCGACGCCGGTCGAGGAGACGTTTCGCGCGACCAGCGCCTGCCCCGACGTGGTCGAATAGGCGCGCGAACGGCTGCCGCCGCTGTAGCCGCCGCCCGACGATGAGGAGGAGGAACGGGCCTGCTGGCATTCCGGCTGCTGGCTGCCGGGCGGGCAGGCCTGCTGTGTCGGCGGCAGCAAAGGCTGCGCCGCGCCCCCGCCCTGCGCCAGCCCGCGAGCCAGCATGATGCCCGCCAGCGCGGGGATGAAGACCTGCGCGCCGTTCCAGACGCTGCTGCGGCAGGAGCCCGCGCCATACTCCGTCTCGCAGGACGCGTTGCTGGTGAACTTCTTGGCGTCGCGCAAATGGTTGGCCGAGGCCTCGTTGAAGCGCTGCTCGCATTGGCTCGCCGAGAGCTGCCCCCCGGCGCGGCATTCGCCGAGCGAATTGTAGACGAGCGATTCTTCCTCTTTGTCGCCGCCGCCGAACAACGACCAGCCCGTCGCGACCAGCACGACCCCGACCGCCGCCAGTCCGATCTGTGTCGAGCGCTTCATGACCGCGGCTCCCGCCTAAGCCGTCATGCTGGCAGCCGCCAGCGTGCCGGAGATGACGGCGATCACCGCGAGCATCGCGGCCGAGGGCAGACGGTCCTCCTCGATCTTGCGCGAGAGGTCCGGGATCAGGATGCGGGCGAGCCCATAGGCCGCGAACTGGATCAACATGGCGGCAAGCGCCCAGATCACGCAGTCTGGAATGCTGCTCGCCTGCGCGATCGCCTTCTCCAGCGGGATCGAGAAGCCGGCGACATTGCCGCCGAGCGCGATCGCCGCCGAGAGGTTTCCGCCCCGGATCAGCGCGATCTCGTCATGGGCGGTGAATTTCAGGTAGACCACGGTGAAGCAGGCAATCAGCGCCACGCCGAGACAGAAATACAGCAGGAACGCGGGCAGCCCCGCCATCGAGATCGCCATCGTGCTTGCCCCCAAGCGCCGGGATCGTAATGGGCTCACTATACGTCAAGCGAAGCATCGCGCCAGTGGCGCGTCTGTCGCTCCCACGCGGAGGACGACGCGCGCTCAGGCGCCCGCCCGCCTTGCGGCGTCGGTCATCACCGAGGGGCAGCGGAGCGCCGCGAGGCGCGGGGGTAGACATCCGCAACCATTGAGCCAGGTCGCGGCGCGGAGGGATTGAGCCACCCTCCGCACGCCCCGTGGCGCTCCGCTCGTCGGCGATTTCGGACTCCGGGCCGCGCTTATCGGGTCGAAAGCCATCCTCCGCCGCGAGCCCTTTCGACGCCAGTGCCCCTCATCGGGTTGTCGCGTCTAGTCGGGCATGGGACGAAGGCATGATGCCGCCGACCGTTCCAGCGAGCTCCTCGCACAGGGGCCGTAGTACCCCCAGGGCGGTGCCCCGAAGCCTCCCGGGAGCAGGGTGCAAACCCGCCCGCAGGCGCCGGCCCCATCCCGGTCGCCAGCATGCCTCCGGACGGCCGCCCCTCGGGGATGAGGTGGGGAGATTATAAGGGTGGTGAATGGGGGCGGGGATTATCGTTTTGCTTCCCTCCGCAGGCCCGGCCAAGTCGAGTGACTTTCGCTGGTGCGTGTGCATTACTCGTGCGCATGAGCCGTGTCGCCAGCAAGCGCCCCATCAACCTTTCGCTCGACGTCGATCTCGTCGAGAAAGCGCGCGCCTATGGAGTCAACGTCTCGGCTGTGGCGGAAGACGCGTTACGGACGCGCGTGAGCAAGGAAGAAGCGCGGCTCTGGCTCGACGAGAACCGCGAGGCGATCGCGGCGCAAAACGCCTGGATCGCCGAAAGGGGCCTGTTCTCGGACGAGTTCCGGAACTGGTGAATCACGGTGGCGCAGCACGATGTTCATGAGCATCCCGGCGAGCGGATGCGGCGCGAATACCCTTTCGTCATCGAGCTGCAATCCGATCTGCTGGGTTCGCTCGATGTCTGCGTCATCGCGCCTTTGCGTCGGCTGGAACTCGTCACGCCGATCCGACGGTTAAACCCGGTTTTCGAGGTTCAAGGGATCAAGGTGGCGCTGGTGCCGACCGAGATCGTCGGGATCAGGCGCAGTCTGGTCGGCCGGCCGGTTGGCAGCCTTGCCGCCGAGCACTACGCGATCACGGCGGCGCTCGATTTGATGCTGACGGGCGTTTGATGCTCTCCGTCATGGTCGGGCTTGTCCCGACCATGACGAGGGAAGAGCTTCCAGCTCTCAGATGCCTGTCGCGCTCGGCGACCACTCGAGAGCGGTCATATTATCGATCGGCAAAAGCCTCTTGTACGATGGGCAGCAAAGCGTGATCTGCGTCGAGCCAGTTACGCGCTATCTCGCGGACGAACGCATCAGCGTCTTGCGGCCAATCGCAGGCAGAGAAGATCGAACGATTTGCTTCGAGAAGTCTTTCCAAACGAGGTTTATCGTAGACATATAGAGCGCCACTTTTGATACAGCACACTCGCGGACCAAATTTCGTCGTCGATAGACCACGAACTGCGGCCTCGCTCATCAAGTCCCTGACACTCAGACCAAGCACTTTCGTGATCGTCCGCAACGGGAGATAGCCGACCACTTTGTCGTGCCCGACACGATCAAGGCTGCTCAAGATGTCTCGCCGGATTGCGGGAGTGATGTCTGTATCGACCACCGCGCCCCCTCACACCAACCGGCTCTGCACCAGCGCGGCCTCGACGAAGCTCGCAAACAGCGGGTGCGGCTCGAAGGGGCGGGATTTCAGCTCGGGGTGGTATTGCACGCCGATGAACCATGGGTGGTCGGGATATTCGACCGTCTCGGGCAGCAGGCCGTCCGGCGAGAGCCCGCAGAACGACAGCCCCTTCGCCTCCAGCCGCTCGCGATAGCCCATGTTCACCTCGTAGCGGTGGCGATGGCGCTCGGAAATCTCGGTCGTCCCGTAGATCCGCGCGATTTTCGAGCCCGACTCAAGCGTCGAGGCATAGGCCCCGAGCCGCATCGTGCCGCCCATATTGCCTTCGGCCTCGCGCTTTTCGAGTTCGTTGCCGCGTAGCCATTCGGTCATCAGACCGACGACGGGTTCGCTAGTAGGGCCGAACTCGGTCGAGTTGGCGTCCGCGATGCCGGCGAGCGAGCGCGCGGCTTCGATCACCGCCATCTGCATGCCGAAGCAGATGCCGAAATACGGGACTTTTCGTTGACGCGCGAAGGTCGCCGCCCTGATCTTGCCCTCGGCGCCGCGATGGCCGAAGCCGCCGGGAACGAGGATGCCGTGGACATGCTCCAGGAACGGCGTCGGGTCCTCTTTCTCGAAGACCTCGGATTCGATCCAGTCGAGGTTGACCTTGACGCGGTTGGCGATGCCGCCATGCATCAGCGCCTCGATCAGGGATTTGTAGGCGTCCTTCATGCCGGTATATTTGCCGACGATGGCGATGGTGACCTCGCCCTCGGGGTTCTTGACCCGCTCGGAAATGCGCTTCCAGTTCGAGATGTCGGGCTCGGCCGAGCCGTCCATGCCGAAGGCGGCCAGCACCTCGTTGTCCAGCCCCTCGGCGTGATAGGACAGCGGTACGTCATAGATCGAGGAGACGTCGCGGGCCTCGATCACGGCGGTCTCGCGGACATTGCAGAACAGAGCGAGCTTGCGGCGCTCCTCGCGCGGAATCTCGCGGTCGGTGCGGCAGAGCAGGATGTCGGGCTGGATGCCGATCGAGCGCAGCTCGGCGACCGAATGCTGCGTCGGCTTGGTCTTCAGTTCGCCGGCGGTGGGGATATAGGGCAGCAGCGTCAGATGCACGAAGATGCACTGGCCGCGAGGGAGTTGCTGGTTGACCTGCCGGATCGCCTCCAGAAACGGCAGGCTCTCGATGTCGCCGACCGTGCCGCCGATCTCGACCAGCGTGAAATCGTAGCCCTCGTTGCCGTCGAGGATGAACTCCTTGATGGCGTTGGTGACGTGGGGCACCACCTGGATGGTAGCGCCGAGATAGTCGCCCCGGCGCTCCTTGGTCAGGATGTCCATGTAGATGCGGCCGGTGGTGATGTTGTCGCCCTTGTTGCAGGGCCGGCCGGTGAAGCGCTCGTAATGGCCGAGGTCGAGATCGGTCTCGGCCCCGTCATCGGTGACGAAGACCTCGCCATGCTGATACGGGCTCATCGTGCCCGGATCGACATTGAGATAGGGGTCGAGCTTGCGCAGGCGCACCGTGTGTCCACGGGCCTGCAGGAGAGCGGCCAGCGCCGCCGCCGCCAGGCCCTTGCCCAGCGAAGACACCACGCCGCCGGTGATGAAAACATACCGCGTCATGGGAGGTCACCTCTAACCGACAGGGTTCGATTCGCTAGGCCCGACAGCGCAGGCAGGGCCTGCGCGGCGTGCTTGTCCACAACAGAGAAAGGCCGGTTTCCCGGCGCTCTTCCTTCAAAAGAGAAGGGCCGGTTTCCCGGCCCCTGCCCTGTCTCGCTTACTGCTGCGGCGCTGCCGGCGGCGTCGGCGGCTGCGCGCCGCCAGACGGGCCCTGCAATTGCCGAAGCTGGTCGAGCACGCCGCCGGCGTTGGGGGCGCTCGGTCCGGTCGGGCTGGCGGGCGCGGTCGCGCCCGGCGCGCCGTCAATGATCGAGCGCTGGACACGGCCCTGATTGGCGATGACGGCCAGCGCGATCGAGGTCAGGAAGAACGCGCCGGCCAGGATCGCGGTGGCGCGCGTCAGGGCGTTGGCCTGGCCGCGTCCGGTCATGAAGCCGCCTGCCCCGCCGCCGCCCGAGCCCATGCCGAGCCCGCCGCCTTCGGAGCGCTGCAGCAGGACCACGCCGACGAGCGCGACCACGATGATCAGATGGATGACGATAAGAACGTTCTGCATGGGCTCACAAGCACGATTTCGCTCACGAAATGGGTACGGAGCGCGCCGCCGCCAAGGGCTGCCCGCTTCAGTCCATCCGGCTTCGGCGCGGCCCATAGCATGCGCATCGGGCGCGCGCCACCCGGCATGTTCGGTTGGTTCAGCCGCAAGCCCGGGCGATGGCCAGGAAATCCTCCGCCTTGAGGCTCGCGCCGCCGACGAGCGCGCCATCGACATGGGCCACGTTCATAAGGTCGGCGGCGTTGGACGGCTTGACCGAGCCGCCATAGAGCAACCGGACCCCAGAGGCCGCCGGCTTGCCGAGCAGCCGCGCGAGTTCGGCGCGGATCGCCGCATGAATCTCGGCGACGTCGTCTGCCGTGGGAGTGAGGCCGGTTCCGATCGCCCAGACCGGCTCATAGGCGACCACCAGCGTGGCGGCCGTCGAGCCGTCTGGCACCGAGCCGCGCAACTGCTTCTTGACCACCGAGAGCGCCTTGCCCGCCTGCCGCTCGTCCTTCGTCTCGCCGACGCAGACGATCGGGACCAGCAGCGCCTTCTGGGCGGCCTCGGCCTTGGCCTTCACCGTCGCATTGCTTTCGCCATGCAGGGTGCGGCGCTCGGAATGACCGACGATCGCGAAGATCGCGCCGGCGTCCGCCAGCATCTGCGCCGAGAGATCGCCGGTGAAGGCCCCGCTGTCATGCGTCGCGCAGTCCTGGCCGCCGGTGGCGATGCGCGAGCCGACGAGCGCGGCCGTTGCGAGGTAGAGCAGCGTCGCAGGCGGGCAGATCGCCAGGTCGACGGCGGCCTTCAGCGTCGAATCGTAGCCCTTCGCGACCTCGGCTGCGATGGCGAGATCGGCCTTTAGCCCGTTCATCTTCCAGTTGCCGGCCACGAGCGGCCTGATGCTGCGCGTCATGTGTCGTCGTCTCCTGAAATCCCGGCGACGGCTCTAGCAATGCTGCGCCAAAGCCGCAATTGCGCGCGACATTCGCAACCGATTGCGGGTTGCGGCGCGGCTTCCTATAAGCAGCCGCGACAAAACACCGGGCGCGCGCTTTTCGGCGTGATGTGGCCTACAGGGAAAGATCGACACGATGATGATGACGGGTATCCGCAAGGCCGGGCAGAGCCTGATCGGCAAGGCGGTCATCTTCGTGCTGTTCGGCTTCCTGATCTTCTCCTTCGCGATCTGGGGGATCGGCGACATCTTCCAGGGCTATGGCCGCAATTCGGTGGCCCGCGTCGGCAAGACCGAGATCGGGCTGGAGCAGATGCGCACGGCCTATCAGAACGAGCTCCAGACCCTGACGCGCCAGCAACGCCGGCAGGTCACGCCCGACATGGCGCGCGCACTCGGGCTCGACCGGCAGGTGCTGTCGAAGCTTGTCACGGAGGCGACGCTGGACCAGACCGCCCGTGGCATGCGGCTCGCTGTCTCCGACGAGACGATCCGCAACCTGATCTTCGAGGATCCGAATTTCCGTGACGCCTCGGGCAATTTCTCGGCCCCGCGCTTCAACGAATTGCTGCGCAGCAACGGCTTCACCGAGGCGACGTATGTGCGCGAGCAGCGCGCCACCATTCTGCGCCAGCAACTGGCCGAGATGGTCGTCGGTGTCGTCTCCGCGCCTGTCGCGCTGCAGGAAATCGGTCACCGCCTGCGCAACGAGCGCCGCGACGTGACGCTGGCGCGCCTGCCGGCGAGCGCCGCCGGCGAGATCGCGGCGGCGACCGACGAGCAGCTCAAGAGCTTCTTCGAGGCGCGCAAGGCGGGCTTCCGCGCACCCGAATACCGCAGCGCCAACGTACTTTCGCTCTCGGCCGAGACGCTGGCCGACCCGACACAGGTCTCCGACGACGAGGCCAAGGCGCGCTACGAGCAGGTCAAGGCCCAGCGTTTTGGCTCGCCTGAGACCCGCACCATCCAGCAGATCACCTTCCCGACGCTCGAGGAGGCGCAGGCCGCCCGGGCGAGGATCGAGGAAGGCGACACCTTCGAGGCGGCGGCCTTTGCGCGCGGCGTCCTCGAAAAGGACCTGACGCTCGGCACCTTCAGCCGCACGCAGGTTGTCGACGCCGCCGTGCGCGACGCGGCCTTCGCGCTGGCCGTGGACGCCGTGAGCGCGCCTGTCGCTGGCGGTTTCGGCCCGGTGCTGCTGCGCGTCACCACGATCAATCCCGAGCGGGTTCGTCCCTATGATGAGGTCGCGGCGGAACTCAAGCAGGAGATCGCCACGACCAAGGCGTCGGGCCGCATCACCGAACTGCACGACAAGATCGAGGACCAGCGCGCCGCCGCCAAGCCGCTGGCCGAGATCGCCAAAGAGTTCAACCTGCCGCTGCGCGCGCTTGGGCCCGTCGACGCCTCGCTGCGCAAGGCCGACGGCACGCAGGAGCCGCCGCTGGCCGGCGGCGACGCTGCGGTGCAGGCGATCTTCCGCTCCGATGTCGGCGTCGACAACGAGGCGATAAGGCTGCCGCGCGACACCGGCTATGTCTGGTTCGATCTGACGAAGATCGATCCCGCGCGCGAGCGGACCTTCGAGGAATCGAAGGCCGAGGTCGAGGCGCAGTGGCGTGCGGACGAGGTCGCGACGCGGCTCTCAGCCAGGACGCGCGAGCTGGTGCAGCGGCTCGACAAGGGCGAGGCGTTCGACGTCGTCGCGGCCTCGGCCGGGCTGACGATCGAGACGGCGGCAGGTCTCGGCCGGCAGGACCAGCGGCCCGATCTGCCCGCCAATGTCGTCAGCCTGATCTTCGGCACGGTCGCCGGCAAGAGCAATTCGGCGTCGGTCGCGGATGGCGGGCGCATCCTGTTCAAGGTCGATGCGGCTTTCGTGCCGCCCTATGCGCGCACGACGCAGGAGGCCGAGAACTTCAGCCGCCTGCTCGGCAACAGCGTCAGCGAGGACATCCTGACGCAATATGTCGCCAAACTGCAGACCGATCTCGGCGTCGCGATCAACGAGACCGCGTTCCGCAACGCCACCGGCGGCGCGCAGAACTGACCATGAGCGCCCTGCCGGAGTTCGAGGCTTTTGCGCGCGGCTACGAGCAGGGACAGCCGCAATTGCTGCGGCAGATTCTGGTCGGCGATTGCGAGACACCGGTCGCGGCCTTCCTGAAGCTGCGCCACGCGGTCGAGGGTCCGGCCTTTCTGCTGGAATCGGTCGAAGGCGGCGCGGTGCGCGGGCGCTATTCCATGATCGGGCTGAGACCGGACCTGATCTGGCGCTGCGAGCACGGGCAGGCTTCGCTCTGTCGGCTGGCCGATGGAGAGACGTTCTCGGCCGATCCGCGCCCGGCCTTCGAGAGCCTGCGCGCTCTGCTCGACGAGAGCGCCATTCCCGCGAGCGCCGACCTGCCGCCGATGGCGGCCGGCGTGTTCGGCTATCTCGGTTACGACATGGTCAGGCTAATGGAACGCCTGCCCGAGTCGAAGGAGACCGGCACCGGGGTGCCGGACGCCATCTTGATGCGCCCGACCGCGATGGTGGTGTTCGACGCGGTGCGCGACGAGATCCATGTGGTGACGCCGGTCAAGCCCAGGCCCGGCCTGTCAGCCCGCGCCGCCCATGAGCAGGCGCTGGAGCGGATCGAGGCGGTCGTCGCCGCGCTGGAAGGCCCCCTGCCCCCGGACGCCGCGATCGACATCGCGAACCTGCCCGAGCCCGCGATCGCCTCAAACACCAGCGAGGCTGAGTTCCACGCGATGGTCGCGACGGCGCAGGACTATATCCGCGCCGGCGACATCTTTCAGGTCGTGCTGTCGCAACGTTTCGAGGCGCCCTTCGCGCTGCCACCTTTCGCGCTCTACCGGGCGCTGCGGCGGGTCAATCCCGCGCCGTTCCTGTGCTATCTCGACTTCGCCGCATTCCAGATCGTCTGCTCCAGCCCGGAAATCCTCGTGCGCCTGCGCGACGACACGGTCACGATCCGCCCGATCGCCGGCACGCGCCGGCGTGGCGCGACCCATGTCGAGGACGAGGCGCTGGCTGCGGAACTGCTGGCCGACCCCAAGGAGCGGGCCGAGCATCTGATGCTGCTCGATCTCGGCCGCAACGATGTCGGCCGCGTCGCCAAAATCGGTACGGTCAAGGTGACGGATTCCTTCTTCGTCGAGCGCTACAGCCAGGTCATGCACATCGTCTCGAATGTCGAAGGGACGATCGATCCGAAGCACGACGCGCTGGCCGCGCTCGTCGCCGGATTCCCGGCCGGCACCGTCTCGGGCGCGCCAAAAGTGCGCGCCATGGAGATCATCGACGAACTGGAGCACGATGCGCGCGGGGCCTATGGCGGCTGCATCGGCTATTTCGGCGCCAATGGCGAGATGGACACCTGCATCGTGCTGCGCACCGCTGTGGTGAAGGACGGGCGCATGCATGTGCAGGCCGGCGCGGGCATCGTCTACGATTCCGAACCCGCGTCCGAGCAGCAGGAATGCGTCAACAAGGCGAAGGCCCTGTTCAAGGCGGCGGAGGAGGCGGTGCGCTTCGCGGCCGTGGCGCGGCGGGGGCAGTGAAATCAAGAGGGACGTCGATCCCGTCATTGCGAGCGCAGCGAAGTCATCCAGCGTCTCGCGCAAACCTCTGGATTGCTTCGCTGCGCTCGCAATGACGGCGAGGCAAGCTTGACCGCCTGCCCTGTCAGCGGGCATGACCATCGACCGAAACGCGACCCCGAGCCCATGCGCATCCTGCTGATCGACAATTACGACAGCTTCACCTGGAACCTCGTCCACCTGATCGGCGGGCTGGGGGCGCAGGTCGATGTCGTGCGCAACGATGCGCTGACAGTCTCCGACGCCCTGTCTGGAGGCCATGACGCGATCGTGCTGTCGCCTGGCCCCTGCACGCCCAACGAGGCCGGCATCTGCCTCGATCTGGTGCGGGAAGGCGCTGGCAAAGTGCCGCTGTTTGGCGTCTGCCTCGGCCTGCAGGCGATCGGCCAGGCTTTTGGCGGCGAGGTCATCCGCGCGCCTCTGCCAATGCACGGCAAGATCTCGACCATAAGCCACCATGCTCGCGGGCTCTTTCGCGGCATCAACGGCCCGCTCAAGGCGACGCGCTATCATTCGCTCGTCGTCGAATGCCGGAGCTGTCCTGCGGAACTCGACATCGAGGCGACGACGGAGGACGGGCTGATCATGGCGCTGTCGCACCGCGACCTGCCCGTGCATGGCGTGCAGTTCCATCCCGAGAGCATCGCCTCCGAGCATGGCGCGACGATCCTGCGGAATTTCCTCGAGATGGCGGAACGATGGTCGCAGAAACACCGTGCGCCCGCCCTTTCCGAGACAGCCTGAGCAGATCAGAGTTTCCATGGACGATTTCAAACCCTTCATCGCCAAGGTCGCGACCGGCGCCACGCTCTCGCGCGACGAGGCGCGCGACGCGTTTGAGACCATCCTCTCGGGCGGCGTGACCAACGCACAGGCGGCCGCCTTCCTGATGGCGCTGCGGGTGCGCGGCGAGACCGCCGAGGAGATCGCCGGCGCGGTCTCGGCCATGCGCGCGAAAATGCTGACCGTGAAGGCTCCGGCCGAGGCCATCGACATCGTCGGGACCGGCGGCGATTCGTCCGGCTCCTACAATGTCTCGACCTTGGCCGCGATCATCACGGCCGCCTGCGGCGTGCCCGTCGCCAAGCATGGCAACCGCGCCGCCTCCTCGCGCTCAGGCGCGGCCGACGTGCTGACCGCGCTCGGCGTCAAGGTCGGGCTCGACCCGGCGGGGACGGAAGCCTGCATCGCCAAAGCCGGCGTCGGCTTCATGTTCGCGCCGACGCACCACGCCTCGATGCGCCATGTCGCGCCGGTGCGCACGGAACTGGGCACGCGCACGATCTTCAACCTGCTCGGTCCGCTCTCCAATCCGGCCGGCGTCAAGAAGCAGTTGATCGGAGCGTTCTCCGAGACCTGGCTGGAGCCGATGGTCAAGGTGCTGGCCTCGCTCGGCTCGACCCGGATCTGGGCCGTGCATGGCTCCGACGGGCTCGACGAGATCACCACCACGGGGCCGACCCGCGTCGTCTCCCTCGACAATGGCAAGATCGAGAGTTTCCAGATCGGCCCGGACGATGTCGGGCTTGCGCGGGCGAAGCCCGAGGATCTGCGCGGCGGCGAGCCGGCGCAGAACGCAGCCGCACTGACGGCGGTGCTGGACGGCGAGAGGACCGCCTTCCGCGACATCGCCGCTTTCAATGCGGGCGCGGCGCTGCTGGTGGCGGGCAAGGCGAGCGACCTGCGCGACGGGCTGGCGCAGGCGCAAGGCGCCATCGATTCGGGCCGCGCCAAGGCCGCGCTGGCGGCGCTCGTCTCGGTCTCGAACGCGTGAGGCGGCCATGAGCGACATCCTCGCCCGGATCGAGGCCTACAAGCGCGAGGAGATCGCCGCGGCCAAGGCAGCGATCCCGCAGGCGGAGATCGAGATACTGGCCCGGACCGCGCCGCCGCCGAAAGGGTTCGCGGCGGCGATCGCGGTGAAGCATGCGCAGGGCAAGCCGGCCCTGATCGCCGAGATCAAGAAGGCGAGCCCGTCAAAGGGGCTGATCCGCGCCGATTTCGACCCTCCCGCGCTGGCCCGCGCCTATGCCGATGGCGGCGCGGCCTGTCTCTCCGTGCTGACCGATGGCCCGTCCTTCCAGGGCAGGCCCGAATTTCTGATGCAGGCGCGCGAGGCGAGCGGCCTGCCGGCCCTGCGCAAGGATTTTCTCTACGAGCCCTATCAGGTCTACGAGGCGCGGGCCTGGGGGGGCGACTGCATCCTGATCATCATGGCCGGCGTCGACGACGCCACCGCCCGCGCGTTGAACGAAACGGCGCTGGAACTCGGCATGGACGTGCTGGTCGAGGTGCATGACGAGGCTGAACTCGACCGGGCGCTGCCGCTGGGGGCAAAACTGCTCGGGATCAACAACCGTGACCTGCGCAGCTTTGCCGTCGATCTCACTGTCACCGAGCGGCTCAGCCCGCGCGTGCCGGGCGACCGCGTCATCGTCGGCGAGAGCGGCATTTTCGGCCACGCCGACATCGCGAGGCTCGCGCGCTGCGGCGTCAACACCTTTCTCGTCGGCGAAAGCCTGATGCGTCAGGAGAATGTCGCCGCCGCCACACGTCAGTTGCTGACCGGCTCGGCCCAGGAGGAAGCGGCGTGACCGGGCTCAGCCATCTCGACGCAAGGGGCCAGGCCCATATGGTCGATGTCGGGGGCAAGGCCGAGACGGACCGCATGGCGGTTGCCGAAGGCTGCGTCGTGATGGCGGCCGGGACGCTCGCGATCGTGCGTGCGGGCGATGCGAAGAAGGGTGACGTGCTCGGCACCGCGCGGCTCGCCGGGATCATGGCGGCCAAGCGCACCCATGAGCTGATCCCGCTGTGCCACCCGCTGCCGATCAGCAAGGTCTCGGTCGATCTCGTTATCGACGAGGCCTTGCCCGGCGTCCGCGTGACGGCCGAGGTGAAGATGAAAGGCCAGACCGGCGTCGAGATGGAGGCGCTGACCGCCGTTTCCGTCGCGTGCCTCACGGTCTACGACATGGTCAAGGCGGTCGATCGCGGCATGTGCATCGAAGGTGTGCGGCTTTTGCACAAATCCGGCGGCAAGTCTGGCGTGTTCGAAGCCAATCCTTCGGAAGCGGAGCCCACCTGATGGCGCTGACACCGGTCAAGGTCGCTCTGAGGGCGCTGCTCGACAGCGTGCCCGGCGCGATGGCGGTCGAGACGCTGCCGCTGTCGCAATGCGCCGGCCGCGTGCTCGCGCGGGATATCGCGGCGCTGCGCACGCAACCGCCTTTCGCCAATTCCGCCATGGACGGGTATGCGGTCCGCGCCGACGATCTCGTGCCGGCAAATGAATTGCGCGTCATCGGCGAATCGGCTGCCGGGCGCAGTTTTGCGGGATCCCTCGGCGCGGGCGAGGCGGTGCGCATCTTTACCGGAGCGCCGATTCCGGACGGCGCCGACACCATCCTGATCCAGGAGAACGCCGACGGTGTCGGCCAGCCGACGATCCGCGTCCGTGAAAGCACCCCCAAAGGACGCCACATCCGGATCGCCGGCCTCGATTTCAGCGAGGGCGACGTCCTGCTCGCGGCGGGTCGCGCGCTCGACAGCGCCGCGCTCGGACTTGCCGCGGCGGGAGGGCATCCTGCGCTGGCGGTGCGCAGGAAACCGCTCGTCGCGATCCTCGCCACGGGCGACGAACTCGTTTTGCCGGGCGAGCCGGTTGGGCCCGATCAGATCGTGGCGTCCAACAGCTTTTCGCTCGCCGCGATCGTCGAGGCGGCCGGTGGAACCGTGCTCGATCTCGGCATCGCCCGCGACAACCATCCCGATCTCGCCCAGCGCATCGCGCGCGCCCAGGACGCCGACGCCGATGTGCTGATCACGCTGGGTGGCGCCTCGGTCGGGGCGCACGACCTCGTGCAGGAGGCGCTGAAGCGCGCCGGCATGGATCTCGGCTTCTGGAAGATCGCGATGCGGCCGGGCAAGCCGATGATGATGGGCCGCCTTGGGCGGATGGTCGCGGTCGGCCTGCCGGGCAACCCGGTCTCTTCCATCGTCTGCGGCCATCTGTTCATCGCGCCGCTGATCGAGGCGTTGCTCGGCCTCCCCGATCCCGAGCGGGATCGCAGCGAGCCCGCCATTGCCGGAATCGATATGCCGGCTAATGATGAGCGGGAGGACTATCTTCGGTCCGATCTCAGCTATTCCGAGGCCGGCTGGATCGTTACTCCCTTCCAGAAGCAGGATTCATCAATGCTCGGCACGCTTGCCAGAGCGAGGGCGCTGACCATTCGGCCTCCATTTGCCGAGCCGGCAAAGCAGGGCGATCCGTGCAGGATCATCCGGCTGCGCTGAGAGCCCTTGCGGAACACAACGCGAACCTGTATTATGTTCGTGATTTGTTTCGACTCTTCGCTTCCGGCGAACCGGCGGGAACCATGCTGACACGCAAACAGTTCGAACTGCTCCGCTTCATTCATGAGCGCCTGCGCGAGAGCGGCGTGCCGCCCTCCTTCGACGAGATGAAGGACGCGCTCGATCTCAAGTCGAAATCCGGCATCCACCGCCTGATCATGGCGCTGGAGGAGCGCGGCTTCATCCGGCGGCTGCCGAACCGGGCCCGTGCGCTGGAAGTAATCAAGCTGCCCGACGGCGTCGCCGGCGCGCAGGCCCCGCGCGGGCGCTTCAGCCCCTCCGTCGTCCAGGGCGGGCTCGGCAAGGTCAAGCCGGCGAGCAGCCCCCCCGAGGAGGATGCGCGGTCCACGATCGCAATCCCGGTGATGGGGCGGATCGCGGCCGGCACCCCCGTCTCGGCGATCCAGAGCCGCAGCCACAACGTCTCCCTGCCGGCCGACATGCTGGGCGCGGGCGAGCATTACGCGTTGGAAGTGCGCGGCGATTCGATGGTCGAAGCCGGCATCCTCGACGGCGACACCGTCGTCATCCGCAAGCAGGACACCGCCAACACCGGCGACATCATCGTCGCGCTGATCGACGACGAGGAGGCGACGCTGAAGCGGCTGCGCAAGCGCGGCTCCTCGATCGCGCTCGAGGCCGCCAATCCGGCCTACGAGACCCGCGTGCTCGGTCCCGACCGCGTCAAGATCCAGGGACGGCTGGTCAATCTGATGCGGCGCTATTGAAGCGGCTGAGTTCACAGGAAACACGCCGTCATCCCGGGCAAGCGAAGCGCAGACCCGGGATCCATTCCGGAACCTCTCCGGATGCGTTCTGGAATGGATCCCGGATCGGCGCTGCCATGCAGCTTGTCCGGGATGACGGGTCGGTTTGGGCGAGCGTCTCATAGCCGGTCCACGGCCTCGTCTTCAGCGGGCTGTGCAGGGGGCGATGCTGGAGCAGCCGGTCGCGGCCGGGTTCGATTCCATGGGCGGCCGTCTTGGCCGCTCTCGGCTGCGAGCCTGCGCCAGAGCGGTTGGCCCGGCAGGATAGCGTTGGCGCGCGTGAGGGCCATCGCGCCGTCGCGGCTCAGCGCCGTGCGGTCGATCAGCATGGCCTTGCAGGGCGCGCTCCACGGGATCGGCGTGACGACGAGGTCGGCGCGGCGGCAGTCCTCGACCAGCGCCAGCCTGTCACGGGCGAACGACACGCTGCGGCCGTCAGGGGTGACGATGACGCAGCCCTGCCCGTCGCAGGCCGCGCCCTCGCGCAGGCCCGGATCGGCGGGCTTGCGGCTGTCGCCATCGGCGTTGAGCCATTGCTGCAGCACGAAGGCGCTCGGCCGGCCGGCGATGGCGAGGCGCCCGTCCTTGCCCCGCACGGCGATCCCGGATCCATCGCGCTCGATCAGGATGTCGGGCCTTTCCGGCTTGGCCGCCACGGCGACGCCCGTCGCCAGCGGCAGCACGGCGAGGAGGCGCAGGGTCGTCGTCCAAAGCGTCGCCCAGAGCAGCGCGAGCGCAAAACAGGTCAGCGCCGCCGCCCCGAAGGCTGGCACCACCAGCGTCGAATGGTCGATGCTCGCGACCCAGTTGGCGAGCCTGAGAACGGCGTCGGCGGCCACTCCCATCAGCTTCCAGGCCGGCCAGTCCAAGCCGAACGGATAGGCCAGCACGCCGAACACCGCCGCCGGCATGACGAAAAACGAGACGAAGGGCAGCGCCAGCGCATTGCCGAGCAGGCCGAACGGGTTGAAGGTCTGGAAGTGATACGCGCCGAAGGGCGCGGTCGCGGCCGTGGCGAGCAGCGTCGTGACGATAATCCCGATGGCGGCGAGCCAGATCGTCCGCAGCGGCCATGGCAGCAGCGACGGCGGCTGTGTCCGCTCCCTGCCCTCCCAGCGCTCGGCGAACGCCACAAGCGCCGCAACCGCGCCAAAGGACATCTGGAAGCTCGGGCCGAGCAATGCCTCGGGCTCGCGCAGCAGCACGATGATGGCGGCGAGCGCCAGATTGCGCATGCTCAGCGCCGGCCGGTCGACCAGGATCGCGCCGAGCATGACCAGCGTCATGATCAGCGAGCGCACGGTCGCGACCTCCGCGCCGGAGAAGACGCAATAGGCGGTCGCGCCGAGCATGGCCGCGATCGCCGCGATCTTCTTGACCGGCCAGCGCAGGGCGAGCGTCCTCGACAGCGCCAGCAGCGCCCGCACCAGCCAGAAGATCGTGCCCGCCGCCAGCACCATGTGCAGACCCGAGATCGAGACGATGTGGTAGATGCCGGCCGCGCGCAGATCGGCATTGGTCGCCTCGGTGATCAGGCCGCGCTTGCCGGTCACCAGCGCCGCAGCCATCGCACCCGCCTGCCCGCCGCCGATTTCGGCGATCCGCCGCGTCAGCGCATTTCGCGCGCGGTCGATCGTGACCGCGAGAGCCAGACTGGGTGGCGGCGGGTGCGGCGGCGGCGTCAGCGTGATCTTGCCCGCGACGCTGCCGACCGCGCCGAGCCCGCGAAAGAAGGCGTCGCGGCCGAAATCATAGCCGCCCGGCCGCGCCGGTCCCGGCGGGGGCAGCAGGCGCGCAACGGCGGAGATGTGGTCGCCGGCCGCGACAGTGCCGCTGCGGACATTGACGCGCACGCGCCTGGGCTGATTGCCGGCCTCGACGCCCGCGAGGCCGGTGACCAGCAGCACGATCCGCGCGCCGGCGTCCCGCGCCTCGACCGATTCGACGAACCCCGTCACGACGCCGATTCGCGGCCGGTCCAGCATCGGCGCGGCGATGTCGGCCGTGCGCCAGGTCGCGGCGGCGAAGCCGGCGAAGATCGCAGCCAGCGCGATGCAGGCGATGACCGCGAGGCGCTTCCGGCGCAAGGCGAGCGCGCCGCCGGCTGACGCCGCAAAACCGGCGAGAGGCGCCGCCAGCGCCGGCTCCCGGTCGGCGGCGAAGTAGAGCAGGATGCCGACGCCCATCATCACCGGGAGCCAGAGGAAGAGCCGGCGGCGTTCGGCCTCGGCTTCGAGCGCGGCGTGCAGGGTCTGGCCAGCTTCCGCGAGCCGGAGCGACAGGCTGACGTCGCGCAATCGCCAACCCTGCGGCCAAGCCAGCACAGCACCCGCTGGCGCGGCGCGCGATCCGGACTGGCCTTCGGGAGGCTGGCGCATGCGGGCGTCCGCAGGTTTCCGGCGCTGCAGAGGTTGAGCTTAACCTTGCCGGGCTTGCCATGTTACAGGGGCCGCGCCGGATGTCATGCGGTCTCCGGCCGAATTCGTTCCCGTCCCCTCGCGGGCGTCATTCCAGCGGGCCGGCAGAAAAAAGCCGGCCGGAGCCTTAGCCTTCATGAGCGATGCCGTCGTCACGCGCTTTGCCCCCTCGCCCACCGGGTTCCTGCATATCGGCGGGGCGCGGACGGCGCTGTTCAACTGGCTCTATGCCCGCCGGCATGGCGGCAAGATGCTGCTGCGGATCGAGGACACCGACCGCGAGCGCTCTACGGAGCCCGCCATCGCCGCGATCCTCGACGGGCTGAGCTGGCTCGGTCTCGATTGGGACGGAGACACCGTCTACCAGTTCGCCCGCGCCGAGCGGCACCGCGAGGTCGCCCACCAGTTGCTGGCCTCGGGCAACGCCTATCGCTGCTATGCCACGCCGGCCGAACTCGACGAGATGCGCGAGCAGGCCAAGGCCGCGGGCAAGCCGATGAAATACGACGGACGCTGGCGCGACCGCGACCCGGCGACCGCGCCTGCCGGCGTCAAGCCGGTCATCCGCCTGCGTGCGCAGCAGACCGGCGAAACCGTGGTCGAGGACGAGGTCCAGGGCCGTGTCGTCTGGCAGAACGAGAACCTCGACGACCTCGTGCTGCTGCGCTCGGACGGCAACCCGACCTATATGCTCGCCGTCGTGGTCGACGACCACGACATGGGCGTCACCCATGTCATCCGCGGCGACGACCACCTGACCAACGCCGCCCGCCAGACCCAGATCTATCAGGCGATGGGCTGGCGCGTGCCGAGCATGTCGCATATCCCGCTGATCCATGGCGCGGACGGGGCCAAGCTCTCGAAGCGCCATGGCGCGCTCGGCGTCGATGCCTATCGCTCGATGGGCTATCTGCCGGCGGCGCTGCGGAACTATCTGCTGCGGCTGGGCTGGAGCCATGGCGACCAGGAGATCTTCTCCACCCAGGAGATGATCGCGCTGTTCAACCTCTCCTCGATCGGCCGCTCGGCTGCGCGCTTCGACTACGCCAAGCTGGAGAACCTGAACGGGCTCTATATGCGCCAGTCCGACGACCGCGAACTGCTGGCGGCGCTGAAGGTCATCCTGCCGCAGATCGGCCCGGAGCGCGGGATCGCGGGCGCGATGTCGCCCGAGCTGGAGGCCCGCTTCCTCGCCGCGATGCCCGGCCTGAAGGAGCGCGCCAAGACGCTGATCGAACTGCTCGATTCGGCCTATTATCTCTATGCGGCCCGGCCGCTGCAGCTCGACGCCAAGGCGGCCGCGCTGCTGGACGAGGCCGGGCGGCAGCGCCTTCCGGGCCTCTCCGCAAAGCTCGCCGCGGTCGACGACTGGTCGCTCGGGGCGCTCGAAACGGCGGTGCGCAGTTTTGCCGAGGAGCAGGGGCTGAAGCTCGGACAGGCGGCGCAGCCCTTGCGCGCGGCCCTGACCGGGCGGGCGATGTCGCCTGGTCTTTTCGACGTGATGGCGGTGCTCGGCCGCGCGGAAACTCTTGCTCGCCTCTCCGACCAGAGCTGAGCAATCGGCGACGCGATCGCCTTTCGGCTCGGTTGAAGCGCTACCGCAAATGGTCTAGTGACGCGTCATGTGAATCCTCCCGCCAGTCGGCGTGAGGGGCACGAATATTGCTTGAATATCAGTCGGATGCTCCTGTCCTCCCGTCCGTATGCGCATTTGCCGTTCCGTCACCGGGCCGTCACCTCAGGGCCCTCGAATGATGGTTATGTCTCCTGCGCGGCCGTTCGGTCCCGGGCCGCCAGGAACGGCGATTGACTACAGCGAGCCTGAAAGGATCGGCATCGATGAGCGGAAACAACGGACAGCTCCAGGTCGGCGACAAGACCGTCGATATGGCGATCAAGAAGGGCTCGATCGGCCCTTCCGTCATCGACATCGCCAAGCTCTACTCGCAGACGGGCATGTTCACCTATGATCCGGGCTTCACCTCCACGGCGAGCTGCGAGTCGCAGATCACCTATATCGACGGCGACGAGGGCGTGCTGCTGTATCGCGGCTACCCGATCGAGCAGCTCGCCGAGCATGGCGACTTCCTCGAGACCTGCTACCTGCTGCTGGAAGGCGACCTGCCGACCGCTGCCCAGAAGGCCGATTTCGACTATCGCGTGACGCGCCACACCATGGTCCACGAGCAGATGGCCCGGTTCTTCCAGGGTTTCCGCCGCGACGCGCATCCGATGGCTGTCATGGTCGGCTCGATCGGCGCGATGTCGGCCTTCTACCACGACTCGACCGACATCTCCGACCCGCATCAGCGCATGGTCGCCTCGATGCGGATGATCGCGAAGATGCCGACGCTGGCGGCGATGGCCTACAAGTACACGATCGGCCAGCCCTTCATCTATCCGCAGAACTCGCTCGACTACACCTCGAACTTCCTGCGGATGTGCTTTGCGGTGCCGGCCGAGGACTACAAGGTCAATCCGGTGCTGTCGCGCGCGCTCGACCGCATCTTCATCCTGCATGCCGACCACGAGCAGAACGCCTCGACCTCGACGGTCCGGCTCGCTGGCTCGTCGGGCGCAAACCCCTTCGCCTGCATCGCGGCCGGCACGGCCTGCCTGTGGGGGCCCGCCCATGGCGGCGCCAACGAGGCGGCCCTGCAGATGCTGCAGGAGATCGGCTCGGTCGAGAACATCCCGAAATTCATCGCCAAGGCGAAGGACAAGAACGACCCCTTCCGCCTGATGGGTTTTGGCCACCGCGTCTACAAGAACTACGATCCGCGCGCCAAGATCATGCAGAAGACGACGCATGAAGTGCTGGCCGAGCTCGGCATCAAGGACGACCCGCTGCTCGACGTGGCGATGGAGCTGGAGCGGATCGCGCTCAGCGACAGCTACTTCATCGAGAAGAAGCTCTATCCCAACATCGATTTCTATTCGGGCATCACGCTGAAGGCGATGGGCTTCCCGACCTCGATGTTCACGGCCCTCTTCGCGCTCGCCCGCACGGTCGGCTGGATCGCGCAGTGGAAGGAGATGATCGAGGATCCGTCCCAGCGCATCGGCCGGCCGCGCCAGCTCTATACCGGCGCTCCGCAGCGGGACTACACCCCGATAGGCCGTCGCTGATGCGAGCGGCAGGCCGCCTTCACGCATGACAGGGCCGCGGCATCTGCGCCGCGGCCTTTTCGTTTTCAAGACTCGTCCGGGCGGTCCCGTAGAACGGCGAGCGCCTCGGCGACGGCTTTCGCGGCCGGACTCGGGCCGGCCGCCGCCATGATCGTCTCGACCTCGGCGAAGCCGGCGAGCTGGCTCTCGCGAGCGGCGCCGTCGGCGAGCGCGGCCACGAGATGGCTGGCGAGCGCATCGGCGGTCGCGGTGTCCTGTATGAACTCCGGCACGACGCTGCGGCCGAGAATGAGGTTCGGCAGGATGACGCTGGGCAGCTTGATCAGACGCCTTGCAAGCGCGGCCTCCCAGCTCGCGCCGCGATAGGCGGCGACGGTCGGCACTTGCGCCAGCGCAAGCTCTAAAGTGACGGTGCCCGATGCCGCCAATGCGCCGCGCGCCGAGCGGAAGGCGGCGAGCTTGGCCGCCTCGCCCATGACGATCTCCGGCCTGACCGGCCATTGCGCCGTCATGTCGCCGATCAGCGCCGCCAGATGCGGCACCGCCGGCAGAACGAAGCGTGCGCCCGGCAAAGCGGACGCCACGCGGGCGATCGCATCGCCAAAGACCGGCAACAGATGGTTGATCTCGGAGCGCCGGCTGCCGGGCAGCAACAGGACCAGCGGGTTGTCCGCGTCAGCCCGCCGGGCGGCCTCGATCGCGTTGGGCCGCATGTCCCCGAGCCGTTCCATCAGCGGATGGCCGACATAGACCGTCTCAGGGCCGTGCAGCCCCGCCAGCGCCGCAGGCTCGAAGGGCAGCAGCGCCAGAATGCGGTCGACATGCGGGGCCATCCGCTTCGCCCGGCCCGAGCGCCAGGCCCAGACGCTGGGACAGACCCAATGCACGATCGGGATGGACGGAGCGCTCCGGCGCAGCTTCTTCGCGACGCGCAGCGAGAAATCGGGCGCGTCGATGGTGAGCAGGAGATCGGGCGCAAAGGCCGCGACGCCACGGGCCGCATCCTCCATCCGACGCAGCAGCAGCGGCAGGCGGGCGATGACCGGGCCGAAGCCCATGACGGCGATATCGGCCTGCGGAAACAACGGAGACAGGCCGGCGTCGATGAGGCCCTGCCCTCCGACACCCGCCATCACCAGTTCGCGCTCGCCGAGTTGCTCGCGCAGTGCCGCGACGAAACGGATGGCCAGCGCATCGCCCGAGGCCTCGCCCGCGACGATCGCCAGCCGGAACGGGCGCGTCACGGCACGCCCTCGATGAAGATGTTCTGGCGATCGGCGAGCGCGGCCAGTGCAGCCCCGTCGCCGACCAGAACCTGCCCGGCGCGCAGGCCGATGCCGGACAGGCCGGCGTCCTCAATGCGCTCAAGCGTGCGCGGGCCGATGGCCGGCATATCCACCCGCAGATCCTGGCCCAGCTTTGGCGCTTTGACCAGAACGCCGTCGCCCTTGGCGATCTTCAGCCGGCCCGAGGACACCATGCCTGCGACACGCGCGATCATCGCGTCGGTGCCTTCGGCCGCCTCGATCGCGATGATGCGATGGTCGGCGAGGATCGCGGCCTGTCCGACATCGAAGGGCGACAGGGCCGACAGCAGCGAAAAACCGCGCTGGATCAGTGCTTTCTGCTCTGTCGTTGCAGTGCGTCGACCAAGTGCGCCGGCTTGCGCCGTGAGTTCCGGTGCGATCGCGGCCGGGCCATGAACGCGAAAGCCCTGCGCCTCGAAGAAATCGACGACGCCGCGCAGCAGGTGGTCGTCGCCGCCTTTGAAGGCCCGGGCGAAATGCGGCAGGTATTTCAGCGTCGAGGCTTCCGGGCGTAGACCCGAAAAACTCGGCCGCGGCAGCGAGCCGAGCAGAACGAGATCGCTGATCTCGCGCCGGCGCAGCACCTCGAGCAGGCGGCCGAGCTGGCCGAGCCGGAACATCTGGATATCGGACGGCGCGAAGGCGTCAGGATCGGCCGCGCCCTCAAGTCCGGCGACAAAGACGGCATGGCCACGACCAGTTGCCAGCCGCGCCAGCAATGGCGGGTAATCGCCGCCGCCCGCGATGATGGCGAGCGGCCCGCCCAGCGGCGGCGCATCTGCCGGTTCGGCGCTCACCGGTCGGCGGTGTTGACGTCATGGGGCACGCAGATCGCGCGCTCGCCGCCATTGCGGATGAAGTCGAGAATCTCGTGGATCAGCGGGTGCGAGGCGAACTCGCTCGCGACATCCTCGACGCGCTCCGACAAGGTGCCCTCGTCGGCGAAGAGCAGCCGGTAGGCGCGGCGCAGTTCGTGGATCTGCTCGCGCGTGAAGCCGCGCCGGCGCAGGCCGACGAGATTCAAGCCCGCGAGATGGGCCGGGTTGTCGCGCACCATGCCGAAGGGAATGACGTCGTGCATCACGCCCGCGCCCCCGCCGATGAAGGCGTGGTCGCCGACGCGGATGAACTGGTGCAGGCCGGTTCCGCCGCCGACGATGACGAAATTGCCGACCCTGACATGACCGGCGCACATGACGTTGTTGGAGAAGATCACGCTGTCGCCGATCTGCGTGTCATGGGCGACATGCGAATTGGCCAGGAAGAAGCATTTGTCGCCGACGACGGTCTTCATCCCGCCGCCCTCGGTACCGGGATTCATCGTCACCCCCTCGCGGATCATGCAGTCGGCGCCGATCGTCAGCGTCGAGGGCTCGCCATGGTATTTCAGATCCTGCGGCGGATGGCCGATGGAGGCGAAGGGATAAATTCTCGTGCGCGCGCCGATCGTGGTGTAGCCGGCGACGGCGACATGGCTGACGAGTTCGACGCCATCGCCCAGTTCGACTTCGGGGCCGACCGTGCAGAAAGGGCCGACGACGACGCCCGCGCCGAGGCGCGCGCGAGGATCGACGACCGACATCGGATGGATGGTGGCGCTCATGCGGAGGCTGTCCTGATTTTGGTTTCTTGGCGGCTCAGACGACCATGGCGGAGAGGTCCGCCTCGGCCACCAGCGCACCATCGACCCGCGCCTCGCCCCGGTAGAACCAGAGATTGCGCTTGCGCGTGATCTTGGTCAGGTGGAAGCGCAACTGGTCGCCCGGAACGACGGGTTTGCGGAACTTCGCCTTGTCGATCGTGGTGAACAGCACGCTGGTGACGCCAGGATCGGCGCTGCCGCGCGCGTTGACGACCAGAACGCCCGCCGTCTGCGCCATGGCCTCGATCATCAGTACGCCGGGGAAGACAGGCCGGCCTGGAAAATGGCCGGTGAATTGCGGCTCGTTGATCGTGACGTTCTTGATGCCGACGCCGGATTCGTCGCCGACGATCTCGACCACGCGATCGACCAGCAGGAACGGGTAGCGATGCGGAATACAGGCCATGATCTTCTGGATATCGACCACGCCCAGCGTCGTCTGCGGATCGTTCATCGGCTCTCCATCTCCCAAACGGGCGGCAAACTGGCCCATCCACTCACCGCCGCGCTCCACGGTCGCGATCTCCGTCATCCGGCGGCATGTTGTCTTTGCCGATGTGCCGGAAACAGCACCCGGCCGGCAAGACAAATCGACATGAGGGGGCCCGCCCGGTCGCGCACGCCGCCCGGCGGACATTCAGCCTTCGGAGCGGTCCGTCGTCTTGCCGCGCCTGGCCACGAGCGATTTGAGCAAGGCGGCCTCGCGCGCCCAGCTCAGCGCCGGCTGCGCCGGATAGCCGCCATATTTCGCGCCGCGCGGAATATCGCCCGCGACGCCGCTCTGGGCGGCGACCTGCGCGCCCATGCCGACGGTGAGATGGCCGGCAAGGCCGACCTGGCCGCCGAGCACGACGAAATCCTCCAGCGTGGTCGAGCCGGCGATGCCGACCTGCGAGACGATGACGCAATGCCGCCCGATCACGACATTATGGCCGATCTGGACCAGATTATCGATCTTGGTGCCTTCGCCGATGACGGTGTCGCGGCTGGCGCCGCGGTCGATGCAGGTGTTGGCGCCGATCTCGACATCGTCCTGGATGATGACCCGGCCGATCTGCGGCACCTTCATGTGCCCTTTCGGGCTCATGGCGAAGCCGAAGCCATCCTGCCCGATCCTGACGCCGGGATGGATGATGACGCGGTTGCCGATCAACGTGGATTGCAGCGTGGCACCGGCTCCGATGGCGCAGTCGCGCCCGATCCGGACCTGCGGCCCGATCACGGCATGAGACTGGATGACGGTTCCTGTGCCGATCTCCGCGCCGGGGCCGATCACAGCGCCGGGATCGACGCTGACGCCGGCCTCCAGAACCGCCGACGCATGGACGAAGGCGCCGGGCGCGACTCCTCCCTGAGATCCGAACACGGAGCCCGGCCGCAAAGCCTGCGGGAACAGCCGGGCCAGCACTTTAGCGAAGATGTGATAGGGCACCGGCGTGACCAGCGCGACCGTTCCGCTGGGTACGCGGGCCGAGAAGCGCGGCGAGACCAGACACAGCCCGGCCCGCGTCGCAGCGAGCGCATCGGTGTATTTGGCGTTGTCCATATAGGCGAGATCGTCGGGTCCCGCCGTATCAAGTGGCGCTACGCCAGCGATGCGGCGCGCGGGATCGACGCCGTCAGGCAGCGCTACGCCGGACATGGCCGAAACCGCGCCGAAATCGAGCGCTGTCGCGGCCGGAAAGAAATTTGGCTCTGCCATCAGGAGAGGTCCGGGGCGGGACGCGAGAGCGCCCCGCCGCGTCAGAAGCGCGTGCCGCCCGAGAACCGGAACGCCTGCAGACGGTCGCCGCCGAACTTGCGGCCGAACGCATCGCGCTGGCCGTCATCCTTCGACAGAGCAAAGGCGTAGTCGAAGCGGATCGGCCCGAGCGGCGACTGCCACAACAGGCTCGCGCCGACCGACGAGCGGATGACGTTCTTGTCGCGTACGCAGGCAACGTTGGTCTGGTAGATCGACGTCGTGGCGACGTTGAACTGCCGCGCCTCCGAGCCCACGGGGCAGGTTGTCGGCGTGGTGACCGTCTTGGAGCCGCCATCGTAATTGAACAGCGTGCCGGCATCCGCGAAGACCGCGCCGCGAAGGCCGAGATCGCGCGGCAGACCGAAGATCGGGAACTGGATCTCGAGCGAACCGCCGAAATAGGTGGTGCCGCCGAGTGCGTTCGCGGTCGGGTCGTTCAGGACGTCGCGTGGGCCGATGCCCGACGGCGCAAAGCCGCGGACCAGGGTCGGTCCGAGGAAGTAGTGATCGATCATGCGCAGATTGCCGCTGGTGGCCTGCACATGGCCGGCCTGGCCGCGGATGAAGCCGACGACGTCGTCGAAGATCTCGCGATAGTAGCGCGCATCGGCGGAGACGCGCAGGAACTTCGAATCGCCGCCCACGCCAGCGAATTCCGGCTTGAGTTCCGCGACAAATCCGTTGCGCGGGTTCTGCACGTTGTCGAGCGAGTTGTAGTTGAAGTTGACGCCGACAAGCGATGTCAGGGTGGTGCCCTGCGCTTCCTTGACCGCGATCGTCGCCTCGCCATTGGTCAGGCAGTTGATGGCGGCGTTTTCGGGCAGACCAGAGCCGAGCGTTCCCGGCGTCACGCCGATGAGCGGCCGCGTACAATCGTTGAACGGATTGGAGGTCGTATTCGGGATCTCGATCTCGGTGGTGTAGATCGAGTAGCGCGGCGTGATCGAGAACTCTTCCGTGATCGGGAAGGTCGCGCGGATCTGGCCGCCCGTCACGCGGCTCTCGAAACGGCCGGTGTTGTAGTTGTCGTTGAACTTCGAAAACAGATCGAAGCCCGCCGCGATGCGCCGGCCGAGGAAATAGGGCTCGGTGAAGGAGAAATCGACGCCCTTGCTGCGCTGGCCGAGCGTGCCCGCGATGCGGACGAACTGGCCGCGGCCGAGGAAGTTCGATTCAGACAGCGAGACCTCGCCGATGACGCCATCGGAGGTCGAGTAGCCGCCGGCGATCGAGAACGAGCCGGTCGCCTTGTCCTCGACATCGATGTTAACGACAACGCGGTCGGGCGCGCTGCCCGGCTCGTTGGTGATGCGGACCTTGTTGAAGAAGCCGAGATTGTTCAGCCGGCGTTCGGCGCGGTCGATCAGGACCTTGTTGTAGGCGTCGCCTTCGCCGAGATCGAGCTCGCGGCGCACGACATAGTCGCGCGAGCGGGTGTTGCCGCGCACGTTGATGCGCTCGACATAGACGCGCGGACCCTCGTCGACGACATAGGTGATGCCGATCAGCCGACCGGCGGCGTCGCGGTCGCCGCGCGGGCGGACCTGGGCGAAGGCGTAGCCACGGCGCGAGACCTCGGTCGTCAGGCTGACCAGCGACTTCTCGACCGCTTCGGCATTGTAGGTATCGCCGGCGGAGGTTGCGACGAGACGCTGCAGGGCGTTCGGATCGAGGTCGCGCAGGCGGGAATCGACGTTGACGCTGCCGACGCGGTACTGCGGACCTTCGTCCACCGCGATGTCGATGATCCAGCCCTGGGCGGCGTCGTCGAAGCGCGCCGAGTTCGAGACGATCTGGAAGTCGGCATAGCCGTTTTTCAGGTAGAAGCGCCGGACCAGCTCGAGATCGGCCGCGATGCGGTCGGCGTCATAGACGTCGGAGGTCTTGATGAAGCTGAGGAAATTCGATTCGGTCGACTGCATCAACCCGCGCAGGCGGCCCGACGAGTAAGTGCCGTTGCCCGAGAAATTGATGCTCTTGATGCCGGTCTTGCCGGTCTCGACGATCGTGAACACCACGTCGGGCCGACCGTTCGGGAGCGGAGCCACGCGGGCCGTGACCGACGACGCGCCATACCCAGAACGCCGATAGGCTTCCTTGATGCGCTCGACGTCGGAATCGATCAGCGCCTGGCTGATCGGCCCGCGCGCCTTGGTCTGCACGAGCTGGGACAGCTGGTCGCTCTTGACGCGGCGGTTGCCCTCGAAGGCGACGCGATTGATGGTGTCGTTCTCCTGGACGGAGATGACGGTCTGCGAGCCGCGACGGCTGACCTGAACGCTGGAAAACAGCCCGGTCGACAGCAGGCTCTGGCGAACCTCCTGAGGGCCGCCCTGATTGGCGTAGGAGCGGATCGTCTCCGCGTCGACTCGCCTGTTGCCTTGGACAATCACGGCCTGCGCGAACGCCACGCCGCCGCTGACGGCAAGCATGAAAGCCGAAAGTCCGACTGATCGAGAGAGCCTGGTCTTGAAGGGCCGGCTCTTTTGGGTCGACGTCATCGGGTCGCCTATTCCATCTCTAAGGTCGCCACCCCAAGCGGGGGTTCCGGCCACTAAGCCGAAGCTCGGGAACTTTGCAGTCCAATCGCTTCTACAAAGTTTCCTGCGGGGTGCAAACCGGGTTTGTCGTTAACAAAATATTTTTAGCTTCCGCGTGGCCATGAGGCCACGCGGGCTGCCGCGATTCCGCCGCAAACGAGCGAATGCGCGGCTTGAACGACCTCAAAGCAACGATTTTACGTGGACGAGGTCGTTCCAGGTGACGAAAAGCATCAACATCAGCACGAGGCCGAGCCCGAACCGGAAGCCGAGTTCCTGGGCCCGATCGCTGAGAGGCCGGCCACGCAGCGCCTCGATGGCGTAGAACATGAGGTGGCCGCCATCCAGCATCGGAACGGGGAGCAGGTTCATCAGGCCGATCGAGACGGAGAGAATCGCAGCGAGGCTGATCAGCGCCATGAATCCGCCGTTCGCGGCCACCAGCCCCGAGACCTGGGCGATCCGGATCGGCCCCGAAAGCTGGTCGGTCGATTCCCGCCCGGTCACCAGCTTGGCGACATAGTCGTAGGTGCGGTCGACGACGTACCAGGTTTCCGACAGGCCGGCTTTCAGCGCCTCCAGCGGTCCGTAGGCTTGCGTCGTCCAGTCCTCCGCCTTGCGCGAGGCCTGGACGCCGATCACGCCGATGCGCTGTTTGCCCAGCGGCGTCGCGGTCTCGACGAGGCTGGGCGTCACCGGCAGCGTCACCCGCCCGCCTTCGCGCTCGACAGTGATCTGCAGCACCTCGTCGGGGCGGCCCGAGACGGCGCGCTGCATGTCGTTGAAGCTGCGGATCGGGCTGCCGTCGATGGACAGGATAAGGTCGCCGGCGCGAATGCCGCCGCGCTCGGCGGCGCTGCCGGCGACGACCTGCTCGACCCGCGGAGTCAGCACCTGCTTGCCGAAGAAGAAGACGGTGCCGGCGAAAATCACGATCGCCAGCAGGAAATTCGCGATTGGCCCGGCCGCGACGATGGCGGCGCGTTCGCCGATCGACTGGGCCGGGAACGTGCGCGCGCGCTCCCGCTCGCTCATATGCGAGACTGCGGCGTTATCGGGCGCGCTGGACGCATCGGCGTCTCCGGAGAACTTCACATAGCCGCCGAGCGGAATCAGCGCGAAACGCCAGCGCGTACCATGCCTGTCGTCGAACCCGAAGATCTCGCGCCCGAAGCCGATCGAGAACACCTTCACATCGACGCCGCACCAGCGGCCGACGAGGAAGTGCCCGAGTTCATGGACGAAGACCACGACCGTCAGCACGAACAGGAACGGCAGCAGATAGGTCAGCAGAAAGCCGCCCGCGCCCATGATCGCCGCCGCAATGTCCATCATCGTCTCCAGAACTGTCTCAGCGGCGGATCATCCCGAGCCCGCTCTTGCGAGCGGCTAGCTCAGGATTCGCGCGAAATGACGACCGATCGTCCCTCCGCCGCCTTTAGGTGACAGCCATCGCGGCCCGCGGCAAGAGTGCGGCCGCGCGTTTTCTCGCCTCTTGGTCAATGGCGAGTGCAGCGGCGACGTCGGCGGGCGAGGCCTGGTCGGCGAAGGCCATGGCGCACACCTGCTCGACCAGCCGCGCAATGCCTGGAAACGGGATGCGCCCGGCGAGAAAGGCCGCTACCGCGATCTCGTTGGCGGCGTTGAGGACCGCCGGCGTCGCGCCGCCCGCCCGCAGCGCCGCGATCGCCAGACCAAGCGCCGGAAAGCGCACGAGATCGGGCCGTTCGAAGCTCAGCGGCGCGGTCTTCGCCAGATCGAGAAACCGCGCCGGCGGCGCATCGAGCCGGCCGTCGACACCAAGACAATGGGCGGCGGCGACGCGCATGTCGGGCATGGCCATGCCGGCGCTGACCGAGCCGTCGCGAAAGGCGATCAGCCCGTGGACGATCTGCTGCGGATGCACCAGCACTTCGAGCTGGTCGGGCCGGACCCCGAACAGGAAGCAGGCCTCGATCAGCTCCAGCCCCTTGTTCATCATGCTGGCCGAATCGATCGTGATCTTGGCGCCCATCGCATAGTTGGGATGGTTCAACGCCTGCTGCGGCGTCGCGGCCGCGATCTGCTGCGCGTCCCAAGTCCGGAACGGCCCGCCCGAGGCGGTCAGGATCATGCTGGCGATCGACGAGACCGGCTCCGCGCCCAGCACCTGGAACAGCGCGTTGTGCTCGGAATCGAGCGGCAGGATGCGTGCGCCCACGGCCTGCGCGCGGGCCATCACCGCAGCGCCCGCGCAGACCAGGCTCTCCTTGTTGGCGAGCGCCACGATCCGGCCCGGCGTCAGCGCCGCAAACGTCGCCTCCAGCCCCGCCGCGCCCGAGATCGCGCTGACGACGATGTCGCTCTCCATCGCAACGGCATCAAGCACGGCCGAGCGCCCTGCCCCGCTGGCGATGCCAGTCCCTGACAGCGCCTCCGCCAGCACGGGACCGCCGGCCTCGTCGGCAAGCGCGGCGAAACGGGCGCCGGTCTCGACCGCGACGCGGGCCAGAGCCGCGGCGTCGCGCCCGCCGACCACGGCGAGGATGGCGAGACGATCGGGATTCTCGGCGACGACATCGCGCGTCGAGCGGCCGATCGAGCCTGTCGCGCCCAGCAAGGTTACGGTCCGGAGCACGCTGCCTCACCCCTCGATGCGGGAGATGAAGAGAACGAGACCGGCGAAGACGAGCACCGCCCAGTAGCCGTCGAGCCGGTCGAGAAAGCCGCCATGTCCGGGAATCAGACGGCTGGAATCCTTGGCGCCGAAGCGGCGCTTGATCGCCGATTCGAACAGGTCGCCGGCCTGGCTGACCACCGAGGCGAAGAGCGAGGCTGCGATCGCTGTCCAGGGGCCGACCAGCATGGCTGAGGCGGGCGTCAGCCACCAGATCGCAAAGCCGCCGAGCGTGCCGGCGGTTGCGCCGCCCAGCGCGCCGGACCAGGTCTTCTTCGGGCTGACGCTGGGCATCAGCTTGGGGCCGCCGAGCCTGCGCCCGGTGAAATAGGCTGCGATATCGGTGAGCCAGACCACGGCGAAGCTCCAGATGATCAGCGCCAGACCGAGTTCGGGCACGCCGCGCAGCGCCGGCGCGATCAAGGCGAAGGCGAGCGCATAGGCGACGCCGCAGGCTTCCAGCAGGCGGCGGTCGCCCGCCAGCGGCGTCAGGACAGCGCCGATCAGCGCGGCCAAGGCCGCGACGCCTGCCAGCGCAGCCGCGCTGACCGGCGCGAAGCCGAGCGCGAGCCCCGCCAGCGCCACGCCGATGCCGCCGGGCGCCGCATTGCGCCGGCTGACGATGGCGAGCCACTCATAGGCGACGAGCCCGGCGACAACCGCCCAGACCAGCCGGAACGGCCAACCGCCCCACCAGGTCGTCAGCAGCACGCCGGCCGCCAGCACGAGCGCGGAGATGATCCTGAGCCGGAGTTCGCTCGCGCCCGGTCTGGCGTCGCTGGAGTTCGGCTGGCCGGGGAGCGGCGCGGTCACGCCGCGCCCACATTGCGGTCTTCAGCTTCGCCGAGCCCGCCGAACCGACGCTCGCGCCGGCGGAACTCGGCCAGCGCCTCTTCCAGGGCGGCCTTGTCGAAATCCGGCCAGAGCACCGGGGTGAAGACGAATTCTGCATAGGCCGCCTGCCAGAGCAGGAAATTCGAAATGCGCGTCTCGCCCGATGTGCGGATCACCAGCTCAGGGTCGGGCAGGTCGGCGGTGTCGAGCCAGTCGTCGAGCAGGGCTTCCGTGATCGCCTCGGGCTTCAGGCGGCCGGCGACGGCTGCCTCGGCCATGCGCCGGGCCGCGCGGGCGATCTCATCGCGCGAGCCGTAATTGAAGGCGACGACGAGCGTCATTCCGTCATTGCCGCGCGTCAGGATCTCGGCCCGTTCGATCAGCATGCGCAGATCGGGCGCGAGATCGTCGCGGCCGCCGATGATGCGGACCTTGACGCCCGATTCATGCAGTTCGGCGAGATCGTTTTCGACGAAACGCCTGAGCAGCCCGAGAAGAAACGACACCTCGGTCTGCGGACGCCGCCAGTTCTCGGTCGAGAAGCTGTAGAGCGTGAGCACCCGGACACCGAGTTCGCCGGCATTGCGGACGGTGCGGCGCAGCGCCTCCAGCCCGCGGCGATGGCCTTCCTGGCGCGGCAGTCCGCGCTGCTTCGCCCAGCGGCCATTGCCGTCCATGATGATGGCGACATGGGCCGGCGAGGCTTGAGGCGACGCGGTCTGCACCGGATTTGTGCCCCGTTCCGGCTGGCGTTGGCCTGCTGACATTCCCTGAAGCCCCGTTCGACCAGCCCCGTATGAGCGCCGCGGATCAGCCCCGGCGCGGTGGAGCGATCAGACGCTCAGGATTTCCTTTTCCTTCGCCGCCAGCGCCTGATCGATCTCGACAATATGCTGATCAGTCGCCTTCTGCACGAGATCGGACTGACGGGTCACGTCGTCCTTGGTGAAATCGCCGTCCTTTTCCACCTTCTTGATGATGTCGATGGCGTCGCGGCGGACATGGCGCACGGCAATCTTCGATTCCTCGGCGTATTTATGCGCGACCTTGACCATCTCCTTGCGGCGCTGCTCGTTCAGCTCCGGGATGCGGATGCGCAGCACGGCGCCTTCGGTCTGCGGGTTGAGGCCGAGATCGGATTCGCGGATCGCCTTCTCGACGGCGTTGACCATGCTGCGGTCCCAGACCTGCACGCTGAGCAGCCGCGCCTCGGGCACGCTGACGGTGGCGAGCTGGCTGAGCGGCGTGCGTGCGCCATAGGCCTCGACCATGATCGGATCGAGCATGTTGGCGGAAGCCCGCCCGCTGCGCAGCGAGGCGAGATCGCCCTTGAAGGAGGTGACCGCGCCGTCCATGCGGCGCTTCACGTCGGCGAGGTCGAATGTCGTCTGGGCCATCGTCTTCAAGACCTTGGAGTTTATACGAAACCGGGCGCGACCATGGCGGGGGGGCTCCGCAGGGTCAAGGATTTCCGAAACGGGTCGAGGTTTTCATCTTACAGGCACTCGGTTACGGCGTCACATAGGTCGCCCGGCCCTCAGCCCGCAGGACGGCGGCGAGCGCGCCCTTCTCCGCGATCGAGAACACGACGATGGTGAGGCCCGCGTCGCGGGCGAGCGCGAAGGCGGCCGTGTCCATCACCTTGAGATCGCGCTTGATCGCCTCGGCATGCGTCAGCGTCTCGTAGCGGGTGGCGGAGGGATCGGTCTTGGGGTCGGCGGTGTAGACGCCGTCGACCTGCGTCGCCTTGAGCAGATGGCTGCAGCCGAGTTCGGCGGCGCGCAGCGCGGCGCCCGTATCGGTGGTGAAATAGGGGTTGCCCGTGCCGCCGCCCAGCACCACGACCTTGCCGTGGCTGAGATGGTCGAGCGCGCGCTTGCGGGCGTAGCTCTCGCAAAGCGAGGGCATCGGCACGGCCGACATCGCGCGGGCCGGGGCTCCGGCGCTCTCGATCGCATGTTCGAGCGCGAGCGCGTTCATCACCGTGCCGAGCATGCCGATCGAATCGGCGCTGGTTCGGTCGAGCCCCTTGTTCAGGCCCTGCACGCCACGAAAGAAATTACCGCCGCCGACGACGATGGCGATCTCGACGCCTTCGCGCGCGGCATGCGAGATGTCGTCGGCGAGAGCCGTCAGCGTGCCGCCGTCGAGGCCCGATCCCGCAGTGCCCGCAAGGGCTTCGCCGGAGAGCTTCACGAGGACGCGTTTGGGTCTCATCGGTCGTCTCCTGCTTTACGCCAGTTCTGCGCGAGGCCGATTCGATGGCTCGCGCGAGCCTTCTTACACAAAAAAGGCCGCGCGGGGCGCGGCCTTTCGAGGATGCCTGTGAACCGGCAATCAGCCGGTGGTGCCGCCAGCGGCCGCGACCTCGGCCGCAAAATCCTGCTCTTCCTTCTCGATGCCCTCGCCGAGCGCGAAACGGGCGAAGCCGGTCAGCGCGACGGGCGCGCCGAGCTTGCCCTCGCTCTCCTTGAGCACCTGGGCGACGGACTTGGAGCCGTCATGGATATAGGCCTGCTCGAGCAGGCAGTATTCCTTGGCGTAGCTCTTCAGGCCGCTTTCGGTGATCTTGGCCAGAACATGCTCGGGCTTGCCGGCGTTCTTCTCGGCCAGAATCGCCTTTTCGCGGGCCAGAACCTCGGGATCGACCGAGGCGAGATCGAGCGCGATCGGATTGGTCGCGGCGACATGCATGGCGAGCTGGCGGCCGAGCGCTGCCAGCTCATCGGCCTTGCCGGTCGATTCCAGCGCGACGATGACGCCGATCTTGCCCAGCCCGTCGGCGACCGCGCCATGAACGTAGCTACCGATCACCCCGGCCTTGACCTTGAGCGCGGCGACGCGGCGCAGCGTCATGTTCTCGCCGATCGTGGCGATGGCGTTGGCGATGGCGTCGGCGACCGTGCCGCCGCCCGGATAGTGATGGGCGAGCACGGCCTCGACATCGCCGCCGCGCTCCAGCGCGACATTGGCGATGCCATGGGCCAGCGCCTGAAATTCGAGGTTGCGGGCGACGAAGTCGGTCTCGGAGTTGAGCTCGATCACCACGCCGTCATGGCCCTTGACCGCGACCGCGACGAGGCCCTCGGCGGCGACGCGGCCGGCCTTCTTGGCGGCCTTGGCGAGGCCCTTGGTGCGCAGCCAGTCGATCGCGGCCTCGATATCGCCGTCGACGGCCGAGAGCGCGGTCTTGCAATCCATCATGCCCGCGCCGGTCTTGTCGCGGAGTTCCTTCACCATCGCGGCGGTGATCGCAGCCATTTTGCCTTGTCCTTATCCTTGTACGAGCCGGCGCCTCGCGGGCGCGGCCACGTACCCTGTTAAAACCCTGCAGTCTTGAAATCTTGCCCGAAGAACCAACGCCGACGCTCCGTTTCCGGCCGCCGGCGCTCGTCTCGCATCACTGAAGAATGCGCTTTCGCGACGCGCTTGTGACGCGTCGCCGATATCGGCTCAGGCGTCGGCGAGCTCGCGCGCCTGGGCGACCCAGCCGTCGCGCTCGATGCGGCCGGCGAGCTTCAGGTCGTGGTCGACCTTGGTGACATCGGCCGGCGACATGGCGGCGATCTGCCAGAAGTGGAACAGGCCGCCGTCGTTGAGCTTCTGCACGAGCTCAGGCCCCATGCCCGAGAGCTTCATCAGGTCGTCGGGCGCGCCGCGCGGAGCGGTCAGCAGCTCGAACGCCACACCGGCGTCGGCGGCGGCCGGCTCGGCCACAGCCTGCTCGGCCAAGGCCTCCTCGACCACCGGCGCGACGGATGCGCCGATGTCCTCGCCACGGTCGCCCGAGGCGCGGCCGATGCCGTCGATCGCCGAACGGGCGATCAGGTCGCAATAGAGCTGGATGGCGCGGCCGGCATCGTCATTGGCCGGGACAGGGAAGGTGATGCCGTCGGGATCGGAGTTCGAATCGACGATCGCCGCGACCGGGATGCCGAGGCGCTGGGCCTCCTTGATCGCAAGCGCTTCCTTGTTGGTGTCGATGACGAAGATCATGTCGGGCGTGCCGCCCATGTCCTTGATGCCGCCGAGCGCCTTTTCGAGCTTGTCGCGCTCGCGCGCCAGCATCAGGCGCTCCTTCTTGGTCAGGCCCGTGCCGCCGCCCGAAAGCAGCTCGTCGACCTTGCGCAGGCGCTGGATCGAGGCCGAGATGGTCTTCCAGTTGGTCAGCATGCCGCCGAGCCAGCGGGAGTTGACGTAATACTGGGCCGAACGCTTGGCCGCGTCGGCGATGGAATCCTGCGCCTGGCGCTTGGTGCCGACGAAGAGGACGCGGCCGCCGCGGGCGACGGTGTCGGAGACCGCCTGCAGGGCGCGCGACAGCATCGGCACCGACTGCGAGAGATCGAGAATGTGGATGTTGTTGCGCGTTCCGAAGATGAACGGCGACATTTTCGGGTTCCAGCGATGAGCCTGGTGGCCGAAATGCGCGCCGGCTTCCAGAAGCTGGCGCATGGAGACATCGGGCAGTGCCATGGTGGTGTTCGTCCTTTACCGGTTTTAGCCTCTGGGGTGCGAATGAACGAGGCATAGGCTGCCAAGCCACCGGAACGCCTTTCGGATGAAAGGCGGTGCTCCCCATGTGGAATGCGGTGGGCCATATAGCGGATGGGGCGGGAATGCAAGGTCGGGTTCGACGCTCGCGAAGGCAGCGCGCGATCTGCCTGTTCACCCCAGCCCGAGTTCACCCAGCACCCGCCGCTCGATCTCGCCCTTCGGCAGGTCGACCGGCACGACCAGCGGGCGCTCGTCCTCGCCCGGCTCCTCCAGCGCGGCGAACTGGCTGTCGAGCAGGGCCGGCGGCATGAAATGATGCTGGCGCGCGGCCATGCGCTGGCCGATCAGTTCGCGCGAGCCTTTCAGATAGACCAGCGCCACGTCGAGCCTGTCGCCGACAATCACGTCGCGATAGCGCTTCTTCAGCGCCGAGCAGGTGACGATGCCGTTCTTGCCGGTTGCGCGCAGATCGTCGATCCAGGCCGCGATCGCGGCCAGCCAGGGCTTGCGGTCGTCGTCGTTCAGCGGCGTGCCGCCCGACATCTTTGCGACGTTCTGCGGCGGGTGGAAGGAGTCGGCGTCGCGAAACGGCCAGCCGAGCCGTTTGGCCAGCCGCTCGCCGAGCGAGGTCTTGCCGGAGCTGGCGACGCCCATGACGACGACGACCGCCGGGCTGTCGCGCTTTTGGGATGACCTCACGACGGCTCAGCCCTGTTTCCTGGGCTCGACATGGCCGCCGAAGCCGGCCCGCATCGCCGACAGCACCTTCTCGGCGAAGGTGTGGTCCTTGCGCGAGCGGAAGCGGGTGTAGAGCGAGGAGGTCAGCACCTCGGCCGGGGTCGCGGTCTCGATCGCGGCCTGCACGGTCCAGCGGCCCTCGCCGGAATCCGAGACGTTGCCGGAATAGGAGGACAACTCGTCGTCGGCCGCCAGCGCCTCGGCGGTGAGATCGAGCAGCCAGGAGGTGACGACCGAGCCGCGCCGCCAGACTTCCGAAATCTCCGCCACGTCGAAATCGAAGCCGTATTCCGGCGGAAGCCCTTCCTTGGCGGATGCGTTGCGCAGCAGGTCGAAGCCTTCGGCGAAGGCCTGCATCATGCCGTATTCGATGCCGTTATGGATCATCTTGACGAAGTGGCCGGCCCCGACCGGGCCGCAATGCAGATAACCCTGCTCGGATGTCGGGTTGCGGCCGTCGCGATGCCTGGTCGGCTCGATCTCGCCCTTGCCGGGCGCCAGCGCCTTGTAGATCGGCTCCAGCCGCCCGAAGGCCTCGCGGTCGCCGCCGATCATCAGGCAATAGCCGCGATCGAGCCCGTGGACGCCGCCGGAGGTGCCGACATCCATGTAATGGATACCCTTTGCAGCCAACTCCCGCCCGCGCCGGACGTCGTCCTTCCAGAAGGCGTTGCCGCCGTCGATCAGCGTGTCGCCGGGGGTGAGCATCGCGGCGAGTTCGGCCAGCGTTTTCTCGGTGATCTCACCAGCCGGCAGCATCATCCAGATCGCGCGCGGCGCGTTCAGCTTCGCGACCATGTCCTTCAGATCGGCCGCTACGACGGCCCCGTCGGCGGCCAAAGCCGCGCCCGGCTTGGGATCGCGGTCATAGACCACGCAATCGTGCCCGGCGCGCATCAGCCGGCGCACGATGTTGGCGCCCATGCGGCCGAGGCCGACCATTCCAAGCTGCATCGTCTCGCCCCTTCATCGCCGGTCGCAGGGCCGCAAGCCGCGACCCGTCAGAGCGCTTCTCGCATCCCGGCGGCCTCGGCGACAAGCCAGTCGCGCAGCAGCACAAAAGCGGGGCTCGGCTGACGGTCGGCGGGATAGGTCAGCCAGTAGCCATGGCGGCTGCGAAAGCCGAGGCCGGCGGGGTTCACGAGCTGGCCGCCGGCCAGTTCCTCGCCGACCAGGGCGCGCGGGACAAGCGCAAGCCCCTGCCCGGCAATCGCTGCCCGAATCACCAGCGCGTAGAAGCCGAAGCGGATCACCCGCTGGGGCTTCAACCCCTCGACGCCGTTGGCCTCGCCGAATTCGCTCCAGCGCAGCGGGGTCTGGAAATGGTCGAGCACCGGGAAGCGCGCGACATCGGCCGCATGTCCTATTCCGCCGAAGCGCGCGATGGCGTCGGGCGCGCCGACCAGCGCGACGTCGCGGCCGAAGAGGTCGTCGCAGATCTGCCCCGGCCAGTCGCCCTCGCCGAAACGAAAGACGGCGTCGGGCGCCTCGCTCGTCTCTTGCGTGACAAAGGTGGTGAACTGCACGTCGATCTCCGGATGCAGTTCGGCGAAGTGCGAGAAGCGCGGCACCAGCCAGCGGTCGCCGAGAATCGGCAGGACATGCAGACGGACGCGATGCTGGGCCGGGCGGAACGGTGCGAGCCCGGCCACCGCCGACACCAGCCCTGCCAGCACCGCGCGCGCCGGGCCAATGAAGGCTCGGCCGGCCTCGGTCGGCTCCAGCCCGCGCCGGTTGCGCAGGAACAAAGCCGTGCCGACGACCTGTTCCACGGCCTTGAGCTGCTTGCTGACGGCGCTCTGCGTCATGTTGAGCTCTGCCGCCGCGCCGGAGCACGAGGCGTGCCGCGCCACCGCCTCGACCACGCGCAGGCCCGTCGTCGATGGCAGGACATGTGGATTGCCAGTCATGCCCGATCCTACAAACGGATCGGTAGCGAGGCAAAGTGCTATTCCAGATTGGAATGGGAGCCGGAAATCATCTCCTTTGCCGACATCGGCGCGCCGGCTCTACGCTGCCCCAGCGACATCAGCGGAGATTTCACCGTGAACCAGCCCTTGCGCCTCTGGGGCGGCCGTTTCACCGCCGAGCCCGATCCCGCGCTGACCCGGCTCTCGCGCTCCGAGCCGAGCTATTTCCGGCTCGCGCCTTATGACCTCGCCGGTTCGCGCGCCCATATCCGCGAGCTTGGCCGCGCCGGGCTGCTCGACGACGCCGAGATCGCGACAGTGTTGAGGGCGATCGACGAGGTCGAGAGCCAGTTTGCCGCAGGCCTGATCGAACCCTGGGCCGAGGACGAGGACGTCCATACGTTTCTGGAGCGCGTGCTGACGCAAAAACTCGGGCCGCTCGGCGGAAAGATCCGCGCCGGGCGCTCGCGCAACGACCAGGCGGCCAACGATCTCAAGCTGTTCCTGCGCCACCGCGCCCGTACCTTGATCGCCGATCTGCTGGCTTTGCAGGAGGCGATCGTGGCGCAATCGCTCGCCCACAAGGCGACGCCGGTTCCCGGCGTCACCCATCTGCAGGCGGCGCAGCCGATCACCTTCGGCCATCATCTGCTCGCCCATGCGCAGGCGTTCTCGCGCGATGCCGGCCGGCTGATCGACTGGGACAGGCGAAACGCCATCTCGCCGTTGGGCGCGGCCGCTCTGGCCGGCTCGGCCATCGCGCTCAACCCCGAGCTGTCCGCCGAGGAGCTCGGTTATGACGGCTCCTTCGAGAACTCGGTCGATGCGGTCGGCGCGCGCGACCATGTCGCGGAGTTTTTGTTCGTCGCGGCGATGCTGGCGGTCAACCTGTCGCGGCTGGCCGAGGAGATCGTGATCTGGTGCAGCCAGCCCTATCGCTGGATTTCGCTGCACGATTCCTTCGCGACCGGCTCCTCGATCATGCCGCAGAAGAAGAACCCTGACATCGCGGAACTGACGCGCGGCCGTTCGGCCCGGCTGATCGGCGGGGTCACGACGATGCTGGCGGCGCTGAAGAGCCTGCCCTTGTCCTACAACCGCGATCTCGCCGAGGACAAGAAGGCCGCGTTCGACGCCGTCGACGCGCTGGCGCTGGTGCTTCCGGCGATGGCCGGGATGGTCGCGACCATGTCGGTGAACGAAGCCACGATGCGGGTGGCCGCCTCGCAGGGTTTCACGTTGGCCACCGAGGTCGCCGATTTCCTGGCACGCAAGGGCGTGCCCTTCAGCGAGGGCCACGACATCACCGGCGCGCTGGTCAGGCTCTGCGAAGAGCGCGGCTGCGAACTCCACGAGATCGACGATGCCGGCCTGGCGGGCGTCGATCCACGCCTGACGCCCGACATTCGCTCCCATCTCACCCTCGAGGCCGCGCTTGATGCGCGGATGGCGCGCGGTGGCACGTCGCCTGCACGGGTCGGAGAGCAAATCGAGCGCCTGATGCAGGCGCTCGCGCTGCATCGCGCCTGGGCGCTGGACTACCGGGGGCCGACGCCATGACGGAGAGACGCGCGCAGGCCTCGGTCTTCGACCCCGCCATTCTGAGCCTGCCGCGCGTCGGGCGGCTGCATCTCGGGCGCTGGCTTTCGGCGGCGCTTATGCTGCTGGCGCTGGCGCTGGTCATCAAGGCCTTCGCCGACGGGGACATCGCCTGGAAGGTTGTGGGCCAGTTCTTCACGGCTCCGGCGATCCTCGGCGGCCTCGTCAACACCGTCATCATGACGATCTGCGCCATGGCGCTGGGCATCACGCTCGGCGTCGTCTTCGCCATCATGGCGATGTCGCCCAATCTGGTGATGCGCGGCTGCGCCGCCTTCTACATCTGGTTCTTCCGCGGCACGCCGCTGATCCTGCAACTGCTGATCTGGTTCAACCTGGCGCTAGTCTTCCCGACGATCGGCATTCCCGGCCTCTTCTCCGTCCGCACCATCGATGTGATCGGCCCGTTCATGGCGACGCTGCTGGGGCTCGGCATCAACCAGGGCGCCTATACCGCCGAGGTGGTGCGTTCCGGCATTCTCTCGGTCGACCACGGCCAGACCGAAGCGGCGAAGACGATCGGCATGACCCGGCTGACGACGCTGCGGCGCATCGTGCTGCCGCAGGCGATGCGGGTGATCATCCCGCCCGTCGGCAACGAGGTGGTGAGCATGGTCAAGCTGACCTCGATCGCCAGCGTGATCCAGTTCTCGGAAATCCTGCGCAACGCCCAGACGATCTACTACGCCAATGCCCGCGTCATCGAACTGCTGATCGTGGCGGCCGGCTGGTACCTGATCGTGGTCTCGATCCTGTCGCTCGGCCAGATCGCGCTGGAGCGGCATTTCGCCAAGGGGCGCGCGGGCGCGGGAGCGCGCAATGGCTGAAACCGCCCTCTCCGCCCCCATGGTCAAGGCGCTCTCCGTCACCAAGCGCTTCGGCACGCTTGCCGCCCTCGACGATGTCTCGCTGGAGATCGCGCCAGGCGAGGTCGTCTGCATCGTCGGCCCGTCCGGCTCGGGCAAGTCCACGCTGCTGCGCTGCATCAACCAGTTGGAGCGCATTGACGCGGGCGCGATCTGGGTCGATGGCGAACTGGCGGGTTATCGTCAGGATGGCGGCCGGCTGGTCGAACTCACCGACCGCGACATCGCCCGGCAAAGGCTGGCGAGCGGCATGGTCTTCCAGCGCTTCAACCTCTTTGCTCATATGACTGCGCTGCAGAACGTGATCGAGGGGCCGGTCACGGTGCTGAGGCAGCCGAAGGCCGCCGCCATCGCGGAGGCCGAGGCGCTGCTCGCCCGCGTCGGCCTCGCGGAGAAGCGAAACGCCTACCCCTCGGAGCTGTCGGGCGGCCAGCAGCAGCGCGTCGCCATCGCGCGGGCTCTCGCAATGAAGCCGCGGCTGATGCTGTTCGACGAGCCGACCTCGGCGCTCGACCCCGAACTCGTCGGCGAGGTGCTCGCGGTGATGCGCGACCTTGCGAAGAGCGGCATGACCATGGTCGTCGTCACGCATGAGCTCGGCTTCGCCCGCGAGGTCGCCGACCGCGTCGTCTTCATGGATCAGGGCCGGCTCGTCGAGCAGGGCCCACCCGCACAGGTGCTGGGCGCGCCGGAACACCAGCGCACCCGCGACTTCATCGCCGCCGTCCTGTCATGACCCGTTTTCGATCCGCAGCAAAGGAGCTTTCCATGCCGACATTGTCCCGCAGCCTGATCGCCGCGCTCGCCATCGCGCTGCCCGCCGCCGTCTCCGCTCAGGAGTTGCCGGCCCGGATCAAATCGGCCGGAAAGATCGTCGTCGCGACGCAGCCGAACTATCCGCCGATCATCTTCAAGGATCCCGCGACGAACACACTGACCGGCCTCGACATCGAGATCGGCGAGGCGATCGCGGCCGAACTCGGCGTCAGGATCGAATGGCAGGAAACCGCCTTCGCGCAGATGCTGCCTTCACTGCAGACCGGGCGCGTGGACATGGTCATGGCCGGCATGTCCGACAATGCGGCGCGGCGGGAGACCGTCGACTTCGTCAATTACTTCTCGTCGGGCGCGCAATTCTACACGATTACGGCGCTGGCGGCGGCCGGCATCAAGACCACCGACGACCTCTGCGGCAAATCAGTCGGCGCCAGCCGCTCGACGACCTGGCCCGCCGCGATGGAGACGTGGAGCAAGGAGAACTGCGTCGCCAAGGGCAAGCCGACGATCACGGTCGTCGGCACGGAAGGCTCGGTCGATGCCCGTACCCAGCTCAAGACGCAGCGCCTGCAGGCCGCCGTGCAGGGCAGCGAGACGATGCCCTATTTCCTGAAGCTCGAACCCAACACCTATGTGCCGCTGGGAACGCCCTTCACCGATGTCCGCGCCGGCATCCCCTTCGTCAAGACGCCCGAGGGCAACCAGCTCCGCGACGCCGTCAAGGGCGCGCTCGACCGGCTCAAGACCAAGGGGACCTACGACGCGATCTTCGTGAAGTACGGCCTGCAGGCGAGCGCCCTGCCGAAGATCACGGTGAACGAGGGGAAGTGAGGCAAGGTGCCGCCTGTTCAGAGGGCGGCTCCAGCCTTCACACCTGGATCAGCCGCTGCACCTGCCCGGCGTCGAGGTCCTTCATCGGCCCCGACAGCACGACCTCGCCGCGGTCCATCACGAACATCGTATCGGCCAGTTCCCGGGCGAAATCGAAGTACTGCTCGACCAGCACGATCGCCATGTCGCCGCGCGAGCGCAGGAAATCGATGGCCCGGCCGATATCCTTGATGATCGAGGGCTGGATGCCCTCGGTCGGCTCGTCGAGCACCAGCAGTTTGGGCCGGGTGACCAGCGCCCGCGCGATGGCGAGTTGCTGTTGCTGGCCACCCGAGAGGTCTCCGCCGCGCCGGCCCAGCATGGACTTGAGCACGGGGAAAAGGTCGAACAGTTCGTTCGGGACGAAGCGCTCCTTGCGCGCCAAGGGCGCAAAGCCGGTCTCGAGGTTTTCCTTCACGGTCAGCAGCGGAAAAACCTCCCTGCCCTGCGGCACGAAGCCGATGCCGGCGCGCGCCCGGTCTTCCGTGCGCATGGTCGAGATGTCCTGTCCGCCGAAGGTAATCTTGCCGGCGCTGATGGCCTGCTGGCCGACGATGGCGCGCATCAGCGTGGTCTTGCCGACGCCGTTGCGGCCCATGACGCAGGTGACTTTTCCGGGCCCGGCGGCGAGCGAGACGCGGCGCAGGGCCTGGGCGGCACCGTAATGGAGATCGATGGCGTCGACGCTCAGCATCGGCATGTCCTGTCGTCGGATCCAATCCCATCGCCCTCATCCTGAGGAGGCCGCGTCAGCGGCCGTCTCGAAGGATGCTCCAGGGGGCTCCGGAGACATCTGGAGCATCCTTCGAGACGCGCTCCTGCGGAGCGCTCCTCAGGATGAGGGCTATGGGTGTGATCCATGTCCCTCATCTTCCCAGATAGACTTCGACGACGCGCTCGTTCGCGCTGACCTGGTCGAGCGGGCCTTCGGCCAGCACCGAGCCCTCATGGAGCACCGTGACCTTCACGCCGAGTTCGCGGATGAAGCCCATGTCGTGCTCGACCACGATGACCGAATGGTCCCTCGCGATCTCCTTGAGCAGCACGGCGGTCTCGGCCGTCTCGCCATCGGTCATGCCGGCGGCGGGCTCGTCGACGAGGAGCAGTTTCGGGTCCTGCGCCAGCAACATGCCGATCTCGAGCCACTGCTTCTGGCCATGCGAGAGCGAGCCGGCCAGCCGGTCGCGGGCATCGCCGAGCTTGATGATGCCGAGGATGTCGTCGATGCGCTTCTGCTGGCTCGCGGCGGTGTTCCAGAACAGCGTCCGGCGGACGTCGCGCGGGGCCTTCAGCGCCAGCAGGATGTTGTCCTCGATGGTGTGGAAATCGAACACCGTCGGTTTCTGGAACTTGCGGCCGATGCCGAGATTGGCGATCGCCGCCTCGTCGAGTTTGGTGAGATCGACCTTGCCGCCGAACATCACCGTGCCGACATCAGGCTTGGTCTTGCCGGTGATGATGTCCATCATCGTGGTTTTGCCGGCCCCGTTGGGGCCGATGATGGCGCGCATTTCGCCGGGTTCTATGGTGAGCGACAGGCCACGGATGGCCTTGAAGCCGTCGAAGGAGACGCTGACGCCGTCGAGATAGAGCAGCGAGGAGGTGAGCTGGCCGGGCGCGGGAGCGTTCATGCGCGTCACTCCGCCGGGGCCGGCGCGGGGGCGGCAGTTGGCGTCGGCTTGCGGCGCTTGCCCCACCACTCCTGCGCCGTGCCCAGGATGCCCTTGGGCATGAACAAAGTGACGAAGACGAAGAGCCCGCCCAGCGCGAACAGCCAGTAGGGCGCCATGAAGCCCGAGGTGAAGACCGTCTTGGCCCAGTTGACGACGACGGCTCCAAGAGCCGCGCCGACCAGCGTGCCGCGCCCGCCGATGGCGACCCAGATCACGGTCTCGATCGAATTCGCCGGGTTGAATTCGCTGGGATTGATGATGCCGACCTGCGGCACGTAGAGCGCGCCGGCTACGCCCGCCATGCAGGCCGAGACGGTGAAGACGAAGAGCTTGAAGCGATCGACCCTGTAGCCGAGGAAGCGGGTGCGGGATTCCGCATCCCGGATCGCGATCACCACCTTGCCGAGTTTCGAGACGACGATGCCGCGCGCGATCAGGAAGCCGGCGATCAGCATGACGCAGGTCATGGCAAAGAGCGCGGCGCGCGTCGTCTGCGCCTGCACGTTGAAGCCGACGATGTCCTTGAAGTCGGTCAGGCCGTTATTGCCGCCAAAACCCATGTCGTTGCGGAAGAAGGCGAGCAACAGCGCATAGGTCAGAGCCTGGGTGATGATCGAGAGATAGACGCCGGTGACGCGCGAGCGGAAGGCGAACCAGCCGAAGACGAAGGCAAGCAGGCCGGGCACGGCCAGAACCATCAGCATGGCGAAGGGGAAGGACGAGAAACCGTACCAGTACCAGGGCAGCTCCTGCCAGTTCAGGAAGACCATGAAATCGGGCAGGACCGGATTGCCATAGACGCCGCGCGAGCCGATCTGGCGCATCAGATACATGCCCATCGCATAGCCGCCGAGCGCGAAGAACGCGCCGTGGCCGAGCGAGAGAATGCCGCAATAGCCCCAGACCAGATCGAGCGAGATCGCCAGCAGGGCGTAGCAGAGATATTTGCCCCAGAGCGACATCGTCGAGGTCGGGACATGGAAGGCAGAGCCGACCGGCAGCAGCAGGTTCGAGAGCGGCATCAACACGGCGAGCGCGGCGATCAGTCCAAGGAAGACATAGCCGCGCCGGTCCATGTTCTGCAGGAGGAAGCGGGTGATCATGCCTCCACCGCCCGGCCCTTGAGCGCGAACAGGCCACGTGGGCGCTTCTGGATGAACAGGATGATCAGGACGAGCAGCGCGATCTTGGCCAAGACCGCCCCGGCATAGGGTTCGAGGAGCTTGTTTGCGACGCCGAGCGTCATCGCGCCGACCAGCGTGCCCCAGAGATTGCCGACCCCGCCGAAGACCACGACCATGAAACTATCGATGATGTAGCTCTGGCCGAGATTGGGGCTGACATTGTCGATCTGCGAGAGCGCGACGCCGGCAAGTCCCGCCACGCCGGAGCCGAGCCCGAAGGTCAGCGCGTCCACCCTCCCCGTCCGGATGCCCATGGCCGAGGCCATGCGGCGGTTCTGCGTGACGGCGCGCATCTGCAGACCGATCGGAGTCAGCCGCAGGATCGCCAGCAGCGAGGCGAAGACCAGCATGGCGAAGACGATGATCCAGAGCCGGTTCCAGGTGATCGCCAGCCCGCCGAGTTCGAACGCGCCCGACATGAAGGCAGGCGCGCCGACCTCGCGGTTGGTCGGCCCGAAAGCGGTGCGCACTGCCTGCTGCAGGATCAGGCTGATGCCCCAGGTCGCGAGCAGCGTCTCCAGCGGCCGGCCATAGAGAAAGCGGATGACGCCGCGCTCGATCGCGATGCCGACGAGGCCTGCGACGAGGAAGGCGAGCGGCAGCGCGATCGCCAGCGAATAGGGGAACAGGCCCGGAAAGCTCGTCCGGATGATCTCCTGCACGATGAAGGTGGTGTAGGCCCCGAGCATGACCATCTCGCCATGGGCCATGTTGATCACGCCCATCACGCCGAAGGTGATGGCGAGACCAATGGCCGCCAGAAGCAGCACGGAGCCGAGCGAGAGCCCGTACCAAAGGTTCTGGGCGGCGCGCCAGACGGCGAGCCTGCCCTCGATCTCGGTGATGGCGCGGGTTTGCGCCTCTTTCAGCGCCTGGGAAGCGTCGCCCGGCAGCGAGCGCAGGGTCGCCAGCGCGTCCTGATCGCCGCGCTCGCGCAGCACGTCGATGGCCGCGATACGATCGAAAGGCGGGGCGTCGGTCTTGGCGATCAGGATCGCGGCCTGGGCCTGGCGCAAAGCGGCGCGGGCCTTCGCATCGGTTTCCTTGCCGATCGCGGCTTCGAGCACCGGAAGCAGGCTGACATCGCGCGATTTGAACACGGCCTCGGCGGCGAGCGTGCGCTTTGATGCATCGGGATTGAGCAGGCCGAGCCCGCCAAGCGCCGCCTGCACGACGCGGCGCAGATTGTTGTTGAGGCGCACCGGGCTGAGGCCGGCAGGCTGGGCCGGGAGCGTCTGGCCGGTGCGGGCGTCGATGAAGCCACCCTCCCTCGTCCTGACGACCACCGCGCCGCCGCCAGCCAGAAGCCGGCTCTCGGCAAGCGCCTCGATGATCGGCGCTGCCTGCGGATGGGCTGTCGCGATCAGGATATCGACGGCGCGGGCCGTGTCGGAAAAGCTGTCGGCATTGAGCCGGGTGAAGGCTTCTTCGGCGGACTGGGCGAGCGCAGGCGGGGCGAACAGCACCATCGCCACGGCCAAGGATCGCAAGAGGCGTAGGAGGCAAAGCATCAGGTTGCTTCTGATCCGTATGCAAAAGCGGAGACGGTGGAGAACGGGATCCCTTCTCCCCTTGCGGGAGAAGGTGACAGCGCGAAGCGCTGACGGATGAGGGGTCGCGCTACGCTTGACGCAAGGCGGATGAAGGCCCTCGCCGTCCGAGGTCGGCGCGACCCCTCATCCGTCTCGGCTTCGCCGAGCCACCTTCTCCCGCAAGGGGAGAAGGAAAGCCCGCGCCGGCCACACTCAGCCTCTCACGCGCCGCCGCACTTGCCGGTCTTGACGTTGAAGTTGCCGCACTTCTTCTCGACCCAGTCGCCGATCAGGTCCTTGGAGCCGTCGAGCTCCTTCGACCAGGCGTCGCCCGCGACGAGGCCGGTCTTCGAGACCACGTCGAACTGGCCGTCGGCCTTGATCTCGCCGATCAGCACCGGCTTGGTGATGTGGTGGTTGGGAAGCATCTTCGAGATGCCGCCGGTCAGGTTCGGGGCCTCGATGCCGGGCAGCGCGTCGATGACCTTGTCGGGATCGAAGCTCTTGGCCTTCTCGACCGCCTTCACCCACATGGCGAAGCCGATGACATGGGCCTCCATCGGGTCGTTGGTGACGGCCTTGGGGTTTTTCTTGAACGCCTGCCACTGCTTGATGAAGGCCTCGTTCTCGGGCGTCTTGACCGACTGGAAGTAGTTCCACGCGGCGAGATGGCCGACGAGAGGCTTGGTGTCGATGCCGGCGAGTTCTTCCTCACCGACCGAGAAGGCCACGACCGGGATGTCGGTCGCCTTGACGCCCTGGTTGCCGAGTTCCTTGTAGAACGGCACGTTGGCGTCGCCGTTGATGGTCGAGACCACGGCGGTCTTCTTGCCGGCGGTGCCGAACTTCTTGATGTCGGAGACGATCGTCTGCCAGTCGGAGTGGCCGAACGGCGTGTAGTTGATCAGGATGTCCTCCTTGGCCACGCCCTTGGCGAGCAGATAGGCCTCGAGGATCTTGTTGGTGGTGCGCGGATAGACGTAGTCGGTGCCGGCGAGCACCCAGCGCTGAACCTTCTCTTCCTTGGCGAGATAGTCGACGGCCGGGATCGCCTGCTGGTTCGGCGCGGCGCCGGTGTAGAACACGTTGCGCTCGCTCTCCTCGCCCTCGTACTGGACGGGGTAGAACAGGATCGAGTTCAGTTCTTTGAAGACCGGCAGGACCGACTTGCGCGACACGGAGGTCCAGCAGCCGAACACGGCCGAGACCTTCTCCTTGGTGATCAGCTCGCGTGCCTTTTCGGCGAAGAGCGGCCAGTTCGAGGCTGGATCGACCACGACGGCCTCGAGCTTCTTGCCGAGCACGCCGCCCTTCTTGTTCTGCTCCTCGATGAGCATGAGCATGACGTCCTTCAACGTCGTCTCGGAGATCGCCATCGTGCCCGAGAGCGAGTGCAGGATGCCGACCTTGATGGTCTCCTGCGCGGCGGCAGGCAGATAGCCGCCGATGAAAGTGGCGCCGGCGAGTGCGGCCCCCAGAATGACGCGACGTGTTGTGTTCACGGATACATCCCCCGAACGATCCCGTTTGGCCGGCCCCGATGCGGATGCCGGCAGGCCTCCCTGGCCCTGAAGACGAGGCTCGCAAGCGACGTGCCAACGATGCCAGGCGCACGTTCAGGCCGCAAAATACCGGCGGAAACGCCGCCATACGGGGCATTTTCTGCGTCAGGACTGCGGGTTGACGCAATCTTTCCGCCGCCCGGCCTCCGCTGCCTGTTATTTGGGCGGCCCTTGTACGCTGTTGGGCAAAGGGGCGGAGACCGCCGATCGGACGACAGCACGCGCCGTCGAAGCAACCCCGGAGCCCTTGACGGTTGGCAGGCGAAGCACATCTTCGCGGCATGATCCAGCTCGGCGGCCTCACCGAACCCCAGATGCGCCTGCTCGCCTTCGCGCTGATCTTCGGCGCCATGGCGCTGTGGGAGTTCCGCGAGCCCTGGCGCGCCTCGGTGCAGGGCCGCATTGTCCGCTGGCCCGGCAATCTCGGCATCTTCGCGATCGACATCGTCGTGGCGCGCCTGCTGTTTCCGGCCTCGGCGATCGGATTTGCGACTTATGCGCAGGCACAGGGCCTCGGCCTGTTCAATGTGCTTGGACTGCCGGTGTGGCTGGCCGGCATCGCCGGCTTCCTGCTGCTCGATCTCGCGATCTACGCCCAGCATGTCGTCTTCCACCATGTGCCATGGCTCTGGCGCCTGCACCGGATGCATCATGCCGATACCGAACTCGACGTGACCTCCGGTTTTCGCTTCCATCCTGTCGAGATCGTCCTGTCCGTGCTGATCAAGGGACTGGTCATCGTCGCTCTCGGCATACCGCCCGGCGCGGTCCTGGCCTTCGAGATCGTGCTGAACGGCTCCTCGCTGTTCAACCACGCCAATGTCAGGCTGCGTGCGCCGCTGGAGCGCGTGCTGCGCTGGCTCATCGTCACGCCGGGCATGCACCGGGTCCATCATTCGGTCGTGATGCGCGAGACCAACTCGAATTACGGTTTCAACCTGCCCTGGTGGGACCGGATCTTCGGCACCTACCGGCCGGAAGCGGCCGTTGGCGAGGCGGCGATGACGATCGGGCTCGATGAATTCCGCGATCCTGCCGAGCAGCGGCTCGACCGCCTGCTAACGCAGCCGATCCGCGACGAGCGCGGCTGAGGGGCAAAGCGTGCTGCAGCGCCTGCCTTCTGCCGCGATGCTGTGCAAAACGAACGCCTGAAAAACAGGCAGATCGGTCCTGGTGCCGTGATTCAGCGGCCCTGCGGAGCTTTTCGCGAGAAGGCGCAGCGCGTTTTTTGACGTTTACGCGGTCGGGAGAATCGCGCAGCCTGTTCCTGTCGGTAACAACTGAAAGGAGGTGATCCAGTGTCTCATTGTCATCAACCGCTGGAGCAAAGCGGGCGGACCTGGACTCATTCCCAGTGGGGGTCTTGTTCCGCGTGAGTTTTCGCGCCTTTGGGTCCGGTTCTCCGGGCCGCGGTTCGACAATGGAAGGGCTGCCCGCAAGGGCAGCCCTTCTTTCGTTGCAGATCCGCCCATCCGGCCCGGTTCTGGCGTTGCCCTCCTGCGCGTGGCAAACAGTCGGGGTGCCTGCACCGCCCTGCCCCCAACCGACGAGCCGATATCGTGCCCTCCTCCGCGCCTGAACCCAGCCGCGAGGCGATCGTCGATTTCATCACGTCCGAACGCACAGCCGGCCGGGAGGTGGGCCGGCGCGAGATCGCGCGCGCTTTCGGGCTCGATGCCGGCGGCAAGATCTGGCTCAAGCGGCTCATGAAGGAGCTGCAGGAGGACGAGGCGAGCGAGAGCCCCGATACGGCCGCAAAAGCCGGTCATCCGCGCGGCGCGCTGCCTCCGGTGCTGCTCTCCGAGATCAAGGCCAAGGATCGCGACGGCGATCTCGTCGCCGTTCCGCTGGAGTGGAACGAGGCCGACCAGGGCGCAGCTCCGCGCATCCTGATCGAACGCCCGCGCGAATTCCGCGCCAAGCGCCATCAGGCCTCGACCGCGCCGGGCCTCGGCGACCATGTCCTGCTTAAGCTGACGCGGCTGAAAGGTATCGACGGCTTTTCCTATTCCGGCCGCGTGCTCAAGGTCATGGGCAAGGGCAAGGCGCAGGTGCTCGGCATTTTTCGCGCTTTGCCCGATGGTTCCGGCCGGTTGATCCCAATCGACAAGAAGGCGCAGGGGCGCGAGGCGCTCATCCCGCAAGGCCGCACCTCCGATGCGCAGGATGGCGACCTCGTCTCGGTGTCCTTGCGCAACGAGACGCGCTTCGGCCCGCCCGAGGCGCATGTGCGCGAGCGGCTGGGCTCGATCAAGTCGGAGCGCGCGGTCAGCCTGATCGCGATCCATGCCCACGGCATCCCCAACGAATTCAAGCCGGCGACGATCGCGGAGGCCGAGGCCGTCCGTCCCGCCGGCACCGCGGGCCGCGAGGACTGGCGAAAACTGCCGCTGATTACCATCGACCCCGCCGACGCCAAGGACCATGACGACGCGGTTCACGCCGCGCCCGATGACGATCCGGACAATCCCGGCGGCCATGTCGTGACCGTCGCCATCGCCGATGTCGCGGCCTATGTCCGGCCCGGCTCGGCGCTCGACAGGGAGGCGCTGGAGCGCGGCAACTCGGTCTACTTCCCCGACCGCGTCGTGCCGATGCTGCCGGAGCGCATCTCGAACGATCTCTGCTCGCTGCGCGGCGGGGAGGACCGGCCGGCGCTTGCCGTCAGGCTGGTGCTCAAGGCCGACGGCTCGAAGAAGAGCCACTCCTTCCACCGCGTCCTGATGCGCTCGGCCGCCAAACTCTCCTACCAGCAGGCTCAGGCCGCTATCGACGGCAAGCCCGACGAGACCACGGGTCCGATCCGCGACGCGATCCTGATGCCGCTCTGGGCCGCCTATGGCGTCGCCTCGCGGGCGCGGGACTCGCGCCAGCCGCTCGATCTCGACCTGCCCGAGCGCAAGCTGATCCTCAAACCAGACGGCGCGGTCGACCGTGTCGTCGTGCCGGAGCGGCTGGCGGCGCACAAGCTGATCGAGGAGTTCATGATCCTCGCCAATGTCGCCGCCGCCGAGACGCTGGAGAAGGCCGGCAGCCTGCTGATCTATCGCTGCCATGACGAGCCCTCGCTGGAGAAGATGCGGGCGCTCGGCGAGGTGCTGGCCTCGATCGGCATCAAGCTGCCGAAGGACGGCGTGCTGAGGCCAGTGCTGTTCAACCGCATCCTGGCGATGATCAAGGGCTCGGAGAACGAACTTTTCCTCAACGAGGTCGTGCTTCGGACGCAGGCGCAGGCAGAATATGTCGCGGAGAACTACGGGCATTTCGGCCTGAATCTGCGCCGCTACGCCCATTTCACCTCGCCGATCCGGCGTTATGCCGACCTGATCGTGCATCGCGCCCTGATAGCGGGCTTGCGCTTCGGCGAGGATGGGCTGCCGAAGAGCACGACGCTCGCCGAACTGCGCGAGGTCTCGACGCGCATCTCGGCGGCCGAGCGGCGCGCCATGGCGGCCGAGCGCGAGACCACCGATCGGCTGATCGCGCATTTCCTCGCCGACCAGATTGGCGCCTCCTTTGACGGCCGGATCGGCGGCGTCAACCGCGCCGGCCTCTTCATCAAGCTCGACGGCACGGGCGCGGACGGCTTCGTGCCGGCCTCGACGCTGGGCGCCGACTACTACCGCTATGACGAAGCCGGCCACGCGCTCGTCGGCGAGCGCAGCGGCGAGAGCTTCCGGCTCGGCGACCGGGTCCATGTCAAGCTGGTCGAGGCCGCGCCCGTTGCCGGCGCGCTGCGTTTCGAGTTGCTCTCGGAGGGCCGGCATGTGACACCGGGCCGCTCTGGAACGCGGGCGGCGCGGCCACCACTTCCGGGACGCGGGCGAGCAAAGTCGTCCGCCTTCAAGCCGGGTTCGTCGAAACCCGGCAATCAGAAGTCCGGCAAGGCCAAGCCGGGAAAGAGGCGCTGATGTCGGTGCAGGTTCACACATCCATGGGGCGGCCAGGGGAGCGCGACTGGCGTCTGGCGATCGGCCGCGGCCTGATGGGCAAATGCCCGCATTGCGGCGAGGGCAAGCTGTTTCGCGCCTTCCTCAAGCCCGTCGACGCCTGCGAGGCCTGCGGCGAGCCGATGTATCACCAGCGCGCCGACGACCTGCCGCCCTATGTCGTCATCACAATCGTCGGCCATATCGTCGTCGGCGGCCTGCTGATGGCGGAAAAATACGCCGCCTGGCCGATGTGGCTGCACATGACGATCTGGCCGGCGCTGACGATCCTGCTGGCCATCCCGATGATGCAGCCCGTCAAGGGTGGTGTGGTCGGCCTGCAATGGGCGCTGCGCATGCACGGCTTCGGCGGCGAGCCGCCCCGGCCCGAGCGCCAGCCCGGTCCTGCCAAAACATTGCCGGCGCCCCACCCGTGAGCGACCACGCCGTCACGCTGACGAAGGCCGAGCGCGCTCGCGTCGCCATCAATCTGCGCCCGCGCGACGCCGCGACCATGCTGATTATCGACCGCACGACGAAGAAGCCGCGCGTCCTGATGGGCAAGCGCCATGCGAGCCACAAATTCATGCCCGGCAAGTTCGTCTTTCCGGGCGGTCGGGTCGATCCCGGCGACAGGCGCATGGCAGCCACGGGCGCGCTCGGCCAGATTTGCGAGAACCGGCTCGCCGCGCGCGTCGTGCGCCCGAGTTCGGCCAAAGCCCGCGCGCTGGCGCTGGCGGCGATCCGCGAGACCTTCGAGGAGACCGGGCTTTTGTTCGGCACGCGCGAGTTCGGCGCACCGGGCAAGCCTCCAGCGGGCACATGGGCCGAATTCGCCGCCCACGGCGTCTTTCCCGACCTCTCCGCCGTCACCTATGTCGCCCGCGCGATCACGCCGCCGCGCCGGCCCAAGCGCTTCGACACACGTTTCTTTGCGGTCGATTTCAACGGCGTCGCGGCCAAGGTCGAGGACGTCGTGGGTCCCGACACCGAGCTGGTCGAATTGGTCTGGGTCGATTTCGACGAGGCGAAGGAACTGGATCTGCCGACCATCACCAAAGTGATCATCCAGGAGGTTGAGTCCCGCCTCGCAGGGGGCTTCGGCCCGCATCTGCCGGTGCCATTCTACTGGGAGAAGAACGGCAGCTTCGTGCGTGAGGAGTTGTAGCGCGGACACCGGGGCGACAGCCTGCCTCCCGCGCCGGCGCGGGAGGTCGGGGCGGCATTCTTTCTTGACTTCGCCACCGGGTTGCGGCATCCCCGGCGCACAGTTTGCCGGGGCCTTGCCCGGCCATTTCTTTTTTCGGGCCTCGAGCGGCCCACAAGCCCGGGGATATCGCCATGGCCAAGGCCGTGACCATCAAGATCAAGCTCCTCTCGACCGCCGACACCGGCTTCTTCTATGTCACCAAGAAGAACTCGCGCACGATGACCGAGAAGATGTCGAAGAAGAAGTACGACCCGGTCGCGCGCAAGCACGTCGAGTTCAAGGAAACCAAGATCAAGTGATCCTGGCTGCCCGTGTTTCGACACGCTTCCGGCACGACACGACCTTTCGAAAGACCGCCCGGCTTCCGGGCGGTTTTTCGTTCAGGCCTGCGCGTCCTCGTCTCGCCTGCTATGAGCCGGGTTTCGGCACGAACAGGCAGAACGGCTTCTCGGTCGGCGCGATCACGGCGCCGCTGAGCATGCCGGCCCTGCGGCAGACGTGGAAGCGGCCGTCCTTCGAGACGCGGGTGGCGCCTTCGGGCACGAACGTTCCGTCATGGGTCATGTACCCGCCGGGCACGATCCGAGGATCTGGCTCCTTGGCGTCGCGGTCGAGGCCCATGGGCCAGCAATCGCGGTCGCTGCAGCAATCGTAAGGGTACCAGCTGTGCGCATGAACAAGCCCTCCGCCCCACGGTAATGCCGTGAGACAGAGCGCCAATGCGAATTTACGCATGGGTCGCTCCATTGATCGAGGATGTCAGGCCAGTCTCTTCGCGCTCTCGTGAGAGCTTCGAATCGTCATCAAACTATCATGCGGATGGTTAACGGGGATTAACCATGCTGCGCTGCAGCATAATTAAGCCGGCAGCGTAGCGTCATTCTCTTCGCTTTTGGATAGGATGTTGTAATTTTGTTACGCTTTTTGGCCGCGCCGCTATCAGGATTGCCTTAAAGTAAGCTCATCGACGCAGGCGCGGCGGCAATGCCGGCGACAGGTGCCGCACTGCAGCGGCCGGGACGGACCAGTTGAGCATCGATCGCAAGGACGACCAATCTCCGCATGCGCCCCACGGGCCTGTGCGCAAAATGCTGCGGCTGATCGTGGAGAGCGACAGTTCGCGCTATCTCGGCCACAGGGTCGGCGCGTCGCTGGCGCTGATTGGGCTGATCGCCCTGTTCGCGCTTGCAGGCTACGGCGTGCCGGCGCTGCTGGCGCACTACTTCTGACCAGGAATTGCCGAGAGGTGGTCGGTCGACGACAGGTCTGAGGAGGCCAGATTGTCCCGTCGCCGACCGACCGAGCCCAGCGGTTTCCCAGGAGATGCGGCGGACCTGAGCACCCGGAGGGCGTTTCGCCAGCGCCCGGTTGCGGCCGCTGCTGGAAAGACCCTACAGCCGCACCGCCTCGAATCAATCGAAGATGGTTGATTCACCAATGTTCATCGGTAGTTAACCCTACCTCGAAAGATTAACGCCCGCGATCGCGCGCAATGTTCAGGCAGCGTTGGCGACGATGACGCGGTTGCGGCCGGCAGCCTTGGCCCTGTAGAGCGCGTCGTCGGCACGTTTCATCATCTCTGCGGACGACGCGTCGCCGGCGCGACGGCTGGCGACGCCGATCGACACAGTCACCGGGATCTGGCGGGCGTTGGAATGGATCGCGAAGGCTTCGGCTTCGACGCGCTCGCGGATGCGTTCGGCCACGGCATAGGCCGCTTCCAGCGTGGTGTCGGGCAAAACCACCACGATCTCCTCGCCGCCCATGCGGGCAACGAGATCGATTCCGCGCGTGCAGGCGCGGACCCGGTCGGCGAATTCGCGCAGAACCTCGTCGCCGGCATCGTGCCCCCAGCTATCGTTGACGAGCTTGAAGCGATCGACATCGAGCACAAGCATCGCCAGCGAACGGGCACGCAGGGCCGATTCGTCGAACATCACCGAGAGTCGGCTGTCCATGAAACGGCGGTTATGCAGCCCGGTGAGTTGGTCCATCACCGCCATCTCCATCGATGACTGGACGCTGTCGCGCAGTTTCTCGGTGAAACGCTTGCGGCGGACCTGCGTGCGCACGCGCGCCAGCAGTTCGTTGCGGTCGATCGGACGGATCAGGAAGTCGTGCGCGCCGATCTCCAGCCCGCGCAGGATGCGGGCGCGGTCCTCGGCCTCGCCCAGCATCAGCACGGAGATGTTGCGGGTGCGCTCCAGCGAGCGGAGCTGGCTGCACAGGCGCAGGCCGTCGTAGGATTTCAGATCGAGACTGACGAGAACGCTGTCGAACTCGCCCTCCGCCGCCCGGACCAGCGCCTGCTGCGGATCGGCCTCGACCTCGACGGCATGAAAGGCCGACAATGCGGCCTGGAGGCGCTCGACGACGGTCGGACGGTCCTCGACCAGGAGAATGCGGCCGTTGAGCCCCGTTTCGGAGGCGGCCGCCGCGAGCGGGTCGGCGATGCCGAGCCGGCGCGAGGCGAGCGCGCGGTTGCGCAGTTCGTCGGTGACGGATTTCAGGCGCACCAGGCTGCGCACGCGCGCAAACAGCGCCGTGTCGTCGAGCGGCTTGGTCAGGAAGTCGTCGGCGCCGGCGTCGAGCCCCTTGAGACGGTCGCTCGGCTGGTCGAGCGCCGTGACCATCACCACCGGAATATGCGCGGTGGTGGCGCCGCTTTTCAGCCGACGGCAGACCTCGAAGCCGTCCATGCCGGGCATCATCACGTCAAGCAGGACGATATCGGCCTCGCCGCGTTCGCAAATGCTAAGCGCATCGAGGCCATTCAGGGCGGTCGCGACATCGAAATACTCTGCCGAAAGCTTGGCCTCCAGCAGCTTCACATTGGTGATGATGTCGTCGACGACCAGGACGCGCGCGGACATGAGGCTGCTTTCGGCTGTTCAGGCTGCACCGGCATAGGCGCGTACGGTTTCCAGAAACTTGGCGACCGAGATCGGCTTCGAGAGATAGGCCTCGCAGCCGCCGTCGCGGATGCGCTCCTCGTCGCCCTTCATGGCGAAGGCGGTGACCGCGATGACCGGGATGGACTTGAGGGCATCGTCTTCCTTGATCCATTTGGTCACCTCCAGCCCCGAAACCTCCGGCAGCTGGATGTCCATCAGGATCAGGTCGGGATGATGCGCGCGGGCGAGCTCGATCGCCTCGATCCCGTCGGCCGTCTTCAGCGTGGCGTAGCCATGCGCCTCCAGCAGGTCGTTGAAGAGCTTCATGTTGAGCTCGTTGTCCTCGACGATCAGAACCGTCTTCATCGTGCCGCCCTTCATCCGCGACCTGTCCGATCCGGATGGTTCCGGATTGTTCAAGCTGGCGGCCTCGTTCAAAGATTACGCTAGCATGCGAGCCGTTGACGAAACGCAAACCGAACCCCCGAGAAGGAGCCCAATCCCGCCATGGCCAAATCCATGACCACCGAGGCAGCCGAGGGGCTGGCCCTGCGCGCGCTCGGCTTTCTGGCGGCCGAACCCGAGCGTATCGAGCCGTTTCTGGCCACGACAGGGCTCGGACCCGCGACTTTGCGCACTGCGGCCAGCCAACCAGGCTTTCTCGCCGCCGTGCTCGACCATCTTGCCGGCAGCGATTCGCTGCTGTTGGAGTTTGCCGGAAATTTAAGCCTGAATCCGGAAATCGTGGCGCAGGCGCGCTCCGTCCTGTCAGGAGCCGACTCGGACGAGTTCGCCTGACTATGTCTGGGGGCGCCGCAGCGGGCCGGGTGCTCTGTCTCGACTGCCTCGCCGATCGTGACGAGACGGCCGCCTCCTTGCGCCGCTGCCCGGCCTGCGGCTCGCCGCGCCTGCTGCGCCATGCCGAGCGCGATACCTTGAGCCTCGCCCATATCGACTGCGACGCCTTTTATGCCGCGATCGAGAAACGCGATGATCCAAGCCTCGCCGACAGGCCGGTGATCATAGGCGGCGGCAAGCGCGGCGTCGTCTCGACCGCCTGCTACATCGCGCGGACCTATGGCGTGCGCTCGGCCATGCCGATGTTCAAGGCGCTGAAAGCCTGCCCCGAGGCGGTCGTCGTCAAGCCGAACATGGCCAAATATGTCGCGGTCGGCCGGCAGGTCCGGGCGCTGATGCAGGAACTCACCCCGCTGGTCGAGCCGATCTCGATCGACGAGGCCTTTCTCGACCTCGCCGGGACGGAGCTGCTGCACCACGCCAGCCCGGCCGTGACGCTGGCGCGCTTCGCCCGCCGCATCGAAGCCGAGATCGGCATCACCGTCTCGGTCGGCCTGTCCTATGCGAAGTTCCTCGCCAAGGTCGCCTCCGACATGGACAAGCCGCGCGGTTTCTCGATCATCGGCCGGGCCGAGGCCGTCGCTTTCCTCGCGACCAGGCCGGTCGGGCTGATTCCTGGCATCGGCCAGGCGAGCGCGAACAAGCTCGCCGAGGCAGGCTTCCGCCTGATCGGCGATCTGCGCGACGCTCCGGTCGACAAGCTGTTCAGGCTCGCCGGCAAGGACGGGCCGCGCCTGAAAAAACTCGCCAATGGCGTCGACGAACGACAGGTTGCGCCAGAGCGCGAGACCAAGAGCGTCTCCAGCGAGACCACGCTCGATGTCGATCTCGCGAGCTTCGCGGCGCTGGAGCCGGTGCTATGGCGGCTCTGCGAGAAGACGTCGAAACGCCTGAAAGCCCAGCAGCTTGCAGGCCGTACCATCACCCTGAAACTGAAGACGGCGGAGTTCCATTCGATCACCCGCGCCGCGCGTCTGCCCGAGCCGACGCAGCTCGCCGCCAGGCTGTTTTCGGCCGGCCGCGACCTGCTCAGGCGCGAATGCACCGGGGCGCGCTATCGGCTGATCGGCATCGGCGCGAGCGATTTCAGCGCACCCGAGGACGCCGACCATGGCGATCTCGCCGATGTCGCGACGCCGCGCCTCAAAGCCATGGAGGGTGCGGTCGACAAGCTCCGGGCCCGCTTCGGCGACGACGCCATCGGCAAGGGAGTGGGCTTGGGCCTGAGCCTGCGCGAGCCGCAGCGCCGCAGCTCCGCGCCTACTTCGCGCAGTCCTGGGCAGGAAGAAGATCGAGACGGGTGAGCGTGCCGCGCAACGCGAACGCGCCATAGTCGAGCTTCACCGCGCCGGTGACGCCGTTCTCGTAGAGTTCGAACGAGATCGTGTAGGTCGGCGTCTGCTCGCCGGAGCCGACCTTGAAATAGGAAATCGTCACCGGCCAGCGCGCTATGCTCTCGAATTCCGGCCGCTGCAGCGGGGCTTCGCTAGGCTTGCCCTCGATCCGCTTCCCGATGACCGAGAGCGTGTCATAGACCTCCTTGCCGCTGTTGGCGCCGTCATAGAGCCTGACGTTCAGCGTGGTCTGGCCGGCCTTGGCGGCCGCGATGACCGCCTTCATCTGGGCGTTGGGGAAGAGCGCATCGGCCGGCTCGCGATGGGTTTCCGGCTTGGGCGCGCGCAGCTTGACTTCGTAGCCGCCATTACCCTTCTCGGCCGTGCCATCCACCACCTCGGCGGGGCCTGCGCCGCTCGAGCTCTCGGTCTTGAAGCGGTAGCTCGCGCCGTCGCCGGCCTCGAAGCTCGTGGTGCGGGCGTCGATGACGCGCGGTCCTTGTTCGCTGGTGAGCTGCGTCACCTGCCGGAACGACAGCGCATAGCCCTCGCAGGCGTCGCCGGTGAAATCGAAGGCGATGCGGCCGCGCGCCGCCTCGATGCTCTTGGAGGGCTTGCTGGTGTCGAGGACGAGGTCGTAGATCGCCTTGTGAGGCGTCAGCTTGATCGCGCCGGCCACGGGCGTCTGCGCCAGGGCGGGGGACGCGGCGGCGAGAACGGCGATGCCGGCGCTGGCCGCGAGGGCCGATCCTAGTCGTGTCATCTGCCGCTGCTCCGCTTCTGGGTTGTCCGAATCTAGGTGCATCGCGGCAATGGCGCAAACAAGGCGTCGGCGCAGACCAGCCCGGCGGACAGCGCCTTGCCGCAAGCCCGGCCATCGGCCATGAAAGCTCGCATTCTCTCGCTGCGGAGCCCGACTCATGAACGCGATCGACGCGAAACTCGCCGAACTCGGCATCACCCTGCCCTCGCCCGCAGCCCCGGTCGCGAACTATGTACCTTATGTGATCACCGGCAACCTGCTGGTGATTTCAGGGCAGCTTTGCTTCGGGCTCGACGGCAAGCTGTCGGACAGCCACAAGGGCAAGCTCGGCGTCGAGGTCTTCAACGAGGCCGGGCTGGAAGCGGCGCGTCTGTGCGCCATCAACGTGCTGGCGCAGGCCAAGGCGGCGCTGGGCGGCGATCTCGGGCGGATCACGCGTTGCGTCCGGCTCGGCGGTTTCATCAACGCCTCGCCCCATTTCGCCGCGCTGCCGGCCATCATGAACGGCGCATCGGACCTGATGGTCGCCGTGCTCGGCGACAAGGGCCGCCATGCCCGCTCGACCATCGGCGTCGCTGAACTGCCGGCGGATGCGGCCGTCGAGGTCGAAGCGATGTTCGAGATCGCCTGATGGCGCATGACCTGTCGACCCAAGCGGCGAAACCCGATCTCGGCTGGCTCGTCGCCCGGCCGATCGCCCATCGCGGCCTGCACGATCTCGCAGCGGGTATCGTCGAGAACAGCATGGCTGCGGCGGACGCCGCGATCGCGCATGGCTTCGGCATCGAATGCGATGTCCAGCTCAGCGCCGACGGCGAGGCCATGGTCTTTCACGATTTCGTGCTGGACCGGCTGACGGGCGAGACCGGCGCGGTCGCTGATCGCAAGGCGCAGGCGCTGACGGCGGTTCCGCTGAAGGGCGGCAGCGGGACGATCCCGACGCTGACCGCCTTCCTTGACCGCATCGCCGGGCGCGTGCCGCTCGTCATCGAGATCAAGAGCCGCTTCGACGGCGATCTGGCGCTGACCCGGCGTGCGGCCGAGATCGTCGCAGCCCATCCCGGCCAGCCGATCGTCTTCAAATCCTTCGATCCCGCGATCGTCACGGCGCTGCGCGAGATCGCGCCCACGGTTCCGCGCGGCATCGTGGCCATGCTGGACTATTCCTATCCCGACTACGCCCGTCTCGATGCCGGCCAGAAGCACGCGCTGGCGAATCTGCTGCATTTCGGCGAGAGCCGGCCGGATTTTCTGTCGTGGAAGGTCGCTGACTTGCCGTCC